>MEQL01000012.1 GCA_001770205.1 Bdellovibrionales bacterium RIFOXYD12_FULL_39_22
CACAACCGCGTCCAATGCCAGCTCCTCAGCCGCAACCTGAGCCTATGCCGTGGCCAATGCCTGATCCGCAACCACAACCGCGTCCAATGCCAGCTCCTCAGCCGCAACCTGAGCCTATGCCGTGGCCAATGCCTGATCCACAACCACAACCTCGGCCAATGCCAGTACCTCAGCCGCAACCTGAGCCTATGCCGTGGCCAATGCCTGATCCACAACCACAGCCTCGGCCAATGCCAGCTCCTCAGCCGCAACCTGAGCCTATGCCGTGGCCAATGCCACAACCGGATCCAAATCCGCATCCACAGCCACGTCCAATGCCTGGCCCAGATCCAATGCCAGATCCCAGGCCAACTCCAGTTCCTGGCCCAATGCCAAGGCCTCGCACATAAAATGTGAGTTGATAGCTTTCTTAGGTTGTTTTTTTCATGGGCCGGTAAGTACTTTACCGGCCCTTTTTTTTTTAGTAACGTACCCCAATGAAAACATTTAATTTTATCTCTCTTACTTTATTTCTTATCTCTGGATTGACTAGTTTAGTTTATGAATCAATATGGATTCGCGTGCTCTCTTTAGGTGTAGGAGCTACCTCTACTTCCATGAGCATAGTTTTATCCATTTTTTTCTTTGGATTATCAATTGGTAGTTTGCTTGCCGGCAAATTTGCTCGCAGAGTTAATAACCCACTTCTACTATATGGAATAACTGAGGGCATTATTGGACTATACGCACCTCTACTAATATATGCTCTGTTGAATTTTCATAAATTTTTGGCAATTTTACCGCTGCACGGGTCGCAAAATATGTTGGCGCTTTTTGCCAAATTTTTTCTAGTTTTTTTACTTCTCATTATCCCTACTGTTTTGATGGGCCTAACTCTTCCTCTTCTCGTAAAATTTTTTAGTACCCAGGAAACAAATATTGGTAAGCAAATAAGTTTTTTATATGGCGTAAATACTCTTGGCGCATTCTTAGGGGCCATCCTTGGCAGCTTCTTTTTTATACCTAAATTTGGCGTGTTGCTGGCCAACAACTTGATGGCGGCAATAAATATTGCCGTTTTTTTGGCAGTACTGATTATTAATTGGCGTTATCTTAAAGGTAACAAGTTTTTGCAACCTAAAACTTTGAAACCTAGTGCTTCGTCTATAAAAAAATTTACCCCGAACTGGCAACAAATTATTTTGATCTCCACTGCCCTCTTTGCCGGTTTTGCCTCAATCTCTTTTGAAGTTGTTTGGAACAAATACTTAGGAATATTTTTTGGCACTAATATTTATGGCCTAGGAATAATTTTAGCACTCTATCTTTTTGGCATTGGCCTAGGATCCTTACTTCTATCTCTCTATTTTCAAAAAATTAAAAATATAACCAACTTGTTCATAAACGTACTAATGTTGGCAATTTTATTTTCTCTTCTAGCAAGCTATGCCCTAAATTACGCACCAATCCTTACAACCATTTTGGCATTCTACCTAAAAGGATGGCCCGGGATGTTGGCCATAAAAGCTATAGTCACTGTAGTAATTTTACTTTTACCAACCTTAATGTTTGGAGCACTACTTCCTCTAATTATCGTCATGTTAACAAAATCTGCCGAAGATGCGCCAGCAATCACCGGCCTTGCCTACGCCTGGAATACTGTGGGCTCTATTTTGGGTTCTTATTTGGCAGGAATAGTTTTTATTCCCATGTTGGGATCTGGCGCTGCCATTAAAATTGCCATGCTTGCGTTGACATTTTCTGGAATATTAGTAGTCTTTTTTTTCACACCAGATAAAAAAAGGCGACTTGTTTTTTTTCCGGTTTTTGCCTGCATTGCGTTGGTGTCAATCTTTGGTGCCAATGTTGACTTCAAAAATATTTTAAAATCTGCCTACACTCAAAGCATCTCTCCCGACACTTCGCTTGCTGATTTAACTAAATACTATGCAAAAGATTATGAAGAATTTCAACTCATTGTAGAAGGGAAAACTGGGATTATTTCTCTTAGTCATGATCCTAAGGATGGAACTCATTATCGCGACTACTACCGACTAAAAACAAATGGATTGAATGAATCTATTTACAATAAAAATTCCATGCGCACTCTTCCCAAGTATGAAGCTTTGCTTGGACTGCTTTCTTATCTTTTTGTCCGTGACCCTCATAGCGCCTTTATTGTTGGATATGGCGGTGGATTTACTGTAGATTTTTTAACTAGCACAGATCTTCCCAATGTTTATGTTGCAGAATTAGAAGAAGGAATCATTGAAGCGGCCAACTATGTATACAAAAAAAACAACCCCATTTTAAAAAGAGAAAATTTGCGTTTAGAAATCGAAGATGCCCGATATGTGCTTAACATTGGCCGCAAGGGAGAGTATGACATCATTGTTTCTCAACCATCTCACTCCTGGTTATCTGGAGTGGCAAATCTCTTTACTAAAGAATTTTTTGAAGTTGTTAATGCCAATTTGAGTGAGAAAGGCGTTTTTTCGCAATGGCTAAACTTATACAACCTCAATGAACCAGTTTTAAAAAGTATTCTTAAAACCTTCTATGAGGTTTTTCCCAATGGGGCAGTTTTTACGGATTTAAATGATAGTGAAATGATCATTGTAGGCTCTCGTCAACCATTAAAGCTTAATATGCAAAAACTATTGCTCATGACAAAAAATGAGACTCTCTCCACCATGCTCGCTCAAATTCCTTTTAATGATCCATATAACGCTCTCACTAACTACTCATTAAGTCGCCAAGAAATTGTAAAGTTAACTGATGAGGCAGTGATCAATACTGACATCAATGCTTATGCAGAAGTAAAACAGAGTGCACTTTTTTATTCTGATTCAAAATATAATACCTCGCCACAGGCATTTTTAAGCAAACATTTTAGTGGAAACTTTTCCTATATTTTAGGAACAGATTACAGCGAACGGCCCGACTTTGTATTTAATATGCTAAATGCATATCAAAATATGGGAAAAGACGACAAGCTTCTAACGATGTTGGCACATGTTGATGCTGATAAATATCAAGATGATCCGGCCGCACTTTCTTCTCTAGGTTCTCTTTTTTACTCTGCTGAGCGCTATGCCTCTGCCGAGCGCGTGCTTCTTCTCGCAATGCAAGTTATAAAAAATCCCTCTGGGCCAACCATTGCCACCCTTCTGGCCACCTTAACGGCCCAACGAAAATACAAACAGGCATTGGATCTAATTAATTCCAGTAATAACAAAAAAGATGCTCTGGTGCTCTGCCACAAGGCCAATCTGCTATATGAACTTAACGATCATGAAAAGTTTATTAAACTTTATACACAATCAATAAACCCCTTCGAGCAAACCTATCTTGCCGAGTGCGGAATCTATTTTCATAAAATAAAGGGATATGCACAGTACTTACAAAAAAATTACCAAGACGCCCTACTTTCACTAGGAGAGTATTATCGCAATTATCCCAACGACATTAGCGCAATGAAGGGAATTGTTGCGGCATATCGTGCCATTGGTAATACCGAAATGGTTGAGGCCTTCGCTCAAACAATCGCCCGCGTAGCAAAGTCAAACAGTAACCGCCTATTAACATTGGCCACCCGCTACGATTTGCATAATTTGTCAGGCAAAAGTATTGATGCTCATGCCTTGCGATCAATCGCTAAAGATTTGGACGCCTACACCGAAAAATAGACATGGTTTTCTGGCGACTGCTTTTAATCATTAATTGTTTTTTTTGTTTTACTGCGTGGCCCACTGAGGCCGGCATAGATTATTCTAAAACAGTAGATTTTTTTCCCATCTCAGACTATGAGCTAACTGCCCCATCTGTGGCACCACCGGAAATAACCAAATTAGGCGAAGACGTATTAGATATAATTGAGAAGCTGTATGACAAAAGTTTATCTGACAACTCTCAAATAGAGTGGGATGATTTTTCTAAGTTTTATAACAGCAAAAATAGTGCAAATTTCTATTTGAGTTTAAATAAATTTGCCAGAAACAAACAAGAGCTCTGTGCAGCAAATCAAAATAATCAAGATCAAAATAGTATCTCACCCACTGTAACTTGGAAGGGCCCTTTTCCTTCGGAACTAATAGAATCTGTAGGAGTAAGCTATGGGCCGACGCAACACAGATTACTAAAATTAGATTTAAGTGCCAAAGAAAGCTTGGCCGCTGAACCGGCATGGCTTGAAATAATCGAAAAAAAAAATGGGGCCACAAAGATAAAATTATATCGCATTGCCGATGTTAATGTTGACTCCACTTCCGGGATCTCAACGGTGGATACTTCGATTAAGGCCAATGGAGGTACTCTTGGCTCTAAGATTCAGATTCCTTCTGCGCCGACAACACCAGGCCGTGAACTAGAAATACAGGACGCCCCACCAAATCCCTCCAGCAACGTCTATGGTGAAATTGATCTTCCAGGAATTCCAATCGCTAAGTTGGCCGGCCAAATATCTAAGTCAGATAATTTAAGTCAAACTGATATTTCCGCAAAGATTGCCCCCACTTCCTTTATGGAAGTAGCTATAACGCAGAAAAAAATCATAGATGAAGTTAATTCGAAAATTAGTGAGGGGCCAGAAGTAGTCGGCTCTATTATTCCCTCAAAAATATTCTCTTTTGAATTCGGTGCCGGCATGATGGATACTGTTGTTGAAAATATGAAAGACGCCAACGCCGATCCGCAAACTACCAAATACATCTTAGGCAAAACTAATATAGCATTAGGCAATACTAAATTATCTGTCACTAGCGAAAGGGCCACCAGCGAAAATTCTGAAAAATATTCAACTGTGGCATTTCGTGTAGAGTCTCCTCTTGATTTTTCAGGTGTTGAGGCATCGGCCATTAGTGAGGTTAAGCATAACAGCTTTAACAACAGTACCGATACAAATTTAGGCATAACGGTACCTGTAGATATTTTGCGTAAAAAAGTCCAGCTAAAAAACAGCATCTCTCACAAAACGAATGATAACAGCACCACCGCATGGATAATTTTCAAACTACCATTTTAATTTTTTTTGTGGCCAAAGATTCGATTGAGTTTACCAATTAGGGCAGATTTAGTAAGAGGTTTTACTATATAATTTGCCGCTCCCAATTCAATGGCGTCCATAATAATTGGCAACTCATTTTGAGTACTCATTATCAAAAACGGCGTATTTTTTACTTCATCTATGTTTTTCAAATTTTCTAATAACTGCAGTCCATCCATATTGGGCATATTTATATCTGAGATAATCAAATCATAACTATCTCCGGCCGAGGAACTATCTAGAATTTTATCTAAGGCCATCTGTCCATCTTCGGCCTCATCAATATCTTTAATTCCCAACATCTTCAACATGATCTTGGCCTCAATCAGCATCGATTTAACATCATCAACTAATAAGACCCGCATATTCAAATCTACACTGCCACTTAACTTATCTTCATTGGTCATAGTCATGGGATTCATTCTCAATTATAGGTTAAAAAAAGAAGGCAATATTCTAACCATACTGCTTAATAAACTTCAAGTATTTTGACTCAATAACATCAATCTCGCTATTGCCTTGGCATTTGGAGCATGGAACAAATTCTTTTGTCTCCATCCCACTCCTTGTATAATCTTTTCCTCTTTCACACAAAAGCATAGTCTGTTTATCACATTCCTCACAATAGTATGGCAGATAGAAAGACTCAATATATCCATTGGCCGGCATTAGTCCTTCGATCATATTAATTTGCTCAATCAAAATTCTTGGACAATTTCTATATAAGACCTCTATGGAAGCTGGAATATTTCTTAACCAAACTACCCATTCACGAATTCCGCAAGAATTGATAAGATTTAATTCTTTAAAATCAAACACTATTTTTTTTACTGCAGACAGTGTCAACTGAGGGAAACGAACATCCTCATCGACGGCACCACCGATGGTTATCTGCAACGTTTCTAGCTCCTGTTTTGTACTGCATTGAAATGCGCCCATCTCTTATCTACCTCCTATTTTATCCGCAACTAAGCTTAGACTAGTTAACAACTATATGCACGTTCTTTCTAATCTCTTCGCTGGCCCGATTTATATTAATCGGTAATGTAAAGACTACGCAAGTCTCCACTGCTTTATTTACAATTAAAAAAACTGAATCACTTCTGTCTAGCATTAATCGTACCCCTATTCCTGAGCCGCCATAGCTGTTCATATCCATTCCTTTATCCAGGCCAAGGTCATAGGTGATATTAAGGCGCGAGACTATTTCAGAAGGGGATAGGCTACCAAATTGATCAACACATCCCACAATAACTTTATTGCCACTAATATCAATTTTCACAAATACGGCCGCCGCTCTTTTCGAAAATACGCGGCCCTGTCGCCCAACTTTTTTGCGCTTTCCATTAATAACTACGCTCGGGGCATTAAAAATAGCATTAGTAAAAAGCTCATCCACTAGAAGTTTAATATCATGTTTGATTCTAACGATACGTGGAATTTTATCAAGTCGACGTTCTAGATCTTCTAAAACTAAAAATTTTTGATCCGACGAGTGAAAAAACCAAACAAATTGATCTCCTTCATCAAGATTCCATTCATGACTATACGTTCCTGTTACAAAAGGTGCAGTCAAATTACGAGAGAAAACTTCCAAAATTTCAGCAATGGGATCACTCATAAATGCCGGTCTATTGGAAGCAACCTTCAATGCCAGGGCCACATGTTTAAAATAGTCCCCATCTTTGACGTTTATTAAATGGCGCACTCCTTGATCTATATTTGTTAAAAAAGGAATTAATTGTCCAAGAGATAAATTATCATAAAAACCAACAGAATGATTGGCCAAGCTTGAAGAAGAGAAATCACCATTCAGATTAACCAGGGGCAAAACTCCTAGCAAATGTCGCGGAATAGCTTTTTCAACTGTCATGATGACATCTTGCGTTTGAGCATAAGTTGTCGGCAACTCTCCAGAACTTTTTATCCGCATTCCAAAAAAAGTTACATCATCTGCCAGCGGAGTATTTTTTCTAAAAAGCTCGGCCTCATCAACTATGGACTTTATAACTGCTGGCAGATGCATACTCTTATTCAAGGACTCCAAGGCCAATTTTACAAATTTTCTCTCCCCTAATAATTCTCCGCCGGGGCCATGCATCTCCACAACTCCATCCGTATAAAACAAAATAACGTCTCCCTCATTTAATTGAACTTTTGCGGTAGAGTAATTAGGATTTGGCCGATCTCCCAACCTTGGGCCATTGGCCTCCGACAATGTGTCCATAGTTTTCTTGGAAAACTCTGAACCATTTTTTCTAAAAATATAAGGAGCATCATGGCCGCTATTGGCGTATTCAAGGGTTTTAGTTTTTAAATTTAAAAATGCTACAAAAAAAGTCATACACATTTTACCATGCGAATTTTCATAAATTGCATGATTTAAAAATGCTAATGCCAAGGCCGGAGAGGTAACACTTAATCTTGAGATAATTGAAACTGTAGCTTTTGCCGCACTCGTAATCAAGGCCGCTGGTGCCCCATGTCCAGTGGCGTCTCCGATCCAAAGCTGCACAATCCCCTCTTTTTCATTATAAAACCACCAGTCTCCTCCACATTCACTGGCCGGCCGATAGTGGCCAGATATCTCTACCATCCCATTGTGATAATAATCTGAAGGAAAAAGATTTTCCTGAACTGTTTTGGCGGTGGCCAACTCCGATTCCATTCTGGCCTTTTCGGCGGTGGCCGACATAAGCCCTGATATCTTTCCGGCCATTTCATTAAAGCTGTCTGAGAGCATCCCAATTTCATCATTAGAACGACGGGCCAGAGAAATATTAAAATTACCTTTGGCCACTTCTAAGGTTGCCTGCGCTAATTCTCGCAAACCAAGAGTAGTTTTATTAGAGGTAAAAATACTTATAATCACTGCAAGTGAAATTAGGGCCACAAAAAACAAAAGTGATTTTTTCAACAAAACATCAATTGCACTTAGCGCAGTTGCTCTTTTTATATTTGAAAGAATAAACCAATCAGATATTCCCACCTGGGTAAAAGAAGTAAGCCATTTCTCACCATCTGGTGATAACGATTCTAATGTTCCTTCTTTAAAATTCTGCCCTTTCAATTTTGGCAGAAAGCTCCAATTCGCAAAGGAGTATTTTTTATTTTTTTCCTCTTTCGCTTCCGGAGAAATAATAATGTCTCCACTTTGACGAATTAAAAATTTGTTATAAACTGACTTTCCTTTAAACACATCCAAGATACTGTCGGATTTAATTAATGACAGTATATAAAGTTCCGCTTTTGTCGTTTCGTTAATATGCTTTATGCCAAACCAAATTAGATCATTTTCCTTGCTAAGATCCATCACGATACTAGACTGGTCTATTGCTGATAACAATTGTGTGGCATAAGTAAAATCGTCTTTTACCCCATCGTCTTTTGACAATTGGGCCATCTTTAAAAATTGGCCATTTTGATTTTCATAGACTTGCAATAACGCAAGTGACTCGTTGATGGTAAAAATATTTTTGCCGATTTCATCAAAACTCTTTGCCTCGGAGGAAAAACCCTCTAATACCGGCCGAAGCTGATTAACTGCGACATTCGTTTCGGCCCTAATTTGTGAGGCCACTGTTTTGGTTACGGCCATGCTCGAATCAAAAATATAAGCAATTTTATCTTTTTCAAAAAGATTAAAAACTAACGCCAAATATAATCCCAAAAAGACCACTGGCAAACTAACCAGCAGGATAAGCAATTTGACTTGAATAGATAGGCCCGATTTTGTACTCATTTTTTCTTATATGGTAACACAATATCAAACGTAGTTCCAAGATTTTGACGAGAAGATACTCTTATCTCCCCTCCCAACTTTTTTACTTCAGACAAAACAGCACTCATTCCAACTCCTCTACCGGCGATAACATTCACTTGTTCTGCAGTAGATATGCCCATATCAAAAATGTGATAATTTACTTCGTCATCACCCATCTTATCTACCACAGATGGCGACATACCTTGTTTTAATTTTTCACGAACTTTTTTGGTGTCAATTCCTTGGCCATCGTCACTAACTATAACTCTCAACTTCTCATCGCCATTTTGGACAGTCTCTAGAAGAAAGTTTACAACGATGGCCCCTTCCTCCTCTTTTCCCTGAGCAGATCTAATCTCTGGAGTCTCGATTCCGTGATAGACTGCATTTCTAAAAAGATGAACCATCACTCCAAATATTTCACGAAAAGGATCTGCATAGATGCGAATGTCGCCATTATTAAATTTTATCGCTTTAAGTTTTTTATCTTGGGCCTCCGCCAATTCGCAGGCCATGGTGGAATATTGAGTAAAATACTTATCTATCGCAGAATAAAGAAAAATCTCATCAAAGCTCTTTTTCAATAAATCCTGGCCAATATTTGGCATTAGCAGCTTGGCAGAATAATCTACGATGTCTCTCTTTCGCACCTCGACACTAACCTCTCCTGTCTCTATAGAATCCCCTAAAAAGGCCTTACATTCCTCTATAGTTGACAGCAATGCTTGATGGAAATTTTCTAACTCTACTCGTAATTTTGTTAGATTTGCAAGTAGCGTCGATTCAGCACTTTCTCGAATCTGGGAGAGATGATTTTCTAATTTATGCCCAGTGGCCTCCAGCTTGGCAACTGAATACATTGCGGCCATCCCTTTAATGGAATGCACTTGTCGAAAAACGTGGCCTAAGTCCCAAGTTCCAACATTGGCCTTATCAAAAAGATCTGTTAACCATTCCACCATTTTTTTACAATCAAATATAAATTGAAAAAACTGTTCTCTATTTTTTGTTACTTTAATTATCATCTGGGCAAATTTATGCTCTCGATTTGCACTATTTTTTGCATTCAATTCTTCTGTTTTATCCGTTGCAACTGTAACAATACCACTCAACTTTCCAAATTCATCTTTCATTGGAAAATAATCTAGCTCAATATATCTTCCAACACTGTTATAAAAATTTGTAGGGCCTAATTTAACAAAATCAATGAAAGGGATCATACTTTTGAATAATCCCTTTGACCAAAACTCTATCTCTGAAATACGTTCTTTGCCGATATTGATAACATCCCAGAATTTTTTTCCAGCTGGAGAGAGATTAAAAATCCGCTCACAGGCCTTTGTATAGATTGGCAGACAATTACCATCTTTATCAAAAACCAATAACCCTTGTTCTAAGCTATTGATCATTGCATTTAAAAAACTGTTTATTGATTTTAATTCGGCAGTTCTTTGTTCAACCATTTTCTCCAAGTTGGTTGAATAGTTTTTTAACTCCACTTGCGCCTGTTGTAATTGCTCAATGACCATTTCTTTTTTTTCTAACTCTGCTTTGTATTTGGAGTGAAGATTTTCCTCTAAGGTCATCTCTCTAATGATCACTGACAAATTGCAAATATTGCTACTACAACTAACGTCACATCTTTGTACTAAGATCAGGCCTTTGCGTTCTACTAGTCCTATACTATTTTGAGTTTTAAAACTAATCTCTTTGTAAGAATTTAAGCTATTGGCGACGCCTTCTGCAGTTAAAGTACTTTCATCTGTCAAATATGAAAATTCATTATCAAAAGTTATTACATCCTTAAGATGACGGCCCTTTTGCATTCTCTTTTGTGAAATCCCCACTAAAATAGAGGAAGCCTCATTACTATAGATAATTTTTTTATCGCGATCTAATACAAAGATGGCGTCCAAAATATTGTCGTAGAATGAAAAATCCATATGCTATTCTCAATAACAGGGTAACATAGCTTCGGAAAATCACCGCCAATCTTGAGAAGTAATTGGAGGAATAGCAATGGCAATATTTGACCATCTAAATTGGTTACAAAAAAAATATCAGTTAAACAAAACGCCAAGATTAAGTCCGGCGGTTAATTCTGACTGCGAAGAATAGGCCCCGTTTAAAATCTGATACTCCAAAGTAGGAGCAATTTTAATGGCAATGGAAGAAAGTTTTATTTTCAAAATAGTGGCCAATTTCCCGCCATACCCTCCCAAAAACTCCACCTTTGCACTTGTCGCAGGCAAGGCGTAATTAATAGATAATTGAAGATCACCATCCGTATTTAATGCCCGATAGGCCTGGTAATTTATAAGCATATTTATAGAAAAGTGCGCTACATCTCCTAAGCAAATATCTTCAGTTGTCATATCGTAAATAATAGTATCGTTGCCGTAGAGAACTGATCCTCGCAAAGCAAACTTATCGTTAAAAAGATAGCTTCCTCCCGGCCCTATGGCATATTGAAAAAACTGCGTTCCACTCAGAGAAACTGCTCCTTCACCGATGGGAGGATAAAAAGATTCACTACCCAAAAGAGTTGTTATAAAAAGGCCAAACTTACTGTTTAGTTGATAGGAAAAATCATACAGCAGAAAATATTTAAGTTTAGAAAAAAGAGTGCCGTCAGTTGAAACAGTTGGTGAATCAATATCAAACCTAACTAGCGACATCGAAGAATAGAAATTGACAGTATGTTCAATGCTTTTAAAACTCTTGGCCTTTCGTTTTTTTATACTTAAAATATACTTTTTCATCATCATCTTATTTGCATTTTTTTCCGGCAAATAAAGAGTAACCCTTTCACCTTTTTTTAAATGTTGCCAATTTTTAATATGTCCATTTTTTTTGGCAACAATCTTCAGTACTTTATTTTTTATAAGCTCGGAAGTATTTGCCACTAAAAAGACATTTACCACTCTTTTAATGGGATCTTCGCCCCTACAAATATATTCAAGCTTATAAATTTTTTCTGCATAGACAGCCGATGAAAAAATGGCCATAAGTGTAAGTAACGTTAAAATTAAAAAAAATATATTTTTCATCTATTCCATAACTTCTAAATTCCCATTATCGCTACTTTCACCTTCTCTTCCAAATTTATCTATAGGGGTAATTTTATAATTAAACTTTCCAATATATGGCCCATCCCAAATAAAATACTCTCCAAATACTTTCTCATTGATAATTGATTTTGTATTATTGGAGGTTAATTCATAAACCTCTAACTTATATGCCGCAGCTCCGGGAACGGCCTTCCACTCAAAAGAGAAAACCTCTTCTAGGGAGCCTATCGATTTATTGTTCTTTATTTGATACTTCGCCAATTTGTGTTTTATATTTTTGGCCAACAGAGGGGGGGCGGACAACGTCTTCATTTCAATATCTGCTGAAACAATTTCCGAAAACTGCGTTTCCCGCCGGCCAGGTAATATACCGGCAATCCTCCAATATATTTTTCCCAATTTGTTTGCTTGATAATTAAAACTGTATTTCACTGTTTTGATCACTTCGCTTTCAAAAACAATATCTTTTTTGGAAAAGGACGGATCAGTGGCAATCACTGCCTTATAACCCAGCGCTCCCTCATGGGCCTTCCAATTCATTGCTATCTTGGCCTTATAATTTTTTAGCTCATATTGCTCCCCACTTTGAGATAAAAGCTCTATGGGTGAATCGTTGACTATTTCAAAGCTGGTGATCTCACTAGCACCACTAGAATTTGCCCCAGAGGCGACAGATAAAAGTTTTCGTTCTACTTTCCAAAAATAGCGGCCAACTTTTAAATTGGCCAATTCCACAAAACTCTCTGAACTAACTTCTTTATCAAAAATGGGTGTTGAAAATTTTCTATCTTCGTCGACCAACACTCTTACCGTTGGCCACCCCGCGGGATCTTTCCAGCTAAGTTTTAATGCGACTTCTCCGCTTTTTGCATTTGTCTTTGATAACATAATTGCCGTACCATCTAGTGGAGTAACTGGTAAAATAGCGGCCTCCGATTTAACTTCAAAAAAAACTGATTCAGATTTTACTAAATGCTCGCCTTTGCCAATTATAATTTCATATGAATATTTCCCAGAAGCAAGTATCACTTCTTCTGAAAAGTTGGGCCCCGCAAATTTCTTTTTATCTTTTTTTAGATAACGCTTAATTACTCGTTTTTTTTCTGCAGCAGTAATTACTAAGTTATAGTTATCCACTTCTCCTTCAGTGGCCCAAGCAAATGTTACCGACTCGTTTTTATTTTTTTGCCATAAAACCTCATCGGTTTGTGGACGAAATTTAGCAATCAAAATCTGTCTAACGGAAAAACTTCTAGTACTACTCCAGGGACTATTGGGGCGGCCATCCTCCATAACTTTCACTCGCCAAAAATAATTTCCACGCGACAAATCAGATGCAATATATTCTGTATCATTATCAATTTTCTTCTCGACAATAACTGATTTAAAACTACTCTCGGTTGAAATCTGCAGAAAATATTTTGAAGCACCAGTATCATCTTTCCATTTTAGCAACAATTTTTCTAAAACTTGTTCATGCCCTTTAAGATACAACTCTTGTTTTTCTGATGGCGCCAATAATGCCACCGGCCTATTATATCTTAACCTCAATTTCATTGGAGAACTCTTCTCCACTAAATTGGCCTTGCCAAAAATTAAATACCAATCATACTCTCCTACCGGCAATACTAACTCTTCTTGATACATTTTACCTGTAAACTTATTTGGATGTTGTTTGGCAGTTTTTTCGATAGAAATTGCACGTTTCCCTCCTCCACCCACCACTAAAGTGTATGACTCAATCAGAAAATCGGCCTCCCATTCAAAGGTAATTGCTTGCTTACCATCATTTGCCCAAACCAAGGCCCCCTCTGTTGGGGAAATAAAACGAATCTCTGACTTCATAACTACAAAACTTCGACTGTCGCTCCACCCCAAATTGGGACGATCACTATCCAATACTGCTACTCGCCAAAAATAGTTCCCTTCTTCCAATTTATTATAGGTCAGATGAGTTTCTGATAACTCCTTATCCAGCAACAGGTCACGAAAATTTTCATCCTTGGCAATCTGTAAATGAAATTGTTTAGCGTTAGTAACGTCATTCCATCCTAAATCAACTTGAGGAAAATAATCCTCTTCTTTTTTAATGGAGAAAAATTTTTTATCTGCTGGCGTTGACAAGGCCACTTTACTATTTTGCCTTAAAGAAAACTCTCCCCCCTCAAATACAAATTTCTGCCCGTAGCGATGAGCGACAATCTGCCACTGATAATCTCTTCCTGCTTCTAAAATAACTGCTCGTTCAAATTGTAAATTTTCTCCTTCTTCCGATTGCACATTAATCTCTATCTCTCGCTTTTTCCCATCTTTCCGATCAAGCACTACCAACGATGCACGATCTAATGGCCCTTTGGAGTTAAAACTAAATTTACAATTACGATCCTCTCCCAACCAAATTATTTCTTTATTCTCTGGCGCCGTGGCCAGAATATCTACTTTGTCTATCGTAAACTTAAATGGCCGCCCCCAATCTAAAATAGGTCGCTCAGAATCAATTGAGCGAACTCTCCAATAATAAGATCCCTGAGCATATTCCCCTAACAGAAGTGCCGCTTTTGTTACTTCCTGTTCATATAAAATTTGTGAGAAATTTGGATTTTTAGCTACTTGAATAGCATAGCGTCTGGCCATAGTTGGGTCACTCCATTTAAATTCTACTTTCCGTGCTACGCTCTCGTTTTTGGCCAAAAAAAGTACCGTTTGATCAACAGGAGAAAGAGGAGTTACCTCTCTATTTTGCTGGTTATTTATCGTATAGGTTTGTCCTGATGAGCGCTTACCACGCTTTACAATTTCAACGTTCCAGGAATAAACCCCTGCAGGCAAAATCAGATTTTCTTGATAAAACTCTTTTTCAAAAAAGGATTGATCTCTGGAGGCAACTCTCTCAATTGTTTTTTCTACTTTTGCTGATTTAACTTTTAAAGCATAACTATCAACAACTCCGGCAACCTTCCAGCTAAATTTAACAACACCGGCCTCGCCCACAAACCACAAGTTTTGCCCAGAAGGTGGCAACTGCTCTTCAATTGCCATCGTTTCAACGGAAAATAAATTTGGATCAGACCAAAGAATCTCCGACCGATCTTTATCGATGGCCTTAACACGCCAGTAATAATTTCCTCCTGACAATGAGGGAAAAAGGGCATGTGTTCCACTTACTGTCTGCTCGCTAACAATGTTAGAAAAATCAACTTGCCTACTCAATTGAATCTCGTAGCGACTCACCCCACTATCTTGTCGCCACGATAGTGGAACATCCCGTCCGGCCGCCCCTTTGTTGATATAAAAAACATAATCTCTTGCTGGAGCAAGCAATTTGACAGGAAGATTCTCGGCGTGAGCAAAAGAGAGTTTAAAACTTTTAAATTCCTTTGCCCCTTTTTTTGCAATAACATGCCAAGAGAATTTTCCTGCCGGCAGCTCTATCTCCTCCGCAAACTCACGACGCCCCTCTAAAAATACCACATCCTTGGCGCCTCTTACAATTTCAATTTTCTTATTTTTAGACTCTACAATTAGTCGATAAGAATCAACACTCTCCGAACTCTTCCATCTAAAAAGAACTTTAGAATTCTCCGTGTACCATAGCTTGGCATTGCCTGCCGGTGCAAGAATCTCCAGATCAACTTTTACTGTTTCAATTTTTCCATCCTGAGAAACCGTCAGCAAACTATTTTTTTCAATCAGTTGTTTATTCTCTCCAAACTGCATCTCTACATTTCCCGCCAAAACTGCAATACTTTGTGCTCCTCCTTTTGCAATTTCTAATTTAACTTTGGCGTTGTTAGAAGAACGCAACTCTTTTTTTTCTCCATTGGCCAAAAGGGCCAATTTGCTTCTGGCACCAATATCTCCGACGAAAGATCCTTGTTCCATATTCAGTAAAATATTGTTGGCATCGCTATTTAAAGTAACCAGCGACTTCTCTTCAATGACGATGGAAGATTTATCTGAAAAAGTTATCTCTACGTTAGAATTGTCACCAGTATAAATGGAATCAGCGGAATAGATATTATTTTGTTGTTTTATAGGATACCAGCCAAAGTCGTTTACCAACTTCCTCCTTACATCGTTGCTCTCCTCCGTTACACTTCCTATAACTTCTAGTTCATCAACATTTCGTCCGCCTACGGAAAAAAAAATATCCTCATCAAAGACTAAAAAAGTCGAAACGATAAACACGATGACACTAACAATCAAAACAATTTTTTGCATTATAAAATTATATTATAATTCTTTACGGCGTGCCAAATAAATTCATAGTTTTTCTTTAAAACTTGACAGCGATAGATGCCGTTTTAGAAAGATTAGTTTGCGGGGTAACACTGATAATTTTTGGATGTTTAAACTTAATCTGAGATCGCGCAGTCAACTCAAAACTCCCACCTTTGGTGAAATAGTTTTTGTATCTAGAAAGGTCTACCGTCACTTGCGTTTTATCTCCCATCTCTAGCAACTCATATTCGCTAGGATAAAGATCTCGATCATCAATAACCTGACTGGAAAAGAGCTTCTTTTGCACAATTTTCAATCCAGGAACAAAACTCTCTGGAAAATCAACTCGGTTGACTTTAAACGTCAAGGAATAGTCCCTATAACTCATCTCTGATAGAGGCGCGCTTACCGGATTGAGATGTTCACTTAGACGACCAAAACTAACCTGATAGAGTACACGAAACTTTTTTGTCGGACGACGATCGCTCAAAACTTGATAATCCAAAACTTCTCCATAGGCAACCAACGCTTCTGTTCCTCTTACTTCAACTTTGATATTCATCTCATTTAGGGAGACAGCTACTTCTTGATTGGGGCCTAACTCCTGGGCCGCCGGGCCTAGCATCATCTCAATCTCACCTAATATAAAATAATCTCTGACCTCTACCGGTACAGGTACATTTTGATAACAGGTATATTCTCTTCCACGAGAATCAACACAAACGCGAGCAACTCGCTCATAATTGTAGGCAGTATGCTTTTTTACTCCCTTGAGTGCAAAACTATACGAGTCAACAGGTACTGTATAGTTAAACGTATGCTTGTCTTGATAAGTTGGTAAAGCAAAAACAGAAGTCGAAAAAATAAATAAAATGGAGAAAAAAATGAATAACGGGCAAAGCGTCGCAAATCTCATTTGCATGTTTTTTCTCCTGTAAAAAAACAGAAATTCTACTAAGATAGTAGATATCCCAAAATGGCCGGAAAGGAAAGATCTATGCTTAAAAAGTTATGCTGCCTTACGACAACTATCCCAACGAAAAATTGCCTTATCTATGGCCCGAGAAAGATCATGGTTGGCCCTTAATTTATCTATGAATGCGTCATGAACATCGTTATTTGGCACTCCAATCTCATCTAGCGGATGGCCACTCATCATCACCACCGGATAGTCGGCGTGTACCATTCGACTAAATTCTATCCCATTAATTCCAGGCATGACCAAGTCAGTCACCACCACATCGAAATCACTCTCCTTCAACATCGACAATGCCATTGATGCCGAAGTGGTAATTGCCACTTTGTAACCACAGTTAACTAAATGTTCTTGAATTGTTTCGAGAATATCCCCATCATCATCGACAACAAGGACTCTAGGTTTCATCTGACGTTCCACCATACTCCCTCCTAGCGAGTTTGCCCATGACATATTATACCGCTAAAAGGAAGCTCAGGAGGAAAAAAATTTATCTTTTTATTGTAAGATTATTTAGGCCTGCCTAAAAAATAGTGACAACAATTTATACAAATCGAAGGCATCCTTTGTTCCGGCAGTCTCTCTTATTGAATGCATTGACAGTGTAGGTACCCCAATGTCTACTGTTTGCACACCCAGTAGTGCAGAGGTCGTGGGGCCGATAGTGCTGCCACAGCCGACATCTGATCTGGCCACAAAACTCTGCAACGGAACTTGTGCTACATCCGCTAGGAGTGAAAAAAATGCTGAGGAATGGCCATTGGAGGCATATTTTTGATTGGCGTTGAACTTAATAACTGGCCCTCGATTTAAAAGCGGAGAGTGTCCAGGCTCGTGTTTTTCTGGATAATTGGGATGAAGCGCATGTGCATTGTCTACAGAGGCCATTAGCGCACGGGCCATAACTCGACTAACCTTTTCAAATTCTCCACCACAAATACGGCCAATGACTGTCTTCAAAAAATTACTTTCTGCACCGGCCAAGGAGATGGAGCCACACTCCTCATGATCATTACACACTAACAATCCGCAAATCTCATCACCACAAGACTGAAGTGCCTTTGCCCCAACAAAACAGCTGAGCAAATTATCTAAGCGAGATCCTGTAATGAAATCGTTGTTAAGGCCTACCACCTGAGGCGGGTTTGTGTCATAAAGAAAAAGTTCATGTCCCAAAACTTTGCTTGCTTCCAGGCCCATATTGTGTAGATAACTAAGCAAAAGGCCATCGAATGATGGAAGAGTTACACTGGCATCAATTTCCATCAATATAGGAGGAAGTTCTTTTTGTTTGTTGATGGTAGAATTATCACCACCATTCCGATTTAGATGAATTGCCAAACTTGGAATGATTGCCACTGCTGTTTTAAAATCAATCAGTGCCGATGCTACAGACATGCTTTTATCCAAATAGTTGACCCTGCCGGCAATAGATAAATCGCGATCAAACCAAGTAGCGAGAATCATCGAACCATAAGGTTCAATGGCCAACTGAAAAATATTTTTGCTTACTACTTCAGGGTTTGGTTTGATCTTCATCGTTGGACTATCCGTGTGCGCACCCACAATACGCCAAACACTATCTTCCACCGCTTTGTTAGAAAGTTTGAATGCGATAATAGCTGATTCATTACGAACGACATAATATTTTCCGCCAGCACTCATGGCCCATTTCTCTTCTTCATATAGACGAGTAAAGCCATCGGAAATTAGCATCTCCTCAATTTTTTTTGCTGCATGAAATGCCGTTTTCGACTCGGTAATAAAGTCTAACAAGTCACGATTAAATCTTTCCATTTATACACTCCATCGCTATCTGCTTTGAGCAAAAGCTAAATCATTTTTACCCTTTAGTTTATTCTACCTATCTTGGATTTAATAGTATATATTATGCCACATCCAAAAATTTAATCAGGGAGGAAATCATGAAAAAAATTCGAAATATCGGAATAATCACCAGCGGTGGTGATTGTGGTGGATTAAATGCAGTTATTAGTGGTGCCGCCAAAGTTGCGCTCAATATGGGAATCAAACTTTTTGTTATCCCTAACGGATACGCCGGACTTTACAATCTCAAAACAACTGAAAAATTAACCGAACTATCACAAGATCGCATTGAAAAAGTTCACTCCGCCTTAGCAGGTTCCGAGGCCGGCCACAGCCGCGTTAAAATTAGAAATATTCAAGATCCACGTAAATATGAAATCATCAAAGAGGGACTAGATAAATTTGAAATAGATGGACTGATCATCTCGGGAGGAGATGATACTGGTTCCGTTATTGTCGATCTTGACGCCAATCATATCCCTTGTGTGCATGCTCCTAAAACCATGGATCTTGATTTGCAAACCTATTCAGTTGGTGCAGACTCTACGATCAATCGCATTTCCCAATTTGCTGAAGACTTAAAAACTACCGGGATGAGTCACAATCGCGCTATCGTGATGGAAGTTTTTGGCCGCTATGCTGGCCACACCGCTTTCAAGGGTGGAATCGGTGCCGATGCTGACTGTATCTTGATTCCCGAAATCCCAGTGGATTTTGATATCGTTTATGAACACTACAAACGCATCTTTACTAATCGTGTCCTCACCAGTGATGTACGCGCGGGAACTTACGTTATAATCGTGGCCGAAGGAATTAAAACTGCCACCGGCTCTCATATAACTGATGAAACGGTGGGCCTCGACTCTTTTGGCCATAAAAAACTCTCAGGGGCGGCCAAATATGTTCGCGAACAGCTAGAAAAACGACTATCTGCAGATGAATCCATTCCTCTGTTTATGAAAAATGTTGGCCAATACGTCAAAACCCTTTATGAGCGTCCCGAAATTCGCGAAGTCAATCCCGGCCATCTCGTTCGCAGCGGTGGCAGCACCAGCTACGATGTGGCCTTTGGTAAAAGCGTTGGCGGTGCAGCGGTAAAACTTTTAGTTAATGGAACCTATGGCGTAACAGTGGCCGGAGTATTTGGCTCTGACATCCATTATATGAAAACCGCTGACGCCATTAAGCAACGCCTTGTCGATCTGGATGAAATTTCTCTCTACGAGGAAATGGATATCTGCTTCGGTCGACGTCCTGTCCACTTCCAACCTAAGTTTACTGAAATAGTTGGCAAAGTCTGGAGGCATCTATAAAGGCCCAACATCTACTTTTAATATTGGCGCTTGGACTGCTTGAAAGTTTTTACGCTCAAGCAGTCAGTGTCCTAAATATCGATTTTATCTATGCCGGTTACAGCGAAAAATTTGAAGGATCGACTTCTGCCTCTTCTGGCTCCTCTCTAAAAACCAATACAACGATGTTTTTTGGAAGCGGGGCCTTCCGCTACGGGCCACTCTTACAATATGAAATCCCCTCTGAAAATAGCGCTGAATACATTGCCGGAGGGGCCATAGGAATGGGGGCCAACTATTTTTTGGAGTTAGGAGGCGGTTACTTAAAAAGAGATTTTGGTTCTTATGAAGAGTCAGGATATGGTTTTATGGCCAAGGTTGGTAAACATTTTTCTTTAGGTTCTGGATATACTGCTCGTATCTCTGTTCCTTTCATCTACAAGCAGATCACCTCCGGATTGGCCAATAAAACTATCTACAACTATATCCCTTATATTGGGTTGGGAGTTGGATTTTAAAGTGAGAAAAATTCCCTCCCTTTTTTTGCATCTACTCTTCTTATTTGCTCTTTACGCTTGTGGCAACGGCGATCCTATGTTTACCAACGCCGGAAATTGTGTCGGTTATAGCGCTAATGCTTCTTCTGATTACGTACTTCCTTATCCGTCCGGAGAATCTCATCTATTAACCCAGGGCAACTGTAGTGATTTTTCGCATAAAGATCATAATCGCTACGCTTATGATTTTGCCATGGACATTGGGGATAATATTGCGGCCGTGCGCGCAGGAACCGTTATCTACGTCAAAGAAGATAGTGTTGATGGGAACGGTGGTTTAGAGGCCAATGTTATTTACATTCGTCATAGCGACAATACAATTGCTCAATATGCTCACCTTACCTACAACGGCGCGCTGGTGGCAACCAATCAAGTTGTATCCCAGGGACAACTAATTGGACACTCTGGCAACACGGGATATAGTACCGGGCCACACCTCCATTTCCAGATTTTAAAAGATTCTACCTCTTCTGAAACAATACCCATAACTTTTAGCAACAGCGATCCAGAAGCGGTCGGCCCCCTTCTAGAAAATATTGAGTATACCGCGATATAGCTATATCACTATGCAACCTTCTTCTTATGCCCAATAAGGGAGGTAGTAGTGATCTTTTCGATTATCTGCTGGGTTTGCCAAGCGAATTTTTCCCAAGGCCACTGCCTCATCAATCAATTTATAAACTTTGTTACTATCATTTCGTCCTAACTTAAAACGCTCTCTAATTGATCTCCCGGTAGTTTTTCGAGCAATAACATCATTAATGCAAGCATGTTGAAAAATTGCATTCAATTTTTGCTCTTTGGTCATTTTATCAAATGTTTTTCCTACAAACATAATGGCCTTAAAAAAATCTACCCCATCAAAAAACTTAATAGAGGGATGGCCATTTATTTCCATGGCCATTACTGCCTTATCAATGCCACTGCCTCTCTCTTCCGCAAAATGCAACTTTCTCATAAGGTCTGAAAGGACCTCGTTTCTGGTTCTTGAAGGATGATCAATTAAGCGATCAATAGTTATTTCAGGCAGTAATCCGCCCGGATTGGAAATTTCCACTCGATCAGTAAAAAGCTCAATTAAAATATAAGCATTCGTAACGTTGTAATCTCGATGGATAATGGCATTTGCCACAATTTCTCTAATAGCAATTTCCGGAATAAGCGATTCACAAATTACCGATGCCCGACTAATCTTTTCAGTGTAGGGAAGCCAATCAATTAAGGTTGAAACAATTCTATCCAAACTTAAACTATAACCGTGATTAAAAGTTTTATCTCTCCTGGCCGACATCTTTGTAGTACCCTTATATTCTACCAGTCTGACCGCAAATCTCTCATAAGACGGCAAAAGAGAAAAATCCTTAGCACAGACCTGAACCGCCAAGTTAGTTGGAATAAATTCGTCCTCATCAACTCGGTGGAGCAACTTTAATGAGTATAAGTAATCATAGTAACTTTTCTTATCTGTAAAACCCGCAGGCCTCATTCGCTTCATAACTTCTGAAAAATCAAAATAATCCTCCCAGTGCGCCAATACCTCCGAATTTAAAGTGGCGGGAATTTCGCCAAAACGAATTTTTCGAGAACTAATAATTGCATTTCTCAATTCCTCTTTACTCATTGGCCGAGATTGTCCTCCGGCCCGAATATAAGAGTGCTCTAAACTTTTGTTAACCAAATGCACTGGCTTTTCAAAAGACTCCTCGACATAAACACCGAGAAGTGATTTTTCTTCAAAAATAAAAGTCACAAATTTTATATTAATCTGTGGATCAACAGAGGTTCGAGCAATATTGGCCAAATAGTCTGCAATATAACGACTGCTCTCATCATCAATCCCCACAACGGTCCCATCGTTATTTATGCCAAAAACTAAAAAACCTCCACCTTGTAAATTGGAAAATGCGGAAAGATGTTTTTTCAAACGCTCTTTCTTATTAGAAAGCATTACTTTCCAATCAATCTCATTCAATTCCTGCGGAATTGGGCGTAAACTTTTCCTAAGCAGTAGTATACATTTTTCATCAAGCTTCACGCGAGGCCCTCTCTTATCTATTATAATCTATCTGCTTCCAAAATGGTGTTTAATTTTTTTACCCTTTGTATTAAAATTAACTATGGCAATTTTACGACATGTTCTAATCGTTGATGATGAAGAAGATATTCTCGATCTACTCGCCGATGCCTTCCCCCCTGAACATTTTGTCATTCATACTGCTAATAAGGCCAGCGATGCATTTCAATGTATCCTGGATAATTTTATTGATGTTCTTATTACTGATATTAGAATGGAATACGATAATGGAGGTATTGAATTGTTAAATCAAATTGGCTCCCTCCCGGCCAATGATCGGCCAATAATCTTCGTCATAACCGGAGAAGAGGATCTTACTCCGGAAGAATCTAAAGAATATAAAGTTCATCGCTACCTAAAAAAACCATTTAAAATTGAAGAGTTGACCGCTGAAATAAAAACCCTTACGGCCAAAAATAAATATTAATAAATAGTGCAACCTTTTTATCATGCCAAACGTTTAGTTTGTAAAGAATACCAAACAAGGAAGATAACCTTGAACATAGCTGGTGTTAAACCTGAAATAGTAAAAAAATTACAAGAAGGAGTTCCCTCTCTAAAAGAGGCCTACGATATGTACCATAAGGATGTTTTTGCCATTTCTTACCATTTTCTAAATAACCTCCAGGAGGCCGAGGATATTGTACAAGATGTCTTTATAAAATATTCAGAAAAAAAAGAAGAGCTTACTAACGACAATATCTTTTCCTGGATTAAGCGAGTAACGGTAAATAAGTGCTTCGATCAAAGCAGAAAATTTAACAAAATACTGCGATATGCCCAAACAGTGTTTGGGGAAGATGGCCCCTCGGTTAATTCTACCTTACCCAGCGAATACAAAAATGAATTGGCCCAGGCCTTATCTTATATCGATGAAAAATCCAGAATGATTTTAATTTTAAAATTTATGTACGAAATGGACTATGAAGAAATTTCTGCCATGATGAACTCTCCAGTGGGAACATTAAAATCTCTAGTGTCACGCGCTTTAGATAAAATTAATAAGCATCACACAAAAGGGAGGCCTTATGAAAGAGCATAACGAAAATGAGATTAAAGGCCTTTTTAAAAACTCAAAACAAACGCTCCTACAACAGTGGCAAGGTAGTAACACTTGCTGGCACAAAGTAGAAAAAACTAATGAACGGCCGCCAACCTTATTAATTCTAAAAATATTAAAGTTATCAAACTATAATTTGAAGGCCACTGCGCTGGCCACTTTTGCCATTTTAGCAATTATAATTTTAAATTTTTTAATAATAGATCCACAAACTTCCAATAGTGAAATCGTCATTTCCTACGAAGACTATCTTGATTACTACGATCTTGATCCTATTTATCAAGAATTTGATCTGTTGGCGCAAACAAGCATTGAACAAAGTGGCGAGTATGACGACTTAGAAAATGAAACAACTATTGACCTGCTTGAAGAAATTATTCAAGCGATATAACCAGGAGACTTTTATGGCAAAAATACTTACCTTAATTATGGCCTTACTATTTACACAATTAACCTTCGCTCAAAATGGTGGGCCCAAAATGTCAGCAAACGGAAAAGGAAATGGCGGCCCTCACGCCCAAGCAAATGGCCCTCACCATGAACCTCGTGGCGGTGGAATGATGGCGCTGATGACCGATTTGAATTTAACCAAAGAACAACTACAAACCTTAAAAGAGTTAAAGCAAAAGCAGGCCGAACGACAATTAAAAAATCGCAATCAACAAAGTGAACTTCGCCTTCAGTTTCAAAATGAAATATCTTCTAAAAAACCAGACGATAAAAAGATTGATGAATTGATTGATCAAATGGGAGAAAATATGAAAACAACTCTGCGTGAACGTGTTCAATCATTAAAGGATTTCAAGTCTGTTTTAACCAAAGAGCAATTGGAAAAGCTCGACATGCAACAATTCTTTGACGGCCAAGGTGGAGGCATGGGGGGCGGAATGCGTGGAGGACGTGCCGGTGGTGGGCCTGGGGGATTTTAACTATCACCGTACCGTGGCGCGATCACTCCTTTCTACGAAAAGCACTAGGCAAAATATCTACTCCGACTTTTCTACCAATTTTTACAATAAGCGGTATGGTAATTGGGGCCAAGGGTAAAAAAGCAAAAATACCGATACCTAAGGCCCTAATCAAATCGCGGAATTGTTCATTGGCCTTATTCATTTCTATGCGACTAACTTCTCCACTGGTATATTTAGCATACGTTGCCAGCATGCTTTTTGTCTCAGAACTCTCTTCGGCCAACGCGGCCTTAAGTGTCAATAATTCAGTAATGAGTTCATTTTTTAACCTTCGCCCCTGCGTTGAGATAAAATCAGAAATAAAATTATATGTTTTTTTTACTAATCTCAAAATTCTAATCTCCTACTCCCTCTAGCGAAGTGCCTCTTTTATTTTTTTTGCATCATAAGATGATGCCTTCGGCCCTAGCTTCCATACCCCATCAAACTTCTTAAATGTCATCCAATAAGGTACTGACACTATCGAAAATTCCTGCTGTAAATATCTATTAACTTCGACAGCAACTGGAAGCAAAATCTCATTTTTTTTTAAAAAATGCGCAATTCGTTTACTATCTTTATCGATGCTGACAGTCAAAACATCCACATCATTTCTTTTGTCCAGCTCAACCAATTCATGAAGCAATTTCCCCCTACATTCACTGCACCAAGTTGCCCAAAAATAGATTAATTTTTTATCACTCCCGGCCTGCCAATCAATCCTCTGGCCAGCAAGAGATGCAAATTCTAGACGCGAAAAATCCAGTCTGTCTCCTGCAGAATAGGCGGAAAAAACAGAAAATGTAACTATAGAAAACATCCAGAAAAACTTTAACATAATAATCTTACTACCACTTTCCCGTTATCTCTTTTAGCTTATCTACCGAATAAATTCCATGATGTCGCAAAACGATTCCCTTGGCCGGATCATTAACAACAATACAAGGGACGGTGTTCTCGGCACAAAGCAATTTAAACAGCTTTGCCTGCTCATCCAATCCTATTGCCCAAGGAATTTTATGAATGTCACGCCACCATATGGCGTCCTCAGGATAGACAGCAACTAAAATCGTAAGCAAATTTATATTTGCAGGTGGACTTTCACGATCTTGCAATGCTTGCAAGATTGCCTGAGTTTCTTCCACACAAGTCTCGCAAGTATCTGTGGAAAACAATAATATTGAAAATTTTTTATCATCATCTGCCAAATCAATCGTTCCACCATCTAAATTAGAAACTTTGTAATTTAAAACATAACGCTCATCTTCGTTTGGCCGTAAATTATCTTCTCCGCCCACGACTTCATTTTTTGGTTTCTCTGCTTTATAGCGTAAATTAGCTCCACAACCAGCAAAAAAGAATGCCCCCATTGCTAATAAGAATAAGGATTTCTTTAAAATGTCCATACTGTGTTAACCTTCAAATTAAATGATCGCAATGTAGCGTTGGTTATTGTATGACTTGCCGCCAAATCAATATTAACAGAAGACGTCAGTGCATATTTCCCACCAAGAATATAAGTGTCACTACCTAAAACATTGTATTCAAAAACACGCCGATTATCTTCTTCCTCTACCCCCAAAGCATACCCAGCAAAAAGCAATAAATCATAATTAGCTTCATAAAATAATTCGGTCGAAATAGTGGTAACTCTAAAATACCCACGATTATCAAATAAGGGATCATCATGATCTTCTTGAATTCGTAGCAAATGCAGTTGCGTAAAACAAGAATCTGACAAAGCATATGCCAATTTCATAGATCCACCCAAATGCGCAGGCCGTTCATACTGTCGCTGTCCAATAAAAAAGCTTGCCTTACTCTTTAAATTCTCACTCCACATCTGCTGATAAAATATTTCAAGTCTCTTTCCATTAACATGATCCCAACTACGTTTCAGTTGGAAATTTTCAATATCTCTAAAATAACTAACTGGTGTTCGCTGTTGAAAAACAATCAGCTCGGTCCCTAAGGTTGATGACTTATTATAGAAATCTTGCGCTACCTTTAAACGCCCACCATAACTGGCCTGCGGACCATCATTCAAATTACCAAACAGTGCAACAGAAGATAAAAAACCATTACGTGTAAATTCTAAAGTATTATCAAATATCACTTCGTTTTGCTCATCCCAGTGATCACTCAACCTTGACTCTACACCTTTAACATCATAAATTTTATAATTTTGATAGTCCGATGCCCACTGTTTGATTTTTCCAAAATATTGAAAATTACGATAGCGATCGGAAGAAAATCCTATTTCTACAGCAGTACTATTTTTTACCCCAACCTTTGCTGTTTGATCATCCATCTCCAATATCGACTGCCTGGTCTGGCCAGAAGAGATGGCCATACTTACTGCCGCTCCATGTACTCCCCACGCAAAAATAAAACAACAAACTAATGCGCGCAGGTTGAGCATGCCCCCCCCCCGGAAACTGCACCAAACGAAGTTAGATTTGTTAAATTAGTGGGGGGAGCTCCCGCTTGTGAAATAGCACCGTCAACATCCATTCCTGGATGATTCTGTCGACACTGATCGATCCGGGCGGCCGAAGAACATGAAAATAAAAATAGTGAGATAAAAAAACATTTAACTATGACTAACTGTAAGTCCATATTAACTATTGTCCTACAATATCACGAATTGCCTGCATATCGACATCAAAGAGTAATCCAATATGCTTGTAAACAATCTTATTATTCTCGTCTAAAATAAACATTGTCGGGGTATACGCTATGCCGTAAAGCTTGGCCGCTTCCCGATTATTATCAAAAGCAAAAGGGAAAGTAATATATTGAGCATTTTCGGGCCTGGCCAAAAACTCATTTACTAAATCTAAATTGCGATCAATAGAGGCCGCACGAACTGTTAATTTCCCATCAAACTCTTTTGATAACTGGTCAAGCGACGGCAAACTCTCTACACAAGGGCCACAATTAATTGATATAAATTCGATCAACACATAACGCTCTCCAGCGTCTCGACTTTCTACACAGTGAAATTCTACCGAGCGGTCAACCTGCAAATCATCTAGTTTAACACATGATACAACGTCTCCCACCTCATACGCATAAAGATTAAAGGCAACAACTGAAAATAAAAACGACGTTAACAACATTCCCTTCATTTTAAACTCCTTTATTTTTGACTCATATAAATTAGCAGTGAAAAACTAAAAGTTTAGATGAAGAGTTAGAATTTGTATAGGGTAAATTAGATTTTAGGAGCGTGCGGAGAATGACAGGCAATACACGGCATCCCACCACCAACTGTAGGGTGCTTATCCTTCCCCTTAATTTTTCCATTTACCAACGTATGGCAGGTCAAACACTGCTTCCTTGAATACTCCTTGGCATCTACAATATGTACTTTATGGCAGGAGATACAGTGGACACCATTTTTATTGTGTTTTGTTTCGGCCCATTTTTTGAAATGTCCATTGTCCCCGTGACACTTAAGACAAAGGCCATCGGCATTAGCTCCATTTTGCTTATCCTTGAAAGAAAAAATAACCTCTTTTTTCATAGTCTCCAAATGTTTGGCAGTTCCTCCATGACAGGTAGAACAGTAGTCCTGTGAAACATTTTTTAATTTGTTCCAAGCAGTATTATGGAAACTACTCTCAAAGCTCTTAACCTGTTCCGGATGGCACATCTGGCACTTGGCGTCATAGGCTGCCTCTACGACAAAAAAAGAAGTTGCCACCAGTAAAAAATATAGTAAAAATATTCTCTGAAAACTCTTCATGAGACCCCCTGCGAAGTAGCTGATTTATAAAGATAAACATTAGTTTAACAAAATAACCGTCCTTGGCCAGCTAGAAATAATTACCAGTCCACGAAATTGGGCCTGACGGACACGATGTCCCGGTGTATATAACGGCGGAACAATCTGTCCTACTTCTGGTTGTTTTGGAAAGTAAAAAATAATATATTTCTCATAATGTGGAGAAAAAAACTATGGAAACAAACTATTGCCGAGAAATTTTAAGACAAGAACTCTCTGATAGAAAAAGAAAAAATTCCATGTATTCCTTGCGTGCATTTGCGCGTGATTTAGGAATTGGGAGCACATCGCTCTCTGATGCTTTGGCCAACAAAAGACGTATCTCTAAGCGTAATATTCAAAAAATTGCCAATAAATTGGCATTAACTCCATCTCAAGTTGATGTCATCATGAATGAAACAAAGGAAAATTACAATCGCAATGACGCAGAATTAGAGCGTCTGCAAATGGAAGAAGATACCTTTCGCCTTATTGCCGACTGGTACTATCTAGCAATACTAAATTTGGCAAAGCTGGCCGATAACCAGGCAGACAAAGGCTGGGTGGCGGCCCGTCTGGCCATTTCCGAGATCGAGGCCGAAACTGCGATGGCACGCTTACTCCGAATTGGACTTTTAGAGATAAGAGAAAATAAATTAGTGCGCACCTCTCTCCCCATTTCTACCACTAGAAATATTCCTTCCACTGCCATTCAAAAACATCACAAAGATAATTTAGAGCTGGCAGCAAAATCGCTAGAACGTGATGATGTTAATATTCGAGAATTTAGTTCTGTAACCATGGCAGTTAATTTAGAACGACTGGCCGAGGCAAAAGAGATTTTGATGAAGGCCAAACGCAAAGTTTCTAAAATTTTAGAATCCAACGATCCTCGGGCCGTCTACGTCCTCTCTTTTCAACTATTCCCTCTTGCCAAACAAGAAGAAAAATCCATTTAAGGAGCATCTATTATATGAACGTAATAATTAAAAATATATTTATTGCTTTGACTTTTTTTTGTGCCATTTGGCAATTACGCGCTGGCGATGAAGTTAATAATGGTGCCGGCCTTGCCGAAAAAAATGTTCTCTTCGCCTATCATAACTTAAATAAATATATCCGTCTCTGTCTCTCCTCGCAAAGCTGCGCAACAAATGATCGTGAACGAGCACTGCTGCGACAAATTGCTTCTTCTTTATCCATGGAATATCGCAATCGACAACAGTTGGTTTTTCTTTCGGAAAAAGAGAATCCTGGAACTTTTATTATTGATAATGAAGTCAAAATGGCAAAAACGGGAAACAGTGTAGGCTCTCCGATTTATATCAATAAAGACTTTCTATACTTAAAAAATGATTTGGGTATTTATGAAGCGTTATCCATCTCACAGGCGGTAGCAATTTTAGTTCATGAATTAGGCCATCACCAAACTGCCACTTCTGAAAACATTGAAACCGAACTTTACGTTATAGGGAACAAAGTCTCGATGATTATTAGCAAGCGCTTTTTAGTATCATCACTGTTTCCTTATTCTGATGACATCTCTATTGCTGTATTTAATGAAAAAAAGAAAAACTCTTTTCCGCAAATTTTACTCTACGCTTACGACGACATGGTGGATATCTCCGAACTTTTCAAAAATGCTCTCTCCTGTCCCCTTTTTAGTCTCCCGGCCCCAGTGGAATCCCTGCCTGATTTTAATATCAGCACAGGAAAAAAACCTACCGGCGCTACCTTTCATAATATGTCATGGATAACTAACTTTAAAATTTTTACTGGAACAAAACGAGGACGTTTTGTCGTCAAAGGCCATTTAAGCAACGACTGTGATAAAGAAAGCAATATATTTAATAACAATAAAAACTACAGCGCGCGAATAACTTTTGACCTAGATAACTTAACAACAAAAAATGAAGGGCCGGCGCAAGTTAGTATTATAAAAGAGTCCATCGAAATTAAACAATTCTATAATCCATGGTGGCGACTGCTTCAACTACCCTCCGCACATGTCTCTTCAAGCACTCACTAAAGCGATCTCTATGAAAGCGCAAATATTTTCTTCGCTTTTTTAAAGATCAAACAAAGATAGAGATTCAAATTGAGGCCCTGAGACCTGCCGATCTTCGATGTGGTCGACAAAAATTTCCTTTTTTATCTGTCCGCCATTATGAGTATCAATAACAAAAAAAGAGGTTTCATTATATTTTTTCTTCAACTCTATCATGGCCTGCTCAATTAATTCGACATTTTTGGGATCATCATCACTCATACCAAAACGATGATGTGGGTTATTACCATATTTTAAAAAAGCCGATTCCACTGATTTTATGATCGCCACTTTTTTTAGTTGGGCGGTAGATAATGTAAACAAACTATCACCCAAATCCATTCGCACTACTTTATTGCTCACCGGATAGATACAAAGATAGTTTGGAATTCTTGGCAAATGCCCACGTTTTACTAAAACCTTTATTCCCTCACAAATAGTTTCCGGGTAGTGTCCACGGGCGGTTATTATGGAAACTGGCCTACGATTATAAACTGCGTAATGAAAAAATTTCCAAGAAGGCCCTTTCCAGTGATAATCTGGCCGCTGTAATGCCTCCGCAATATCGGCCACAAAACTCTGTTTTTTTCCCAACAGACGTTCCAAATAAGAGAGATCCTTATCGCGAAAATAACGAAAAGAACCATATTGATCATCATAATTAAATTTATAGTCTACAAATTGGCCACGCTTTCCAACATTTTCGCCCTCAGATGCTAATTCATGTGAAGAGATAATTTTCTCTTCACCACTTTCTTTATGAAAGAGGACAATCTTTGTTGATAGATGCATAATATTGTCGTCAAAATCAAAAAAATAAAAGCTACGGCCATCTTTAGAAAAATTGCGATCGTTCTCCGTCTCTTGTGGAATATTGAGTTCTAACTGTGAATCGCTGGGATGATTTCGTCTAAAAATTTTCATATATGGAGTACTTCTTCTTTTTATCTATCGGTATCAATAATTTCACGTTGACAACTATTGGCCTTATTATAAGGCAGGTCGGCCAAAATAATATCTGCACGCTCGGCCAAAACAATCGCAGGCATTCCATCCATTATTCCCAAACGTCCAGAAATAGAAACTAACTTTCCTCCTTCTCCTTGCAAAATCTTCCGGGCAAAACACATATTGCTTCCCGCATCCATGCGATCATCGGGAAGGCCGAAGATTTTGCCATCCTTAATTTCTCGCGGATCAAAAGCATGCACAATGGTTAGCGCAAATTTATTACTCCCCACCTCTATGTAATTGGTGTCATACATGCCAGTTATCTTCAATGGCAACGGTGCATTTTTTTCTTCAATCCTTACACATTTTAAGAACCACTCGCTTAGATTTTTTAAATCAATTTTGACATTCTTAACATCAACCAGGCCATCTTTCTCCTGACAAGTTTCAATCGGTATATCAATCCCGGCAATTTCTTTAACATCGGCAGTAGCAGAGGGAGTAAAGTTTGTTCTAATAGGATTAATCGTAGAAAAAATATCTCCAATAAAATTAAATTCTGCCACTAGCGGCAAATGATCTGTATATCCTGCTCCAAAAAACTCAAAATAAAGTGGCCGACAATTGCGCTTACTACTATTGATACTACAACCGCGTTTACTTAATGTCTGGGCAACTAACTTTTTAAATTTTTCGTCCAAAACTTGCTCTGCACGATACCGTTTCTCCTGCCATCTAAACGGCGTTCCATCGGCACCCAGTAAAAATGAGCGCGCATATCCCTGATGGCCAACTACCGAAAAGGAGTTATTCACATACTGCAGGCCATAGGAATCATAATTACCTCGGTTTAATAGCATCTGGGCCAATGTATCTAGCTGTCCGCCATGTGACACCTCCCAGCGCTCAGAAGGTGGTAACTCGTACCATAGATTGTAGTATAGAGCAGGATCTTTTCCTGACTGCACCATATCTTCCCTGCCCGAAGAACCTAGCAAACTTATTGGAGTATCATTAAATGAGGCATTTAAATCTCCAGTAATAATCAAATCAAGCTTCTCTTCTGCACCATAGTTGCTAGCAATAAAATTTTTTATCGTTTCCGCGTTGGCCTTGCGTACCCGCAAAGATAGATCACAATTACGTTCATCATCACAGCCTTGAGAACGCCAGTGGTTGTTAATTATATGAAACTTGGCCCCTGTATACTCTAACGAAAAAAGCTGCATGTCGCGCGTAGTGTAATGAGCAATCTCTCGCTCCTTTTTAGAAAAAGATTTAAATGCCGGCAAATCTACGTTGAAAGGAATTGCCTCGTTTTTACCTGGATATTTACTAATATAGGCACAAGTAAGTGCCGTCGGATTATCCTTCCCTTGATTTCCCAAGTAAAAATAACGATACCCTAATTTTTCTAGCGCTATCCTGAAATAGCTCCCCTCTTTAAAATTTTCATTTTGCCCATTGGCGTATTCAATCTCTTGCAAAGCAATAATTTCTGGCAACTGCATCAATTTTACTTGTGTGATAAAATTGTCTGCTTTGGCCTTTTGAATTTCCGGATCATACCAATTAGAAAATCCGGCACGAAAAATATCGTAGATATACATTTGCTCTTCAGAGGTATTATTCGGATTACCATCCCAAAAATTAAGTGCATTAAGCGATGCCACCACAATCTTATGTGCAAGATGAATCTCTAACTTTTCCTTGTCGGTAATAATAGAAAGAGCTACTTCAATCTGTCCATCTGCGGCCACCTTTGCCAACAATGGCCCCTGCGGCAGTAGCCTTTTACTCTTACTTACCTCCAGTGTTCCTTTTTTAAAAAGAAAATCCAAAAATTTACTACTGTCAATTTTAGTACGCTCTATCTGTTCAACGTTAGATGACAAGATAAGAGAAATAAAAAGAATCTCCCCCCTTTTTCCATTCTCTGCCGGATACCAACTAAGTAGATAACGGATATTTTCCTTCTGGCCACGCAAATGGATGGGATATTTTACAACCATCTCGCGGTACTGCTTTTCCATTTTGCCAGCATCGACTAAAGCACTCTTTAAATCCTTGCTATCCGAAGAGAAGAGGTGATTTATAAAAAAAGAGACGGCCATCAGTAAAAAAAAAATTATTCCTTTCATTAATCGCCCTTGATTAGATTAAGCATTTTAATAAAAACCTGCGCAGTAGTATCTATATCCGCTAAGGCAGTATGTGCCTTTTTATTTTCAATTCCAAATTCTGATGCCAAATTGGCAAGAGATAATTTAGTTGTTTTAATTTTTTGACAAAGCTGAAGATGATAGGCCATGGCAACTGTATCAACCTGGTTATTTCCAAAAATTGAACTCCACTCTTCGTAGCCATGTTCCAATAAAAAATTATCAATAAAACCAATATCAAACTTTATATTTTGTCCAACCAGAATTGGTTTATATTCGCGAGACACATTAAGAAGCCATGCCACAAATTCATCTGCAATTTGCCTATTACTTTTATGGCCAACTTCTTCGCCATTTCGTCCTTCTGTCCCATGATGATTTAACTTCAAAGCATAAAGCGAACTTTTTTTATCATAATTTGCCCGCGCTTCATCTAAACTTAAAATTGCATGATAAGTAGATATTTTTTCACCGGACAAATTAAAAAGATATGCCCCGATCTCTAACAAACTGTGCCGGCCACAATCCAATCCGCCAGTTTCTGTGTCCACTACTAAAAAATTGATTTTCTCCACAGGCCCTCCCTTCTAGTAACGTCTAGGATCAAAGGCATCACGAATTCCCTCTCCGACGAAATTAATAAGTGCTAAAACCAAAAAAAGACCAATCGCCGGAAAAAAGGCCAAATACCAGGCCTGCATAAAATACTCTTTCCCTTGGCGCAAAAGTTCGCCCCAACTTGGGGTTGGCGGCATAACACCTAATCCTAAAAAATCCAAAGATGATAATCCTAAAATATTGGTGGCAATAAAAAATGGGGAAAAAGTAATAATAGGAATTAGTGCGTTGGGTAAGATATGACGAAAGAGAATTTGAGAGGTGGAGCACCCCACTGAACGCGCAGATAAAATGTAATCTAGTTTTCTAATTTTTAATACTTCAGAGCGCATATATCTAGTCAAATATCCCCAAGAAAAAATTGATGAGATAATTACTAGCAAAAAAATGCTAGGGGTAAAAATGGAAACCAGAGTAATTAATACGACCAAATAAGGGATAGAAAAAAATATTTCCATCAAACGATAAAAAATTATGTCAAACCATCCTCCGTAATACCCCATGGTACAACCGATGACTGCTCCAATAAAAAAAGATAGTACCCAAACACCTACTGCGTAAGAGAGGGAAACTCGGAAACCATAAAGCATACGGGCAAAAATATCTCGTCCTAAAGAATCTAATCCCATTAAATGTTTCAACGACGGTGGAGAGGGATATTGTGAAACCTCACGATCAATTTCTGTAGGATCGTAACGCACCGGAGGAAAGAGGCAACTAACCTTGTCACTCCCACAAATTTCACGATAATCTGGGCGAATATTAAAAGAATCAAACTCTGAAGATTGATATTGTTTTAAAATAGGGAAATACACAGAGCCTTTGTAAAATAAAAGATAAGGCCTATTATTGGCCACCAACTCAGCGGCCAGTGATAAAAAAATCATGGCAGTGAGAATAATTAATGAATAGAATGCCGTTTTACGCCGTTTAAAATTAAAAAAACGACGGCCATAAAGCTTTGCAGAAGCATTAATATCTACCGTTGCTGCCAAAAATTCTCTCCTTTGATTTTCACTTATTGATAATCAATCCGTGGATCAACTAACACTAAGGCCACATCTGAAGCAATATTGCCCAACATTATCAACACCGAATGCAAACAGACCGAGGCCATGATTACTGGATAATCTCGCTTTATAACCGAAGTATACGAGAGCAATCCAATTCCATCCAAATTAAATACTGTTTCTACCAGCAAACTGCCAGTAAAAACCAATTTAAAAATCGTCCCAATGCCAGTAGCAATTGGAATCAAAGCATTTCGCAAAGCATGCTTGTAAGTAACCCAAAACTGCGAAACTCCCTTGGCCTTGGCGGTCTTTATGTAATCCTTCGACAACTCACCAATCAGCGAATTTTTCATGAGCATAGTTATTACCGCAATATGAGAAACCATATAACAAAGGACTGGTAAAATCGCGTGGTGGATTCGATCAAGCAGTTGAGCTCCTGCACTTAATGTTTCATAGTTGGAAGAGTGCATTCCACCAATAGGAAAGAAATTGTAGAAACTTCCTCCTCCAAAAAAGACAATCAATAAAATCCCCAATACAAATCCGGGGGTGGAGTGGGCCAAAAATATTACAAAACTAGTGATATAATCGAAACGGCTCTTATCTCTTGCTGCTTTGGCCACTCCCAGCGGGATACAAAAAAGATATGTTAAAAATAAAGAAGCGAAGCCAAATTGGACAGAGACGGGGAATTTGCTCACAATAACATCATAAACCGGCATATCGTAAACAATAGAATTTCCAAACTCAAGTTGGACCACATCTTTTAGCCAAAGAAAATAGCGAATGTGAATGGGTTTATCAAAACCAAACTGCTTTTTGAGATCATCGAGAACTTCTTGACTAATAACGGTATCGGAGGAAACGCCACCCATTTCTCCTTCTGAAAGTTTCTGTAAGGCCATCTCAACGGGGCCTCCTGGAGACGATTGGATGATAAAAAAGACTACTATGGTGATCCCGAACAGTGTCGGAATCATGAGCAGAATTCTTCGGGCAATATATTGGAGCATTACCTATCCTTTGATTTTACTTTGTGGACAATCCGTAATATATTACGGCCCGTTTTATGTAAAGTTTTGTTTTAATTTTTGTTTTGTTCTTGCCTTATAATTTTTTTATACCAACGCTCAACAGGGGACTACAATTTGTTACTAACTGTTACCGATTTGTCCGTCCAATTTACTACATTTGATGGCACTGTTACGGCCGTAAACCACATCTCATTTGAAGTTGCGGCCGGAGAAATTTTAGGAATTGTAGGCGAATCCGGAAGTGGAAAATCGGTAGCAACTCATTCCATTTTGCAGCTAGTCCCATCTCCTCCAGGAAAGATCACTTCAGGAAAAATTATCTTCGGAGATAATAAAAAAGATCTTTTGCAAATGAGTGAAGAGGAACTCAATAAAATACGCGGGAAAGATATTGGGATGATTTTTCAGGAACCCATGACCTCTCTCAACCCGGTCTATACTGTAGAAAATCAGATTGTGGAGGCCCTAAAACTACACCTTCCTCCTATGAGTGATAGCGAATATAGAACACGGGCCATTGAAGCTCTTCATCAAGTAGGAATTCCCGCTCCAGAAAGTCGCATTAAATGCTATCCTCACGAACTCTCCGGCGGTATGCGGCAGCGAGTTATGATTGCAATGTCTTTGGCATGTGAACCCAAGCTGCTTATCGCAGACGAACCCACCACGGCATTAGATGTTACCATTCAAGCACAAATCTTGGACGTCATAAATGAATTAAAAAATCGCACCAATTTAGCGGTAATTCTTATCACTCATAACTTAGGCGTCGTTGCCGAAACCGCTGATCGAGTTGCTGTTATGTATGCGGGAAAAATTGTTGAAAGCGGTAAAACGCGAGATATTTTTACTAATCCGGCACACCCCTATACGATTGGACTTTTGGAATGTATTCCTTCCTACGCTAGTGGACATAGCGATAGTACCACGGAAAATGGTCGGCTAAAAACAATCAAGGGAATGGTACCAGATCTACGCTCTATTCCTCCAGGTTGCGCTTTTTCTAACCGCTGTCCTCTGGCCGGCCCCGAATGTCAAAAGCAAGAACAAGAACTTCACGATTTAGGCCAAGGCCATCTAGTTGCTTGTATGAAAAAAAATAGGATCTGATTTTATGAATAATACTTCGACCATTTTGTCTGTCGACAACGTACAAAAACAATACCCAGTAAAGGGCGGTTTCTTGCAAAGAGAAATTGCCACCGTTAAAGCAGTTGATGGGGTTTCCTTCACTCTTAAATACGGCGAGACATTAGGTCTAGTTGGCGAAAGCGGCTGCGGAAAATCAACCCTCGGCCGGGCGATCATGTTTTTAGAGCGTCCCTCTGCCGGAACCATTTTATTTGATGGGGTTAATCTTTCAACGCTTTCTGAATCTGATCTTCGAAAAAAACGAAAAGATATTCAGATAATTTTTCAAGACCCTTTCTCCTCTCTGAACCCCAAAATGACAGTGTTTCAATTGCTGGCAGAACCTATTTTGAATTTTCATCCCAAAACAAAAAAGGCTGAGTTAGAGAAAGAAGTTCACCAACTAATGAGCGACGTTGGACTACGTCCAGAATATGCCACCCGCTATCCACATGAATTTTCCGGTGGACAACGTCAACGAATTAGCATCGGTCGGGCATTGGCATCACGCCCTAAATTAATTGTATGCGATGAACCGGTTAGTGCTTTGGATGTTTCCATTCAAGCACAGATTTTAAATCTTCTAATGGATTTACAGGAAAAATATAATTTTTCTTATATTTTTATCTCTCATGATCTACATGTAGTTCGTCACACCAGCAAAAAAATTGCGGTAATGTACTTGGGCCGTTTTGTAGAACTGGCCAATAGCGAAGAAATTTTCACTAACCCGCTGCACCCATATACAAAATCTCTTTTGTCGGCCATTCCTACTCTGGATCTTGATCACAAAAAAAAGAAAGTTGTTTTACAAGGAGATGTTCCTAGCCCTCTAAATCCTCCCAATGGATGTCACTTTCATCCTCGCTGCCCTGTGGCCTCTGATCACTGCTCTAAAATTGTACCTGAATTAAAACAATACAAGGACACCAACGGCAATGAGCATTGGGCCGCCTGCTTAAATATCTCGATATAAAATAAAAAAAACCACACGATGATTACCGCAATTGGTGTTACTAATAACATTGCGGGGGGTTAAACATACCTAAAATTCAAACGAACACCTCATAATTAGCAGGTAGTATGATGTTAAGATCGCTCGAACATAATATGTATCAGGAGGTGTACACCATATATTTACAACACCATATATTTATCTAAATAATCTTTCACAAATGTCGATACCATCTCATGCCACTACAAGACGACAGTGAAAAATTATTCATTTTAAAAGATGTTATAGATGAAAATAACATTCTGGCGACCAATCTACATGATGGCGTATCAGATGATTTTATCGCTAAATTTAGTTCTCTAGGCATCATCATCGCATATAAAAAAAATGAAGTAATACTGCGCGAAGGTGAATTCAATCAAAAGCTCTTCTTTCTCATTTCTGGAGAAGTCAAAATTATCGTTGAAGATGAAGTGGTTGCCTCCATGAATAAACGCGGTGGGGTAATTGGCGAAATTGGACTTATCACTAAACTTCCTAGTACGGCCACCGTTTTAGCAACGGATGATACAAAGTTATTAGTTTTTGATTACCCAACTCTCACCTCTATAAAAAGCGAACAATCTTTAAATTTTTTATATATCCTCTATCAGCTTTTTGCTAAAATTCTTTCACAAAAACTAATCGAGACCAATCACAAGGCCAAGCAGTTTGAAAGAATAAATAAACAACTAGAAATTGCCAAACAGGAACTAGAAAATACTAACCTAGATTTGGAGACAAAAATTGAAGAACGCACCGATGATCTCAAAAAAAAGGCAGAGGAACTTAGTCGCTCACACTATCTTTTAGAAAATCAAAACAGTGCTCTTTTGGCCAGTAATCGAAAGCTAGAAGATTTATACAATAATCGCAAATCAACGCTGGCAAAATTAGAGCAGCTATACAACATCCATCTAAAAAAACTAAAAGAGTCTATCTCTTCTTCTGACTTACAAAACATAACGCATGAAGTGAACAATGTAATGGAACAATTGCGCCCCATTTCAGAACTATACCTCTCCGAAAACTCCATGCAGGGGAAAAAACTACTTGCCTTTGAAAACAGTAAAAAGCAACAAACTGCCATAAAGTTAGCGCTGGGAGGAACCGGAATGGGCCTGACTTTCGTCAATACAAGCGAAGAGGCAATGGCGGCGCTCAGTGGTAGTAATTTTGATTTTATGCTAATTAGCACTGACAATATGGACTTTGCGCCATACGCCTATGAAAAAGCGCCTCAAATGAAGCAACTACTCATGACCGCTGATCCCATTCCTACCTATCTGGAGAGATTAAAAAAGTTTCGCTTTATCAACAATGTTGTTTCTAAAAATGATGACCACAATTTTTCTATTAAAAGTACGGCCATCTCTTTAAGTAAAATTTCTGGCCGTGATATTTTTGGACTCGAGCACTACTTATCCTGGGGGGTAGAGGTAAAATCCAAAACAGTAAATCATAGTAAAATGCGAAAAACACTAATTGCTGAAATGCAACAACATTTTTCGGAACTCGGAGTTCGCACCACCATAGTAGAGCGTTGCCAGTTTGTTGCTGAAGAATTGCTAATGAATATTGTCTACGATGCACCAGTAGATGCCAGCGGCAAAGCACTCTACAATCATCTACCACGCACCGTACCTGTGCAACTTCCTCCCAATGAGGCGGGAATCTTTCGCTATGCTACTGATGGAGTGCTCGTTGCCGTTTCTACTCAAGATCCCTTTGGGGCCCTCTCAAAAGAGATAATTCTAAACTATCTAGATTCATGCTATCATGGCATTACTAACTCTTTGGCCACCAATAAGGGAGGTGCTGGCAAAGGGCTATACCAGATTATCGAAGTTGCTGACGTCGTCATTTTCAACGTTATTCCCCATCAGAAAACTGAAGTTATTGCCATTTTTAACATTGATATGAAGGCGGCAAAAAAAATAAACACCCCCTCTTTTCATCTCTTCTACGCATAAATAGATGACGAATTTTGCTGGCCAGGGTATTTTGCCACAAAATGTTTTCAAAAATTGAATACCAGTCTGTCGATATCCCTTTTTTGGCCCCTATGCAATTGGGCCATAAAATCTATAACACTCGGGCCATAACCTACATCACATTAATTGATCAAAAAGGAAATCGCTACCTCGGAGAAGTGGCACCACTACCGGGATTTAATCACGAATCGAAAGAAGAAGCGGCCGCTGAAATTGGCGAATTTTTTTCTGCCCGAATCAAAAATCGGCCAATCCCTCTTGAACAATTTTCACTCACTACAAAGCTTTGCAATTTTTTTGCAACTTCTTCTTCTTTTTCCACTCTTTCACCTTCGGCCTATTTTGCTTTGGAATCTATTTTTCTGGATTACCTATATAAAAATGCCCCTCAAACCTTTTTTCCACTTATAAATGGCCAAGAAGCGATTGTTATCGAAAGTGCTAGACTACTTACCCTGGCAAAGGATCAAAAAAACCGTGAAGATCTATATGGCCAAACAACCACGGCCAAAATAAAAATTGGCCGCCTTCCATTGGCACAAGAAATTAGTTACATAAATTCACTGCCTCCGCATATTAAACTACGTCTAGATGGAAATAACCTGCTCTCAGCAAACGACCTTGTTGTTCTGCTCTCTTCTATTGAGTCAACACGGATTGAGTTTTTAGAAGAACCTCTGGCCAATATGGAAAGAGATTGGGAGAAAATTTATGCTCGCTATCAAGTTCCACTGGCCTGTGAGGCATCACTTCAAAGAGAGATATCACTATTTTCTGGGTTTAATTTTTTAATTGTAAAACCAACCGCCATGGGAATATGCGAAGCCGCAAAGCTTATCAATCTCCACCCCTCAAAAAAAATAATCATTAGCTCGGCATTTGTATCTCCGCATGCCATGCGTTGGCATCTATTTTTGGCCTATCTCCAAAATAAATTGGCCAAGCAGGTACACGGATTAGATACTCTACGCTATCTCAAATTGAGTAATGCCACAGAAGAAATTTCTTTTTTAGAAGGAAAATTGCGCAGTGAATTTTGTAGAACTAGAAAACCTTTTTAATAAACGACGTTTTAATCTTCTGAAGCATTGTGGCCAGCATGGGCCGCAACAATTGGCCATTATTTACCGACAAGAAAAAATCACCTATGCAGATTGGCAAAAGGCCGTTGCAAAATATATCACTTTTTTTTCTCAAAAAGTTATTACCTCCAAAGCAGAAGTTGGCATTTATCTTTCCAACTCTCCGGCCTATCTGTACTCCCTCGTGGCACTTTGGGAATTAGGAATCACGGCCGTATTATTACCAAAAAAACAAGGCCCTTCTCAAATAGAAGCTCTTAAAAAGGGCCTGGCCATTACCACCATCATCGATGAAAAAACGATTGAAGAGATAACCTCTTGTTGGGATGAACTTCTACCCTATGATAAACAAAGTAGGGCCTTGAATTTTTCCGACTTAGCACTCATTGTACTCTCCTCCGGAACCACTGCCACCCCGAAAAAAATTGAATTAACTTTTGGCAACCTTTGCTATAGTGCTCTGGGAAGCGCCATTTTCTACAATCTACATCCTGCCGATTGCTGGGCCACACCTCTACCTTTTAACCATGTAGGCGGGATTCTAACTCCCCTGCGAACTTTTTTGGCCGGTGCTTCGCTATTAATCATCCCACAAAATAACGCTCTTGTGGATTCTATTTGCCTTCACCGCCCAAGTTTCATATCTATGGTTCCCACTCAGCTGCAACAACTAATAAACCACCCCAACCGCAGTACTACAGAAACAGCAATAATTGATGCGCTTTTTTCCTGTAAGGCCATACTTATTGGCGGCGACGCTACCCCCATACCGCTAGTCCAAAAAGCATTGCAATTAAATCTCCCCATCTCTCTCTCCTATGGAATGAGTGAAACCTCTGCCCAAGTCACGGCCACCTTGCCTGGCCGCGCCAATATCGAACAAGGAGTTGTTTCCTGCGGAAAAGTACTCCCCTTTCGCAAACTAGAAGTTGATAGCAACAATCGAATCTATATACATGGAGAGACACTGGCCCGTAATAGCAAACGCAGTCAGGAGGGATATTTTTATAGTGGCGATCTGGGGATGATAAATGCAGACGGTGAACTTTTTGTCTTTGGCAGAGAAGACGATATGTTTATTTCAGGAGGAGAAAATATCTATCCGCAAGAAATCGAAGATACCATTTTGCAAATAACTAATCAAATAAGTAAGGCGGTAGTCGTTCCTATTGATGATGAACTTTTTGGCCAGGTAGGAGTATGTCTCATTGAGGCCTGCGACTTCGTTGATCCAAAAAATATAAAAGAGGAGTTGGCCACTCTGCTTCCTAACTACAAAATTCCCAAGTATTTTTTTATACACAAGCTTTTGGCCAACAGCGATAACAGCGGTGAGTTAAAAATTTCACGCCAAAAACTTAAAATACTGGCACAGCAACTTGTAAAAAATAATCTATGCTAGAAAAAAATAAATCTTTAAATTTTCAAATAGTAGGATCTCCCAAAAAACCGCTTGTAACTTTTCTCCACGGTTTTATGGGAAGTGGCGAGGATTGGTTACCGGTAGTACGGCCACTAGCGGCTGATTTTTGCGCTCTTTTAATCGATCTTCCTGGCCATGGAAAATCATCTAATATGACAAACTTTAATGATCTATTGTCCGCCATAGCAGATATCATTTTGTCGATTACCAACTCCACGAGTATCGTAGGCTACTCACTAGGAGGCCGACTGGCCATGCAACTAGCGCTGGCGCAACCAAACCTTATCAATCGGTTAATAATTGAATCCAGCAATCCAGGAATTGAAGATAGGGCCGAACAAGAAAAAAGAGAAGAATCTGATTTGCATCTGTTTGCTCACGTAAACTCCCCTTCCTCTTTTAACTCTTTTTTATCCGCCTGGTATGCTAATCCTATTTTTGGGGCCTTATCTTCAAAAGGACTAATTCCCCAGCGTAACTTTTCTATTGCACAAGTTGAGCGTTGGCAAAAATCTCTGGCGATACTTTCTCTGGGCGTAATGCCTTCGCTTTGGACAAAACTAAATCAACTCCCTTCCACCGTTTACATCTCTGGAAGCATGGATGAAAAATATAGTGCAATCGGGAAACGACTGGCCACCAACTTTTTGCACATTGAAAATATAATTTTTAATGACTGTGGCCACAATTGCCACTTGGAGATGCCAGAAAAATTTATTAATATTTTGCTCAAAGCTTTAGGTCCCACTCCATAACTTAAAAGGAGAACAATATGGAAAATAAAAATAAAAAAAAGATTGTAAACACAACCAATGCCCCTGCGGCCATTGGGCCTTACTCGCAAGGAATAAAAGTTGGAAATCTCTACTTTTTCTCTGGCCAACTAGGAATCAACCCACAATCAGGAGAATTAGTTTTAGATTTTGCAGGCCAGTTAAAACAGGTTATGCAAAATATTGATGGCCTTCTGACATCGGAAAATCTAAAGCGCAACGATATTGTAAAAACTACTATTTTTTTAACCGACTTGGCCAATTTTGCTCAAGTAAATCAGGCCTATGAGACTTTTTTTAAGGCACCATACCCTGCTCGCACAACCGTTGAAGTTTCTAAACTCCCAAAAAATGGCCTAGTGGAAATTGAAGTTATTGCCACCTGCGATGAGTAATATTGCCATTGTCATCCATGGATTAAATGCTTCCCCTTCCTCCATGCAAACACTATCTTGGTTAATGGAGAAACGCTTTAATTGCACTGTTTATCCATTAACTCTCTCCTGGCATCACGGCCAACAGGATTGCTACCAAGCAGGCGCTGACTATGCTGCTATTTGGGAAAAAGAGTGCCTAAATTTACTGGCCAATATTTCCGAAAAATCAGTGGGCAATTGCTATTTTGTAGGACACTCCCTAGGTTGTCTGGTTTTTCTTAATGCCTATTTAAGAAAATGGCCTCGCTTTTGTAAATTAGTAAACAAGATGATTTTTTTTGCGCCGGCCATAGAATTTCGCTGGTACACTAATCTTTTAAAAATTATAGCAAAGCTTCCATATAGCGAAAAAATACCGATAAAAACTTTCAATCATCCCCAATATAGAGTTCATTGTTATACCCCGATTATAATGTACAAGGGACTTTTTCGTACTCAGTCACAACTAATGAAACAATTGCAAAACATCTCTCATTTAACCACTGATTGCTTAATCTTTATTGACCCTCATGATGAATTAGTTTCCTCCGCCAAATTGGCCAAACTGGCCAATACTTTTTTCTCTTCTCACCGTATTGTGAAAATTAAAAAAAGGCGCCTTTTTCATCATCTAATTATAGACCAAAGCCCTCAAGCTCTCTCTGCCGGCCAATGGGCATTAGTTGAAAAAGAGATTGGCCGCTTCATTAAAAAGTCATAAGCTCAAAAAAAAAATAAATATTTAAAAAAAAACTTATGAAAATCATCATTTAGGACGATAGAGCGGTATCAGTAAGAGTAATTGATTTTTTCTGCGCATAAAAAGCGTAGAAATATAATTAAGGAGTAATAGATATGACTAAAGCAGACCTAATAATTGCTATTGAAAAACAAGGAAATGTCACTCACAAACAGGCCGAGCAGATTATTAATATCTGCTTTGGTAGCATGATCAGCTCTCTCTATGAAGATGAGCGCATTGAAATAAGAGGCTTTGGCTCCTTTGCCAATCGGAACTATAAGGCCTATGAAGGAAGAAATCCCAAAACCGGCAAAATAGTAAAAGTACCTCCCAAAAAAGTTCCTTTCTTTAAAGTAGGAAAAGAGCTAAAAGAGACAGTGGACGAAGGAAAAAGTAAGTTCACGATTAAAGAGGCATAGTCTGAAAGTAGTTGCGCCGATATTTGTTATTTTTTATTTGTGCACGGTATATGCCACTGAACTAGAAGTGGATAATTTCCAATACGATAATGGCCCAGTAGATCATGCTCGGGCCGACATCCCAGGAACAATTGCCAACGCTCTATTAAAGTCCTCCGATGGAGACACAATTACGCTTACCGCCAATTCCCCCTACTATCTTTCTAATAAAATAGTTATAGATAAATTGGGCATCAATTTCCGCGGCAATGCCACCACCCATCCCTTGCAAAAAATAGTACTAAATAGCTCAATAATACGCGACACCGTTATTTTTATAAAAAAAGGTGGCAGCACGAATCTTAACCAGCTAATTATTTCTAACGTAGTGATCGACGGAAATTTTCAGGCCAACTCAATTATAAAATCCTGCGCACCCAATAATAATCCACTGCACCCATGCTACAAACTGTACGGAAAATATATAAAAATTGATAACTCAACTTTGATAAATGCAGGCAACCACATTCTTGTTATGACACAAAATCGTAACATTGTTGTCAGTAACTCTATTTTGGGAAATGCTGGTATCGCAGGAACCTCCTGCTCCGTGGCAAATAAAACAATACAGTGTCGGGAATGCCAAGGGGAAATACGCTCTAATGATCCTTCGTACACTCAAGGTGCTGCCATTCATGTTGTAGGGTCCGCAGGTGTTACTATTTTCAAAAATTATATAAAAAACACTCGAACCGCCGGAATCAATATTACAGACACCTTAAATAGTTGGGTGATAGAAAATAATATCCAATGTGTTGGGCTAAATGGGCCTGGACGACTAAATCTGGCCCCTACTGCCGATGGTATCACTGGTTACCACAATGATGCACTTGCTCTAATTCCAGAGCTTTCAAAATACTACAGCAAAGAGAAATTAGAACGGTGCTATCGCCAACATGATAAGGCCAGTTGTCCAAAGCAAAACTGGTACATTGATAAAAACATAATTTCTAACTCCGGTAATGCAGGTATTCACGTCAGTGGACATGCTATATTTATTCGTTACAACCAAATCTCTAACGCTGATAATTCGGGCATTAATTTAGGAGATCAGCGAGAAAAAGAAGGACTAGGCGCTGAAATCTCCACCGATAGTAAAATTATCAACAACACTTTTTCCTGCCCAGGACAATATCATCGGTGGGCAAAATCCATTGATCTTAACCACTATGATTCTAAATCAGTGGTTGTCTCCCCTAATAGCACTAGCACGGCCACCCCTTGTAATTAAAAAATGCCCATATTCTGAGTATTATCCACTATAACGACACCATCTCCTCTGTTATTTAACCCCTCAAAATCAGGAGCAACGCTAGAAGCTATTTAAAAACCACAAAGCAATCATCCGACATCTAGCTATAATTAAACATATCGAGCAAATTGTCCGACAAGATAAGGCGAGGGTATCTATATGAGCATTATTAAAATTATTTCCCAAATTGTGATGCTGGCGTTTATCTTTGTGCTTGCCAGCTGTATAGAGGGCTTTAGTGGTCGTGCCGGCCGGCCACTCATTGAAGATCTCTCTAAAATTCCGCCAACAATCTACTGCACCGGCAAAAGTGACGATGCAATAGATTGCGTAGAAAACTATTGCACCGGAGCGGCCGATGATCCCACCGATTGTATTAATAATTTTTGCACCGGAATAACGGCACAAGATAACGCCTCCTGTGTAGAAAACTGGTGCACAGGAAATGAGGAACAAGATAACGTCAAGTGTGTAATCAAAAAAGTTACTCGTCCCACTGATGCTCTTTTCATTGATCGCAACTACTGTTCATGCAAAAGCGGCAAACCCGATATTCAAAACAGCTGTACCTATACTTGCGCTTCTGAAAAGGCCAATACGGCAATTGCCACTTTATATATGACCTTTTCGCTCGGGGCAGAAATAGAACTAAATGAACTTTTAGGCTCTACAAAAAATTGGTGCGAAGTAAAAATCAATGATGGAAATAAGGCCCCATCATGCAAATTAGTATTTTCTGATGGAATTAATGAGATTGAATTAACCCCCACCTGGACGGGGGCCAACTCGATAACAGTCAATTTGTTCGATGATCAAATAGCTTATGATAAAACCTATCTGGCATTCCTTCGAGAATCTACCTCCATGGCCTCCTCTGATTTTGTCCATGTGCGCAGAGTTAAGCAAGATAGCAGCTACACCGCCTTCGATGACTACGGTACCATAAAAATCATGCCGACCTCTCAATACAGTTGCATGCGACGCTCCGGATCAGACTCTGCCGATGGAACAGAGCACTACTACAACACCGCCTATGCCTATCACTACTACTTCCCATACAATGAAACACCCGACTCTCTGCCGCCAGGATCAACCTATGTTTACTGTCATGACATAACTCTATCACCCAATGACTCTCCAGATCTACCTCGCTTAGAGTTGATCCCTCAGGCCTTTAGTCTATGGGACAAAAGCGATCTGCGCTTTTATAAAAGCATTGATCAACAGCATCTGGATATTAATTTAATTATCCAGAAAAAATTAGAAAGTGATTATGACGTATCTTTCAGTAGTGCCGGAGCAGTCTCTATTTTTGGAGAATTTCGCTGGTGGAATACGCCTCCTGAAGTAGTAACCCAGACCTCACCCAATAGTGGTTCTAGCTCTTCTTCTACTCCACTTTTGGGATTTTTTATGAAGGCCTGGATTGATCAGTCCAACTATGGCCGCGGATTTTGTCCTACGCAAACCCATTACAACGGCAGTGACCCTTACTTTAAAGTTTTAAAGGAGCTAGTTGGCGTGGATACTGAAGGAATTTATATTGGACAACGTGAGGCACTTCCAGAATATGATTCTACTGGTGCCATTGTGTATGAAGATGGCGTGGCACAAACTGCACCGGCCGATTATTTGCTAATAAGAGAGAGTATGTTAAAAAAAATCTGGTTTTATACCATCAGTGGGAAATATTACACACCTACTGATATTACGGCCGCAAGCAACACTATCAAATTCTATTGGCCGCCTGATGTTGAATATCCCTACGTAAAAAAATCCTATCAATACGTCTACACTATCAAATCACCAGAAACATTAAATATGGATGAATCCCAAACCAGGATCTTTCCGGCCCCTCCCGATAAACGCTTTGGCTGTGTACCGAAAATGAATCTCTCTCAATAATCTGCTATGGATTACGCGGCCTTCTTCTTGCCCAGAAAAAATTTCTCAAACGCAATGGTTACTGCGGCCGCAACATAGATAGAAGAATAAGTTCCCACGATAATACCCAGCGACATAGCAAAGAAAAAATCGCGAATAGCAATTCCACCTAAAAAATACATCCCCAAACAGGAAAGCAAAGTAGCACCTGAAGTTATAATAGTTCGCGATAAGGTTTCACTGGCGGCATTATTAATGTGAGTTTTAATATCTAGGCCAGGATATTGCGCTTCATGCTCTCTAATACGATCGTAGATAATAACCGTATCGTTAACTGAATAACCGACAATGGCCAAAACGGCGGCAACGATTTGCAAAGTAAATTCTGTTCCTGTTAGTGAAAAAATTCCCAGGACAATTACCACGTCATGAAAAAGAGCAATAACCGCACCGGGAGCATATTTAAAATCAAACCGAATTCCCACATAAATCAAGATTGCCATAAGCGCCCAAAAAATGGCCAAAAAGCCAGAATTTCTTAACTCTGCACCGGCCTTAGGGCCTACGATATCCACCTTGCGAATCTCCACGCCTTGAGCAGCATAAGCAGAAATTAGCGCCTCACTAATTTTTTGAGAAATCTCGTTTAGGTTACTATTATCCGCCTGCACTTTAACTAAAAATTCGTTATCTTTCGCCTCTCCAATAGTCTGCACGCTCACCCCTTTAAATTGGGCCACATCCATCGTTTTACGTAATCCATCGATACTAACTTTAGTTTTAAATTTGGTCTGAATCTCAGCACCACCTCTAAAATCTACGCCATAATTCATGCTGGTAAAAATGCCAATAAGTGAGAGGATAACCAATATTGCCGAAATTGAAGAGGTGTAGATCATCTTGCTAGTAAAATCTATCTTCATCCCTGGTTTTAATATTTCAAACATTTTCTTTTCCATCTTATTTTCTCCATTCCATTATATGAGGTAATTAAATACTCAAATCTTGCCCTTCCACCTTGGTCATATAAAATTCAAAGAAAATTTTACTAACAAAGTAAGAGGTATAAACTGTGGCCGCCAAACCGATCAACAAAGTTACAGCAAATCCACGCACCGGGCCTGTTCCAAAATTTAGCAGACATAATCCGGCCAGTGCTGTGGTTATGTTGGCATCTAAAATAGTCCAGAAAGCGTTATCAAAGCCGGCCTCTACCGACTTGTAAAAACTAACTTTTTTGCGCACCTCTTCGCGAATCCTCTCGTAGATAATAATATTTCCATCCACGGCCATACCGACCGTAAGTGCAATTCCGGCAATTCCTGGAAGTGTTAGCGTGGCGCCCATGCCTACTAAACAGGCCAAAACAAAAAGAACGTTTAGCACTAGGGTAATTACGGCGATGGCCCCCGAGAGACGATAGTATATTATCGCAAAAATAAAGACTAAAACACAGCTAATGATGGATGCCCAACTGGCCCGAGAGATAGAGTCCTGGCCCAAGCTGGGGCCAACAATTCGCTGTTCTAAGAAATCCAACTGCACTGGCAAAGCACCTGCCCGCAGCACCAGAGCAATATCTTTGGCCTGTTGTAATAGCGCATTATAGTTTCCGGTACCCAACGTAATTTGCGCACGGCCTCCACCAATTTTGGCAATAATATTAGGTGCCGTATAAACGTTACCATCTAAAATAACCGCCATGCGTTTACCCACGTTTTCGCCAGTAACTTTTTCAAACAGCTTTGCCCCGGAAGATTTAAAATTCATGGAAACATAGGGCTCATTTTTTTGCTGATCAATTTGTACTGAAGCATCTGCTAAATCATCTCCAGTTATACGAGGAGCGACATCTACCAAAAAGGGGACTTTGGCCTCTATTTCGTTAGTGATTTTGCTAACTGTCTTCTGGAAAGCAATCTCATAATCTTTGGGCAAATCCGCTTTTAAAAACTCATTTACCTTTGACATGTAGTCAGAAAAACGCTCACCTTTTTTATACACTATTCCGGCCTCTTCCGTCCTTTTTATCCAACCGGCCAGTGTCTCCGCAGAAATTTCGTCATTAACAATCTTAAACTCTAGTTTGGCAGTCTTTCCAATTAACTCTTTAGCTCGTTCAATATCTTTTACTCCCGGCAACTGTACAATAATACGATCTTTGCCTTGGGAAATAATCTCTGGCTCGGTAACTCCAAACTCATCAATACGATTGCGCACAACTTCGATAGATTTGGAAACTGACTGCGACTCAATATAATCCTTCCAAGAGTCTTGCAGTCCAAATTTTAAAGTTGCACCAGACTCATCAGTCATTCTAATTACGTTAGCAAAATATTCACGGATTTTTGCCTTGGCCTCTTCCACTTTCTTGGGATCACTTATTATCAGAGTATATTGCGGATCGGTGGGTATTCGCACATCTAACTCTCCCAATTTGGATTCGATTTTTTGCTCACTCAATTCGTACTCGGCCTTACGCAAGTACCCTTTGATTTCATCTTTGTAGACATTATTGAAATCAATCCCTAAGATCATATAAAGGCCACCCTGTAAATCTAGGCCCATATTGATTTTGGAGGTAATAGGAAATTTTGAGTCCTCGTCAAATTTAAAAAGCGTTGGAATAATGGCCATTATTGATATGGCCGTGAGAAAAATTAGAAACAAAAAACGATACCACCAGTCCCTTTTCATCTATGTCCCCTTTTGTATTTGAGATTGAATTAGAAAATGATCAAAAAATAGTTACCTAAAACTATAATTAGTTGATTTCAATTACGCAAGAATTAGTTTGTGGCCTATTTTTTGGCCGCTGCTTCCTCTTTTTTCTCAAAAAGTTTTTGAGAAAGGCCAGCGACTTCGGAACGAATGATTTTAAAACGAATGCCCTCGGCCACTTCCAGAGTGACAAGTTTATCGGTAAGGCCAGTTATTGTTCCTAAAATTCCTGAACGGGTATAAACCTCGTCTCCCTTATTTAAGGCGGCCAACATGGCCTGTTCTTGCTGCATCTTCTTTTTTTGTGGACGAATCATTAGAAAATAGAAAATCACAAAGATAATCAAAAGCGGGGCCATCGACATTAGTGGATTCGATTGGGGGGCCGCAGCAGTGGTTTGAGCAAAGGCATCAGAAAAAAATAGATTAAACATATTTCATCTCCTAGGTATGTTGTGAGTCTTATTTATCCATCCAACTATTTGAAGAGTAATCGTTATAGAAGTTTACAAAAAAATCGTCAAATGTATTATTTAAAATCGCCAATCTTATCTGGCGCATGAGTGAAAGATAAAAATAAAGATTGTGGTAGGTAATTAACTGTCCGGCCAAATATTCACCAACATTATAGAGATGACGAATATAGGCCCGACTATAGCGCTGACAAACCATACAGTCACAAGTGGGATCTGGGGGAAGTTTATCTTCTAAAAATTTAGCATTTTTTATATTAAGCGGCCCATGGCGAGTCAGAAACTGGCCATTGCGTGCATTACGGGTAGGTAAGACGCAATCAAACATATCAATACCATTTTTTACTCCCTGCAAAATATCCAAAGGCGTTCCCACCCCCATTAAATAGCGCGGCACTGATGCCGGCATGGTAGGAACAAAATTGGCGCAAAACTCTACCATCTCCTCATTTTTTTCTCCTACCGAAAGGCCACCTAACGCATATCCAGCAAATCCCATCTCCTGCAAGCGCTCAAGACACTCTTTGCGTAGATCATGGTGAAGGCCTCCCTGCACAATGCCAAAAAGATGTTGATGTGGATGCAAAGAAGAAAGACGACAACGCTGGGCCCAGCGCAAAGTTAGCTCCATACTACTGCGCAAACGCTCCACGCTGGCCGGCAAGGCCGGACATTCATCAAACGCCATAACAATATCGCTACCTAAGGCCTTTTGAATCTCCATTGATTTCTCTGGCCCAATTAGATGATAGGAACCATCAATATGTGATTGAAAGCGTACCCCTTCCTCACTGACCTTATTTATTTCTGATAAAGAGAATACCTGATACCCGCCAGAATCAGTCAAGATTGGACGATCCCAGGCCATAAACTTATGCAATCCTCCCATCTTTGCCACCAGCTCATGCCCTGGCCGCAAATAGAGGTGATAGGTATTTCCCAAAATGATTTGCGCTCCAATGTTTTCTAAATCTGTCTGCGTCATGGTTTTAACTGATCCACGAGTACCCACCGGCATAAAGATAGGAGTTTCAATCTCTCCATGAACGGTTTTTATCAAACCGGCCCTGGCCTGATTATTGGAGTGAACTAGAGTAAAAAATGAAGACGGCATATATTCCTTAGCGCAAAATCAACATAGCATCACCATAAGAAAAAAAGCGGTAATTATGCTCTTTAGCAATTTCATAAAGCTCTAACGTTTTTTCTCTGCCAATGAGTGCGCTTACTAACATTAATAAAGAGGATTTAGGTAGATGAAAATTTGTTATAAGGCCATTAATTGTTCTAAATTCATGGCCTGGATAGATAAAAATATCTGTCTCATATAACTGCCCGGCCTTGATTGCCAATTGTCCGGATGTCTTATTATAAGCAGACTCTAGACTGCGCAAAGAAGTCGTACCCACTGCGATGAGCGGCCGTTTTTCTTTAAAACAACTTTCTATCTTCGATAGTTCCAAGGCCTCCACGAAATAGCGCTCCTTGTGCATCTGATGATTTCTAATCTCTTCGCTTTTAACTGGTGCAAAAGTTCCAACCCCAACATGCAGAGTAAGAAAAGCGCGGGTTATATTTTGTTTTTCCAATCTAGCAAATAATTCTTCAGAAAAATGCAGTCCTGCGGTAGGTGCGGCCACAGAACCAACTTCTTGTGCGAAAATTGTTTGATAACTGTCCAAGTCATCACTATCGGCAATACCTTCCCGAATATATGGGGGGATGGGAACTTTCCCAAATTTTTCTAAAACAAAGCTCAATTCACGATTAAAAGAGACTAAAAAAGTACCATCTTTGTTAATTACTTCCACCGTTGCTTCGACAATTTCCCCAGGAACTCCCCCGGCAAAAACAAAAACATCTCCTTCACGTTTTTTGTGAGTAGCACGAATGAGTGCCGGATAGCAATTAGGGTATCGCTTGTCGGTAGTGTGCACATCCAACAAAAAAATTTCCGCCTTTCCTCCAGAACGCTTTTGCGCCATTAGACGACAGGGAAAAACCTTGCTTCGATTTAAAACCAGTGTAGCTTGCGGTGGAAGATAATTACCCAAATCCCAAAATTTCGCATGCGCAATTTCGCCAGTAGTTGCGTTATAGACTAATAGCTTTGAATCATGTCGTGCCTCAGCAGGTTTTTGGGCAATAAACTCTGCGGGCAGAGAATAGCCGTAAGATTCTAGCTTCAAATCTTCCATTTTTTGGATCATTCATTTCCTGCTATTTTAAAGAATAGAGCTAAACTTTTATCGAAAATTTACCAATATGACAACAACGCAAAAAAATGTCAGACTACTAAGCTCCGGCTTTAAAGAAAGATGGTAAGCTTTTTCCATCCAATTATTTTGTTTGCTTTTAATATGTGCTGCTTTTAATATTAAGATAAATATTCACCTAGGGTTGTTGCATGAACAAGAAGACGCGACGAGAGCGTGCACACTATTGCACCAAAGTTGTCATTAAGACATCTGAGAAGATCATTGAATCTTCTACTTCCGACAATATCAGCTTAAACGGAATTTTTGTAGAAAGTAAAGACATTCTCCCCGTAAATACTAAGTGCAAATTGGAAATAACCCTCAGTGCTTCTACCGACGGAATTAAACTCAAAATGGATGCTAAGGTGGCACGAGTTACCCCCAAAGGAATGGGACTCTCCTTTGAAGTTATGGATGTCGAAACCTTTCGCCATATCAAAAATCTAGTTATGTATAACTCTGAAGATCCTAACAAGATCATTGATCAATGTGAAAAATACCCTGGCTTTAAAATAGAAGATGATTAAGAGTAATTTTACCCGCTTTTTTTTTATCTAATTCTGCGATAAAATTTCTTATATATGCCAGCAAATTGGATGAGCTGTTTGCTCTTATTTTTCTTCCTCTTTACGCTCCCTTTTTTTAAGGCCGCCGCCTACGAGCTTGTTATCATCCAAAATGTCTCACAATCTGGCCGATCCTTCGTACTGCACAAAGGAAAAATTGATGGTATTTTACCAGGACAGGAGGCCATGTTCACCTCCCCTAAATTTAGCTTTATTGCCCAGGCAAAAGAAGTAAGTCGCTATTACTCCGTTTGGCAAATGCCCAATGAATATTCCACCGTCCCCTTTCATAAACACCAATATGTCACCATGTCCAACAATAAAGATGCCATTTGGCAATCCGTCAACACTCTAAGCAATCAAATAGACCGCATAATCGATAAGAAAGTGGCACAAGATAAGTTTCAAGTGGCCCGCGATGCCTTTATCATTCGCGCCACCATCTCAAGGGCCGTGGATGAATCCACTAGCAGTACCGGAGCAAATAAAACCGAGTTACGTACCGGAATGCAACTAGAGGCCTTTTATGAAAATAATTTTTTTCGCCTCATCGAAGTTGGTATCGGCCTTCGCTACGATGAAGAAAATGCCAAAATTCGCGATCCAGCACTTATTATTCCTACTACGCGAACACTGGCATTACTGGAATTTACCTATCATTTTTCTCCCTTTACTAAGTCGCAAAAGAGTTTTTACGGGACAATTGGTGGTGGTGTAGGCCGCTCTAATACCACCATCGCTTCTACCACCACCCAGGGAGTGGTAACTCTTCTCCCCTATGCTCGCATTGGGCTACTGATGCCCATGAATAAAGAGGTGGCCTTCGTAGCAGAATTGGCGGCAGAGGCCATCTCCATGAAAGAATATTTTGAAGATAATAGCACGCAGGACACTAACATCATAAATAGCAAGCTATCTTTTGGCATTCGTTTTTAAATATGATAACGTTTACACTTCAATATGCGCTTAAAACCTTTATTTCTAACTTTATTTTTTTCTCTTATCTGGATGGATAAAATCTCGGCGGCAAATTGGTTTGCTTGGATCACTAAACACAATGAAATCACCATCAACTATAATAATCTGCACCTAGACAGTAGCGCACTAGACCAACTACAGCTGCGCTCTCAGCAGGGAACAATTATTCCTATCAGTTCTCGCACTACAGAAAATAACAAAATTAGGCTAGAGCTGGCCCTGGATTTAACCTTTCCGGCAAATTACCAAATTACCCTACTAGGGGAAAATAAATTTTGCTATCCATCTCTTGTTTTTATGAATAAAGCTTTTTTTAGTGATAAAGAGTTGGGGATTGATTGGAGCGGGCCAATTCCCATTTTGCGACTGTGGTCTCCCACTGCAACTGCCATTGCGGTTGAATTTAGTAATAAGTCCCATACTCATAGCTTTCATAAAAAAATGGCCTATACCTCTGAAGGAATTTGGGAGCTTCGCCTCGATTGGGATTTTCAATCTCATCCAAGATATAAGCTTTTTGTTGATGCCTTCGGAAAAACAGAAGAAGCATTAGATCCTTACGCTAAGGGTATGGACTCTTTTTCACCCGGCAAAGGGCCGCTTAAAACACCCTACGCTTATCTGATAAACCCACTGGAAAATAAGATCGCTTTTAGATCCAGCTATCAATCCATAAACGATACTAGCTTTGTAGGATTTGAGTTACATGTGAGAGATTTTTCTATTGATCCACAACTTTCTATTCCCCAAGAGCAAAAAGGAACTTATCTGGGGTTAACGCATGCTATCCCCTATCTTAAAGATTTAGGAATTACCCATGTCCAGATCATGCCGTTGCAATCGTTTTATACTGTCGATGAAATGAACCGCTCCTTTCAGGGAGAAGATGTTCCTCAAAATAAGATCAACTACAATTGGGGCTATGACCCTCATAACTATTTCACTCCCGAAGGTTGGTATTCGCAAAACCCAGCTGATCCTGCCCTGCGTTTGCGTGAACTACAGGAGATGATTTATAAATTTCATCAAAGCGGCATCGGTGTAATTGTTGATGTCGTTTATAATCATATTTTTGATCAAAATATTTTTGAAACGATAGCACCTGGGGCCTACCTTCGACGCAATGATTTAGGAGAAATTTCCTATAAGAGTGGGGCCGGCGCTACCCTGGAGTCACGTAACTACATGGTGCGTCGACTAATCATTGAATCTCTAAAATATTTTAAAGAACAATTTGGAGTGGATGGATTCCGCTTTGATTTAATGGGATTTATCGACACTGAAACCATGCGCTCCATTCGAGTGGCACTCGGTCCCAATACTATTTTGTATGGCGAAGGTTGGGAGTTTACCGATTTACCAGCACAAGAGGCCACTACCAAATCGAATCTTCCGGCCGGACAACTTATTTCCGTCTTCAACGATATTTCTCGCGACTCTTATGCCGGATTTATGGCCGGTCCAGGATTCATTCATGGAATGAGTGGTGAGTACCCCAAAGTCCTAACCGGTATCATCGGCGGCCTTGCCAACTACTCAGTAGATTACAATAATGATGGTTTTGATGATGTTATCATTTCTAAAGATTACTATCACCGCTTTGCCGAAGCGCCTCTCAACACCATCAACTATCTCTCCATTCACGATGGCCATACTTTATGGGATAAAATTAATCTCTCTACTTTTGGAGATCTCTCCTATAAAACACGTCTTCTAAAAATGTCTCTAGCTATGCTTTTTACCTCTCAAGGCCGAATTATTTTACATGGTGGCGATGAGTTTTTACGCTCAAAGCCCCTTGCCGCCAATGATGCTCACGCTGATCGCGCCCACACCTCGGAAAATGTTATTGCTAACGACGGTATTCGTTATTTTCATGAAAATTCCTATAACTCTCCCGACACCACCAATATGATTCGCTGGAATTTGCGCAAAAAAAACAACTCGATGGTAGATTATGTAAAAGGCCTTATTCGCTTGCGTAAAAAACATCCGGCATTACGTTTGGAAACTGCCTCAACGATACAGCGCGCATTGCGTTTTTATAATTTAGCGGAAGATAAGACTGAAGTTCCTTCCCAACTTACTGATCATAGCTTTTCACAATTAGACAAACTCTCTATTGATTTTATCCATGGGCCTGCAAAAAAAACACTCTATCTTGTCGGCGAGGTACATGGCCCTGAGATTGAAAATAAAAATCCACGCAATAATCCCTATGCTCTGACTTTTGATGACGATGGGAGTGCAACTATAGATTTCACGCCTAGTGATATGGCAAAATTCCACCTCGAAGCATGGTCCGATCCTCGCAATTTGCAAATTAAATTGGTTAGTACTCCAGGTAGTTGGGATTATCTTCCCTCTGCTTACTCGCCGATGGGAAACAACACCATAAAACCTGAAAATGTGATTAACGGACGCATCATGGTTGATTTGGCCATTTTAGATAATGTGGCCGGTGAACGGCCAGTGGCACTTTCGAAAGTTATCGCTTACACCATATCTACAGAAGAAGAAAGATTACTCGTTGTCATCAACGCCAAAGATGGCCCTCTTCGCCTGAACACAGAAATCTATGATTGCTCCAATGCTCTTTTGCTTTTTAATGAACAGGGCATATCTAATAAAAAGGCAGCGGCCTTATCTGTTCCGGCCAAGTCCACTTATATCTATTTGTGTCCGAGATAAAAGTAGAAAGTGGCCAGTTAAGCTATATATTTCCGGGGAATTCGTTCATTTAATCCAGTTAAAATTTCATAGGCAATGGTACCGGATTTCTGCGCCAGATCGTCGACACTAATCTCTTCATTTCCCTGCTTCCCAATTAAAACCACTTCATCTCCATTATAAGCAGAATCCCACTCAATATTTACCATAAACTGATCCATACAAACTCTTCCAACTATAGGATAGCGTCGGCCACCGATTAAAACCTCACCACAGTTAGAGAGCGATCGCCGATAGCCATCTCCATAACCAATCGGAATAGTCACTACTCGAATCATATGGCCACTCTTCCAGGTAGAAGAATAGCTTATTGGGCGATTGGGTTGTACTACCTTGAAATAGACAATATTTGACTTAAGCGACAAAATAGGCCGCAAATCTAACGGCCCTTTTTTACTGGCATCCGGATAAATACCATAAAGGGAGATCCCTGGCCGTACCATATCAAAATGAGTTTGAGGGAAATTGATAATACCTCCGCTATTGGCCAAATGGCGCAAAGGCATGGGTGCTCCCAAGCGATCAAAGTGTGATAGGGCCTCATTAAATCGCTCCAATTGAAGTTTGGTCATTGGAGAATTGGGATCATCGGCACAGGCCAAGTGAGAATAGACGCCCTTAATTGTGCAAAAAGATGAATTAACTGCCGCTGCAATAAAAGGCCCTGCTGACTCAGAATGCACTCCTACGCGCTCCATTCCCGTGTCAATTTTTAGATGAATAGCGGCCGGCCGTCCATAGGCCCTGGCAATCTCTTCCACCTGTCGTAATTTTTCCAAAGATGAAACAGTTAATTCCAAATCAAAATCCAAAAAAGTTCCAATCTGTGGTTTATAAATTCCGCCTAATACCAAAATAGGAAGCCGCACATTGGCCCGACGTAATGCAATTCCCTCTTCTAAAAACGCCACTCCTAAATAATCTACACCTCCCATTTTTTCTAATGCAACACCAATAGGTATTAGGCCATGGCCATAAGCATTGGCCTTAATAATTGCCATTACTTTTTTATCACTTCCGCAATGTTTTTTTATCTGGCCAACATTGTGCTGCAAAGAAGCAAGATTAACCTCAATAGTGGTTGGCCGATCTATAATTGGATGCTCTTCCATATTTACCCCTAATAAAGATTACCCTTTGTTTGCAAAGAGAGCGCATTTTTTAGTCCCACCGATTCATAAATAGTTTTGGTGGCATTAGATTTATTCAAAGTGTAAAAATGAATTCCTTTTGCTTTATTATCTATCAAATCTCTAACTTGTTCAGAGGCCCAGTGAATTCCTGCTCGCTCCACCGAATCATCTCCATCAGCGCGATTGAGTAGTCTAAGCAGCTTGGCCGGGAAACGACTTCCCTGTGCTAACTCGGCCATTCGCTTCATTCCCTTTATAGAAGTAATCGGCATAATACCAGCAATAATGGGAACTCTAATTCCAATGATTTCGCAACGCTCACAAAAATCATAAAAATCACGATTATCAAAAAAAAGCTGCGTACAAATATAATCTGCGCCGGCATCAACTTTTTGCTTGAGATAATCTAGCTCCAATAGACGATTAGGTGTTTCCGGATGGCCCTCCGGGAAACCGGCCACCCCAATACCTATTTGCGGAAACTGTTTTTTTATATATTCCACCATTTGGTAGGCATAACGAAAACCATCAACGCAAAAAAAATCGCCCGCTTTATCTTTAGGAGGATCACCCCGCAACACCATAACATTCGTTATCCCCGCATTTAGGTATTGCTCCAAAATTGTTTTAATTTCTGTTTTCGAGTGGCCGACACAGGTTAGATGAGCAACAATTGTGAGTTTTGTATTTTTTTTCAACTTCAAAAGAAGTTCGTGTGTAAATTGTCTCGTACTTCCCCCGGCCCCATAGGTTACGCTGACAAATGAAGGCATCAAGGGTGTTAGATTGGAAATGGTTGCAAAAAGATCGTTGTTGCTTTTTGCCGAATTGGGAGGAAAAAACTCAAAACTTAAAGAAGTCTCACTACTTTTTAAAATCTCCGAAATATGCATCTCAAGCGCCTTTTTTAGTAAATGATTTAGTAAATGATATAGAACCACTAGGACAGGCCTCTACACAATCAAAACAACTATAGCAATCAGGAACTCTCTTTGTCCCTTCCAAAATTGCCTCCATGGTGTTTATAGGACAGGCCGTAACACAGGAGCGACAATTGGTACATTGCAATTTATTGACACGAATTTTATAGCGACTAAATTTTTCCAGCAACCAACCAGATAGGCCAAAAGGACAAAAGAGAGAACACCATGGCCGATAAACAAAGAGCGAAAGCAGTAAAATCATTGCAATAAAAATTGCACTCAATAGCGAGAGTCCCGATGGTTTGTATATTAAAAAGGGATTGATTTTTTCGACAATATCTAATTTGGCAAAAAAGGCCAAATAGACAAAACTAAAAAAAAATAAAATTCGAACAGCATTTGTTATCACAAAGGACATTTTATATTTTGGCAACAGAGATTTTTTATGGTCTGTTTTTTTATCAAGGCGAAAAATAAAATCTTGCAATGCTCCAAACTGACATCCCCAACCGCAGATAAATTTATTTGCAAAAACCACTATAAGTGAAAAAACAATAAAGGCGACAATCCGTGGAGGAAAAACCACTCCTTTTATACCCAAAACCGAAATTGCGTCTTTGATTGTTCCCATGGGACTGGGGTCAGATCCTAAAATTACTCCAAAAATAAAAATGGCCATCAAATAAAACCGACGCCTTGATGATAAAAAAACGGCCCGCCTCTTATCCGAAGTAATCTGATAAAAAACAGTTCCCAAAAAAGCAAACCAAAATAAAAATTTCAATGGTATTTTAAACCAATTTTTTTCTGCATACTCTTCCTTTAATGCTTGCTTCTTCTGTCCGTCATCTACCTCCAATAAATCTCCTCCCGTCATCTCCTTGGCCACCAAAGTATAGGAGGCACCCTCTGTTTTTTCCTTCCACAAGTCCGTCGACAAATCTGAGAAAAAAATTATCGCAGACAGCAGCAATAATACCGATACAAACAACTTGCCGTACGCCTTCATCAAGCAACTCCTCCGCAAAATTGTAAAAAAAAAGGGAGCTTTTCAAGCTCCCTTTTTATTATTATTCTAATTCTAACTTCTAATTACTTCAAGGTCATATAACTTGGTAGTGGAAGGATTAACTCTGGAGCTCCTTGACGAACCATGCCACCTTTGTTGATTTTCATAGTTGGCATGTTGGCCACTTCTGTTTTTGCCGAATTAATAGCGTCAACTAATGATAGCGACCTGGACAACTGTGCTGCTCTAATCGCACGCGCACCATTCACTACCCCACCACATCTTACGCGCGCTGCTAAAAATGATTTAGCGTCAACAGTGTTGCAAAGAATTAACTTCATTTCACCGGCCGAAAGTCTTGGATTGGCATCTTTAACTCGACTGGCAATATTGGCAACATAAGGAGCGGCCTGGCTAGTTCCACTAATTCTCATATACTCATTATTTGGTGCCGAAGAAACAATGTTCACCCCAGGAGCGGCAACATCAACTGTTTTGATCCCGTAGTTAGAGAAATTGGCCAAAGCAATATTGTTAAAAGTAGCAGCAACAGAGATAACGTTATCATTGCTGATATTGGCCGGAGAGGTTGGCATAGTATCGTTGTCTGTACCATCATTTCCAGCGGCAAAAACAAATAGTGTGTTTGGTGCTTTTTGTACCACCATCTTGCCGTTAAGTAGCACTTCTTGAAAGAAATAAAGGGTTATCTCATATAACTCTGCTTCAGTTGGGGCACGGCCATAAAACTCGCCAAATGCTGGGGCCAGAGATTCTGCGATACTGATGAAAGAAATTCCAAACGATCCATTGGCCACGTCGGCCTCTTTTTGCCCAACGTATGAGGAAACTAAATCAAGCCTGCGCATTTGCATTTGCGCCAATGTTTTTAACTCCGCCTTTATGACGCTTAAATCCGCATCATTGCCCGATTTTACGATCATGCCGGATGGTTTTAAAATGGATGCCTCGGTAGAAAGCAACTTGATAATCATAAGTTCAACGTTGTCGTTTCCACTTCCCACAATTCCAGCAACATGAGTTCCATGCATAAATCCAGCATAACGCTCAACTCTTGCTAGAAACAGTTGATCTTCTAACATTTTTCGAACCCAGACCAAATCATCCGAAGTCATCGTTCCGTCATAACTTTTTGCTTGGATCTCAAAAAACCTGCTTACATCTGCGTTTAGCAGTTGGGCCAAATTCATATCGATCAATTGATTATTGTCGTCGCCAAAATTCCAGCCGTAGACGTCATCAATGTAACCGTTTTTGTCATCGTCGATGGCATTATCGAAACGACTCTCACCTTTGTTTTCCCAAATTTTATATGTAATCGCTGGGTGAAATATATCCGTTCCAGAATCCACGATTGCTACTGTCGACGCCCAAGCAACGCCGGCAAAAAGAGAAAGTAGGGCCACCAACAACAAACCTTTTTTCATAGTCACTCCATTTTTCAAATGCGCTCATTAATTCTTGTCCAAATCGTTTTGGCCAAGGGGGTGTCATATTTATAATTTTTGTAGAGAGTGTCAAAAAAAAGAATCTTTCATTTTCTTACACATTTTTCTGTCTTGAAAAAATGAAAGGTCTAACTAGGCCGCCCGTCGGCATTTTTTAATTAAATCGTAGGCGTTTTTAATCTTAACAAACTCTTCGTGTGCCGCCCGCACGGCCTCCTCCGAGGAGGCTCTATTGCTGACACGATCTGGATGTTTCAATAATACCAGTCTCTTAAAACGCTTTTTGACCGTTTTTTCTGAATCTCCCCAAGCACAGCCCATGATTGAAAGGGCCTCTTCTAACGCCTTGGGGGGGGCAGGGCAATTCTCTCTGTTTTCTTCTTTGCGCTTTTGTGAGGTGCGCTCCTTTTGTACCTTTGCAATATAATTTTTCCGAAAATGATCCATTTTGATGGCACTATCACACAAACGTTTACAGATGAAATCGACATCACCGTAATGGCCATGGCCATCGGTACAGATGCTTATAATTGCCCCAAAGAGTTTTGTCTCTTTTAATTTTTTTGCAACCTCTTTAGGCGAGATTTTATTGCGCACAAATTCTTCCATTATCACTGCCTCCACCGCCCCATTTTTCAAGGCCAAAAGCAGCGCTAATGCCTCAAAGAGACGAGTAGAAGAGATATTTTTTCTCTGTACCAAAAAATCCAAAAGTCGCCCGCCTCCAACTTCCAATTCTAAAATGGCCGCCTGTAGAAACGAAGCGGCAACAATTAGTGATAACATCTGTACATCTGTTAAAAAAATTTTGTGTTCACGGTCTACAAAAAAGAAATTATGCGCAAGTAGTTCCTTGGCCATTTTAACAATAATGGCCGAAGAGAATTTTTTTTTGGTAATCTTTTCCAAAGAAGCGCTAACTTCCTTGGCGTAGGATTCTTTGCCGGCAGCAATATTTTCAATGAACCGTTGCGCCTTGTTGCGTTCTTTTTCCTCTTTTTCGGATAGTTTTTCATCCAATAATGGTGGATAAATAAATAATTTCCTTCCATCCACCGCTCTTTTATCCTCTCGCATATCCGCCTTTGTCGTACTATTTCTACGATGTCCAAATTCAAATCTTTTGTGATTTAAAAGATTATTAAAAGAAGAAGAGAAATTTGGATTGCTGAGTCGAAAGTAACTTATTATAACCGGCAACTTATAAAGTAAGTAGATCATCAGCGATAAAGATGCCAGACGAATTAAAATTTCTAAATAATAGTGCACAATGCTCCATTCCTTTGACAGCGACTAACTAGCAAATCGTCCCTCTTCTTTATTATCGGAAAAGTTTTGGAGGCCATTATTTTTAAATAATCTTCACCAAAAATGGCAGCTTTTGCCTTCACCAAAAACAATATACAACCTTGTCACTCTTCTATTGCTCTGCTACTTTATCTTTAAATTACTTATGGAGATTATTTTTGCCAGCTAATTTCAAATACATCTTTGGCCCTATCCAGTCCCGTCGTTTGGGAGTGTCGCTAGGAATTAACTATCTTCCACCCAAAAGCTGTAATTTTGACTGTCTATATTGCGAATGTGGGCCAACTGATAAACGTCTTAGTGTCGTTACCTCTTTTGTCGGCCACCAAGAAATCACTGCCGAACTAGACCAATTTCTATCTACTGCTCCAACTCTTGACTATATCACCTTTTCTGGTTCTGGAGAGCCAACACTCTATCGAGACATAGATAAGATCATCCACTTTTTAAAGGCCAACTATCCCCAATATAAAGTTGCCCTCATTACTAATGGAACTCTCTTACAAGACAATGCTCTCTTGGCAAAAATTGCTGACTGCGATTTAATCATCCCCTCATTAGATGCCGCTAGCGAAAAAGTCTTTCTCAAAATTAATCGCCCGAACAATGGATTGCATTTATCCCATATAGTTCTGGGCCTAAAAAATTTAGAGGCCCAATTTAAAGGAAAAATTTGGCTTGAACTTTTTTTTATGAAGGGAATCAATGATCATCCTCAGGAAATATTAGCATTTCGAAATATCCTAAAAACACTACATCCTGACAAAATCCAACTTAACTCTATTGACCGCCACCCGGCCTATCAAGTAGGTGGAGAACTCTCTTATGCGGAGTTGGTGGCCATCAGTGAGCTTTTAGATTTGCCTAATATCGAAATAATTAACAAAAGGGAGAATTGAGATGGAAACTAAGATATCTGAACCAATTGCCATTTTAGGAATATCTGACGATAAAGATCGCTACAGTTATAAGGCATACGAGATGTTGCTACAAAATGGTTATAACAATTTGGTGGGCATTACTCCTAAAACGCTTACCTTACCAAAAATCAAACTTGTGGCCTCACTAGCGGAGATTACCACCCCTATTCATACGCTAACTCTTTATGTTTCATCCAAAATCTCGGAGCTACAGATTGCAGCAATTGTAAAACTGCATCCGAAGAGAATCATCATGAATCCGGGAACTGAAAATCCTAATTTAGAACAAATTGCCACTCAAAATGAAATAGAGGTAATCCACGCTTGTACTTTAGTTCTGTTGCGAACCAGTCAGTTTTAAATACCAAACACCAACAACAACCAATCATTCTATTCCACTTCTTAAAATCTTAAAAATAAATCATTTTGCTCTATTGATAATTTTAATTGCTGCTTTAGAATTTACTCACGTAAACAACTAATCTGTCGATAGATGCATAAATTAAATTTTTACGGGAGTTAATTCTCATGGAAGAAAAGAAAAAAACTATTCTCTATTTATGCAATTGCGGAAAAAATATTGCGGAATTTATCAACATGGATGAATTACAAACCTGGGCAAAATCCCAAGGTAATATTGATGCTGTAGAGATCCATGATCTTCTCTGTGCACCAAACGGTAAATCCTTTTTTAAGGAGAAACTCAACGCTAGCAAAGCAGAAAACGTAATCATCGCCGCCTGCTCTCCTAAAATGCATGAGGCCACCTTTTCCAAACTAGCAGAAGAGGCTTCTGTCAATAGTGGACGAGTCTTGATGGCCAATATTCGGGAACAGTGCTCTTGGGTTACCAAAGATAAAGAGCACGCGACTAAAAAGGCCAAGCATCTAATCAGTGCGGCCTTGGCCAAAGCTCCTTTCTTAGAAAATATTGAACATCGCTCGCTAGAGTGTCTTACTGACCTTTTGATTATTGGGGGCGGCGTGGCCGGTATTGAAGCGGCCATCACTGCTTCGCGCGCCGGCCGCAAGGTTTACATTGTTGATAAAAATATCTCTTTAGGTGGACACGTCATCACAACTGAAGAAGTTGCCCCACACATGGAATGCGCTCCTTGTATGTTGGCACCTCGACTGGCGATGATAAAAAATGATCCCAATATTCAAGTAATAACTAACGCGGAAGTAAAGGCCGTGCGCGGCTTTAAAGGAAATTTTGAGGCCAAAATAAAAGTAAAAAAACGCTATATTGAAAATTCCTGTATTGGTTGCGAGGCCTGTTTTCCCGTATGTCCAGTAGAAAGAAAAAGTGAGTTCCATTTGGGAATGGGATCCACCAAGGCCGTCTACACATTATTTCCCGGCTCTGTTCCTGCGGCGGCAATTATTGACGACTCTCTCTGCAAACACTTTTCCGATAAAAGTTGCAATGATGCCTGCGTGAAAGAGTGTCCCTTTGGATCAATTAATTTTGAACAGACAGATAGTGAGCTGATAGTTAAGGTGGGTGCCGTTGTGGTGGCATCTGGTTTTGACAGTTTCAACCCCGCCAAACATCCTTCCACGGCCACCCATCTAAAATATGGGGAGTTAAACAACGTATATACCATAAATGAGTTTGAACGGTTGGCCGCCTCCAATGGCCCCAGCGGAGGAAGAGTCTTACTGAAAGACGGAACCTCTCCAAAAAATGTGGCGGTTATTCACTGTGTAGGCTCAAGGCGCGAAGATATTTTAAATTACTGCTCCGGAACTTGCTGTGTCAGTGCTACCAAAGTTGGCCATATGCTACGCAAGCAAGACAAGGAGATCAAAGTAATTAATGTACACAACGATCTCTCTTTTGCTACGCCAGAAGAATATAGCTTTTATACCAAAGAGCGGACCGCCGGAACTGACTATCGACGCTCAACAGATCAAAGTGCTGTCAAATTGGCCAGCAATGGTAAGGCCATTAAGGTAAGCGCTCCGGGAATAACTTCTTTTGATGCAGATATGGTTATCTTGGCCACTGGCGCTATCCCGGCAAAAAGCACTCCTGAGCTTGCCTCTCTTTTGAATATTGAAACTGATAAATTTGGTTTTTTTAAATCGGCCAGTTCTTTGTTAGAAAAAACCCTCTCCACTATAGATGGAATTCATGTAGTCGGAAGCGCCCAACACCCGGCCAGTGTTGGAGACTCTATTGCGCTGGCCCACTCGGCCACGGCCGAAATTTTAAGCTCGCTAATGCCAGGAAGAAAAATTGAATTAGAAGTGGCCACTGCTACTATTGATAAAGAGAGATGTGCTGGATGTAAACTCTGCATCTCCGTCTGTCCATATAGCGCCGTCGTTTTTAATAGCGAGAAAAAAATATCAGAAGTCATCGAGGCCATTTGTCGAGGATGTGGTACCTGTACTGCCTCCTGCCCCAGCGGCGCGAGCAAAGCACGCATGTTTACCAATGAACAAATTGCCGCAGAAATTGGAGGATTGTTTAAATGACAACAGAATTTAATCCCAAAATTGTGGCCTTTGTTTGCAACTGGTGCTCCTATGCTGGAGCAGATAAAGCAGGAGGCCAAAGACTAGATTATGCTCACAACGTGGAATTAATACGAGTTATGTGTAGTGGGCGTGTCACCCCTTCCTTTGTGATGGAGGCCTTTGAAAAAGGGGCCGATGGCGTGATGGTACTGGGTTGTCACCCGGGAGATTGTCACTATCGCACGGGAAATTATAAGGCCAAACGGCGCTTTACCCTTTTCCAAAAAATGCTCTCGCAATTTGGCGTTGATCCTCGGCGCTTTAAGCTGGATTGGGTGGCCGCTGGCGAAGGTGCTAAATTTCAAAAAGTCTCCAATGAAATTACAGAAGAAGTAAAAAAGCTAGGCCCTCTAAAACTAACTGGTTTTGTAAAAGAACGAGGTAATGATCTATGAGTAAACCAAAGGTAACTTTTTATTGGTGTGCCTCTTGTGGCGGCTGCGAAGAAACCGTAGTTGATCTAGCAGAGGGAGTTTTGGATGTTGTCGCGGCCGTAGACATTGTTTTATGGCCCGTAGCACTTGATTTCAAGTACAAAGATATAGAAGCTATGGCCGATAAATCGATTGCGGTCTCTTTTATCAATGGAGCAGTGCGAACTTCTGAGCAAGAACATATTTGCAAACTACTTCGCCAAAAATCTCAACTAGTGGTCTCTTTTGGCAGTTGTGCCGGAAGCGGAGGAATTCCCGCTTTGGCCAATCTAACCAACAAACAGGATATTTTCACTACCGTTTACCTAGATAACCCTAGTCTTGATAATAAAGAGAAAAAGGTTCCCAAAGAACTTTCGCGAGAAGGAAAATATGATCTAACACTTCCCTCTTTCTACGACACCGTTTATAAGCTCGATGATATAATCGAGGTGGATTACTATCTTCCTGGTTGTCCGCCCACCCCAGAACTTATTGCGCAGGCGGTGGGGGCCATCTTAAAAAATCAGCTCCCCCCGAAGGGAACAATCCTTTCTCCCAATAAGGCATTATGTAGTAGCTGCAAGCTCAATGACTCAAAGCCAGAAGATATAGCTATCAAAGAGATTAAACGAGTAATCGATATCAAGCTTGATCCTAGCAAATGCTATTTAGCACAGGGAGTAGTTTGTATGGGCCCGGCCACTCGTGATGGCTGTGGAGTAAGTTGCATTAACGGAAATATGCCTTGTACTGGCTGCTTTGGCCCGACCGATTCGGTAAAAGATCAGGGAGCAGAGATGATCTCAGCATTAGGGGGAATTATCGATGCTGATAGCAGCGAACAGTTAAACAAATGTTTTGCCAGACTGCCAGATCCCGCAGGAACATTTTATCGTTACGGCATGAGTGCTTCTCTTTTGGGAAGTAAAAATAAAAAGGAGTAGAATGTGGGAAAAGTAATTACCATTGATCCAATCACCCGCTTAGAGGGACATGGAAAAATTTCAATCATGCTAGATGATGCCGGCGATGTTGAACGCGCCTTCATGCAAGTTCCTGAGTTGCGCGGTTTTGAACGCTTCTGTATCGGCCGGCCGGCAGAAGAGATGCCCCAGATTACTTCTCGCATTTGTGGAGTATGTCCAACGGCCCACCACATGGCCGGAACGGTAACTTTGGACGCTCTTTTTAAAGTAGATCCTACTCCTGAAGCGCATGCTATTCGCGAATTGTTCTACAATCTTTTTATGTTTGAAGATCACACTATTCATTTCTATTTTTTAGGCGGCCCGGATTTTATTGTTGGCCCACAAGCACCTGGAGCACAAAGAAATATCCTGGGGGTAATTGATAAAGTGGGAGTGGAGATTGGTAAAAAAGTTATTATGATCCGCAAGCGCTGCCGTTCTCTAATGAGTCAAATTGGTGGAAAAACAATCCATCCAGTGCTGGGCCTACCAGGTGGAGTGGCAAAACCCTTATCCAAAGAAACTCATGCAGAGTTAAAACTTTTTGCCCAAGATGCTATCGAGTTTGCTAAATTTACTCTGCAAGCATTTTCCGATATTGTGTTAAAAAATAAGGCCTATGTTGATCTAATTTTATCTGACGCCTACACTCATCACACCAACTATCTTGGAACCGTGGATAAAAATCAAAAAGTAAATTTTTACCAAGGAGTACAGCGCATCGTGGGGCCAACCGGAGAGATCATTGATGAATTCAGTGCGAAAGATTATACTCAGCATGTGGCCGAGCATGTAGAAGAGTGGAGCTATATAAAATTTCCTTTTGCTAAAAAAATTGGTTGGAAGGGATTTGTTGATGGCGCACAAAGTGGGGTTATGCGGGTGGGCCCACTGGCCCGACTAAATGTTTCCAAGGGAATGGCCACTCCCGCGGCGCATGCTGAATATGAAAAAATGTATGCTACTTTAGCAGCAAAAAATCAAATTGCTCATCAAACTTTGGCAATTCACTACGCTCGCCTAGTAGAACTACTTTACGCTGCCGAGCGAGTTCATGAACTGGCGCAAAATGATGCTATCTGTTCTGATAATACGCGCAACATGAAGATGGGAATCCCTAGCGAAGGAGTCGGAATTGTAGAGGCACCACGCGGCACGCTCCTGCATCACTACAAAAGTGATAATCAGGGAATCCTTACTGGAGTAAACCTGATCGTGGCAACCGTCTTCAACTCACCTTCAATGTGCATGTCTATTGAAAAAGTGGCAAAAAATGTAATAAAAAAGGGACAGGTTAATGATGGATTGCTTAATATGGTGGAGATGGCATTCCGGGCCTATGATCCTTGTCTTTCCTGTGCTACCCACTCGCTTCCTGGAAAAATGCCTTTGATCGTAGAGATGGTTGATAAAAACCATAAACCAATACAAACTATAACCCGTGACTGCTCTGGCAATGAACACAAAGAGTAATCACACAACGGATGAGGAAATATTATGGCCGACAAAGTTTTAGATTATCGTGGACTCAAATGTCCCCAGCCAACTCTTAAAGTTACTATTATCTCGGGCACTATTCCCGCAGGACAGGTGGTAGAAGTTAAGGCCGATTGCCCCAGCTTCCCCAAAGATATTGCAAAATGGTGTGCGGACTCTGGCAGAGTACTAGTTAGCTGCGTAGAAAGTGGTGGAGTACATACTGCTACTATTCAGTTTTAGCTTTTGTTGCTACACAACTGAGAATAGCTTTTTTGTATTAACAAATTTGATAGTTATATTCGTTCTGAATAATATCTAAGACCCGTTCTACTGCTTGCAAAGCAGCAGCTTCCACCTCTTTTGACATATTAAGACTAACCGTGGAATTATCACCAATTTCGACGGCCACTATTTTTATCACTTCCGGTATTTTCATCTCTAATTTTTTGGCCATTAAAAGTGCATCAAAAAAACCTACATCGTGAATCATCGAGCTGCGAGGGGTAAAATTAAAATCAGCAGGAGAAAACTCCACAATCTCCCCTATTGGGAACTGGCCAGTTTTAATGGAGTCAATAATAATAGCGTGGTCATAATCCAAAATACTATCTAAGAGCTTCAGTCCACCAATTTCTGCAACTTCCAAATTAATCTGGGGGGAAGTAATAACCTTTTGCAGGTAGTCTAAAATTTTAAGGCCCACAATATCATCGGATAAAATAGAATTTCCTAGTCCCAAAATAACAAGTCTTGGCACAATAGCTCCTTTAAAATTGGTGCAAATAACCTAGTAAAAAAGAACACAAGGCAAAAAACACACAATCTCCCAAACTATTTCATAAACTCTGATAATACGCTAGAATTATTTAAATAAGGAGATAAATCCATGCTTGCTAAAATGAATATTTCTCAAAAACTAATTAGCGGTTTTTCCATCATCTTTTTTCTTTTTGCTGTAGTGGTCATTTTTTTGATCACGGAGATGTATCAATTATCGTCCCTGCAAGAGGAATCCACAAAACGCTCTGCCAATGTTCTAAAAGTTAGTAACGCAATGGAGACAATATACGCTTACTACACAGTAACCGCCGACGCGATTGTTAATCGCAATCTGCTCACCACCGAAAGTGCCATGTCGGAATTTGAAAAGCAGATGAGAGATGATTTTTCGGCCATAGATAAAATTGTAAGCAACGATAAAGAGCGAGCTTTAGCGGAAGCATATAAAATAAATTTCCAAGAGTTTATTAATCTATTTAAAGATAACGTTTTGCCCATTTTGAAAAGCAAAGTTAATGAGCAAGCACTAGATCAACTCTCCATGTTTGATATCTCTGCAGCAAACAGCTACATGGTAGATAAACGAACGGTGGCAGATAGTTCATTGCGAGAAATAATCCTCTCTATTAGACAAAAAATGGATGATGCTAATAATCTTTTTCAAGCTACCAGACAACGCATTTTGATAATTGCCATTTCAATGGCATTTATCTCTTTTCTCATCGCCCTCATTGTAGTTTATCTAGTAACTCGTGATATAAATAGGGCCGGCAAGATAATCTCCTTATCCATCGAAGAAATTATGGAGGCCTCCGGCCAAGTGGCCAGTGGCAATGTTGAACTATCCTCGAGAACTCAAGAGCAAGCGGCCTCACTAGAAGAAACCGCCTCTACGCTTGAAGAGATCACGGCCACTGTAAAACAAAGTGCTGATAATGCTCAAAGCGCTGAACTCTCTTCTAAAAATGCGCTGGATTCTGCAACCAAAGGAGCAGAACTTTCAGTACAAGCAACTTCTGCGATGCAAGAGATTGCAAAAAGTAGCGAACAAATTTCCAATATCGTTAATATGGTGGAAGAGATTGCCTTTCAAACTAATATATTGGCCATTAATGCCGCCATTGAAGCGGCCAAGGCCGGTGAAATGGGCAAGGGCTTTGCAGTCGTGGCCATTGAAGTCCGCGACCTAGCACAGCGTGCGGCCGATGCCGCCAAAGAGATTAAAGACCTTATTGTTAAAAGTAACGACAAGGTTCAAAAAGGTTCCATGTTAGTAAATGAAAATGCCGAACGTCTCTTAGATATTGCTCAAAGCGTGCAAAAGGTCTCTGACATAATGCAAGAGATGGCCGCGGGAACACGAGAACAATCTTCGGCCATCGAACAAATCAACCTTGCCATTACCCAGCTAGATTCCACCACCCAGGCCAACTCCTCTCTAGTAGAAAAAGTATCGTCAAATGCAGAAACCATGTCTAATAAGGCCAACGAGATTTCTCAATCAGTTCAAAAGTTTTTTCAAAAACATCAATCCACTCATTTGGCGAGCAAGCCCCCTGAGGAGAACATGGCCTGACAGAAGGCCGAACTCTTCGACAAACAGATCATTTGTGATTTTTTGTCTTTAAACGTTTTAATCACGTGGCCCATTAACTTCTCTTCAAAAAAATGCTCCGCTTCTAGGAAAAAAAGTAGTGATGGTTTAATGGCGGTTTTATTTTTATAAAAATAGTAAATTAAAAAAGCTGCTAACTCGCTCTGAGGAGAATGAATGGTAAAGAGAGGAGAAATTGCGCCAGTTTCATCGGCAATGATAAAAGGTTTTTCTTCTCCTTCGATAAACTCTAATTGAGAATTTTTTCCAGTTATCTCTTTTAGTTTTGCCGAGACCTCTAGCAATAAGGCCTTCCAAACGTTGGGGGCCGCCGAAGTAAGTAACTTTGTGGAATTTAGCAGTCCCTCCAAGAGACGAAAAGATTTATCACCCTTTCCTCCCAAATACACAGCACTCTGAAAAATCTTATTAATAATCATCAGTAAACGCGCAAAGGCCTTGGGATCATTAACCAAATATTCATTACCCTCTTTAAATTTTACCAGTCCCGTATTTTGCTGTAGTAAAAAAACTCTTGTTGTATTAAAGATTACCTCGGATAAAAAACGCTCACCATTTTTTATAGAAAATATCACTCCTATTTTTGCGTTAGATAATTCCCCAACATGATTTAACCATCCTAAAATATCTTTGAACTCATCGGTTAAGGCAGAAAGTTCAAATGAGAGAACTATTCGCGATAATTTGGAAGCTGACAAATCTGCCACCATTTGTGAATCCAATTGCACGCTGGCCGCTCCTAATTTCAAAGTAATAGGTGCCCGATGAAAAGAGGCAAAAAAAGTACTAAAATCACCAATGGAATTGGCCAGATCACTCTCTTTTTTTACAACTACCAAGTCATGCTTTTGTAATTGAATGGACTCTGCTAAATCTACTTGCAAAATAGTTGTATGCATCAGTTCTTATCCTCACTCTTAGTTTTTATTTAAAGAACTATCCTTACCCATCGCCTCTTGCGCCATGATATTTGCCTGATCAATTGCTTTAATTACCTCTCCTAAATTTTTGCTAGTCGATAAAATGCTACTGGCCGAACCGGCCGCTACTCCCACTTGGCCTGCAATATCTTTTGCCACAAAACTCTGCTCTTCTACGCTAGTTGCCACTGCGCTGGTAAATTCCACCACGGAAGTAATGATTTCCTTGATGCGCGCAATTTCCTGATGGGCCGAAGCAATGGTTTCTGTAATTTTCTCAATCTGCGAGCTAATTACCTCGGTAGATTTTATCGTCTGATTGGCCAGGCCTTTTACTTCGGATGCAACTACCGCAAATCCTCTTCCCGCCTCGCCCGCACTGGCCGCCTCGATAGTAGCATTAAGCGCCAGTAAGTTTGTTTGCGTAGCAATGGTTTCAATCATATTAACAATTTTTCCAATCTCTTTGGAATTTTCTTTTAAGTGATCCATTATCTCCGAAGAAACCTGTGCACGTTTATCTGCTTCTTGGGCCACTCCTGCGGCCTTCGTAGTATTTTTTGAAATCTCATTAATTGCACCACACATCTCATCTAACGCAACGGCCGTGGATGTTACACTGGCGGAAGTTTTGGTGGCCGACTGAAAAACCTTCTCGATATCTTCTCGGGCCCTGACTGATTTAACGACTAACATATCAATGGCCGCACGAACTCCTTGTGCTTTGGCCTCAGCGGTAGAATTTTGTTTTTTAAAAAAGGCAGTTTGAGTTTCTAGCGAAGAAGAAATCTCGGCAATTTTTTCTTGGGCCTTTTGCAACTCGAGATTTTTTTGGACAATCTCTTCTTTTTGCGTATTAAACTCTTTGTTGTCATGCAAATAAAGAAGCCGCCGGCCTTCTCCATTGTGTTGCAGAAGATATGCCAAACAAGTGAAAGAGTGTGGTTGGCCGTCTTTATAAAGATAAATCTGACATTTTTCCTGTGAATTACTATCTAACCACAAAGATAACTCCTCTTGTAGAGGCAAGGGCATGAACATCGCAAAAAGCGAAAAGAAACCATCCTCTTCGGATAAGGGATGGGACATAAATTCGCTGGCCGCTTCATTGGCAAAAAATACCTTTTTGTCGCTAGATATTTCTATAATTGGAGAAGAAATCTTATTCAACAAGGATAACCAATGATCTGCCTGGGCCTTATTGTCGCTGGCCATTTCCACTAAACGATTAATACTATCTATAAATCCACTCAGCTCGGCATTTGTATCAACACGAGTTAATTTTAATAATGTTCCTTCAAATATGGCAGATAGATCATTAACGCTTCGAGAAAGCGGCGAAATTATTTTTTTCAAATTAATATGTAAAAAAAGTAATGATATTGCTAAAATACCTAAGAGGGCCACTAATTCAATTCCTATTCCAGTTTTTCCCTGCAACAGTCGCTCTTTTTGAAAAAAATAGATGGCCATCATGGCCGGCAGTAATAAAACATAGACTGTCTTTATCACCTCTTTAAAAGTAGTCATTTTAACTTTCATATTTATTACCTCACATCCTTACAAAACCTGTAATAAGTGTTTCTAGAACTTTTGCTGAAAAATTATCTGCTTTGAATGGTTTCATAATATATCCATCCACTCCCATTTTTAAAACTTTTACAATATCATCTTTTTTTGTATGGCCAGTGACCATTAAAAACGGAATGATCTTTGACGAAGGAACTTTTTTTACCATCTGCAAAACCTGAACTCCCGTCACCTTGGGCATATCCCAGTCGCAAATAATAAGATCAACCCTACCACGCACTTGAATAATCTTGGCCAGCTCACTTAAGGCCATCGCTCCATCTTCTGCTAAATACAAATTACCTTCCTTGATTCCTAAACCTAGCAACATTTTTTTATGATTGGCCCGCATTAGCGCAGTATCGTCGACCACCAAAATAATACGGTTTTCCATTGAAAATAGTTCCATCTATTTCTCTCCATCTGCTAATTTATAGGTGGTAGTAGAAAATCTTTCATCCAAAACTAGTTGAGAAAAACCTACAGGAAGAAACTCCGAGGATCCTAGCACTAAGGTTCCTTTATCTGAGAGTGACTTGGCCAATTTCTCCACCACTTGCGCCTTGAGATCTTCTCGAAAATAGATCAAAACATTGCGACAAAAAATTATATCAAATTTTTCTGATCCGAGATGGAAGGGATCTAGAAGATTCAAGGCATCAAAAGATGCCATTTTTCTTATATCACTTTTTAGTTGATAGCGAGTATCATCGAAGCGATCCATATAAGCAAGTAATCGGGAGGTAGGCCCTCGAGAAATCTGTGCCTCCGAATATATTCCATCACTGGCCACTTTGAGTGATTTTGGAGAAAGATCGGTCCCTCTGATATTAATCATCAAGCGACAATCATCTGCCATTTTCTGCCGAATAAAATAATCACAAAAAGCAATGGCCATGGAATAGGCCTCCTGCCCAGTAGCGGCAGCTGCCGACCAAATTTTCAAAGGGCGTTTTTTTCCTAGCACTATTTGCCCTACGAAATAGGGAATAATTTCTTTTTCAAAAACTTCCCACAATTTATCATCTCTAAACCAGAAGGTTTCATTGGTAGTCAAAAGTTCTAACATCTCAAAAAGCAAACGCGGCATATTTTTTACAGAAGAATAAATCTCCTTATAATCTTTCAGCTCATGCTTTATGGCAAAATCGGAAAGGCGTGATTGCATTAAATATCCTTTATCCGCTCCCAAATGTAGGCCTGAATATTTTTCAATCATGCTGCCAAGCAAGCGAATCTCTTCGCTAGAAGGCAATGGCAAAATTCTATTGGTATTTAAATAACTCATGCCTATTTTTCATCCTTTCCCTTTTACTAATTTGTTAATTCTCATCGCCAAGCGCTCAAGCGAAACTATTTCACTAACCACCCCTTTTTCCCATGTGGCCTTGGGCATTCCCCATACTACCGAGGACTTTTCATCTTGAATAATTATATAGTTTCGGGCCTCAGTGGCCATTCGATACGCCCCCTCCGCGCCATCATTTCCCATTCCAGTCATAATCAATCCAACGATGTTGTGATTATTCAAATCGGCAACTGAATTAAAAAGCACATCTACTGAGGGGCGACAACTATGTACATTGGGGCCATCGCGTAAAACAATTTTGTATCGTCCTGGCCGAGATAAATTCGTATTCATTTTTAGATACATATGAATTCCGCCTGGGCAAAGATAAATTTCTCCGGGCATCGGCACATCATCGTGTTGGGCCTCACAAACTTTTAAAGAAGTGTGTCTTTGTAGTTGTTGGGCCAACTGCTTTGTAAATCCCTCTTTAACATGTAGAACAATAACGATGGGGCAAGTAAGGTTAGGGTCAAGTCCCTTTACTAAAACAGAAAGAGCTTCTGGCCCTCCCGTGGAAACGCCAATGACTAACATCTCCACGGCCGCCGGAATTTCTCTTTTTAGAATTTTGGCCTCCAAGTCAACCACGCTACTATTCACTTATAGATTCTCCTTCAAATTTTTTTAAAAAATTTAAACGCATCAATGATCAACACCAATCCATGATCTAATTGTACCACTCCCGAAATGACATCCAATAAATTCTGCGGGAAATTTTGAGAAATTGCTTTAACTTTTCTATTGTCTATTTCTAAAACATCTCCAATGCTGTTTATCACTAGGCCAACTAAATCATTTCCCAGATCTCCGGCCGCTATCAGTCCCTTTTCTACTATGGGACGAATTAGATCACTATTTTTAAAAATTAAGACATTATCATTTTTCTTATTCAGTGGAGTAAAATGCTTTGTGAACATACCTGGATGGATTAAAGAAACTACGTTACCTCGCAAATTCATCAGTCCACAATATTCTTCTTTGGCACCAGGAACATTTACTATTTCAAAGATGGGAGAAATTTCTTTGATAAATAAAACATCAACTCCGTAAAGTTCATTACCTATTTTAAAAGTACTTATTTGCATGACAAAATATCCTGGATTGAATTTAACAGCTCTAATTTATCCGTCTTTTTCAACCACCGTTTCATACCTAAGCTCATTCCCTTATCTACCATTTTTTTATTGGTGAGACTGGTGATGGCAATTACTGGTACTTGCCGAATATTGCTCATGGCGTTTAAGCGCTCTGTTAACTCGAGGCCGCTCATTTCCGGCATTTCAATATCTGTAAGAAGTAAGTCATAATCATGATCAGCGTTCATCAATCGCTCTAATGCCAACTTCCCATTTCCAACCAAATCAACAGAATGTTCATCTTCTTTCAGATAAGACATAACCATCTTTTGATAAAGAGGAGTATCTTCTGCAAAAAGAATTTTATATTTGCCCCGCTTCTTACTTTCTCGAAAGCAATCGTGAACAAAAGATTCAAAAAACTTATGAATGTCTAACAAAAAAGTTATCTTATCATCAATAATTGCCGTCCCCATAAAATGGGGGCCCAGGGTAGTGTTGGGTTCAATATGCAAAGAGACTTCTTTAGTATCCACTATTTTCCCAATAAGTAAGGCCATTGGAATTTTTAGTTCTTTGGGAATAATAATAAAGCCCTCTCCTTTCATGGGCAGATTAGTTTGGTTTTGTTCTAAATCAACAATCATGGTAGTGCTTTCCATGTAATTTAAATACTTCTGTTTTTCGATAAATTGAATATTACTCTTTTCAATTTGATCTACTCGCTTGATAGCAGAAACCGGAATGGCATAGCGCTCTTGTCCATTATTATCAAAAATTAAAATATTAATTCGATCAGTAGAAGAACTCTGTTTTTGACGAATTATCTTTTGTGATAGGCCCTGCGCCTTCTCAAAAATCAGACGATTCTTGCTTGCAATCCCATGAACATCAACAATGAGTGCAACTTTCCCATCACCTAAAATAGTTACCCCCGCGTAACTAGACAGATAACGCAAATGCATTGGCAGCGATTTTACTATAATCTCTTCAAAGCCAATAATTTTATCCACAATCACGGCAAAACGATTATGCCCTGTAGTCACCACCATTACTTTTATATTTTTCTCGATAGAGGGTGGACGAAAGTTGGCAATCACCTCTTTCCTATCTAGACTAGATCCATCCTCTAGGATTTCTACACTAGAGAGATTGCGCCGTTTTTCCACTTGACGCTGGCCAGTCTCTGGATGAGTAAAATAGCGAAGAAGTCCCACGCAATCTGCCAAATGCATAAGCGGAATTAGTTCTCCTCGCAATTGAATTACTTGCCCATCTAAAATGGTTGCAATCTTTTCAGAAAATTCCGTGGGGGTAACTCGTAAAAGTTCTTCCACACTCACCTGTGGAACGGCAAAAGTTTGGCCTCCCACTTCAACAATCAAAGAAGAAATTATGGCCAACGTCAGCGGTAAGGAAATTTTAACGGTACTTCCGCGGCCGATGGCCGTTTCAATATCCACACTGCCGCCTAATTTTTCAATATTAGTCTTAACCACATCCATGCCAACCCCTCGCCCAGAAAGATCTGTTACCTTTTCTGCGGTGGAAAATCCCGGCATAAAAATTAATCTTAATTTCTCTTCATGCTTCATCTGATGGTAGTGCTCCGTCGAAATCACTCCTTTTTCCAATGCCTTTTTAGCAACTTTCTCCGCATCAATTCCTCTCCCATCGTCACTCACTTCGATATGTACCAATCCCCCAGCATGAAAGGCCTTGAGGGTAATTTTCCCTTCTCGCGGCTTACCTGCCGCTTCTCGCTCCTTTTCTGTCTCTAATCCATGATCTGCACAGTTGCGCACTAAATGGTTTAAAGGATCGGAGATGGCCTCAATGATAGTTTTATCTAATTCAACATTCTCTCCCTCGGTAGATACATTTATGGCCTTGCCTAATTTCCCGGCCATATCTCTAACCAGCCGAGGAAATTTGTTAAAGGCCAAGGAAATGGGCTGCATGCGCATACTCATAATTTCTGTCTGAATTTCTGTGGTAATGCGATTAGTATTTTGGAAAATTCCTCCCGCGGCCTGATTTTTTATATCATCTCTATAAAAACTCAAAAGCTGATTGCGCGCCAGAACCAACTCGCCGGCCAAATTAACCAACTTGTTAAGTTTAGCAACACTAATTCGCAAGGTTTGATCAGCTGCCGAAACCGCAGTAGTTGTAGTTGTTGCTGTTGTTGTATGGACATTAGAAGTGGGCGTTGCTACTTTTGCTATTGGAAGTTTTTTCTTTTCTTTTGAATCAGAAACTGTCTCTAATTGCTGCTTTAACTCTTTGGACATCTCAAGAAGTGTAGCTATATCATCTTGTACACTATCTTCCTTGCCTAATTGCTTGCGCAAATCAGCGGAGAATGCCAACAACATAGCAACATCATTTTGCACATTCTGAGGAGATATCTCCGTCTTGATTTCCGTTTTCTCTTCCGTTTCCATTTTCGTTTCAGTATTTGTTTCTATTTCTGTTGCTGTTTCTTGTGTTTCTACAAACTTCAAAGAATTCTCTATCTCCGCAAAGTCAAAAGAGTCTGACGGATTAGACAAATGAGACTTAAGCAGATCTGTTCCGGCCAAAAGAGCATCAATACTTTTTTTGCTGGGAGAAATACTTCCCTCCCTCACCGCTCCCAGAAAATTTTCCATAGTGTGTGCCAACTTCATCATGGAATCATATTCCAAGAGGCCAGCACCACCTTTTATACTATGAATAGCGCGAAAGAGTTCATTAACCAAATCAGTTTCAGTTGAATTTTCTAACTCTAACAGTTTGCGTTCAAGCAACGTCAGTGCCTCGCTAGTATCATCAATAAATAGTTTTACTAAATCATCATCGGCCATATAAAATTTTCTACTCTAGCGGCGATTGTTGTTTGGTTATTTTCGCACTATCTAAAACTTTTCTCATTTCACTTAATTCTTCTTGTAATTCACTAATTCGGTTGGCCATTATTTCTCCCGTAACTACAATTTCACTCCCTACCTTGCCATTACCACTCAACATTTCCAAAATGGAAATTAGCTGCTGATTAATATCTCCCCCTAAAGAAGACATGGTTGAGATTAATTTATTTGATGACTCCGATTTAGCGGCAATATTCTTCGTGGAGGTAGATGCTGTTTGCATAGTTTTAGAAATATCCGAAATGGCAAAACTCTGTTCTTCAATGCTCGTGGCCAAAGTGTTGGTAAATTCTCCCACCTGCGCAATAATTTCTTGGATACGAGCAGTCTCTTCATGCGCAATCTTAACCGTATTTTGAATTTTTCCTATTTGCTCCGAAATAACGTTGGTGGAATTAATTGTCTGATTTGCCAAACTTTTTATTTCTGAGGCAACAACCGCAAATCCAGCTCCGGCCTCGTTGGCACTGGCCGCCTCAATCGTGGCGTTCAGAGAGAGCAAGTTGGTTTGATCTGCAATGTCTTCAATAATATTTATAATTTTACTAATCTGCTTAGAATTTGCAGACAATTCCTTCATTACCTCAAATGAATTATGAACTTTATCCGTCGCCTCTTTGGAAATTGCCGCCACTTGAACGGTCTGCTTAGATAAATTATTAATGGTAGCAGAGAGCTCTTCTGTGGCAGTAGCAATAGTGGCAATCGGCCCTGCAACTTCATTGGTATTGGTGGAAACTAAGGCCAAGTCATTTGATACATCTTTGGTTTTATCTCCAAATTTCAACGAATCACTCTTCACCTGTTCTGTCGACTTTATAATCTCTTTGGTCTGACCAGAGAGCAGTTGGATATTTTTAAAAAAATCGTTGGCCACCAAGGCCATGGCCGAAACGATGGAGGTTGCTGTTTCAACTTTTTGGAAAAGCGTAGTTGCCATGTTATGAAAATCATCAGCGACAGCTACCTTTGGCGGCAAGGCCGCACTGGCCTTAATTTTTTGCTGCAGTTGTGCCAACTGCTGTAAATAGTCCTCTTTTTCTAAAATAAGCTGCCCAACTTTTGCTTGTTCTTGTGTGAATAGCTTTTTTATTTTGGACAAGCTATGCCATAACGCCAGCGCCAATAGCGGAAAAACTAGTAATAGAAACTCCCAAAACTTCATAGGGCCTCGACTGGTTGCTAGATAGTTACTTTATTAGATTATAATTAGTTGCCCTTGGCCGGTCTACCGGCAAAAACTCCACCACGCTACCACTTGCCAATTCCAAAACGACACTAGGCGCTAAATACTGCACCAAACAACTTGCTGATTTTCCACTAAACATTCTCGGCGCAAACCGGCATGTTCTTTGTAAATAGAGCTTAGAGTCTTGGGAAACATAGTAAGGAGGTCCCATGAAAAGACAATTGAGCAAAAAGATCACCATAAGACGCCAAGAATTAGTTCATGGATTGGCCCTGGCAATTTTGATTCTTCTCTCCTGGGCATAATTGCCCCAAATTAAGTACCTATGAAATAAATACGGCCTTAAAATTTCATTTTGTAAAAGTATAAAGTTTTTCGTAGATTGCATCCAAGGAAGGAATAACTGTCATGAGAAACAATATCAAAGTCTTGCTTGCAAGCGAATTAAGCTCTGCTAGTACCTATTTAAATCGCCTCTTTTATGCGCTTTATGATCTCTCTTCACTGATCCACAATCAAAAAGCGAAAGAGGCCACTGAATGCCTCTATTTTGAAATTATTTCACTCTTTGAGGCCAACGTTTTCACAGAGAAACTAATTGATATTACTCCGGTAATTCTTAATCCTCGTGGGATAAAAGATAGAGTTCAGGCAACTCAAAAATTATTAGACTCCATGCTTTTGCTACACCTAAATGAGGAATCCATGGTAGATTTATTGGCCGACTATATCAATATCACCTATGAATTTGCCTACAAGCTGCATCTGATCTTGGCCAAGGAAACTAACTTAGAAGTTCAATTTCCACGTATTAATATTACTGAAATGTTTTTCCCGGAAGCGACAACTGGCCGCAATGATGCAAAAAAATTTAAAATCATTGAGGGCGAAAAGGGCAAATTACATAAAATAACTCCTACTGATGGAAACACTCAGGCCATCCAAGATCCCAACGTTACCGCCCCTTCTTCTTCTGCTGGAAAACAAAAAACAACAGAAGCTGTTCCTAAATTCTTCCTTAATAAAAAATCCCTGATGAATTGCTGTGACAGTGGTGCATCTATTATCGATTCCATTGAATTACAACGTAACAGAAAATATGAAGAGCTGATGCAAAAAGGCCACGAAGCGGTTTATAACAAAAAACATAACGAGGCCTTAGAACATTTTTTGAATGCGGCCAAACACAAAGAAAATTCCGAGGTGTTAACTTTGATTGGCTGGGTTTATTCCATCTTAGGAAATAGTGAGCAAGCAAAAAATAGTTGTCTTCGCGCAATCCAAGTTAATCCTGAATATGGCCCGGCCTACAACGATCTTGGCAGTTACCTCTTAGCAGAAGGAGAGATTAACGAAAGTTTTAAATGGTTTGATCTGGCCAAAAAAGCGCCCATTTATCATAACCGAGAATATCCCTATATCAACGCTGGCCGTGCCTATATGATAAAAAAAGATTACAAAATGGCACTGGTTGAATTTAATACCGCTCTAACCCTGGCCCCTTTTCACCAAGAGCTGCAACAAACAATAGATCGCCTAAAAAATTCCCTAAAAAAAGGTATCGCACATAAGGTCGAACAAGTTCCAACAAAGAATATTAGCAAAGAATCATCTGATATGAATTGGCCTATTTTTGAGTAGTTTTTTCATATCACCTACTTTGTTTTGCAAGGATATACTCCAATGAAGAAAAAAAGTATTACCCGAGACCAATTAGAATTATATTTAAAAGAACTATTTGCTCTCGATGCGCTGGAAGATCTCTGTCCTAACGGGTTACAAATTGAGGGAACCAATAGAATTGAAAAAGTTGCTTTTGCTGTCTCTGCGACTGCCGACTCTATCGGCCAGGCCATTGCTTGGGGGGCCGATACATTAATTGTGCACCATGGTATTTTTTGGAAGTTTCATGGTGCCAGGCCTATCACTGGTGCCTTCGCCCGACGCGTACGCCCTCTAATTCAAAAGGAGATGAACCTTTTTGGTATTCATCTGCCTCTTGATGGCCATATTTTACTCGGGAACGCTCGGTCTATCGCTGATAAACTAGAAATGAAAGAGATTATTCCCTTTGGTGAATATAAAAAAACACCTACCGGGGTAAAAGGTATTTTACAAAAAAAACTATCCGCTAAAAAACTCCAACAACAATTGGAAAAAATTTTAGATCATCAAATATTGATGGCCACCCCTAATCCAGAGGCCATGATCTCTTCAATAGGAATCATTACCGGGGGGGCCCGCAGCGGATGGCAAGAGGCGGCAATGCAAAAATTGGATGCATATATCACCGGAGAGATGAGTGAACATGATTGGTATGAAAGCCAAGAAGGTGGGATTCACATGTTTGCTGGCGGCCATAACGCTACCGAACGCTTTGGTATTCAAAACCTGATGGCCAAGGTCAATCATGAGTTTAAGCTTAATTCCATTTTTATTCCTAGTAACAATCCCGCCTAGTCAAATATTCTCTTCTCTAGCGCAAATTTTGCCGATAATTTCATACAACAAAAATAAACGATAAAGCGCTTTACTCTATGACGATAGTAATAGCATGGCATTATTCTCTCACTCAAACATAATTAACATTACTCTATTTTGCATACTTTTTTTTATTGCCATTTTTATAGACAATAACTTACTACTGGCAACAGATGCCTTTCAACTAAACTGCCCAACTTCTGGCCATACAATCACCACCGCCCGAAATTCTAATCTAAATTTTGAATATCTCTGCACTTTAAACGGTCTCTTTGATGGCAATATGATTGAACTTCATCCGACAGGAAGTATCGCCAAAAAAGGCCACTACACCAAAGGGGCAATGAGCGGAAGGTGGGAACGTTTTTTTATAAATGGTATAAAATCAGATTCGGGAATTTGGCTAAATGATAGGCCAATAGGACTTTGGACATTCTGGTACGAGAATGGCCAAAAAAAAGAAGAAGGAAATTTTAAAGATGGTGAAAAAGATGGAGAGTGGATCTATTGGAATGAAGAGGGCCTGTTTCAATCTCGCGGTGAATATCGTTTCGGAGATATTGTTCGACAACACACTCTTACTCTCTCCTGGCGTAATCTTAGCGAAGAAATTAAATATACTGACATCAACAAAAAAACGGCCAAGCTTTTTTCTAAAATATCCTCCGTCGCAGAAATTGACCTCCAACAAAAAGTAGCTCCTCATTGCACAACTCATTTACAACTACGTTTAAAATATTTAACTCTGGCAAACAGCGCAGAAGTTGATCTTCTACAAACCCAGCCGCTGCGGGGAGGAGTAACTTTAGGTGCCAGTTATCAATACGGTGATAATATTTTTTCGAGCAATTTCATGTTAGACGAAACGATCTTTGCTACCAGTGAGGCCAATTCAACTCTCTCCACACATTCTGCACTAATTCCCGGGGGCTCTTTAGAGTGGGCCTATCTTTTTTGGAAAAATTCCCGCTACGCCACTTCTTCATTTTTTCAATTAGGTCTGTTATTTAAATCCGAAATTGATCAGGAGTGGTCAGTGAGTAGCTCTCCCATGTTTTTAGTGGGGGCCCAAATTGACCGTACAATTAATCTACGCTCTAACATTTTGCTTAAATCTTACTACCAAGAAAGTTCTCAAACTATCAGACAAAAAGAAGATAGCATTACTTCCGAATATCCCCAGCAAACAAAACGACTAGCACTTGAAATAAGTTATCGTTGGAATTTTTAACCAGGAGATCCGATATAAAAACATTACAATTTCTTTCTGTTTTTATCGCTACTTCGGTGACCTATGTGACCTATTCTCAAGAGATATCCACACTCTCAATCCAAGAGACGACACCAACTCCAACAGTAACTCCAACGCTATCAGATGAATCTTCTAATTTCATTATCTCTGCAGGAGTAGGAATGCGTGCGACCAGTTGGAATAACTGGAAAAAAACTTGGGATCATACCACTTATGATATGACGAGCACCAATCACACCATTATTGAAGGTGATCTAAGTATTCCCAAAATCTCTACTAAAATTGGTTTTAATCTGCAACAAGACAGTGGAGATCTTTCCAAAATCAAGCAATATGCTGGATATTTAGGTTTTGGATATCTTAGCGTCAAAGCAGAAAGAGGAAAATTTACTGGGACGGCCCATTACAAAGGCCTAGTCTCGAGTGAGCAGAGTGCAGATATAAATTTTGATCAAATCTACAGCTACACAGAATTGGACTATAACATGGCCGGAGTTCTGCCCAAGGGTGTACAAGATTTTCACTATCTGGGCCTTCGCTATACTAAATGGCAACTTCCCTCTGAGATTATTCTTACTCAGGAGTCAAAGGCCTATACCGTCATTGATCCTGATTATAAAACAGAGTTTTACTCTTTTATTTTGGGAGAAGATTCTTTTACCAATGAGCTTTTGTATAATAGTGAAAATTGGAAACCCGGCCTAGACTGGATTCGTTCATACGTTTTAGGAGTTGGATATGGCCACTGTAGTGTAGGATCCAAAGCAATTCGCGCAGCAAAATCTCTTTATAATCTCACAATGACTGAAACTGATTATGATATTTTGGCCGGGCATATTTCCGGACAACTTGGGCCTATGTATGGCCTAGCTTTAGGGGGACTGCGCATGGCCATCGGTATTGCTTATGATGTTAATTTCTTATTCGTTGGCAAGTCACCTTTTTCTTCGCAAGGAATGTCGCTGGAATATCCGGCCATTGACAGCGGAAAGGCCGCTGTCGATACTTTTCCAATGTTTTTGTATCATGGCCCTATCTTTCGTGCCCATGCCGCTTTTTAGTAAGTTAGATTATGGGAAAAATTCCCATCTGAATGGTAATAAAAATAGAAACAAGGACAGTAATCCCACAGCCGGCCCATTTAGAAGCAGTAAGCATTGCCTGCCCTTTGGGGGCCTCTTTCATAAACATGGCAATGATTACTCGCAAATAGTAATAAACAGAAACCACCGAGGCCAATACCGCCAAAACAACCAAGGCCACTTGTTGTGACGAAACTGCGGCGGCAAAGAGTAAATACTTTCCAATAAACCCCGAAGTAAGAGGAATCCCGGCCATAGAAAGAAGAAAAATCGTCATCGAAATTGCCATAAGTGGATGCTTTAACCAAAATCCTCCCAATTCCTCAATCACAATGTCGCGCTCCCCTTTCCTCTCCAACATTACTATAAGGGCAAAAATGCCGATATTTGAAAAAGCGTAGAGAACTAAATAGATCATAATAAATTGTGCGTTAGTGGGAGTTCCATTTAAACTAAGCAATCCCAAAAGCAAATAACCAGTATGCGCAATAGTAGAGTAGGCCAACATTCGCTTAAGTTCATTCTGTTTAAGGGCCACAAAATTACCATAGACAATGGTGGCGGCGGCAATCGTTCCAATCACAAACTTAAAAATATCCACTTCTAAAAAGGAGGGAACAAAAATCATATTCAGACAAACTTTCGTTAGTGCCATAAAAGCGGTCAACTTTACTGCCGCCCCCATAAAACCAGTTATTGAGGTAGTGGCACCTTGATAGACATCAGGAATCCAAGAATGAAAAGGAAATGCCCCCACCTTAAAAAACAGGCCGGTCAAAACAAAAAGCAACCCAACATAAAATAGTGGAGAAATTCCTCGCACAAAAGATTGAGAAATGACTTCCATATTAAAAGAGCCCGTTGCGCCATAAACTAGCGCGGAACCATATAGTAAAAATGCCGAGGCCAGACCGCCTAAAATAAAATATTTCAATCCGGCCTCTGCTGAAAATTTAAAAGTGCGACGCATGGCCACCATAACATAAATGGCCAAAGACATAATTTCCAGTGAAACAAACATAAAAAGTAGATGATTGGTAGCAATCATGAAGATCATTCCGGCCAACGCAATAGGAAGTAGGCCATAGACTTCCGCCAAAAGTTCTTCTTTTTCGTCATAACCAAAATTCACTAAAATTGCCAAGATAGTACAGAGATGAACCACCAGACTCAACAATCGAGAGGTAGAATCAAAAAATAGAGTTCCATTGAGCAAATTAACCGGATCATAGGAGAGACTTATGTAGGTTATCGTAGTACTTACAGCAACTCCAAAAAGACTAATTATCATGGCCAACATTCTACCACGTGCTACCACTTTTGAGGCTCCGGCCACGATGGCCACTACGGCCGTAATAGATAAAATAATCAAAGGCCACAATGAAATCATCTCCGCCAAAGAAAGCGATGGAAGTGGAAAAATTTCTACTAAACTAATAGCACTATTCATGAATCACCTTTTCAATTAATTGTTGAGAATACACCGAGAGAGTTGTGTCTGACTTTCCAAAAAAACTTCCAGGGAAAAATCCAATACCAAAAATAAAAATTGCCAAAACTCCCATTGCTAAAAATTCGCGAACAGACAAATCAACTACATTTTTATTATGATCGTTAGTAAGAGGCCCAAACATCACTCGCTGATAGGCCTTTAGAGCATAGATGGCCCCGAAAATCACTCCTAAACCAGCAATCAGTGCGACTGCTGGTTGGGCCTGAAAGGTTCCAAATAAAATAGTAAACTCTCCCACAAAGCCGTTTGTACCAGGAAGCGCTACTGAAGAGAGTGTCAAAATCATAAAGCCGATGGCCATAAGGGGTGCCACTTTAGCAATATTGCCAAAATCATCCAAGTTTCTAGTATGCAATCTCTCATATAAAAAACCCACCACCATAAATAGTCCAGCGGAGGAAATTCCGTGATTAATCATTTGGTATAAAGATCCTGCAATGGCCACTTGATTAAAAGAAAAAAGTCCGACTAAAATATATCCCATGTGCGAGACAGAAGAGTAAGCAACCAATTTTTTAAAATCACTCTGCCCCCAAGCACAGAAGGCCCCATAAACAACGCCTATCACTCCAAATCCCATCATCATCATGGAAAAATAATATGCCGCTTCTGGAAACATCGGCATAGAAATTCTCATCAAACCGTAAGTTCCCAATTTTAACAGCACGGCCGCCAAAAAGACAGAACCCAAAGTTGGTGCCTGCACATGGGCATCTGGCAACCAAGTATGAAATGGTACCATTGGAACTTTTATAACGAAGGCCAAAGTAAAGGCCAAAAAGAGCAGGCCCTGTTCACTAAAGATTGCCTTCATCCAACTTTCGTCCACAAAGTTATATTGCACTCGGGCCAAATCAGCAAAGGAGGCCGAAGGAACACCAAACCCCTGCTTGTAACGATAAATCATCCACCAGATGGCCACCAACATTAAAAGTGATCCCACCATAGTGTAGAGAAAAAATTTGATGGTTGCATAAATTCTTTCTGCTCCCCCCCAAATTCCAATAAGAAAAAACATCGGTATAAGTACTATTTCCCAGAAGAAATAAAAAAGAAAAATATCACTGGCCAAAAAAGTTCCATACATACCAGTTTGCAAGGCCAAAACCATTAAAACAAAAAATTTTTCCTGTTTTAGTTTTGAGAGATCATGCGGCCAAGTTCCCAAGATCGCTATAGGGGTAATAATTGCGGTGAGCATAACTAGCGGAAGTGAAATACCATCCACTCCAAGAAGATAGCTTATACCTAATTTGGGAATCCAAGGGATGGATTGTACAAATTGCATAGTACTTATGGCCCCATCAAAATTGCTCCATAACTTTATGGCAAATAATAAGTTGGCCATGCCAGCAACTAGGGCCAAATGGCGAAAGTATTGCTCAAACTTTTTTGGCAAACAAAGCAGCAATATGCCAAAAAGAAGTGGAGTAAAAATTATCCAACTTAGCAAGGAAGAACTATTTTCCGTCATAACTATTTCCTATTAATTGTTCAACATCCCATACACAGTTAATACTAAAGCAAATACGCCAATAATCATGGCCAAGGCATAAGTCTGCAAATCCCCTGTCTGAATAACTCTAATCCTATCCGCAAAATATCTACTCCAAACACCTACCCCATTCACTGCACCATCAACAACTAACTTGTCAAAAATTTGTGCCGCCCACTGCGAGAGTCGCTTAAGTGGCGATAGAATTAAAAAATCATATAGTTCATCAACATAATATTTATTGGCCAATACTTTATGAAAAGGGCCTATGGCCGAAAGAAAATCAGAGATAAAAAATTTATTTTGAAAAACTTTCCATCCTGACCAAAAGCTGGCAACGGCCAATACTACCGATAGCGCCATAACCACACCTTCATGCCAAGGCAAATGTTCCCCAACCAAAGGCATATGCTTAATCGCAATCACAGGAGCTAACCAATTGGAGAGAAAATGAGGAATATGTCCCAGTGCCATTCCCAGAAGATGAGGAACTCCAAAAAAACCACCCAGCGTTGCCAATGCGGCCAACACATACAATGGCCCAACCATACTCCAAGGAGATTCATGCAAATGTTCTTTGGCATGATGAGAGAGACGCTCCTCACCTAAAAAAGTGATGCTCATCATCCGCGCAGTATAAAACGCGGTTAAAATTGCTGTCAGCACACCGATAAAAAAGAGGTGAGAAAATCCTGCCGGCAGAGCAATTGTAGAATAGATAATTTCATCCTTACTAAAAAAACCTGCGAATATAGGTATCCCCGAAATTGCCAGTGAACCAATCAGCATAGTTACATAGGTGTGCGGCAAATGCTTTTTAAGGCCACCCATTTTACGCATATCCTGCTCACCACTACAGGCGTGAATTACCGAACCTGATCCTAAGAAAAGTAGTGCTTTAAAAAATGCGTGAGTCATTAAGTGAAAGATAGCAGTATTATAAGCGCCCACACCACAGGCCAAAAACATATAGCCAAGTTGCGACACCGTTGAATAGGCCAAAACTTTTTTAATATCTGTTTGCGCAATAGCAATAGTTCCAGCAAAAAGAGCAGTAAACGCTCCAACATGGGCCACTACTGAAAGCGTCATGACCGACAACTCAAAAAGAGGATTCAAACGCGCTACCATATAAACACCAGCAGTAACCATGGTTGCCGCGTGAATAAGCGCCGAAACTGGTGTCGGGCCGGCCATGGCATCCGGCAACCAAACATAAAGAGGCAACTGCGCCGACTTTCCGGTGGCCCCCACAAATAAGGCCAAGGTTATCATGGTGGCAATAGGGGCCACTTGGGCGGCCATCTCAGGCCGTGCTAGCGCCGCAATTATTTCTGAAATAGTTAGTGTTCCAAAAACTCGATAGAGTAAAAACATGCCTACCAAAAAACCTAAATCCCCTACACGATTAGTAACAAATGCCTTAACTCCAGCGTTGGCCTTTTCTGTATCACTATACCAAAAACCTATAAGCAAGTAGGAACATAATCCCACTCCTTCCCAGCCAAAAAACAAAATGACTAAACTGTCGCCTAACACTAACATCAACATCGCAAAGCAAAAAAGATTGAGATAACTAAAATAGCGGCCGACCGCATGGTCGTGGTGCATGTATCCTATACTATAAATGTGAATTAAACTTCCCACTCCTGTGATAATTAACGTCATAACCACACTCAGAGCATCCACTCGTAAAGCAAAAGGAATTACTAGACCGCCAAAATTAAACCAATCAAAGGCATAACTTAAGATTGCGCCACCAGCTTCTCCGTCGATCCCCTGCAAAGTAAAAAACGATTTAACTGCTAAGATGAAAGAGGTAGCAATAAAAAAAGTGGCAATTCCTCCTGCTACGTTGGCCGGAGTCTTAGCAAATCCACGATAAACGATTGGCAAAATAGCACCATTGATCAAAAAACCAATGAGGGGAAGTAGTATAATCCATAAGGGAATGTGTGATTCAATTATCTGAGTATGCACAATATTATCCTCGCAAAATTGATGCTTCACCTGTTTTAGATGAACCAAAATTTCTAAATAGATTAATTAATATGGATAGTCCTACTGCCGATTCTGCCGCTGCGATGGTGATAGTAAAAAACACCTGCACCTGTCCATCAATCTGGGAAAGGTAGTGAGAAAAACCCACCATCGAAAGATTGGCCGCATTTAACATCAGCTCAATGCCCATCAACACCATAATGGTATTACGTCGCTGCACAACTATAAGCATCCCCATCATAAAAAGAAATGCTGCTAAAATCTGAATAAAAAGTTCATTGGTTATATACATAGCTAATACTCCTTAATCAAATTTTCGCTTCGCCAACACCACGGCCCCAATAATGGCCACAAGAAGTGCCAAAGAAATCACTTCAAACGAAAGATAGTATTGAGAAAATAGTGCATGCGCTAATACTTTGGTATTACCACCTAAATTTGCCACTTCCGCAGTATTAAAAGGTCCTGGTATCATCGTGGACTTAAATAGATCATAGTGCACTAACAGCTGAAAAATAATTCCAATGAAAATAACAATCCCCGCGGTGTAGGTGGCCATAAAAGATGGAGTGGTAAACTTAAAATCTCTCTCTTCTTTTTTTAAGTTTAAAAGCATAATGGAAAAAATAAATAATACCATAACGGCACCGGCGTAAACTACTAACTGAATCGCCGCAATAAAATGCTCTTGCATCATCCCATAAAGTCCCGCGGTACAAAGCATAATCCCCAGAAGAGATAAGGCAGCCGCAATAGGATTTTTAGCAAGCAACATCGCTATTGATAAAAAAGCTGCGACTCCCCCTAAAAAAAGAAAGGCCAAATTTAAATTATCCACGTCCCTTCACCTCACGTTTTAAATAGATAAGATCATACTTGGTATCACTGCGACTCGTTGCCGCCATTTCGTACTTGCCAGAAAGCTTAATTGCATCTTTAGGACAGGCCTCCTCACAAAAACCGCAAAAACAGCACCGAAGAGAATCAATATCAAATCGCACTGGCCGTTTTTCTTTTTTTACACCATCGGGATTTTTCGAACTCTCTCTCTCCCCGGCCACAATTGTTATACATTCGGCTGGACAGACTGTTTGACAAAGATAACAGGCCGTACAATTTTCTGTTTTATTTTTGTCTACAGAAATAAAATGTGAGCCCCTAAAACGATTTGAGTATTCTCGCTTAACTTCCGGATACATAATAGTGTTATGCTTCCGTAAGAAAAAACCATTAATAAAATGTTTCAGCGTAATTAACAGTCCCTGTACAATAGCAAAGAGGTAGAATTTCTCCTGCCAAGTATAAGGCCTAGATACATTAACTGTTTTCGTGGCCATCGCTCAATCTCCCCTTTTCTAACTAACAAAAAAATACGACATAAAAATTACCACTAGCAAATTGACAAATGAGAGAGGAAAAAGCACTTTCCAACCCAAATCCATCAATTGATCAAACCTAAAACGAGGAAGTGTCCAACGCACCCATACAAAGACAAAAAGAAAAAATCCTACCTTTAGTAATATAGATACAAACTCAAAGGCCGCTTTTACATTCTGTAAAGCATCGGGTGATCCATCCGTATATCCTCCGACCCAAGAAACCAACAGGCCAAATCCTGGCAGTAGATTAAAGCCTCCAAAATAAAGAGTAGAAATCAATGCCGATGCCATTACCATTGCTACATATTCTGCCAAAAAAAACATTCCAAATTTCATGGCCCCATACTCAGTGTGATAACCACCAACAATTTCGGCATCTCCTTCAGGTAAATCAAAAGGAAGACGATTGGTTTCAGCAAAGATGGAGATAAAAAAGATCAGTGCACCAATGGGGTTAATGAAGGCCCCCCAGGTGGGAATAAATCCCAACCAACTATCTCCCTGCCAGGCCACCATTTCCTGTAAGTTGAAAGTTCCATAGATCACCAACATAGAAAGAATAGACATCCCCATCGCAATCTCGTAAGAGACCATTTGAGAAGAACCTCTGAGCGCTCCCAGTACAGTATATTTATTATGCGACGCCCAGCCCCCTAAAATGACCGGATAAACTTCAAGGCCTGCGAAGGCCAATAGAAAAATAAGTCCGCTATCGATCTGAGCAATTTGTAAAACAACCTTCTGTCCCATCACCATAGCGTGTGAACCAAAAGGAATCACCATTAATGCCCCCAGCGGAGCTGCCAAAGCAATGGCCGGTGCCAAAAGATAGAAAAATTTATTCACATGTCCGGGTATAAAACTCTCCTTCAAAAAGAGTTTAAGCACATCGGCTACTGATTGCAAAAGGCCAAAGGGGCCAACTCGATTGGGGCCCACCCTACCCTGCATCCAGGCCGAGCCACGTCGTTCAAACCAAACCAAAAAGGGCACACTTGAAAGCGCCAGGCCAACTACTACGGCCATTTTGGCAAACATTTGGATAAAATCAAATAGTGTCATCTCTATTTCCTATTTTATACTTTTTACTTTTTAGTAAATCTAAGCAACCGATTAACTGCCATACCCTCTCCCAAATGCACTACTGCTGGGATAAATTGTTGTCTGATACCATCACAATTAATATAGGTGCCGCTCTTTTCCACTGTCGCAAGGCCTGGAAGCATCACCTCTACGGCCGCTCCCAAAGACGCCTGCTCTGCACTGTTCCATACACCTAACAAAATTAACTTTTGGCCATTACCCACTGCTGGCACTGCTGACCGGCCGAAACGAACGAGTAAAACTAAATCACTATCATTAATCTGCCCATTTTCTAGTGGTGCCAATTTACACTCTTCCGCTCCACGCAAGTTGGCAGTTTTATCCTGCATAATCAGCAAGTGGTCTAATTTTTTATCTTGGGAAGAAGTTGAGAGTGTTCCTGTTCCATTAAAAGATCTAAAGGTAAATTTACTCCCAAACATATCCGGCAAGGCCGCTTGCAGATATCTAATCTCTTCAATAGTAGCATCTGTTCCTATTACCACTTTTACCTTTTTTGCCGTCTCCAATAAGTGTCCAGTCGCCGCTTGCGCCAACTCCCAACTAGTGGCCTGCAAGGCCCCATTGTGCGCTAACATTGGACGTACGATACGCGTCGGATCCATCACCTGATGATAACTAAGCCGGCCAGTATCACAAATCCAATGGCCGTTAATTTTTTCATTATAGGCCGGAGTGAAGCGATAAATAATATTATCCTCGCTATGCACTTCGATATTACATCCTTTAGAACAACCATCACACACGGAAGGATGGCGCTGCAAAAACCAAGAGCGCTTTACAAAGCGAAAATCATTAAAAGTTAAGGCCCCCACTGGACAAAAATCTGAAAGGCATCCTTGATACTCGCTGGTTAATCCCAATTTATCATCTGCTAAAGTTAGTTCTTTATGCCAACTGCGATTGACCATCATCAAATCACAACTTTTGACGACCTCTTCGGAAAAACGTACGCAACGCTCACAGTGCACACAACGATTCATATTAAGTGTTATTTTTTCTGAAAGCTTTTTGGTGGCCGCCTTAGGATAAGTACGCTTGTCCTCTAAAAAACTAGAAGTCACTGGCCCATAGCGATAGTTATTATCTTGTAAATCACACTCACCGGCCTTATCACAAACCGGACAATCCAGTGGATGATTGATAAGCAAAAACTCCATAACTCCTGCGCGACTTTTTAAAACTCTTTCCGTTTTAGTATGTACCACCATCCCGTCTGCAGCGGGAGTAGAACAGGCAGTCATAAGCTTGACCATTTTCTCCACTTCAACTGTACACATACGACAAGTACCTGCGATAGGAAGGCCCGGATGATAACAGTAACGTGGAATTAAATGTCCTCGTCCGGCCCGCTCGGCCACTTGTAAAATAGTATCTCCGGCCACAAACTCTACCACTTCTCCATCTAAAATTAACTTGGGAGCAGGATTGGCCCCTTTTTGCACGGCATGCTTGTTTGAACAATAATTCAAAGCAATCTCATGCTTACCCATTTCTCTGTTTATATCTGTTGTATTACACATGCGTTTGCCCTCGCACTGAATCTGTGGCCGGTGCTCGCAGCATGGCCTTCTGCGGACAGCGTCTTTGTCGAATATGATCTTCAAATTCCGATCTAAATTTTCTAACTGCCGATAATGCCGGCCCGGTTACGGCATCCGCAAAAGCGCAGATAGTTTGGCCGGCCATATTAGCACAAATGCGCTCAATAGTAATTAAATCATCATGCGTTCCTTTCCCGGCCTCAATCCGCGCAAACATGCGCGCTAACCAGTGACTACCTTCCCTACATTGTGAACACTGGCCACAGGACTCATGTTCATAAAAACGCAATAAAATAGAGGTGGCCTCTACGATGCAGACATCCTCACTCATCACAATTGCACCACCCGATCCGGCCATAGTTTGGGCCTTCATCATCGCATCAAAACAAAGTGGTACATCTATCTCTTCGGCAGTAAGCATCGGAGCAGAAGCGCCACCAGGAATAACCGCTTTTAATTTTTTTCCATTACGTACTCCCCCTGCGATATCTATTAACTCACGCAAAGTAGTCCGCATCGACAACTCATAAATACCCGGCCGTTCAACTTGGCCTGAAACACAAAACAGTCGCAAGCCACCTGATTTTTCCGTTCCCATGGCCGCAAACTTCGGGCCACCATGCTCAATAATATAAGGGATCACTGCAAAAGTTTCTACATTGTTTACACAAGTTGGCATGCCAAAGGCCCCGACTTGAGCTGGAAAAGGCGGTTTCAATCTCGGCTCACCACGCTTTCCTTCTAGAGAATTAAGCAGCGCTGACTCTTCTCCACAAATATAAGCTCCTGCACCTCGATAGACAAAAAGATCAAAATGCAAATTTGACCCCAAAATATTTTTTCCCAAATATCCCTGGCCTCTAGCATCATCAATGGCCCGCTGGAGAAGACGTGCCTCCTTAAAAAATTCACCGCGGATATAGATATATCCACGCACTGCCCCCACCGCATGTGCCGCAATAACCATCCCTTCAATCAAAGCATGAGGATTTTTTGTCATGATCAAACGATCTTTAAAGGTCCCAGGCTCTCCTTCATCTGCATTGCATACTAAATATTTTGGCCTAGGACGGCCATCTGCATCCACCGGATTTTTTGGCATAAATGACCATTTCATCCCGGTGGGAAATCCCGCGCCACCTCTCCCGCGCAAATTAGATTTTTTTACTTCTTCGATTACTGCGTCTGGAGTGATAGAAAGCGCTTTACGAAGTGCCTTATAACCATCATGGGCCAGATAAAAATCTATGGTTTGACAGTTTTGTTCCGCAATATATTTGGTTAAAATTTTCTCTCCCATCATGGCCAAACCTCTGGATTATAGGTTTCTCGTCCAATATATTTTTCTCCCGCATTAATTTTGCTGGAAAAACTTTGCATCAACTCATCTAACATCGGCAGATCCACATTTTCATAATAATCTTCATTCACCTGCAATACTGGCGCAGATCCGCAGGCACCCAAACATTCCACCTCACTTAGCGTATACTTTCCGTCGGTAGAACTCTGACCGGCGTTAATTTTTAATCGCTGCTCCATATGATGCATAAGTTTATCAGAACCATTTAGCCAACAACCAATATTGCTGCAAAGTTGATAATGAACTTGGCCAACCGCTTTCTTATTAAACATAGTATAAAAGGTTGCTACTTCTCTAATTTTCATCAACGGTAATTGCAAAAAAACGGCAATCTCTCGCATCGAATCTTCGCTCACCATTCCCGTTTCATGCTGCACTTCATGCAACATGGGAATGACCAACGCCTGGGTAGTCGGGAAATTGGGCCGCAGCCGATCTATCTTCTCTTTTAACTGCTGGGATATTGCCATAATTTTCTATCCTCTCTAAATCTATCTTAGAAACAGCGCTAACGATCTAACTCGCCAGCAATAATGTTAATACTACCAAGCGTTGCGACGGCATCAGGAATCTTGCCGCCCTTTACAGTTTGCTCAAAATTTTGGAAAAGCATAAACGAAGGAGACTTCACTCGCATTCTCCAGGCCTTTGGCCCTCCACGCGCTACAATATAAAATCCCAACTCACCGTTAGGTGCCTCTATGGAAGAATAGGCTTCTCCCGGAGGAATCTCTATTCCTTCCATAAAAATTTTAAAATGATGAATTAGATCTTCCATCTTCGTATAAACATCTTGTTTGGCCGGAATTTTTACCCGCTTATCATCCACCCAAATCGGCCCTTTAGGAATTTTGGCCACACACTGCTGTAAAATACGTACCGACTGACGCATCTCTTCCATCCGCACCAAATAGCGATCGTAAACATCCCCATTAGTACCCACGGCCACGTCAAAATCCAAGTTGGGATAATTGTAATAAGGCCGATCTCGTCGCAAATCAAAATCAACTCCCGACGCTCTTGCCACTGGCCCCATCAGCGAATATTTAATGGCATCTTCTTTAGAGATAATGCCGACACCTCTGGTGCGATCGATCCAAATACGATTAGAGGTTAGCAAATTAGAAACTTCATTTAAGGTACGCGGAAACTCTTCTACAAAGCGGCGCATACGAGCTTCAAAATTCTCTGGCAGATCATAACTCATTCCACCAATACGCGCATAACTAGTCGTCAGGCGCATTCCACACATGCTCTCAATCATGGTGTAGGCCTCTTCTCGCCAATAGTAAAAATGCCAAAAAATAGTCATGGCCCCCAAATCTAATGCATTAATGGCCACACACACCAGGTGATCAATAATTCGAGACAACTCCATGGCCATCACTCGAATAACCATAGTACGATCGGTAATTGTCAACCCCATCAATTTTTCCACGGCCATGCAGTAACCAACATTATTGGCCAAAGAGGAGCAGTAGTTTAAGCGATCAGTATATACAATCCATTGATGATAACTGCGATTTTCTCCTAATTTTTCAATGGCACGATGAAGATATCCTAACTCACAGGCAGCATCCTCAATAGTTTCTCCATTGATTCGACACATAACTCGCAAAGTTCCATGCATGGCCGGGTGGGAAGGTCCTAAATTTAACAAAACATTAGGATTATAAAAATCATTAAGATTAACTCTGTTTTCACCACTCTCCTCATTGGACAAAGGAAGAGGTGTTTGTCCTAAGTGGAACTTTATGTTATCTGAAAATGGTTGACGCTGCTTCATTGGATATTCTTTTCTCAACGGGTAACCAACAAAACGATCATCCATCATTATGCGACGGAGATTGGGATGGCCTTCAAACACAATCCCATACATATCGAAGGCCTCTCGCTCTAACCAATTGGCCCCCAAAAAAAGTGATACAAGACTTTTAACTTGTGTATCTAACCCCACTAAAAGTTTGAGACGTACTCGCATGTGCGTACTTTGCGAATATAATTGATAAACCAATACAAAACGCTCGCTGCCATCTACGCCATCAATATTATCGTAAGCGGTAAGATCTACCAAATAATCAAAAAGAAACTCTTTATCCGATTTCAATTCAGCGGCCAGAGTTACCATATCAGTCGGAGAAGTTGCCCACAAGATCAACTCGAAGGCCGCGTCCATTTGTGACTTTCTCTTATCGCCATATTTACTTTTTAAATTTTCATAGTTTTGTGCGCCACTCATTATCTCCCCTCCTGCTGGGCCCGCTGAGAGGCCACATACTCAGGTGTAATGGTTAGGCCCGCAGCAATAATCTGCTCTCGAGTTTGGGATAGTTTGTTATTATAGGACATAGCATTTATCGCATCATCAAAGGTAGGCTTGTTTGCGCTACAACGGGAAATTTTTCCATCAATAATTTTCTGCAAATGCAAAATGGCGTACAAAAATCCCTCTGGGATTGGCGGACACCCTGGAACATAAACATCTACAGGCATAATCTCATCAATGCCCTGCAATACAGAATAGGTGTCAAAAATACCTCCAGAAGAGGAACATGCTCCAATAGCAATAACCCACTTAGGCTCTAACATCTGATCATAGATTGTTCGCAAAACTGGCGCCATTTTAGTAGTAATTGTGCCAGCCACTAAAAGCATGTCACACTGCCTTGGCGAAAACCGCACTACTTCCGCTCCAAAACGAGAGACATCGTAATGAGAAGAGAGCGTCGACATTAACTCAATTCCACAGCATGATGTTCCAAAGGGCATTGGCCAGAGAGAATTTTTTCTTGCCCACTTGGCCGCCTCTTCAAAGAGCATGGGAAAGATCATTGCACTTCCATCTTTAGACATCTTTATATCTCCTAATATCTCTTAACTCTTAACTCTTAAAAACTAATCCCAATTAAAGGCGTTCCTTTTTCGCAAATAGATGTATCCACCCAACAAAAGCAAGATAAAAAAGAGCATCTCCAACAGAACAAATGGGCCAATAGAGCGATAGTGCTTGTACACTAACGTCCACGGATACATGAAGACAATCTCCACATCAAAAATCAAAAAAATAATTCCAATTAAGTAATAACGAACAGAAAATTGTTGATGAGCATCCCCAACATAAGCAACACCACACTCATACACATCCAATTTCTTGGCCAATGCTTTACCGTTTTTTTCCTTAGGCCGCATACCGAGTAAATTATTGATAATGAGCAGTGCACTGCCTAGAACAATCGCAATAACTAGTAAACTAGCAGCGGCAACATATCCCTCAACTTCCCAAAATTGTAGAGGCATACTTTCTCCTGAAATTTAAGTTTGCAAAAGTCTAGCACATCGATTTTATGAACTCAACGATGTTTAAAAGAAAAATTGAAGATTATTTATTCGCTATGACAAAACCGCCGGGAAGTAGCTTTGTTGCGCCCCCACCTGGTGGCCGGCGGGAATAGGAATCCCCAACTCATCTATTCGAAAAACATCTTTGGGCAAATTAAGAGACTGCCGTAATATATCCATCGTCTGAGGAACAAAGGGATAAAGCATTATCATAATATTTTTTAGAATATAGAAGGAGGAGAAAAGTGCATCTTTGCGCTCATTTTCAGGATAGCGATCATCATGCGGCCGATATTGAGTAAAGAGACTATTAATAATGCGCGCATAATTTTCTATGGCAAACAGCAGTGTAGAATATTCTGCTTTTTCCATAGACCGTAAATATTTGGAAACTATCTTAACCGTCTCACTCTCCACCTTTTCTAGCAATTTTCCATCCGGAATCTTTCCCTCATACTTGGAATGAGCTGCCGAAATAGGTTTTTCAAAGGAGGCATTAAGCGGCCCGGCCAAAAACTTATTGCGCTCATCCAAAGTTTTAAAATCAAAGTTGGAATTCTTCTCGGGCAAACTAAGCAATGCCAAAAAATACCGAATCTGATCGCAGCTATAACCTTTCTCATCTAGCAACTGATCTCCCGAGAAAAAATTACCTCGGGACTTACTCATTTTCTCTCCATCTACTTGCAAATGGAAACAGCCAAAAACATCGGTCATCTGGGGCTCACCCTCTTTAGGCATTCGCATCGGATCATCTTGGGACCCCAACCACAATGCCGCCTGCATTAGGGTATAAAAATAGATATTATCCTGTCCTAAAAACTGAAAAATGCGGGCCTTCGGGTCACACCAAAATTCTCGATAACGCTCAGGATTTTCCCCGCGTGCTTTAAGGGCAGTTTTAGAAAAAGAGATCGGGGCAATCAACGAATCTGGCCAAACGTATAACGTCTTACCGGCCATCTCCTCATCAATCTCTGCCGGCACAGGAATTCCCCAAGAAACATCTCGAGTAATCGAACGATGTGCCCAACCATCTAGTAGGGATGTCGCTATGTGATGTTCTGCAAATATCTCCTGTCCCCTCGTCAACGCCCCTAGTGATTCAAACTGTACCACAATTTTTTTGCCGGGAGCATAGCGACTCTTGTGTGCAGGAAGTTTATCTTTGAGATCTTTAAACTTCTGCTCATCTACATTGCTAAACACAATACAAGGCATAACTGTATTGATAACTTCACGATAAACTGGTTTGCGCCACACTTTTTCTTTGCTTTGGGCCCACTCTCGCAATAAATCTGAGACTTTCCACATATCTAGCCACCAATGAGCGGTATCTTTTAACACTGGCGTGGCATCACTAAGAGCGCTCCGCGGATTGATCAATTCCTGTGGCCCATACTGCGCACCACAAACATCACAATCATCACTATAGGCCTTAGTATTACTGCATTTTTCGTTCGGGCATTTCCCCATGATATAACGATCTGGTAAAAAACGATTTAGCTTCGGATCATACCATTGCTTGCTAATGCGCTTATTCAACATTTTATTGCGATACATTTTCCGTAGCATCTCTTGTGCTAGGGCGGCATGATGCGGAAAAGTTTCTGCACGAGAAGTTCCTGTATAGATATCGGTCTGAATGGAATAACGCTCTAGCGTTTTTTTTTGTTTTTGATGAATAGAATCAATAAAATCATGAATATTCATTCCACTCTGAATGGCCGAAACCTCGCTGGTAGAGCCATGATCATCTGTACCGCAAACAAATAAAACATTTTCCCCGCCAATTAACATTCGCAACCAACGAGCATAAATGTCTGGTGGCAGTAATGCCCCGGCCAAATGACCTAAATGTAGTGGCCCATTGGCATACGGCATCCCCCCAGTGACCACGGCCTTAGTTGGACGTTTAAAATTGCTTAATACTGATGCTACTGTTTGCGCCACTTCGGGAAAATCTGGTTTTATAAATCACCACCTAAAAAATGGATGTTTTGTATCTTGTAAAAAAATATAATATCTACTGAAAGCTGTCAGCAATTTATTTTAAGGCCTCTTGCACTAACTGACTGGCACGCTTCCCATCAAATTGCCCCTTAATCTTGGGTGTTAACTCTTTCATTATCATTCCCATATTGGGATTAGTTAAACTGCCCTTGATCTGGCCTATTAATTTTATAACCGCTGCCTCATCTAATTGGGCCGGTAAATATTCGGTCAAGATAGCAACCTCTTTTGAAGTTTTCTCATATAACTCACTACCTTTAGGAAAATTTTCCAAAGAATCTTTCATTTTCTTCACATGTGCCACTAAAACATCCATCTCCTCCTTGGGTTTTACGGAAGTTTTATTTTCTAGCAACATACTCTTTAGGTAGCGCAAGGCCTCTAGGCGATCTTTGTCCTTACTTTTCATCGCCGCCTTGATTTCTTCTCCGATCTGTTCAAACATTGTTGCGGCCATATTAACTCTCCTTACAAAATTAAGTTGTATATATAAATGGTGATAAATTACCAAAATGGTATAAGCGGAAATACGTTAAGTCAGTATAAAAAATGGCAAAACCACATATATTGGCAATATTTTTCTTTCTATTTTATCCCTAATTTGGGTTGGTTTTTTACAAAGTGCCAGGGTTTCAATAAATCGGCCCAAAATTCCTTTCTAATAGTAAGTTAACCACATGCGAGAGTCGACGGCGCTAAAAATCATTCAATATTTTTAATGATTCCTGAGCTTGATTGTTTTCAGGCCTTGGAATGATATTTTCATCGATAGCATTATTAACTTCTTTTACAGATGCTTGTATAAAACAACGATCACCGTGTTGCAGATCTTTTAGTTTTGAATATTTTTCAAGTGAAAGAATCAGTAGCTCGACACGTTCTTGATATTTGGTAGAGGGAAGACTATTTGTTTTAAATTCTTCAATGATTGATCTAATGGCAGACTGGAATATTTTTTTTCTAAGGTCCTTTACTGCTTCGGTTTGTCTTTTAAATCCTTCGGCGTAAACACTAGAGTCTTGTTTGAGTTTATAATCTAGATAAAGGTGAAATATTATTGGTGGCATGATGGAGGAAGCTAGAAGACTATAGTAAATCACCGGATAGTTCGCTAACAACCTTGCTAAAATATACTGGTTTAAAAACAGAAAAGATAAAGTCGCTGTGGCCTTACTCGATACATCGAGACCAATAAGGGAAAAAAAGAATAAATCTTTATAGAGTTGATTGTCTCCATAGCAGGTCTGAAGGGCATCAAAAAAGCCATTGGAGGAAATGAGATCTTCCATCCCACTCCCTAATTTAATTTTAAACTCCTTGTTTTTGATGCCTTTAATACTCTTGTCAACCACCTCAAAATTTATAGTTTCCCAAACTCCATTTAGGAATAAATTCTTTTTCAAAAGAAGGTCTGCCTTAAGGTTGGTTCCCTCACACATAACCAAGGTTCTATCGTACTCATCTTGATAATCACCATGAAAACCGTAAGATGAGTACGAAACAAGTAATATCAATATTACGAAAGCAATTTTTTTCACATCGTCCACCACGAATATCTTAGCGTTATTGATCAATCTCTAAATCGTTTGGAAAATCTTGAATATCGTCCTGGAGACTTTTAATTTCTTTCTCTAGTTCTTCTCTTTTAGCTTTAAGATCCTCAAGTTGATCCATATCTAACGTCAAATAATCCTTCCCTTTATATAGTAGATAGGCTCCAGCACCGGCAGCTAGTACTGCCAAATAGGTTTTTCCAATGCCATTCCCGTAGATCATTTTCACAACCTCTTTGAATGAGCTCCGATTAGTACTTATTCCATCAAGGGCGCCAGTAGCTTGGAATGCATATAGGCCCACGGGAATTAAAAGTGTACCGCCAACCACTGCAATCCCGGCATTTTTCATACCGTCTGTGATCTCAATCATGGCCTTGCCCTCTTTTATTTGAAAATTCTCAATCGATTTCTCCACTTCTTCCAAAGCAACTTGAGTGCTACGTAGATCTCGTTTCTTTTCCCCTATTGTAATAGTCTCACTTGCTGAGGAGGAAAGCGATAAAAGCGTTAAAGTAACAGCGACAAAAATAGACCTTAGTTGTTTCATAAAAATTCTCCTTATGGATATTGTCCCAGAACTTCTGTGTTTATTCTTCACTTGAGTACTGAGCCAGATTAATTAACAGCTACTATAATGTTAATCTAAATCATCGGTCGCAACTATGAGGTTGAATTTTTTATAGGGGAAATACTTGTTGCTGTCCAAAAAGTTTACATGCAAAAGGTAAGCGAAAAACGACCTAGTGCTAAGATTATCGTAGGTGCACAATACTATTTTTCATTTCTTTAGGCCGTAGCAAAGAATTAGAAGACGTATAAGTTGATTCATGAAAAGAGGGAAGCGAAAGCATCCATCTTTTTTTGCAGCAGAATGAGAACCTCAGGAAAAAGGCACACAAACAGATATGACGTGCCGGCTCGCAACTGCCAACTTTTGTGGGCAGCATAATTAAAAATCAAACGGTTATTTGAAAATAACAAAGCTCTGCTTAAATAAAACAAACCCTATTAAATCAATATATTGCATATTAATTAAAAAAAACATATCCCGCTCTTAAAATTACATTATAAAATTTTAAATAGGTAAATGTGTATTTTAGTGAGTTTCTCCAGAACGTATCCTCTTTTAGAAAACTCCAAAAGATTATCAACCTTTAACAAGGTGGCGCGTATGAAAAAGATGATCGTTCGTTTTATTGTGTTTGGTTTTTTTGTTTCCTCATTATCGATGATCGGGTGTACTCCTAATGAGCAGTTTTTTGCAGAAAAAAGTTATCTAGACGCCAGCGGACAAGATCCTTCTGATCAAAATTCCCCTGAGTTTGGATATGACGGCGAAGACTCTATCCCACCAGAACAGCTAGGTGCTCCAAACGCTCAAGCTGGCCAAGAGATTGCCGCAGAAGAAGGTATTACTTCACAACAGCCTTCTGACCCAACTACTGAGGCCATCCGCGAGATAATTAACGCTCCTAGCAGTGATGTCGCAGAAATGGGCCTGGTCTACAAAGAAAAAATTACTGAATTTGCCATGATTTTAGATGCTCAGTCGGCACTCTCAATTAACAGCTTGGGACTCGTTGCCCCAAGTGGCAGCGAAATAGCTACAGCTATTGCCGGAAAGCTTGATCCGGCCAAAATAGGAAGCAGTAGCGACCTTTCTTTGATGTGTTTTAATGAATTTGAGGTTATTGAAAATGCGCCTGACAGCGTTATCCAAAGTATAGTATTCGGTAATGACCGCGCTTCTGCCATTTTATACTTTTCTCAGGACCTCTTTATCCCATTGGATCTATCAAAATTTAAAGTCTATTACCGCGAGGTTCTTAATGTTGATGCTCCTTATGATGGAACTACCTGGTGCGATAAAGCATTTGATGAAGACTACTTGCACGATGTAGTTGCTAGCATTGCAGAAAATAAGTGGATTGAATTAAGTTACAACGTAATAATTCCCAAAATAGAGCAGATCGCACCTGAAATAATTCCAGAGGAAGTAGCGCAACTGGCGGTTATGCCTGAAGTGGTAATTGCAGAACCTGTCGCTCCTGCACCGGCAATTATTCCAGAGGAAGTAGCGCAACTGGCCGTTATGCCCGAAGTGGTACCTGTGCGTGCACCCGCCTCTTCTGAGGAGGAAGTTGTTGCTGCACCAGTTGTTGCTGCACCAGCTAACGGAGACAGTACTTCTAGTAGCGTTATTGAAGAGAGCTCTTCCATTGAGTACTCCTATGATGAAGAGGGCGTAGATGATTCATTGGAAGACAGCTTCGTACAGGTTAGCGAAGAGGAGCTGGAGTTTTCTGGCAGCAGCGCAGAGGCCGACCAATTTGCTATAAGTACTGAGCGAAATAACTTGGCATGTTTAAAAATTAAACTTTTAAAAACAAAACACAGACATCATGGCCAGGGAAAAGCTCATTGGCACATTAAGAAAATTAAATATAGCAAAAAAGAGTGCAATGAATGCTTAATTTCATTGAAAGCAAATGGACTTAACTGGAAACTACAATGGCAAGAAGCAAAACGTGCTGCCTACAAATCATCCTCTAAAGATGAATTTAAAAAATTATTCAAGGAGTCTAGACATGTTGCCGGACCTAGCTGCATGAGCAGACTAGGACGTGGTTTTAAAAAATAGTTAGTCGCTCTTTTTAAAAAACAGAGACGACATCTCGATAAATATCGCAAATACACAAAGGGGCGCTTAGGAGGCGCCCTTTTGCTTTATCTTGGCATCACCAGATGGCAGTGGTGGTGGAAGTGATGATGAAGAGAGATCTGCCTCTAAGCGCCGTTTAAGGCCGCGCAAACCAATATTACAGGCATCGGCTATTTCACGAAAATAGTCGGTAGAGCGAAAAGAAAGAGGCCGTAAATCAACATTGTTCTCTAAATTAAGAAGATAGCGACGCAGGTTAAACATGGGCCCGGCCAACTTGTGAGAAGTAAAAATTCCCATAATAAAAATAATTAAAAAGGCGCCAAGAAATGTGTAAATTAAAATTCCATCCATGGCCATCTTTTGCAGCGATAAAAATTTATAAAAGACATGTCCGGGCGGCATTCCCATTTGCATAGCAGTCTTTCGAAATTTATTAAAAAAATAAAAATTAGAAAAATATACGGTAAAAATTATTAGAAAAGCGATCAAACATTGATAGGCCACAAACTTAAACTGAAAGCGAGGATTTATCAGAAAGTTACGAAACTTCCTCTCCTTCAGTCGCTTAATGAAATTACCAAGCTGCATTATTATTTTATTATTTATTATCACAATCACAAATGATGACACTTTCCCGAACTATCATCAAGTCTTTTTTTTAAGTCAATGTTCTACTTATTAAAGTTCTAACCCACTCTCCCCGCACAGTATATTTAAAGGAACCTTGAGCAAATTCTTCTGGTTCAAATTTTTCTAACGCCGACACTTCTACTTTTTTGCCTGTAATTACAACACGAGATAGATATTTCTTTTTTAGTGAATCTTTTGCTAACTCCAAATAAGTAATCCCCTCTTTTTTGCTTAAAGTAAAACGTAATCCTCTCTCCTTCAAATATGGCCAGTCATCGTTGATAACAAATGGTGAATCGAAAAGGTATTTGACCGATTTAAGCGCCAATGAATTATTAAAAGAAGAGATCAATTCGCCATGTGGTAAAAAGTGGCCATTAATCTTCTCAACGTTATCGGGGTGGGCCAACAACTCACGCAACTTACCTGCCCCCTCTCGCTCAAAGGCCAAAGATAAAATATCATCACCGCATACCCAATAATTTTTTCCTTTTGTCGCTTCCACCGACGATCCACTAAAAAAGTAATAACTCTCTACTAATTCTGGAAAGCTCAGCATAATAGCACGCGCCAAGGCCTGTCCGGCATATTTTTTAGGAAGTCCAAGACAAGAGGGACCTATTTTAACATAAAAATCAACTACCATTTGCGTCTCTCGCTTCTGACGTAATAGGTTCCTAATCGCCTCGTTGCGCACATTATCTTTCTTCTCGATATTTAGTGCTAAACTTCCAATCTCTACATAATTACTATTTTTTAAAAAAGTCTCTTTTAAAAAATTATTTTTCAAACCCAAATCTACAGGGATCTCCACACCTTCTGAAAAATCCTGTCCCATAAAGTCTATAAACTTTTTTGAAATGATTGTGGAAATTTCATTATCATATACAAACTCGGAGGCCTTTAGAAAGGCCAATAGTTTATCCTGATGCTTCCAATTGGCCCGCACTAAAGTTTGCGAAACACTCCATTCCGCTAAACTCATTGACAAGCGAAACTCCAATCCGCTTTGAACAACAATTTTCTCCACCCGTTGAATGCTTTTTTCTAAAGTATTTATTTGCGGAATATGATCAAATGCCAGCGGAGTAAAAGGAAACCGAACCAGAGGCGTAATCGAAAAAATAACTCGCGTTTTATCACCATATTGTTCTCGCTTTTTCCTCACTAGCTCAACAAATTCTTCAAATTCAACATAATCCGCCTCTTCTTCTCGGCCAGTGGCCAGTAGAAAAATTTTCAACTCTCTCTGTCCATCTCGCAAAACTAGTTCTATTCCTTTTCGCAATAGCTCTTCTGTTAAATTTTTATTTAAAAAACGGCGCAATCGCGGAGAAATACCTTCTAATCCACAACTGATAATCGATTTTCCTAACAATTTCTGCGTATCCCAAAGTCCCAAGTCTAAGGCCAAATAGTCAAAGCGTTCAGACTTCAGCCCAATGGCCTTAAACAAGGCCAGTAATCCAAAAAGCAAAGGTTGTAACTCCTTGTACATGTTAAAACTAAAGCTAAAAAGGTCTATTCTCTCCAGGCCCATATTGGCCTTGGCACGTTTGGCGGAGGCCAACAACGAACTACACTCATAATCTTTATAAGGACGTTTCTCCCAGCTCTCCGCACAAAAAGAACAAAATCCTCGACAGCCAGAGCTTATTTTTAAGTGGCCCTCTCCCATACTCTCCTGATTATAAAGCACAGGACCTCTTTCATATTGCAATGCTGATTTAGCAAGCGCATAGCGCACTGGCCGCAATACATCCGGCAAAATTACACCTGGCAAGCATGCCAGCTGCTCTAAAATAGTATCTTTACTTTTTCTCTCCATTTTTCCTTGGGCCAGCCCGGCAAATAGTTTTTCAATGGTGGCCGGATCATCTCCGACAAAAACTAAATCCACTAACGAATTTTCTCCCCATAAAATCGGCGTCCAAAGTGCTGAGGCCCCACCTAAAATGATTAAAGGAAGATCGTCACGCTTCATCCTCTCTTGTTTATCTAAAGGAATTCCACTATGTCGCAACATCTGCGGCAAATTTATTATTTCCTGCACTATGGACAAAGAAAATGCTACTGCAAAAAATTCAGACATGGCCTTTTTACTTTTAGTTCCAAAAACCCAGGAAATATTTTCTTTCTCAAATATTTTGCGTTCTACTGCCGAGGGCAGATAGGCCAAATCAGGAAAAATATTATTATTACTAGCGGCCAACTGATATAGATATTGATGGGTAAAAGAGTTGGCAACATCAGCATAGGAAGAAGGCCGCACAATCAATAACGACATTGGACGATTTGCCATTTCTGAAAGAGGGAGCGTGTTTATCTCCTCCCCTCTGGCCCAAATACCACCATAGGAAAGACGATGATAATTCTCTGTAAACCACTTATTCATCTGCTCTTTTTCTTAGGAATTTTTAATTCATCTATTGAAAGTATTTTTTCAAAATTTAAAAGCAAAATTAATTGCTTATTTGCTTCTTTAGCAATGCCTGCGATAAAATCCCTATTGATTTTACTTTGAGCATTTATTTTCGTTTCAATTTGATCCTTGTGCAATCCAATAACATCATTTACCTGATCAATAATTATTCCGATAGTAAGCTCATTAACTTGTGTGATAATAATGGAACTCATTTTCGCAGAACTACTGGTGGCCAGTAAATTTAGTTTGTTTTTTAAATCTATGACTGAAATTATTTTTCCCCGCAAATTAATTAGCCCTTTAAAATAGGACGGCACATTGGGAACTTCGGTAATATTATACATTCCTACAATCTCGCGAACTACCGATAGTAACATTCCATAACGTTCACCATTCAAGGAAAAAGTAAGATATTTTTTTAAGCCCAATGATTCATCTATAACTTGCGCATCTGCGGCCGCAATCGACGCTCCCAGATTAGAAACATTACTCACTTCGTTTTTTTCTAATATTGCATCATTGCTATTCATATATCACCATACATCACTATATAAACCTATCTGTTTAAATGCTTAACAATAAATTTGGGCATGTCCTGCAACGATAACATCTCATCTACCGCTCCCAATTCGTAGGCAACTTTGGGCATTCCATAAACCACACAACTAGATTCATCTTGCGCAGCCGTTTTGGCCCCTAACTCTTTTAATTTTAGCAACCCCTCTGCCCCATCTCGGCCCATTCCCGTAAGCAGCAACGCAATAACTTTTTTTCCTAACTTATCGTGCTGAATAAGTGAGTTAAACATATAATCAACAGAAGGCCTAAATCTATTAACCGGCTCATCATCTGTTATCTTAATTATATATTTGCTATTTTGATAAACTACTTTCATATGCCGCCCACCGGGCGCAATAAAGGCCTGCGAAGCTTTTAAAACATCACCATCTTCTGCTTCTTTGACAGAAAATTTACATAACTGATTTAAGCGCTCGGCAAATGCTTTGGAAAATACCGGTGGTATATGTTGCGTAATAATAATTGGCGGAACAGTGTTTGGTAATTGTGTAAGTAAATCAGACAAGGCCTTTGTTCCTCCGGTAGATGCTCCTATCGCCAAAATATAATCATCTAAATTTTTACCGCTAACTACCAGCGGAGATTTGAAAGAGGCCAAATTATTTGCTTTACTGATACGTCCAACATACTTCGATGTATAAGCAGCAATAATTTTCTCATGCAACTCTCCAGATATATGCTGCAAATCTTCAAAGGCCGGCTTTTTCATATAATCAAATGCCCCCAGCTCTAGTGCCTCAAAAACTGGCCCAGACTCTAAATAATTCAAAGCAGAAATCATAATAGTTGGAATAGGTTTTTCTTGCATCATTTTCCGCAGAAAGGTAACCCCATCAACTTCCGGCATATTGATGTCTAATGTAATAACATCTGGCAATTCCTTGGCCATCAACGCTTCCGCCTCGGCCGCACTTTTGGCCTCGCCTATTACTACTAATTTAGAATTCATTTCGATCATCTTTCGTAAAATCATCCTAATCGGAGTTGAGTCATCCACAATCATCACTTTAATTTTTGTCGTTGCCTTGAGAATATGCACTTGACGATCCGGCCCTATTTCCACTTGAGTTGCTTCACTGCATAGCGAACTCTCTTTCTCCTTATCTGCTAGAAGGTTTAACTCTATTTTTTTTATCTGAATTTCACCAGTCTCAGTAAAAAAACGCAACTGCCTTCCGAACTGCCCACCTATCGACTCTGCCACAATTTTAAGATTATAGCTTGCAATCAATTCATGAGCCGCCTTAATATTTTCTTGCCCACTTGCCACAATTACCTTGCCCAGTCGCTGCTCTTTTCCAGCAGAAGTACCTCCCACTAACTTAAGAACAAGGTTTTCAGGCCGAGAACCCCTTTTTTTAAATTCGCGAAGCAAATTGGGAATAGCAAAAATGGCCTGATTGTTATCTGTTGCATCCACTGGCCAAGTAGAATTATCTCCAGGCACTTTAAATTGACAGATTCCACCTACCCGTTTTACCAAATCAAAAACACATAGTGCAACACATGGCCCCAAAAACGTTTCAATAATAGTAGACTCTTCGGCAAAAAATAGTTCACCGGACTTAAGATAATGTGTATTTATAGTTATGGCCTTATTCATAATTTAACTTTCTATAAACAGATGATCCCAATGGAATTAAATTATGCTTAATTCCATTTAATGATTCGGCATGTCCTATGAACAAAATTCCTCCTGGTTCCAAGTGCGCTACCACATTATCAATAACTTTTTGAATAACTGGCAGTTGAAAATAAATTAAAACATTGCGCAGAAATATAAAATCAAAGTTAATTTGAAATCCAACTAATGGTTCTATCAAGTTGTGTTGACGAAATCTAATTTTTTCTTTGAGAGAATCAACGACTTTGTACAATCCCACATTTTTTCCGGTACCGCGTACAAAACTAGATCGCAAGAACTCTTCTGGAATAGGGGCCATTTCATCTTCGCCATAAATGGCCGCTTCTGCTTTATGAATGACTTCTGTATCAATATCCGTTCCCCAAATTTTATAATCTAGGCCAGGATGTTTGCACACAAAATCTTGCATAACCATGGCGATGGTATATACCTCCGGGCCGGTAGAGCAGGCGGCAGACCAAAAACTAACACCCTTTTTTTCTCCACTCTTTCTCCGAGCAATTTCCGGCAAAAATTCATCTCGCAGTCTATTGAAATGTTCTACCTCTCTAAAAAAATCTGTTTTATTTGTAGTAAGAGCATTAATAAAATTGCCCAATTCACTACTATTGTCTTTTAAATAATTCAAATAATCTGGGATGGTTTTTACGGCCAGAGCAAGCATTCGTTTGAATAGACGTGATTGCACCATTGATTTTTTATTTTCACTCAGGGAAATTCCGGCAACTTTTAATATTAGACTTCGAATAAATTGAAAAGACTCCTCATCTAAGGAATTATCTACCAAGTGATAACTAATAAATGGCCCTTCTTTTCGTTTGGCACTGTCTCTCATCCCAGGGCCTCTTTGTATAAGTCGACAATATCACCGACCTCCAAAATTAAGGCCACTGTTCCATCTGCCAAAATGGTTCCTCCAGCGATGGCCGGAAGGCCCTCAAGTTCTGCGCCCAGATTTTTAAAAACAATTCGCTGTTGAATTAAAATGTCATCAACATGTAACAGATAGTTTTTATCATGATGTGCCACTAAAAAAAGAATGTCGTTGTTTTTATTACCTGCAACTTTTTGTTTGGGCGGCAAGTGAAATACTTCTCGTAATTCAATAATCGGATATACCGCATCTTTTACTTTTAAGATCTTTTCTCCCGTTCTAACGCTACGAGCATCTTGAAGAGAAGCATGATGGATTTCTAGCACTTCCGAACTAGGCATAATATATTTTTTATTATCTACAACGATGACCATGCCATTAAAGATGGCCAAGGTAGGAGGCAGCTTAATAACTGTTTTAGTTCCTTGTCCCTCAACACTCTTTACCTCTATGGTTCCATGCAACTTATCAATTGATTTTTTAATGGCATCCATTCCGACGCCCCGCCCGGAAATATCAGTAGCAACTTCGTTGGTAGAAAAACCACTAGCAAAAATAAAACTAATTAATTCTTTTTCACTAACATCTCTCCCTTCTTCCAACATTCCTTTTTGAATGGCCTTCTTTTTTATTCGTTCTAAATTTAATCCTCCGCCATCATCTTCAATAATCAAATAAAAGTATCGGCCACTATAAGAGGCACTCATTTTAACCGTGCCATACTCTGGCTTTCCTGATTTTTGTCGCACTTCTTTGGACTCAATACCATGATCTACGGAGTTACGAATAATATGAGTCAGAGGAGACGAGAGCTCATCCAACATGGTCTTATCCAATTCAGTCTCCTCGCCTACACCAACAAAACGGACTGTTTTATTTAAAAATTTTGCAGTATCTCTTACCGTTCTCTGCATCTTATTAAATATATTTTTCAGTGATAACATTCGCAATGATATCGAATTTTGTTGTAACTCGTAGGTAATCTTATTCAATTGCATTATAGTGCGATGAATAGCATCTGCATTCTTTATAATATCGTCCTTATAATGTTCTAATGATGATTGTAAAATAACCTGTTCACTAAAATCATTAAGCAGATCCTCTATTTTTTTAATTGGTAAGCGAATAAAATCATCATTCTTTTTTCCTTTAACCCCTCCTTCCTCTTCGCTGGAAGGATTATCCAAAATACGCTTAGATGGACGCTCCAAAAGTGTGGACTTAGACTTCATCTGTTGAATAGATTCAATTTGCGCTAAATTGTCTGCTGCTGACTTTTCTGCCAAAATAGAGTTTATACGATTAACAATCGCGGCCGTATCAATATGCGCACTTTTATTCTCTTTTAGTGTTCTAATAAATGTTTTTAACACATCATTAGATGCCAATAAAATATCTACCACATTGGCCGAAACATTGACTTCACTTTGCTTAATGCGAACTAATAAATTTTCAAACTGATGCGCAAAAGTGGAAAACTCTTCAAACCCAACTGCTGCTGCTGACCCCTTTATATTATGGGCCATACGCAAAATATCTTCAATTATTCGCTTATCGTTGGGATTTTTTTCTAGCTCTAAAAAACGCTTTTCTGTTTGCTCTAAAAAGCCACAAGATTCGGCCAGAAATTCTTCTTGAATTTCAGCAACAAATTTTTGCTCGCCATCATCCATAACGGCCCATCACTTTTGATAATAATTAATTATACTGCGCAAACCAGATATTTGTACTCTTTTTTAAAAAGAAGCAAATCCTTCAATGGCCGCCCGTTTTAATCAGGCCTTCGGCCGTAGCATACTGATGGCAACTCCTATTACTATGAACAAAAAGGCCAGCAAGTCATATTTTGTGGGCCGCTCGCGCAGATAAAAAATACTAAAAATTGAAAAAACAAAAAAAGTTATAACTTCTTGCAAAATTTTCAATTGAGAGGCGGAAAAAACCGCATGGCCCCATCGATTGGCCGGCACTTGTAAACAATATTCAAAAAAAGCAATTCCCCAACTTGCCACAATAACCAACCAAATAGAGCTGTTTTTAAAGCGAAGATGGCCATACCAAGCGAAAGTCATAAAAATATTGCTCAATATTAATAGAACTACCGTGCGCGTCCCTACCAGCAAATCCATAGCAAAAAAACTCCTCTAATCTTATGGTGCCAATCCAGGCATCATAGCGCGATAAATATCGTGCAGTTGATAGATAAATAATAACTCATCATTTACCAATAAGCGAATTTGTTGTTTAACCTCTTCTGGTATTTCCTTGCTATAGGTTAAATCTTCAAAGTTTTTTACCTTCTCAAGCAATGCTTGAGAGAAGCGGCCACTGTTATCCTTTTCGCTGCCTGATGCAATTATCAAGCGGGAGCTGGACAGATCTTGATAGTACTTGGTTTTCTTATTTATACCATGTCGCTCCAGCTCTTCATCTAAAATTGCCTTATTTTTTCGACACTCCGTTAAAATGCGAAGGCCCTCTTCGCGCGCTTTTAACTCTTCTTCTGAAAAGCGCTTACTTGCTTTTGCCCGCTCAATTAATTGAGCATATTCTTCGGTAGTGACAGGTGGATCATATGGCCATTCCATATTGGCAATCATCATCCGAATTGTCTCCAACGAAGATAGGGTTTGATTTAAAAGCTCTCGTCGTTTCTCATCCTCTTTGCTTACAGCATTAGCATTCATATTTTCTAGTTGTTTTAAATTTTCAACATAACTATTTAGTAATTTTATAATCTCCGTTTCTTGTGCTTTAATATTTCTTTTTTCTAACTCAACTATATAGTTATCTCTAAAGGCCATAACCTCGGTAGAAGATTTTAAATCTCTCTCTTCCAAAATCGGCTCAAATTTCTCACTCAAATCAGCAGACATCTCCAAATAGTTATTTTCCGCATTGCTAATTCTATCTATCAAATAAGGATCCTCTACTACCTTGAAAGAAAAGTTAAAAGGGATGGCCAAATGATAAGTAGAACTATCAAAGATGTTTATCAGCTTGGCAGCAGCATATGCCCGAAGGCCTTTGGACATAAACATCATACTATTTTCATCTTTTGATTCCCCTTGATACATATCATAAGGCCTAAAAATTCCCGAAATGGCCATACGATAATCACGCACTAAGGTATCATCTTTTCCTTTCTTTTTTTGCATGTAATCAAAGTAGCTAATTCCCGAAGAAGCGTCATAATATCCTTCTCCGATTTCCTCTGAAATTGACTCCATTGTTAAAAAATCAACTGCTAGCATTCTATCCATCCCAGTACCAATAACTTTAACCTCTTCATCCCTATTCATCTCGTGTGCTGAGGGATATGAGTTATAAAGTGCACTCAAAAAGAAATTAACCGACAAATCAACGGCCTTATCCCAACTTTCTCCTTGTAAATTATTTTTCTCTTTGTAATCGATAAATGATCGAAGGGGTAAAAAGTAGTTATTTCGCAAATGATAATAGTACATAGCATCAAAATACTGGGTATAATAACGCTTACCATATGGACTCTCTAAATTGCGAAGTACATATTCATCATGATAGGAATCGGCAATATCTTTGGCCACCTCGTAGGGAGTTGAGCCTTTATCAAAACGGTTGCATAGTGGATCGATATCCACATGCTGGTCAGTACAAAACTCATAGTCAAATTTAGTAAGTCTATTCTGCAAAGCATCTTTAGAAGAATCATTATACAAAAGATCAATCGCCGCAATATCATATTTCCCAGGACGATCAAGAAGGTGGGCCACATCCGCAGAATAATCCATAACGGAGGCCTGGCGAAATTTAAGCTCTCCCTTCTCATCCAAATCCGGATAGAAGTTTTTCTTATCCACCGAGGCCCTAAAGTTATGCCGCAATCCTAAATTATGTCCCATCTCGTGAGTGATGGCAAACAACATAAAGCTTTCGATAAATTCTTCATCACTCATTCCAAGCTCTGCCGCATCATCTAGCGCCATGGCCATTTTATCGCGATCATATAATCCCGAACAGTCTCGCCCTTCATCTGCATGATCTGCATGATCTGCGTGATTAAGATGTTTATGCTCAGAACTTTTATTTCTTACCAATTGCGCAATATTTTTTCCCACAAGTCTATTAGAAGAAATAGCATTCATCAGTTCGGCCAAACTATTTTCTTCTTTGCTATTAAATTTAGCATTAAAGGAGAGATATTTTTGTTGCGTCTCTCTATCTGAATAACGTTGGGCCAAAGAGCGCAAATCTATTTTCTCCAAATGTTTAACAAGGCCTTTTTTATCTTCATCTTTTTTTATAGAAGATTCTACTACCGCCTTTACTTTTTCTTCCTTTACCAATTCTTTTTCTACTGGCCTCTTTTCCTCCGACATGGCCTTTTGCGTTGTATGCTTTTTGCTATCTCGCAGGTACCAAACATGTCTTAAAATGGCCCCTCCGTAGATCATGGTATCCGCATTTATAATTTCTCCGCTAAACGGATTATTAATCGATGGCCCAAATCCCAATGGTACCGAATCAAAGGGTTCCTCAATCCACTCCAACATAGAATAGCGTATATCCCCCAAACGCTGCGTACCATCACTCTCTTTTAGCTCTATAAAGTTATCTATTCCCAATTGCTTTTTAAAAACCTTATTCCACTCTTTCACTGCCTGATAGGCCAGATGTTTATACTTTGCACCATTACCAGAAGTCCAATTTTTTGAAAGATAATAGACAACTTTTTTTCGAGGATCTCGACGAACTAAAAGTGGTCGATCTTTTGTGACATAATTGTTATCTACCACCATCTGATCTTGAGTAAAGAATCCAACTTTATCTAATATTCCCGCACTTACCTCTTTTCCTTTGTAGTCACTTTTTTCTACTGGCATAAAAGAGTAACGCACATTTACCAATGTAGAATTCTCTCCCTTACCTAGACTGGCCCGTTTGAGGGCAGTAATATTAATAATATCTTTTAAAACCACTAGCTCACTAATTTCACCAGCAGATTCTAGACTTAAAAATTCACCATCTTGATAGATTCCATATCCTTCGTAATAGTTTCCTCGATCTAATAATTCTTCATCGGTAAAGTCCACTATTGCATACTCGCGCTTATCCCAACTACGATCTTCTTCCGTTTCCACCATCTTATTGGTTTTATCACCATTTTCATCCTTCTCTCTCCGAACATCGATATGCTTGCTAACAGGAAAACGACTCAGCACTCGCTCTGAAGAAAACGGAGTGTCAGAACTTTTTTTCATAAAGTCGGTAGACTTTTTATCAACATTGTAAATTGTTAGATAATTTTCAGAAAATTTTAATCTTACGATGCGACTGCTGCCTAAATTTCCCACTGTCGCGGTAGAGGCCTCCAAGTCACTTTTGGTGATCGTCTCCTTAAAATAGTACAGGCCATCACTAATCAGAGCTTTTTTTATGCGAAAACGATTGGGTTCTAGCTCCTTAACCGGGCGCTTTTCCGCACAGGCAAAAAGGGAAAGTAAAAAGAGTGCTCCTAAAACTGTAATTAAATTTCTCATTGCGCATCCTTTTAAAATTTCACACCCAGCGACACACCAACTTGTGTAGCATCGGTATGATATAAACTATAGTTTGCTTGCTCGTATTTCAAATTAGGCCCACCAGAACTTATTCCTAGTGCCATAAAGGAACTTTCCGTTATTGCATACTCCAAGGCCGCTTCAGTCGCATGAGAGCCACTCCACCGTCCAGCATAATTCATCAAATTACTAAACACAAAATTTAGGCCACAAGAAAAAAATTCTCCAACGGAGTATCTAATTCCTAGCGCATTTTTCATCACAACTGAAGTGTATTGCCCTAAAGGGCCGTTGTAGTATTTATGAAAATTTTTCCCCACACTTAAGGCATGAGTTAATGCTAATTCTTTAGAAAAACTATATGATTGAACACCTGCTACTCCCATTGCACCATAGAGCGTTTCTTTTTTATATAAATCCGGCGTCGTCCAAAGTGCCTTGGCCGAAAGTTCATCTACGCTATATCCGGCGGCGCTAAACACTTTAGTGTAGCTATATCCGGCAAAGGGGGGATTTAAAATTATATCTGATTCATTAGGTCCCACCATGGTGGGATATATCTTATCAAGCGCCCCACCGACAAAAAAAATGTTATTTCCTTCAATGGCCAGCACTTTTAACATTAAGCTGTTGGCAAACTCCTTATTCGCTTCATAGGTTAGCTTCATGGCCGAATCTAAAATGGCCACTCCACCAAACTTGTAAGTGGCAAAAGAAGAGGTGGTGGCCAACGATAAAGTAATGGCCAGAAAAAAAGATAGGCGATGCAAATTTTTACCTAAAAACTTCATCCAAAATCCTTGGCAAATAGTTCTTCATAATAATATGAGCAATAAACATTCCAACTACCAAAAGAGTGCGCTCCCCAATAATTTCAAAGGCAGCAAACGCATAGAAATTTTATAGAAAAGATGGCCTGTCTAAGGATTAGACAGGTGTATAAAAATTTTGCAGTAATTATGATTCAGATGATTCCAATCTATTTTTTAATTCGCGATAATCAATTTTACCAGTTCCCAGCACCGGAATAGTATCAACTTTGACCACTCGACGAATATTATGCAACGGACTAAGTCCGCCCTCCTGAATAAAACGATTGGCCTCTTCTCTGGTAGTTTCTGTTATGCAAAACAAAACTAACTCCGGACGAATCTCTTCCGCGGTGGCCTCCACCGCCAACGTCGGGCCTTCTTCGCTTTTAGGATAATGTTTTTCCAATACCTGTTCGATGGCCGGCAAAGAGATCATTTCCCCGCCCATTTTTATAAAACGCTTTAGCCGCCCCTTGAAAATCAAATATCCATTTACTTCTTGCACTAAATCACCGGTCTTATACCAACTCTTTCCATCATGATCTACAAAAGGCGAAGGGCCATCATAATTTAAATATCCTCCAAAAATACTACGCCCTCTCACTAACAACATTCCCATCTCTCCCTTCGCAATAGGCCCATTATTTTCTGGATGAACTATGGTGTACTCAATATTAGAAAGTACTTTCCCAATGGTTCCTGGACGAGAATCCTCCGGAGTGTTGGCGGAAATTACCGGAGAGCATTCGGTTATCCCATAACCTTCTAAAATATGCGCGTTCGGACAACTCTCCTTCAGCGCTTCATAAACATACTCCTGACACTTCTCCGCACCAGTTACCGCAAAACGCAAACTATCCAAATCTCCTGGCAAGGAGGCCTTCACAATGCCGTTCACAAAAGTTGGAGTTCCGGCCATAATGGCCAATTTATATTCCTTTATTAATTTGGCCAAGGTATTGGCATCAGTTGGATTTGGGGAAAAATAGACTGGCAGTCCCATTAAAATGGGTGCCAAAGTAGTCAGCTCAATTCCAAAGGAGTGAAACGTTGGCAAAAATCCAATAAAACTATCTGAACGATAAAAAGTTATCATCTCGGCCACACCTTTAATGTTGGTAAGCTGATTGGCATGTGTAAGCGGTACTGCTTTGGGGAATCCTTCTGAACCAGAAGTAAAAAGCACTACACCAATGGGCGAAACAGAAACTTGCGTCAACTCCCTCCAGCAAAAGAAAGTTTTATACAAAGCAGTAAGTTTGGCCTTTAACTTTATTTTGGGGGCCAACTTTTCCATAATAAAAAAGCTATCTTCCACTTCGGAAAAATCAAGGCCTTGATCTTTTAACTTATCCAGTAATGCCTGGGCCGTTATCACATTTTTTATAGCGAGCGAATCTAGGGCATATTTAATAGTTCGAATACCGGCAGTCCAATTAATCATAACTGGAGTTTTTCCAGAAAACAAAGTAGCAAAATAGACAATTGCTCCAGCTACCGATGCTGGCAACATAATTCCCACCATATTTCCTTCTAGCTTTTCAATAAAGGGGCGGAGCGCAAATATTGAAGTAACAATATTGCGATAAGTTTTGGGCCCACTTTTTTGATCTGCAATAATCATTTTATTCGGCCACTTTTTAAAGCTTCTTAAAAACATTTCCGTAACAGTGGCAGCCTCTTCAAAAATTACAGGGGAGTTATCTTTTTTATTCCAAAACCATTTGGCGTTTGCCGGCGTGATGGCGATACCTACACTACTGGCCATCACTTCTCCTTCCGCCGCACGAAGTACATCTTCTACACTTCGAAGAGAATCAGAGTTACTCTGCGAAAAACCAAATTCTGCCTCCAGCCACAAGACTAACTCTGCTCTCGCCAAACTATCCATCATTAAATCCAAGGCCAACAAATCGCCATCTGCAATTTTGCGCTTCCCTGTTTTGTCCTGTAAATATTTATAGACAATGCTTCGAGTGCTATCGGCAATCGTCGCTGCTTTTTGGGAAAAAGTTGCTTGTTTAACTTCATGTAGATATTTAGTGCTTTCACCTCTCCAGAAATAATAGGGAACGTATAGATGATGATGAAAAACTTTCGAATAAAATTTACTCAAATAGCGATTGATCTCATTGCGCTCTCCTTTTTTTGGCAGGTCATGCGTTGATACAAATTCAATACTCACTTCTCTTCGTGGAATAAAAAAAATAAAATTGGCCATAAGCAACCATAAATACCAACCCAAAAGATTGGCAATTTTGGGCTCTTTCCCAGTGGGAGCATAACTAAAACTACTCCCCCATAATCCTTTAATTCGCACTAGCACTACCTGCAAATCAGGATTATCGTTTAAAAGAGTATGTACTGCGCTGGTTCCACCAATTTCTTCTTGCCAGCTACGATAAACACGTCCACCTGGATATAACAAAACATCCTCTCCCTTGCGTAAACTCAAAGAGAGATTCTGCATGGCCGCAACAACCTTATCTCGACCTTTGTTACCGACTCGACTAATATCCGGGATCGGTAGGCCATTAACGGCCTTAACCAAGGCCCCCACCCCAAAGCGCCGCCCCTGACGCTCATCCACTAATACTCTAGGCGTAAATCTTTTTAAAAGAAAAGAATAAAGAAGAATGGGATCAATCAGGGCCGGATGATTGGGCAAAAATAAAATGCCCAAACTCCCCTTACGCTTTATTTGATCAAAATTTACAACATCTACTTTATATCTTAAAGAAAACAAAAGACGGCCAAGGGCACCCGCCCATCTAATAATTGTCATCATAAGAAGAATCCCTCATTATTTGGAAGTAAGTTGCATTGTTCCATCTATCCAACGAACAATAATCTTTTGAGAAAGATCTTCTCCCGAAACAATCATTTTGGCCAATGGCCGGACAATAAATTTATTAAAGACTATTGCTAGCGGCCTTGCCCCATAGGTGGCATCATATCCGCGCTCTTCTAGCAAATGATAGGCACTATCCTCTAATTCGACCTCTATATTTTTCCCACGTAAATGAGAGTTTAATTCTCTCAGTTGCTTTTCTACTAATTTCCGCATAACTAAATTGCTCAAGTTACTATAGCGTAAAATAGCATCAATGCGGCCCAAAAGCTCTGGCCTAAAATCGCTTTGCAGGTCTTTAGAATTAGAGGTCATAATAATAATACTATTTTTAAAATTTATTGTACGACCTTTGTTATCAGTAAGCCGGCCATCATCTAAAATCTGCAGCATGATGTCCGTAAAATCTATATGCGCCTTTTCTACTTCATCAAATAAAATGACCGAATAAGGCCGCTTGCGAACCGCTTCTGTTAAAACGCCACCATCGTCATATCCAACATATCCGGCCGGCGATCCAATCAATTTGGCAACTGAGTGACGTTCTGAATATTCACTCATATCCAAGCGAATCATATTATCTTCACTTTCAAATAAAAACTTGGCCAATTTTTTTGCAGTTTCAGTCTTCCCTACTCCCGTCGGCCCAAGCAATAGGAAAGATCCTAAAGGCCGGTGAATACTGGATAGGCCGGCATAACTAGAAATTAATGTTTCCGCAATTTCTTTGATCGACTCCTCTTGTCCATAGATGGCCTCATTCAAAAAGTCTTCCAATTGCAAAATATTTTCCTGCTTAGTCTTTAAAATCTTTTCTATAGGAATTCCCAATTGTCGTGAAATGACTAAGGCAATATGTTCTTTACCTAGCACCCAATCGTGAGCAGTATTACCTAACTCCTTTTCAATCTCTGGGATGGTAGAATATTTTATCCTTGAGGCCTCTTCATAGTTTTGAGAAAGTTCGGCCTGCTCCAGCATGAATTTTGCACGATCTAGTTTTGCCTTCAAGGCCGTGATATTTTTTACTGCTCTCACTTTCGCTGCCCAAATCTCTTTTTGTCGATCAAAGTCGGCCTGCATAACTTCAATTTGCTGGGCAATTTCTTTATTGTTTTTTTCTACTTGTGCATATATTCGCTTGGATCTAATCTCTGATTCTAACTCTAACAAATCAGCGGGCATGGATTCCGCCGAAAGCTTAAGTGCTGAGGCGGCCTGATCTATTAAATCGATGGCCTTGTCAGGTAAATGCTTATTGGTAATATATTGGTCTGATAAAAAAACCGCTCCATAAATAGCATCATCAGAAATTTTTATACCATGATGAATTTCATATTTATCCCGAATCCCCATCAAAATTTCAATGGTATCCTCTTTCGATGGTTCCCGCACTGGAACATTGCAAAAACGTCGCTCCAGTGCGGGGTCCTGTAAAATATACTTTTGATACTCCTGCGGAGTTGTGGCCCCGATACAGTGCAACTCTCCACGGGCCAACGCAGGCTTAAGTAAGTTGGCCCCATCCATCGCGCCTTCTGTTTTCCCTGCTCCCACCAATTGATGAATCTCATCAATAAATAAAATACTTTCTCCTGCTGACTCTTTAACAAAGGCCAATAGTTGCTGAATACGCTCTTCAAACTCTCCGCGAAACTTAGTACCGGCCATCAATGCGCCCATATCCAAGCTATAAACTATTTTTTTCTTCAAAACGTCTGGCACTTGCCCTTTAACAATCTGCTCGGCCAATCCTTCAACAATAGCAGTTTTCCCCACTCCGGCCTCCCCTTCTAGCACCGGATTGTTTTTACTACGCCGCCCCAATATTTCAATTACTGATCGAATCTCTTTTATTCGACCAATCACCGGATCAAGCTTGCCTTCTTTGGCGCGGTCATTGAGATTGATTAGAAACTTAGGAGTTTTTTCCTCAACATTTTTATCCATAAATTTGCCTCCAGACATTTTTCAGTCTCTAGAGACAAGATGGCCGCAGATAGATAAATGTCAATATTGGCGGATAGAAATTATTTCAGTCTTTATTTTTGATTAAACAGTCCATGACATACTTCAAATTATTACCAGATAAATTTTTCGGGAGCTTACCGCGCAAAAAGGTTGCTTCAATCTTGATATCCCGAATGTGATGCTTTTCTACTTGCAAAATATTTTCAGAAAGTATTACAAAATTAGCATATTTGCCTTCCTGCAATGATCCGTGCGTTTTCTCCATGAAAGATATTTTTGCTCCGGCAATAGTGTGCATTTTGATGGCGTCCATCACCTCCACACTCTCGGCCGAATTAGGGTGATTACAGGCAGAATGGATTCCCCAAATTGGATTAGGCAAGGTAGTCGGGCCATCAGAACCTCCGGCCAACAAAATGCCGGCAGCAAGCATACTTTTTAGTGGCATAAAATTTTGTGTGCGCTGGCCCAAAATAGATTGCAAATATTCCATTGGCTCTAACTCCCAATGTAAAAAAGGCGTTTGCAAAGCTATACATATCCCTAGCTTTTTTACTCGAGCAATTAATTTCTCATCCATCAACTCCGCATGAATGATCGTGTGTCTATGATCTTTGCGTGGATTCTCTCTTAAGGCCGTTTCAAACGCGTTTAAGGCCTGCTCAATTGCCGCATCTCCGATGGCATGCAAGGCCATTTGCAACCCGCTATTGTGTGCTTCTTTTACAAAGGAATTTACCTTTTCTTGAGAATAGTAGAGTACTCCTTTATTGCTGATATCGTGATTGTAGGGTTCTTTGAGTGCCGCATCTACACTTCCAAAGCAACCATCTAAGGCCGTCTCAAAGCATCCTCCGATACAATCAAGTTTTCGCCGTAAAACTTTTTGCACATTCATCGTCTGATAATAAGTTTTTATATTTATCGGAAGTCCTCTGGCCGCGAAACGCATCAAATCAACATCAAAAGGAATACCTACTCCTTCCACACTACTGATAGATCCAATACCGTTTTTAATTAATTGATTGCTTCCTTCCACCAAATTGGTGAAGATTTTTGCGAGAGAAACTTTCTTTGAAATATAATTTACTACCTCATAAAAGGCCTCTTGAAAAAACTGTCCACTTTCTTTTTCAAATCCCCTTTTTTCCAAAACGACGGAAGGTAAGTGAGAAATTAGAGCTTCATTGGCCATCGCCGCATGGCCATCATATTTTATTAATAAAAGTGGATGACTGGTAATTTTGTCTAAATCCTTACTGGTCGGCAAGCGCTTTTCTTTTAATGTATGAGCAGAAATCCCAAAACCTAAAACTATTTTTTCTTCTAAATGTTGCGCTACATACTTCCCAATAATAGCTTGGAGCTCCCGAAAGTCACCGGCATTTCGACAATCAAGCCCTAGATTAAAAAAAGCATAAGATGAAAAATGAATATGGGTATCAAAAAAAGCAGGCAGTACTGTTTTTTTTTGCAGGTCAATTTTTTTCGCACTTTGATATTGGTGAGGAATTTTATTGCCAGTAAAGACAATCTTTCCTTGGTCCTCCACCAAAACAGAAAAAATGGTATTTTGCTCGTCACATGAAATAAAATTTCCATTTTCAAAAATTGTGGCCATCTTTTTCCTCACTATCTTAAAAGCAATCTGTTTTCAAAGAGTTTGTCTGTATATTTTTTTGACGCCCATGTAATTTATCGTCACTAAAGTTTTCATTCATTTTGCCATTTAGCTCTATATGATACTTTAATCTTACAGCTTTATAATTATAAAAAGGTAATAATAATGAAAATTAACTGGAAATTTCCACTGCTATCTCTACTCCTCACCTATACCCTAACATTTAGCTCCATTTCTTTGGCCTTTGAATTTAAAAACATAATAAAAGACACCACTCAATACTGGGGAAATTCCGCTTCCAAGGCCAAAGAAAAAAGTAAACAGGCCATTGGAAAAATTGCTCCTAAATTTAAAAAAATACTAGATAAATACTTTAAAAATGTTAACTGCATAGAAAACTGTGAAATTGATAATAAATTGCTTACCATGCAAGCAGAAGTATTTGAACGAGAGGCCATCCGTTTTGAGATTGCTTTCACTGATTTTTTAAATACTGGAGCAACACCTCGCTTGGTTGTACAAGAAAAAGGAATCACACTAAGGGAAAAAATAGATTATCCCCGTAAAGTAGTAGAGTACACAATCTTGGCAAAAGAGTTTGTTAACAAATCAGAACAAACAAAAGAACTAACTATTAATTTGAAATTTCTAATACCAAAATTGCTAATGCAAAACGACGAAAGCTTTGTCACGAAAGAATATCGCCTCCATCTTCTCGTAAAAAATGCCAATCGAGCGCCACTATTATCGGTACCAAACTATGTCGATATTATAGGTGCGGCCAATGGAGGATGGTTTAGTGCTAGCGCTGCCGATCCAGATGGTGAAGAGGTTACTTTAGAATGTGATGCAAAAAAAAATAGTAATGGAGAATACTTTGTAGAAGATGAAACAAATTGCACGGCCTATGATGGCGATAAAAATGATCCAGAAACACTTTGGGACAGTAAAACCGTACAACTGCGGCGTAATAATACCGCTCCACAAATCTTACTACCAGAGGAATTATACCTTAATAGTCTCGATGGCCGTTTAGAAGTTATAGTTCACGACCAGGAAAATGACCCCATCCAAACTACTTGCCTATTTAACGAACAAAATATTTGTCCAAGCGGAATAATAGACAGTGAACAATTTCCGTTAAATAAAGAGAGTAATTTGCTTATCCGATCTACTGATGGCATTTTAGTTAGCAATAAAATAGTTTCGATAAAACACACCACCAATTTAGACAAAGAGATTTCACTTGTGCTAATGCCAAATGGCAACTACGTTGGGAATATAATTCAAAATGAAGAGTCTATGGAACTTATAGAAAGCAATCTTTCCAGCATAATTTTCAATGCTGGACGCTGGACATATGTTGTTTACGAGAACTACAAAGAAGGCCTTTTTGCTAAGTTTAAAATTGGTGAACACATTGTTAATTATAAATTTAATGTTAGTTCTGCCGATGATTTAAATATATTAAAAACAAATGCCATACTGGCGCAAAATAGCACTAATTACAAACGTGAACTCTCTATTGATTTACCCTTTTCACCCCAATGTCAAAATTGCATTCGTCTATATGATGATGAAAAAAAAGAAATTAACAACTTTGCCTACCCTCATTTACAAATGGAACTCAAAGAGAACTCTTTTGTTATAAGCGTATTGTGGAACGATTTGCCAGGAGAAAAAAACGATAGTTTTTACCTTCAACTGGATAAACAGATTTATCACATCACCTTAAAAATTCTTCGCCCCTACCCTTCTATCCTCCTAAACGGATCTCCACTGCGCGAAAACGCGGTGATTAAATTTACAGAAGGCGACTCGCTGTCATTAAATTTTTCCCTAGAAAAAGGCGAAAGTTTTTCTAGCATTTACCAGGAAATTTCAATTATCGGTTTAAACGATGGCCTTATTATTTTTGACGCCGACTCCGAACGCCCTGTACACCAAATCACGATGAATAACATTTTAAATAAAACAGTCGGACTAGTAAAACGGGCCGGCCTCTATCGCCCAGTAATGCGCTTTACCACTAAAAATGGAATCAAAAACGACTTCACTTTTTCTTTAAAAATTCTTCCCAGTGCTGTCCCGGCCTTCGGTGTTAGTTTTCTAAATTTGCGCAATTTACAAGGAAACACTTCCGTTAAAATCGATCAGATATTTAATATGGTCAACGAATCCAATCGCATTTTTGCAGGATGGAAAAAACTTGTTGTTGCTAGTTATGAGGAAATAGACATTCATGATGATTCCAATGAGCGACTGGGAAATGACTATTACATAAATGACAATTCGGCCGCTCCCATCCGTCCACTTTATAACGGTAAAAAAACCGTCATCCTTTCAGATCTGCGTTCAATCACTAAAAAATATATCAAAAATGGAACCCTTCCTATTTTTCTTGCCAATAACCTCTTAGCATCTCACGGCTCGATTGTTGGTGTGGCCATTCTCACCGTCAACGGTATTTTTCCCAATATTGTTCTTGGTAACTCTGCTTATGACTCCACTTTGGCCCACGAAATAGGCCATACTTTCACACTTCAACATCCTTTTCACGCCGAGGATAACCCTTCTGTGACTTTATGCTCACTCAAAGAAGCTGAACAAAAGAGCGTTTGCGAAAAAAGCTCCATCACCGGTAATATCGTTTTTCCCGAAAAAAATATAACGGTGGAACCACTAAGTGGCCGGCCTTTAACTGGAGATGGAATCGACGATACTACACTTGATGGATATGGTGTCTCCATTTATAAAAATTACTGCTATGCAACCACCTTTGGCCAACAAGGCCAATTTGCCAGTAAGTTTTTCTGCTCAGATAGTGCTCCGGGAATTTTCTTGGCCAACGCATCTTCTTCCGAAAAAGAGCAAAAAGATAGATCTGAAGCAGTTTGCTGGAAGGAGCGCGATTATCGCGAAAAAGTAACCTTAAAATGTCAATATGGTTTTGCCGATGATGATAGTGATACGCGTATAGGAAAAAACATTATGGGTTATTGGAGAATTGGAAATGATCTGTTTTTCACCCAACAACAAAAAATTAAAATGGATCAGGCAATTGCTGATCAAAATTTGGTATTGGCCAATCTATTTGCGACTGGCCAATAGAGTGGATTGATGGTTGATCTTCTATTTCTACAAGATCAGTTTCTACTTTATTTAAATAGTGGACTATTTTTCTTGGCGGGAAAAATGGTCTATATAACACCATTGTAAATGAATAACCACTCGCCTAGACTAATTTCAAGAAATAGAATGTGTCTGTTTGCCAAGGGGAGCTTATTAAAAAGGTTGCACTAGTTTTTCCTACTAAAATCCGCCATGATGCCTTTTACGGTTTTGTGCTTCCTCCTCTGGGATTAGAGCGAATTGCCGCCCACCTAGAAGACATTGCCCTGGTGGAAATTTTTGATCTGCGCTTTGAAAAAAACATTATTTCCGCCATGAAAAAATTTGCTCCTACCATAATTGGCATTAATATAAAAACCACCATGCATGCACAGGCCAACTATCGACTGGCCGTGCATATTCGAGAAAATTTTCCACACGCAACTATAGTGATGGGTGGATTGCACGCCACCCACTGCTACCAAGAGGCCTTACAATATAGCGACTATGTCATTCGTGGCGATGGAGAGCTAAGTTTCAGACAATTTGTAGAGGGAATAGCTCCTGACAAAATTGCCGGCCTTTGCTATAAAAAAGATGACGAGCTAATTACCAATCCACTGGCCACTCCTGCAGAATCGCTAGATCTCCTTCTTCCCCCGGCCCGACATTTACGAAAGAAAAAATATTATTATGGGGCATATCCTCTTTTTCGCATGGATTTACTAGAAAGTTCACGCGGCTGCACTCACTACTGCACTTTCTGCTCCCCGGCCGCTTCATATCCGGCCTGTTATCGTACACACTCGCCGCGCTACGTTGTTGATGAGATTAAAAGAATTGCGCAAACGGGAGTTAAATTTTGTTGGTTAACAGATGATCAACTAGGCGGTGATCTTCCTCGACTTGAACAAATATGCGATCTACTTATTGCTGAGAAAATTACTATCTTGTTTTTTGCCTTCATCCGCCCTTTTTTAGGACAAATGGAGCTTAAAAGAAAAATGGCACAGGCCGGATTTATCATGCTCTCCTATGGGGCAGAATCCCCCAATCCCTCACAACTGCTTCGCTACGGAAAAAACCATCCTCTTGTTGACAACTTCATTGCCAACGTTAATCGAGAATTTAAAGAGGCCCAAATTGTGCATATTGGAAACTCCTATGTATTTGGGGACCCTAAAGATTCAAAAGAGGCCATCGCCAATATTGGAATTTTTGCACGCCAGCTTGACCCCAACTTTATTGAACCTCTCTATGCACAACCATATCCAGGAACTCGCTATCGAGAAGAGCTAAAAAAGGAAGGACTTCTGCTTGATCGTCCATGGAGTGATTTTACCGAGGCCCGCCAGTTAGTGGCCCACCCACAACTTGATGAAGAAGAACTAAAAAAACTTAGAGTGAAAATTTGGTTGGATTTTTTAACACCCAAAAAATTTTTCTCGCAAATGAATGTTCCCATCTCTCTTTATCAACGCGCTAAAATATCTCGAATACGAGTGCTTCTTTTTATGAAGAGAGTGGAAAAAATTATTTTTGGCTGTTTACTGGAAGATAAAATTTACCGTGATTGCTACCGTCAAATGGTTTATGACTACTTTCACCATCACCTTCCAAATTTTCCCAAAGAGGAGATGGATTTCACTCTCGCCATCCCAGGAATTTTAAATTTACTGGGCCTAAATTTTATTCCAAAATGGTTTAATGGCAAAACAATCTCTCTAGAAATTGTCGAATTAAAAAATGTTCTGGCCTCATTCAATCTCTGTTTTTATCAAACTAAAATCTCCAAGGCCTATGCTCTGGCCGGGAACTTGCCAGATGAAGTGCGTAGCATAAAATTTAAAATCCCCTTAGCTCTCCTGGCCTCTCGTCTGGCCACAGAATCATATCTTCTTCAATCCTATTTTGATGTTCGCATAGTACTACAAACAATTTTTTCAAAGTTTCGCGAAGGCCTGCGCCAAATCTTTTTTTAAATCTTCCATTTCTTCCAGTCCAAAGCAAAGCCTTACTAATTTTTTGGTAATTCCCATTTGTGCCTTTTCAGCGTCATCCATAGAGGCATGACTTCCCGTATACGGACGGGCCACCATAGATGTTACACAGGCCATCCCTGTGCCAGTGCCAAATAGTTGTAGTGAATCACAAAATTTAACATAGGGATCTTCGGCCGCAAGGGCCTCGACAAATTCAAAAAATATAATTCCCCCGTAGGAAGTCATCTGTTTACCGTCAATGTGAGGATAATATATTTTTTTTATCTGCCTAACCTCTTTCAAAAAATCACACATTTCTACAGTAACCCGATGATGCTCTCTCATTCGCAACGGTAGTGTTTGCAGGGACCGGCGCAATAACCAGGCAGAAAAAGGAGATAAAATTGCTCCCGTATAAAAACGCTCTTGTCGCAAACTCTCTGCAATCTCTGGATTGTTGGTTAAAATAACCCCTCCCATAACGTCGCTATGGCCAGAAAAATATTTTGTTGCGCTATACAAAGAAATATCGGCACCATGTTCCAGTGGTTTTTGAAATAGTGGTGTGGCCCAAGTGTTATCTACTACCACCAGACAATTTGCACTAGTGGATTTTGCTCGGGAGGCCACCTCTTGGATATTAATCGTTTTTAAAAATGGATTAGTAGGAGTTTCAAAAACAATCATATCACAATCTGCCGGGATCTGGGCAATCCCCTCTGGCGTAGAGAGATCTAGTACTGTCAATTTTATTTTAAGTTTTTCACAAAAACGTTGAAAGAGTTTGTAGGAACAACCATAGATATATTTATTAATTAAAAGATGCTGATGAGGACGCAATAGACCTAATACAATCGTAATAGCAGTCATACCAGTGGTAACTGCCAACGCATACTCGGCCCCTTCTAAAATTGCCACTGCCGCTTCAAACTCTGCCGAGTTGGGATTATCTTTTCTGGTATAAAAATAGGGACTACTACTTTCAAATGCCGAATTCTGAAAAATAGGCGTCACTGAAGGATCGCCTCCATCAATGCAAGTTTTTATTTTTAACATCTGAGTAATTGGAGAATTTTTTTCCATTTGCCTACCACCTTCGCCCAAAGCATAGAAAAAAAGCCTCTCGATGAAAAGGTATTTTTGTTCCTTCTTTTTCTTTTTGGGCCAATTCTGTCTTTTAATACTTGATTATCATCTCCAGATATAGGAAGCTATTTTGTAAAATTTGAGAGGTGTACTTAGTGAGATTTTACCTAGTAGATAGAATTACCGAAATGGAACTGGGCAAGAGCGCCAAGGGCCTAAAATGCTGGTCACTAACCGAGGGGATCTTTAATGAACATTTCCCTGGATACCCCATCGTTCCTGGCGTTTTGGCCATTGAATCGATGGCCCAACTGCTGGGTATTTTGCTAGAAAAAAGTCATTTGGCAAATTTTGGAGAAGAACACGAGTCGTACGCCGTCTTATCTATTGTTCATAAAGCAAAATTTAAAAGTTTTTTACTTCCGGGAGATCGCGCGGAGATGGTGGGAAAACTTAATACTTTTGATATAAATCATGGCAATGGCGTGGTTGATACTTTTGTCGATGGAAAGCTTATTAGTAGTTGCGATCTTAGCTTTGTACTCATTCCAAAAAGTAAAATGCCCAACGAACGCTTAGTTGATATGAGAAATGAATATTTTAATATTCTAACGCAAGCAGAATCCCAGCGAGGCCAGACTATTTTGTGAAAAAACGTCTTTTTATAACAGCAGTCAGTTTTCGTATTCCAGGAGTACAATCTTTTGATGGATTAAAATATTTAAATACCCATAAGCTTCACTCTCAACCACACTTCTTAGGGCCAGATAAATCTCAAAAATTGAGCGTACACCATCTAGATATAAGTGAGTCCGCGCGCTACTACCCTTCACTCAAAGATGTAAAAGTTATGCGGGAAGATGTTTTAGCGGCGGCCATTTGCGGCCAAGAGATTTTTGAGTCAGCACAAATTCCCGCCCATCTGCGCGCCACTATTCCACTTTATATGGGAAACGGAGTCTGTCTAGACCAACTACTAGGTAGTATCAACGAAATTAGTTCCGCCTACTCTTCCCACGATTTGGGAGATGATATTGCCGCCAGACATCGAAGAGTGGAAAAGGCCACTCCCGCGCTTTTTGTCTTAAATGTTCTGACCAACGCTTCTCAAAGTTTTGTCTCTCAATATTCTGGGGCCAAAGGCGATAATACTGTTTATGGAAATAGTTCACACTCTACCGTTGATGCGCTAGAGGAGGCCATTTACACACTCTCTCAAGAAGAAGCAGAGATGGCCTTGGTCGGAGCGGCCAATGGCGCCGGACTCTTTTTTGCCTTAACCTTTCAGAATCTGGCCAATCTCTCCTCTTTCGACTGGCGACTCTCTAATGCTGCGGGCATGCTGCTTATCGAAACAGAAGAGAGCGTCAAAAAACGTCAAGCAACTCCCATAGCGGAAATTTTATCTCTTCAAAAAAGCACCACCAGGCCTTCTTTATTTTCCAAGCAAGAGTTGATCTATAATTCGTTTCAGGAGAGATCTCAACTTGCCTATTTCTCCGGAGGCCTAGGAGAAGGAGATTATCAACTTGAGAAAAAAGTAGTTGAAGAAAAATGGAAAAAAGCTTTTAGTTATTATCCCATTTGGGGTTGCATGGGCGTATTTGCTCCCTTAATGAATATCTATGGTGCCTGTTTTCATTTACAGAGCACCTCCGAAAATATCGACTGTTTAAATAACGATCCCTATGGAAGGTCCTCCCTCATTCGTCTTGGGAGGGTAGTCTAATGCAAAAAGGGCAACGGGTCTTTATCGTAGATTACGATAGCTGCTCTCCACTAGGAATTGGCAACGAAAATATCATGAAATCCATTCATGATAACTATTCTGCCGGAAATACTATCACCTCTTTTAGCACGGAAGGATTAGGCGCTACGGGGGCAGCAGAAGTCCGCGGCGACTTGGCAAAAATTTATGCCAATGAATTGCCGCAAATAAAAAAAATGGCACACTACGATAAAAAACTTGAACTAATGGTGGCCAACTACCATCTAATGAAAACACGTTTAGAAAAAATGCTAATGCCAATTCCCGAAGAGAAAAAAGGTGTTATTTTAGGATTAGGATTAGATGTCACTCCCTTGGAAACAATTCAGGCAGAATTTTTTGCCTCTTCTACTAACCCGGCCTGGAATTATATCAACGCTATTGAAAAATTAAATTATGGCCAAGGCCGAGTCAATACTCTTCTTAACCCACTAGACATCTCTGCCATCTACTTGGCCGAAAAACTAGGTCTGGCCGCTTTTCAAAAAACTATTTTGACTGCCTGTACGGCCTCAACGCAAGCAATTATCTACGCAACGCGAGCTCTACAAACTGGCGAGGTAGAAGCAGTTCTGGCCGGTGGAACTGATTCGATAATTAACTTGATGGCCTATTTGGCCTTCGGCAAACTCGGCGTTATGTCTACCTCTTCAGAACATCCCTCTAAATATTGCAAACCGTTAGATCTCGCACGCAGAGGAACGCTTATTGGAGAAGCGGCAGGCCTTTCTCTGTTGGCAAATGAGGAGGCGGTTAGCAAATATTCTTTGCCCACAAAATTTGAAATAATCGGTATGGGGAACACTCTGGATGGATATAAAATTACTGCCCCGGACCCCAAAGGCCTTGGCATGAAAGCGGCCATAGGTAATGCTGTGGCCTCCGCCCAAATTTCTGCTGAGCAAATTGACTATATAAATCTGCATGGTACTGGCACATTATCCAACGATGAAATAGAGCTACAATCTATTGTCGAACTTTTTGAGGAAAAAGCGGCCAACATTTCTGTTAGTTCTACTAAATCACGACATGGCCATGCCATTGCCGCCGCAGGCATTCAAGAATTTAATTTATTAATGAGTTGTATGGAAGAAAATATTGTCCCCTATAATCTCAACTTAGAAAACCCTATCAGTGTTACTCACCCCATTGATATCGTTATGCATGAAAATAAAAAGAAAAACTTAAACATTGGAATGACTAATAATTTTGCCTTTGGCGGCGTTAACAGTTCTATTATTATAAAGAAAGTTAGTTATGGATCTAGCATTACAAAATAAAATTGTGGCCATCACCGGATGTAATGGCGGTATCGGAGTTGCAGCAACTATCTCCTTTTTAAAAGAAGGAGCAAAAGTCGTTGGACTATATCGAGAGTCAATCTCCAAACTTTCAGAAATTTTTACCCGCATTAGCGAATTGGGCCTTAACGAAAAGCATTTTATGCCTATTGAAGTTGACATCAATTCCACCACTTCCATCCAAGAGGCCATAAAAAAAATCATAGCAGAATGGGGACAAATTGATGTTTTAGTAAATAATGCTGGTGCCACACTGGAAACACCATTTTTGGCCTTAAACGATGATGATTTTGAATCCATCTATGTATCCAATTTTTCCTCGCTGGCAAAAGTTAGCCGAGAAGTGGGAAAAATCATGATGCGACAAAAATTTGGTAACATAATCAATGTCTCTTCCTTGGTATCTGAACGCTTTGGCCGAGGAGTATCTGTCTATGCGGCCATGAAAGCGGCGGTTAACCGACTAACCGAAGTAATGGCCTTAGAGATGGGGAAAAAAAATATTCGGGTTAACGCTGTATGCCCTGGTGTCGTCGAAACATCTATGAGCAATGCCCTTCAGGAGCGACACGGCCAGATGCTAATTGAGCAAACCCCACTTAGACGGTTTGCTTCTCCCGAAGAAGTTGCCCACAGCATTTTGTTTTTATCTTCTGAGGCCACCGCCTCTTTTATAACTGGTAGTAAACTTTTTATAGACGGCGGTATACGCCTGTAACCTTTTCGTGAGGAAATATGGAACAAAATGTAATTTTTGAAAAAGTTAGACAAGCACTTATTTCTAGTTGCAGACTTTCATCCGCAGATATCATTCCAGAAAAAACCTTAATTGAAGATCTTAATATAGACTCAATTGATCTGATCGATCTGCTTTACACTTTAGAGAAGGATTTCAACATTAGCATGAAGATAAGTGAATTTGAGACCTACGCAAAATCGGCCATTGGTGACAAACCTTTTGCGATAAATAATATCGTTACCCCCGAAGGCCTAGAATCACTACGAAAAACGATGCCAGAAATACCTGCAGACAAAATTACTCCAGGCCTTTCGGTTGCCAAAATCCCCTACCTCTTATCCGTGCAATCACTTTGCAACATAGTAGAAAAAAAACTACAAAACTAGCATACTCAATATGGTAAATATATATCGCCTAAAAACCAATCGCACCCTTTTTTCCTTCGGAGAAAATATCGGGGCAGTACCAGTGGGCGATAGCACTTTGAAAGACTTTCAAGAAAAAATTGTCCACGAGGCCGGCATGACATTACGAGAAGCAACATGCCCTGAGCAAATTGGTGATGACGATTTTTTGGCCTTTGAAGATGATCTTCTCTTCACTAAAGATTTTTTGCTGGCCGTTTTAAACCTCCTTTCAACTCAAAATAGTAGTTGTGAATTTTATTTTTCCGACAATACTTTTAATCGTCGCTTCCTTCTTCCCTTCACCAATGACAAGCAATGGCACTGGACATACGCTTTTCGCTACTACAAAAAAAAAGGCCCTTCTTTTTTAAAAATTTTGATCCCCCAAAAAATTTTTGAAAACCATATAAAACTTCCCTCTCAAATTGTTCCTTCCGGCAAATACCATGTAGACCAATGCGCAATCTGGATCTCAAAAATGGCATCTCCCTTTCACCTCCTTTACGCTAACTTGGCACTAAATTTAGGACGGGCCATCAGCATACAAAACAAAATACCGCCATCTCTAACGCAGATTTTTTTTCCTCTCAACTCTCGTCCCTATTTTTGGGCGCTTCGTCGCTTAAATAAATTTGGCAAGCGAAATAAAATTCATCCCTCCGCAATTTTAGAAGGAGTAGAACTGGGCGATGATGTTACTATTGGTGCCAACTGCGTTGTGCGTATGAGCAAGCTGTGCTCCGGCACGACCTTAGAAGACAATGTAGTGATTAACTACTCCATCCTCGGTTGCAATAACTTTGTTTCTGCTGGCAATTTTATTAATCTATGTATGAGTTATGAAAATGTGTTCTTGATTCATGGCCCCTATCAATTTTCCATTTTTGGCAAAAATGTGGCCGTCATGGCCGTAATAAATTGTGATATCAGATTGGATAACCAAGAAATAACCATTCCTACCAACGCCGGAATGATAAACTCAAGACAGCACTTACTCGGTATTGCCTATGGACATTATGCCGTGGTGGGGGCCGGAAATATTATTGCGCCTGGAAGAATTGTTCCCAATAGACTAAAGCTTCCACCGCCTGACAACATATTAACGACTAAATTCAAACAAGAGGTGCCTCTTTGAAGCGACTAACCATTTTAGGCGCCACCGGCTACACCGGAACTCTTATTTGCCAACTCTTAGAGGAAAAAAAAATTCCTTTCACTGCCGCTGTACGAAGTCTTGAAAAACTCCCCTTCTATAATCAGTTAAAAGCATCTGTTAAAGTTGATCTGGCCAACCTAAATGAAATAACTCAACTTCTAAAACAAACCGATATCTTGGTAAATTGTGTAGGGCCCTATTCTCTCTTTGGGCCGATACTAATGAAGGAGTTGCGCAAATATCCTATTTACTATCTGGATCTCTCTGGGGAGCAAAGTTTTGTTAAAAACTCTCTTGATCAACACCTTCCAAATAGTGCTTACATTATTCACTCTTGTTCTTTTGAGTCGGCACTCGTTGATCTTTTGGCCTTTAACTTTCTGGATTCTAAAAAAAATTACCATCTCATCAATTCCTTTTACTATTTTGATTCAGCAAATCCTTCTCGTGGCACTCGCTTTACAATGAAAGTTCATGGATACTTTGACCAATTTGCTATTAATCACGGCCAGCTAATAAAAATTACACGGCCTTTTGCTCTCAACTCTCTTAACTTTCCTCAACTAGAAAATTTAACCTCAGCGCTCTTCACTCCTTATCCCGAAGTTTTATTTTTTCATAAAAACTTTCAAGTGCAAGAATGTGGAAGTTTCTTGATAATGGATGAAGCGATGATTCAATTTGCGCTGGCGCGCACCAACCACGCCCCTCCGCCTCTTGAGAGTGTGGTGGCAAAATTAGCAAACACTCAACTATCTGGGCCGGCCCCCGAAGTTCGTCAAAAGCAATTTTTTCGCATCTTCATAATGGCCGAAGAAGCGGCCGGGGTAAAAAAACTAATATCCCTTGCAGGATATGATATGTATGGAATAACTGCCAAACTTGCCGTACAGGCCGCAGAGTTTTTATTAATAGGTGATAAAAAATTAGGCCAAACAGTTTCTCCGGCAGAAGCATTTCATGCCGATGGCCTACTTCAAAAAATTACTCACGATGCCAATCTAAGCTCTTCATCGATTTGCTTATAGGCCGATTTTGCTATGGGATAGCTAATTCGGGTAAAATCACAATTCCTTGAATTTTTTGCCGCGCAATTATATTGCCCATAGATTCCACTCCCTTTAATTCAGGTAGTGAATGAACACGTAACGTCTCAGGGGCAGAGGGAGCATCTAAAACAATCTTCTTATTGCCTACCAAAATGGAATCTACATCTTCAATATATAAAACTTCACCATTTGCAACAAAAATCTTAATAGCGGCCATGGATGCGCGCTTACCGGCGCCGGTTAACTCGCCAGCTAAAATTTTATATCCCGACTCCTCCAAATGGATAACATCGATACCACTTCGAAGTAAAACATTTCTTACTGCCTGGCCAGCACCTGTTAATTCACCTCCAAAACTCTCCATAGAAAAGATAACTAACAAAATCAAGAGCGATAAAATTACTTTTTTCATTGTAAGACTCCAGGTTTTTTAGAAGACTCAATGGTATCTGCTAAATTGACAGTAAAATATGGAATCATCCCTTGATTACTCTCTTCTTTCATAATGGCCAAAGTCTTTTTGGCCGCCTCTCTTTGCACATCTTTAATTTTTTTTATTCCATCCTCATTCATTGATTCAGATAGTGTGTAAAAGATATTTTTATTATCACTTAACTCTTCTGGCTTGTAAAATTCTACCAACTCTTTTAAATGTTTCTTGGCCAAGAAAAGGTCTATGGAAAAATTTTTTTCCTTAGCATGAATCTCTCCGTTATTATGAACATTAAGAAAATTGGCCTCTTTTAAAAGATCATACTTTGCCACACCAATTTCGCCAAACATCTCTTTTATTTTTGCCAGTGTTGTCCCACAGCGATTAGCGGCCAATTTATAAATTAGATAGCTGGTAGTATCTTTTAACGCCTCATTGATCTCATCAGAAAAAACATATTCTTTGTTGTCAGTATAAACATAACCACCAAAGGCCCGATTCAACATCTCTCCCACTGGCCCATCCACAGATTTTAGCAGAGTGGGAACTCTCTTTTCTTTATAGATCGTGCTGATAATGTTTAATACCGTATGAGGGGCGGGTTCGTTTTTAGTAGATTGATGAATAATTCGACGTAATGTTGTTGTCCCCACTCCCGACTTTTTGGCCAATCCATTTATGCTCATATTTGGATACCGCTCAAAATATTGATTAATTAAAACCTTCAGTTGATCATTTATGGAAGATGTTGGTTGTTGGGTTTCATTTTTCACAATTATTATTCCCTCACAACTAACTTTTCCTCCTAATTTAAAAATATAGCAATAATATTTCTCTCCCCCATGCCTTATCGTGGCAATTGTAATATTTTTTTAAATTCTCTCCTCTTTCCACCAGGTAATTTCTTCACAGCAGTGCCACTTTGTCTCCTATCTAAAACGTAATCCGGGACGAACGGGACGCATAGGTGGCAGCGGCCGGGGAATAGGCGGTGGCCCGACTTCTCTACCACAAACAGCAGTTTTGACCTTAAAAGTCATTAGCCCACTCATATCCTGGCTATCCAATAATATCATGGCATGGGCACGAGTGCCTGGAGTTCTGCTCATATCCATTGCTCTAATAACATTTTTTAGTTTTAGTAATACTCGATCCTCTCGATGCCCAATACAATGGCCTTTTATCGGAATAACAGTGCGTTGAGAAACAGTCCAATTTTCATCCGTCATACCTCTCCACTTTTTCAAAAAAAATGAATCATCTTTATTAGCACTATTACGCCCACCTCCACTCTCCCAAGACTCTAGATGGCTTTTAAATTGAGCAAACGCTCCTTCTTCAGTCATAGTATATCCACGAAAATCAGATGACACTTCTAAGGCAGAAATAACTCGTCCAGCAGGAACAACTACGGGAATTGCAATATTACATACCTTATGATCAAGCGTTATCATCCCTTTACTTTGAGCAACTGGATTATCGGCACTTGCTTCATTATTGTCATTTTCTCCTTTGTACTGAGGAACTTCCGCAATAAAGTCATCAAAAATAATTGTCAGAACTTGCCCATCTGGACTAGTGGTAACACTAGATGTCCCCGCGCGACAACCAGTTCCGCGCAACGTGGGATTTTCAAAGCGCATGTTTGCGGCATATCCCAAAGAAGTTGTGAGCAACAACATCCCACTAAAAACTACCATCATCTTTATAAATTTTTTACACATCCAAATTTCTCCTTGTTCATCGTTTCTTTTGTTTGCCTTCGTCATCTCTCACCGTCCTCCTTCTTTATTAACTAAAATTTTCACAAAAAAAAACTTCTTCTATAATGTTTGAAAGCATTCTGCGCCACTTGGCGCATTTACTCCTAGCAATCGTCCACGTGGCGCACTTTTCATTACACGGCAGCAAATTGCAATTGCCGAACGAAAAATTATCAGCGATTTTGTAAGCATGATCAAAATGTGAATTCCAGGAAGGGTTCGTTTTGATAAAAAACTAAAACCTGGCCGGGAAGACAACGTGGCCTTAACCTTAGGAGGAAAAAATTATGAAGTATCTACTAACATCTCTTTCACTGTTTGTTTCATTAGCACTTTTTGTCGGATCAGCAATGGCCGATGACATCTCTTTAGGAGAACCTGGATATGGTGGAACTGGCTGTCCACAAGGTTCCGCCTCCGCCACCTTGAGTCCCGATGGAAAAGAGTTAAGCATTATCTTTGACCAATTTGTTGTAGAAGCTGGAGGGGCCACACGCCGATCTATCGGTCGAAAAAGTTGTAACGTCTCTATTCCAGTTCATGTGCCAGGCGGCTTTAGTATCTCTCTAATTGATGCCGACTACCGAGGATACGTAATGCTTCCACGTAGCGCTTCTGCTACTTTCACTGCTGAGTACTTTTTTGCCGGACAAAGAGGCCCAATGTTCTCTAAAGTTTTCTCGGGCCCAACTGATACTGACTATACTTTAGAAGATACTCTTGGAATTTTTGCTAACGTTTGGTCGGCCTGCGGTACTGACGTAAACCTACGAGTCAATGCCAGCATGCGTGTTATGACCAGATTAAATCAAGAGGCACTTGCAACTGTTGACTCTGCCGATTTCTCTGCAGGGATTGTTTACCGAATTGCCTTCCGTCGTTGCCACTAGTCATCAAACAACGCCGTCTATCATCAGCCTCTTGATGAGCAAAGAACCCCAGAAGAAATTCTGGGGTTCTCATTTTGATCACTCGCCTATTGCTGTTAAATATGCTACTATTTTTTTCTAATAATTAAATAATCTGAGGATTAAAATCATGAGTTTTTATCAGCGTCCCTTTGCCGATCTTCTAATTACTACGAATAAACATCTTTTAACCATTACACTTAATCGGCCAGAACAAAGCAATGCTATCTCATTACCAATGATTGACTCCCTTAAACAGGTTCTCTCTTATGCCGATACTGATAATGAAATTCGCGTTATTATCCTAACTGGCGCGGGAAAAAGTTTTTGCGCCGGTGGAGATGTCAAGGCCATGGAAGAACAAAGTGGGATGTTTGCCGGCGAATCCAATGAATTGCGTAATCGCTATATTCAAGGAATCCAAGAAATTCCTCGCAGTATAGAAGCTCTTCAAACCCCAATTATAGCTATGGTCAACGGCCCGGCGATCGGTGCCGGCTGTGATTTATCAGTAATGTGTGATCTTCGCGTGGCCGGAAAATCTGCCAAGTTTGCCGAGACTTTTTCTAAACTATCGCTAGTTCCTGGAGATGGAGGAACTTTTTTTTTGCAACGAGTAGTCGGCTACTCTAAGGCCATGGAGATGTTTTTAACTGGCGATAGTTATAATGGCGAACAAGCACTTGCCATGGGGCTTATAAATAAACTGTGCGACGATAATAATCTGGAAAATGAAACCTTTGAATTGGCCACAAAAATTTCGCAAAATGGCCCTATTGCTCAGGCCATGACCAAGCAAGCATTGAAGGCCTATAAGTTTTCGGATCTTTCTTCCCAACTAAATATGCTGGCCACCTTCCAAGGCATTGCTCAACGAACTCATGATCATCAGGAAGGGCTGGCGGCACTAAAAGAGAGACGCTCTCCTCAATTTAAAGGCAACTAAAATCATGCGCACCTTCATTTTTAATTTTCGCCCTTATATCTCCCAGCATTGGACAAGAATTATTGGCTCAATCGTACTCTCCTTTGCCTTGGCCGGAATCAAAGGTTATCAAATATATTTGGTAAGGCCTATCTTTGATAAAGGTCTGGCCCCTAACGCTACTTTTCGCAGCATTTTTATTTTAGCATCACTGCTATTGGCACTGTCACTTATCAATTTTCCTATTCGCTTTTTGCACTTTTACTGGATCCGTTTCGTCGAAGAACGAGTAATGTGTGACTTACGTCTTAAATTAATGGCAAAATTTCAAAGACTGCCAATGTCATATTACTCTACTGCCAAACAAGGAAAACTGATTTCTGCTTTAACCAATGATACTACCATCATTGCCCAAGGCCTTCGCGCCATTATCGATATCATTAGAGAGCCAGTTACCGCTATTATCATGTTAGGAGTGGCAATGTATCATGATTGGCAATTGACGCTTGTAATGCTCATCGTTACTCCACTTTTTCTGGCCATTTTTATTGCCACTGGTAAAAAATTAAAACGAACACAAGAAGTTGTTCAAGAAGATTTGGCCATTATGGCCCACAATGCCACCGAAGGGATCATGGGACAAAAAATTTCCAAGGCATTTAATCTGCAAAATTATATTATTTTACGTTTTCATAAGGCCCAGGAACTTTTTTTTAAATCTAAAATCAAAACTACCTTCATTGAAGAATTCACTCATCCATTAGTAGAAGTTGTTGGCGCACTGGCCTTTTCCGGAGTAATTGTCTTCGCCCACTTTCGCATCACCTCAGGACAATTATCCACCGGAGGATTTGTCAGCTTTGTGGCCGCACTGGCCATGGTTATGGATCCTATTCGCAAATATTCCCAGGCCAACGTTAAATTGAGTCAGGCCACCGCCGGAGGAGATCGCGTTTTCTCTCTACTGGCCTTAGATGAAGAAATAGACCGCGGCCAACTTATGCTTGATAAATTTCATCACTCCATTGAGTTGAAAAATGTCACCTTCTCCTACGGAGAGGGCGCTATTATTAAAAATCTCTCACTTACTATAAACAAAGGCCAAAAAGTGGCATTGATAGGTCTTTCTGGCTCTGGCAAATCGACTATAATCAATTTGCTGCTAGGCCTTTATCCCATAAATAGCGGAGAGATTCTCATTGATGGCCATCCGATAGGCTCCATTAAATTACAATCACTGCGAAAAATCTTTGGACTTGTTAGCCAAGATATCTTTTTATTCAACGATACCATTCGAGAAAATTTGCAGGTGGGAAAAAACATCTCTGATAAAGATCTTCAGCGTGCACTTAAAATTTCTTATGCCGATAACTTCATTCGCGAACTGCCTCGACAACTAGACACAGTAATAGGAGATCGAGGCACACGCCTTTCGGGGGGGCAACAACAACGGTTAACTATTGCCCGCGCTTTTTTACAAAACAATGACGTACTACTTTTTGATGAGGCCACTTCGGCATTGGATAACGAATCAGAAAAAATTGTCCAACAGGCACTAGAAGAGTTAGCGCAGGAAAAAACAGTTGTGGCCGTGGCACATAGATTATCGACAATTCAAAATTACGATCAAATCTATGTTCTAAAGGCCGGAGAGCTAATTGAGCAAGGCACTCACTCTACCCTTATGGCCAATAACTCTGACTATGCTCGGCTGTATGAGCTAAGTCAGAAAGTATAACTTAAACTTTTGCCTGAGATTATTTTAATCATCGTATATTTATGCCAAGATGATTTGGTTACAGAAACATGGCCGATTTCAAACTAAAATTGATCAGAACTATTGAGCATGCCCCAATTTCTTGTCACATTTTTTCAAAACAATTGTAAGCGAAAGTCACGTTTAAATGCATAATCTCCCGAAATGATTAGACTTACTTAATAATCACTTGTTTCTACCCCTGACTGTGTAAAAATATATTGATCGGAGGACACTATGTACTTACTAACAGTAAATATTGAAGCATTTGTATTCGTAAGTTTGCTAATATTTATTGGTTGTACACCGTTTGTTGATCTAGCATCAAAGGATCTATGTAGCAATGGAAGTAGTTCTCTACAATCAAAATGTTCTGATGAATCAACCAAAACTGACACTCCGACCAACGAGGTTAACCAATCTCCAGATGTTAACAACGGTAACATTGATAACCGTATTGAATTAGCATTTAGATCACAGAAAGCAATAGAATATGGTTTTGACTTCATGGAAACATTTGATGATTTACTGGACTGGAAGCCTCTTGATATAAATGGTGTTCACTTGAATACCATTGTTCATTCCCATCACCCCAAAAGATTGAATGGGGCGAATACGTTGCTTAATACGATGGATTATTGGAGCAGCTCACCAGCGCCGCACAATTTTATTATGGATCATAGGGAGCGAGGCGGTGTCATTTGGGATCCAAAAAATATTGGTAGCGGCAAGTCGCTAGTTATGAATGTCGCCGGGGCCCAGCAGGTGGATGGCCAAAATCATGGGATGACTAGATTTGGTGCTACTCTTTCTGCAACGGGCCTGGATGTTGAGGAGAATGCGAAGGCCGGATATCGAAGCGATGCTTATGTATTTTTTATGGTCTATCATCCTCAGAATTATTACCCAACTTGCGTTGCTAGAAGCGGTGGTAAAACAAAAGCAGATTGTGGAGGTGTGGAGAGTGATTGTGGAGGTAGTAGTCCCTGTGGATATTTCAACGAAAGTGAACTTAAAAGCAGCGGTTATGATTCATTTGCATCTACTGAAAAATTTATTTCTTGGGGAACGGCCGGTGTTACTCCATACACAACTTTCTTGACGACCCACTGGGGAATGGATGGGGAATATCCAGTAGAGCCATATACTGGAACGAGTGCGATTATGTATCATGGCGTTCATAATAACTACCCAGAATTCCAATTTGAGGGAATGCATCATCTAACGGAGGGAAGAAGTGGATATACTTGCGCTAATGATTATGGCAAATACGATTACCCAGTTAATCCATACACCGGTGGGCATCCACCGCAAAATGAGTGGTACGGGGTGGAAGCAAGATTGGCGCCAAACGTGGTGGTAGATGAGAGTTCGGTGATGGAGTTGTGGTGGTATGAAAAAGATGGAACAGAACATTATCTTGGAAGTAGAAACAGTGGCCCTTGGATGTCCAGTTGTGATTTGGCAGCTGGCCTAACTGTAAATAGAATTTTTATTGGCGGTAATAATAGTAACACCTGGAAGATTGGGCCAAGAATGAAGGGTGAATATTATGTCGATGACTTTATTATTAACGGAACAAGGATTGGGCCTTTATATTTTCAGCGTAAATTAGAAAATTAAGTAGAACCTAATGTAAATTTGAAATGTTCTGATTTTCCGAAATCACTATCACTCTTATTACTAAAAACTCGTCCTGATCGTTGCAGGCCGTTGCCCAAAAGCCCCGAAAAGAAAATTCCAAATCGCTCTCCGAAATTGATTGGGCATAAAAGACCTACCTCTACCCCTAATCGTTGATATGCTATTCCTGTTAATGTTGCAAGTTTATCTCCAAACGCCGCCCGTTTACTCTCATCAACCAATGCTCCAGATCCTTCCAAAGCAAAATAAGCGAAATCAAGATTTGCCAAAGCATGAACTCCAAAATTAAATCCGCTAGAAATTTCTGTTTTAGGAAGACTTTCCTCGATAGCAAGATCTGTGGCCAAGCTTGTGCCGGTCGACGTGATATCAATCAAAGGAAAATCTATTCCCAAGGAAGCTCCCCAGTTTATAGATTTCATATCCGCGCGTTTGACAATCAACTCATCTCTAATAGTTGTTTCTTCGGTAGTATTATCATTGGAATTTTGATCCGTTGATGCTAATCCCGAATCGATAGATATCCCACCGGATAACGCATTCAGATCCGTATAGTACCCATTAGTTTTTTGATAAAATATTCTGATTGCCCAATACCCAAAGCTATACCCAAATACAAAATCATCAAATTTTGACTTGCCATATTTCCGTGCACGATCTGAATCTTTGGTAAACATATCACTCTTCCATGAAACAGAAAAATCGAGCACCGATAAATTAATTCCAAAAACCGTAGTAGCACTTGGTGAATATTCAATACGCTTATCAATTGCTTCTATATCGCTGCGTCCTTCGCCAACCGAGAATAAAATTCCGCTAGACGGAATCTCTATAAAAGTACCAACTTTAATAGCATATTTAGATAATGAGGTAGTTGTTGTTACTTGGTCAGTTGTCGGATCTGGTATTGAAGATGCCCCATCTTTCGCTGGTAGAACAACTTGCGAAATAGACTCCACCGCATTTGCCTTTAGCGTTATTAATATAATAAATGATCCAATAAGCGGCAGTATCTTTGACATCCATATTCTCCATTTTTTAAATTATATTTTATTTTTATGAAGAATAGAAGAAACAGAGGCCATTATCAAGTTTTTTGCTCAACATGCTCGAATATAGGTGATCGGTATTTTCATGTTGCGTATAGGTTATGAGTTGGTCTGAGGAACAAAGCTGTTAAGGGGACATTTTGAGTGCGGCAATCAAGATACCGACATACCTTTTCTCAGGATATTATTATTTTTGCATACAAATAACTTTCACTAACTATGTAAGAACTTGCTT
>MEQL01000013.1 GCA_001770205.1 Bdellovibrionales bacterium RIFOXYD12_FULL_39_22
CACGTTTTTTATCCACGTAAATATTAAATCATAATATTCATACGAGGCCAAGATCTATCTTAAGAATGAGCAGTTATTTTTTGACAGTCCCTTACTGATGTTATCTTTAGTCATTGATGTTGAAACCCACAATTCCTTTTTAACTTTTTTAACTACGACCAGAGAAAGATATCTAAGCTTATTATTTTTCTTTGTTCGTAACTGGTAATACATTTCAACATCTTCCCTTGCCGTGCTTAAAATTACGGCATCGGGATCACTCAATGTTTTCGCAATAATTTCTTTTGTGATCTCTGGATGTTTTTCTTGAATATGCGACCAGGCATCTGTGGCCAGCTTAACTTCATTTTGAGCATAATCTTTAAAATATCCATGGTCAATTATACGCCAATTTTGGCGCAATGTTAAAGGGCCTAGGATCGGGTGTTCAGTTAACTATTTAGTCGCTTCAAACTGAGTCATATGTTCGTTATTGTACCGTCAATTTCCATTGACAGTAGTCATTTGGTAGTCACTGATTGACCAATCGAGATAGGCCCCCAGAAAACGGAGGCCTTTGCGTATCAAATAGCGGTGGGACCACAAGGACTTGAACCTTGGACCACTCGGTAGCAATAATTTTGCTATTTTTAAGAGCGTAGAATCATTGTGTTTTATTATTAAGTGCATTGGGTTATACATTTTTGAGGTACTGGTGTGCTCTATCCTTTTCGGTTTATTTCCATTGGCCGTAGTCATTGGGTAGTCACTGTTTTTTGCAAGTATCGAGTAAGAAGTTGGCAATAGCAAAGCCCGATGGTAAAAATGCCTGGTTGTGTAACTAAAAATTTTTAGGAGTTCTCACTATGCCAGTCATCTCAATGTTTTATGGTTTAATTATTTCCATGTATTTTATGGACAACAAAAAACATAATTTACCACACATACATATAAAATATCAGGAACAAGAGGTGGTTGTTTCAATTCCAGATGGCAACATCATCGAAGGAAAAATAAAAGAAAGTAAAATGAAATTAGTACAGGCATGGATTGAAATTCACCAAGAAGAGTTAATGGCCGACTGGCAACTTGCAGTACAAGGCAATGAAATATTTAAAATTGATCCGTTAAAGTAGTGAGGAGAATATGATGAATCCACGAGTAAAAAAGGTAAGGCCAAATGATGATTTCACCATAGAGATTACTTTTGATAACGATGAAGTGAAAGTTTTTGATATGAAACCATATTTGGAGATTGGAGTTTTTAAAGAATTGAAAAATATAAGCGAGTTCAAAACGGTTAAGGTGTCGCTGGGTAGTATACAATGGCGTAACGGACAAGACCTTTGCCCAGACACTCTTTACTTAGATAGCAAGAGAGCCGCATAAAAAAAACTAAGAAAAAAAATGAGTTGGATTAAGTCATTCTATTTAAGACAAGCTGAGTTGATGGCCGATTGTTATTACCACGAGGTTGAAGATTTATCGAAGTACTTTATTGGGAATGCCATACAGAGTGCAGGGCTTTTGCTACACGCTTCCTTCAGACATTGTTTCACAGCAATGCCCTTGCGTTTCACTAACCTTCACCTCTATCAGGTTGGTAGATGGATTTGCACCATCCTAGTTATCTGCCATGCCCGGCGCACAAAAGAAAGGCCCCCGGAAACGGGGGCCTTTGCGTATCAAATAGTGGTGGGACCACAAGGACTTGAACCTTGGACCACCCGGTTATGAGCCGGGAGCTCTAACCAACTGAGCTATGATCCCAAATAATATTGAATAATTGCTGAAGGATGTTATATCGTCATCTATTATTTTTGGCAAATATAAAATTAGCGGCCAACTCCTCCAGGGGCCATCGAAAATTAAGAGATAATTAATTATGAAAACTTTAAATTTCACTAAATACTCTGCCATTGGAAATGACTTTATCCTAATAGACAATCGTTTTAATGCGGTTACTGTCCTAAATTCATTCAACCCATGGGTTGCTTATTTATGCGATCGCCGGCGAGGCATTGGGGCAGATGGACTTTTATTATTGGAGAATTCTAACTCAACACCTTTTAAAATGCGCTACTTAAATGCTGACGGACAAGAAGTTTCTATGTGCGGTAATGGTGCTCGCGCTATTTTACATTTTGCCAAAGAACTAGGAATTAATGCTAATCGTTTTGAAACGATGGACGGCATATATTTTGGCCAAGTGCTGGCCAGTAATTTAGTGCAACTTAAAATGGATCATATACGAGATATTTCGTTGATAAATCTGGATACTTTCACCGCCTTCGAGCGTCGTTTTTTTCTTAACACCGGGGTTCCTCACGTTGTTTTGCAATTAAAAGAGGGAGACAGCTTGGATAATTTTGATGTCCTAGCTCATGGAAAAAAAATCCGGCATGCCCCTATTTTCTCTGACGGAACCAACGTTAACTTTGTTGAAAGAATGAAGGGATTAGCAAATGATGTCAAAATACGCACTTTTGAACGAGGAGTGGAGGGAGAAACCCTATCTTGTGGAACCGGAGCAGTGGCGGCGGCCTACGCCTGTGCTCAATGGTACAATATGCGCGAACAAATAACTTTTCACTTCCCCGGAGGAGAGCTTCTGGTGAAATTTAACAGCGCTTTTTCTGAAGTGTTTTTAACCGGAGTGGTAGAAAAAATATTTGACGGACGAATTGATTTGCGTTTTCTAAATCAATCATCTGGCGTAAACTAACATTCTATGTGCCACTTATTACATTACAGAATGCTTTTATTTTTTTCCGTTCTTTTTCTTTCTCAATCCGCCTTGGCAGGTATCCGTCTAAAAATTGAAGTAGCGCATAAAAAAGGAATCAACAAGAGTCTTTTTTTAGAGAGCGAACTGCACTCAATGGAAGAGCTATATAACAACGAGTCTGTAAGTTTAAAATTTGAACATGGGATAACAATTATTGTTGGAGTGGAATTCGTAGAAAAAAATCCAACTGTGGCAGTTGTTGATTTTGTAAAACTCCATGTTAAAATTATTGGAAACCTGGGAGAACTTCTTCATGATTTTCCTGGAGATATTTTGGTTAATATAGGCGAGACAAAAAAATTAGAACACACCATAAAAGATCAAATGATTGAAATATCCATAACCCCCATGACACAATTATGACTATTCTAAGCTACAAAAATATCACGCCGTCCATTGGAAAAAATTGCTACATCGCACCGACGGCCACAATAATTGGTGACATTATAATCGGAAATAATGTGAGCATATGGTTTAATGCCGTGGCCCGCGGAGATGTAGACGCTATCGAAATTGGCGATAATTGCAACGTCCAAGACTTGGCCATGTTGCACGTGTCTCAAGGCATTCCTTTAAAAATTGGCGCAAACGTAACCATCGGCCATGGCGCTATTTTACATAGCTGCTCCATTGACGATTCAACTCTAATTGGAATGGGTGCTATTATTCTAGATGGGGCAGAAATTGGAAAAAATTCTTTAGTCGCCGCGGGGTCTGTAGTAACTCCGAGAAAAAAATTTCCACCCGGCCAGCTTATTGCCGGTTCTCCGGCCATTGCTGTTCGTGCCCTTTCTGAAGAAGAGAAAATGAAATATGGCATGCAATATTTAACTTATCTACAGCTAAAAGATGAGTATCTCGAATCAGAAAACAAAACGTAAAACAAGTGGAACTACTTCAACGGCAATCAGCACAATAATGACAATTTCCATCATCTGATTTCGCTTTTCATTTATCTCATTTTGAAAAATAACGGAAATATCAGCTAGATTTTTTAGCTTTTTATCAACACTCTGCTGCCAATCTTGCACTCTGAATCGCTGAGTGGAAGCCCGAAAAATTTTAGCATAGAAAAAATCACCTATAATTTTAAGTGAATTTTCTATTCTCTCTATAATTTCACTCATGTCGATATAAATTAGCGAAGCTTCTTTGGCAAACTTACTATAATTAGCAGTAAAAACCGAAGGAGAATTTTGCTGTATTGATTTATATAAAACGTTCAGCTGACGATCTAATTGGTCATCGTAGTAACGAAGTTCTAATAATTGGCAAAGAGCGAATTCGATAACATCTGCAATATCTTGCTTATCATCCTCGCTATAAACAAGCGCGCTACTCCAGTCAATAATAACGAAATCGTTATCACTATACTGATACACGCTGTCTCGGATATGATCTTTAACTTGATGTCCAAGCTTTAAATCTTGCTCTTGCAAGAGAAGTTGAAAAATATTTTCTTCGGCCAAAACATTTTCAATTTTTAGCGCAGGAATTTTTTTTGCATCTACAACAAAGATAAGATAATCTTCAAATTGATCCCAAATATTTATTCCCCGAATGGCCACTTTTAAGTCTTCTGATATTTCCCTGGCCTTCTCTAGGGTGTTGGCCGTTAACAATTGATCATCTTCGAGATAACGCGAAATTTTTTTTAATTCTTCGATAGAAATTGCGTCGCCAACCTGGATACGATAAGTAATTGAAAGGGCCCCGAAGCTCCATAATTTAGCAAAGGATTTGACAGGGTAAGTTTTATCAAAAATAGTAATAGTCCAATCGCCAAGCGAAATAACCAGTGGGGCCTCATTCATTACCATCTTACGATTGCTCTTGTTTAATTTAAAAGTTTGTGCAGAGTTTTTTTTCTCTAACATGGCGGTAGCAATTTTCAAATCGACGGCCCAGCCAATATCATAAATTCGATAATAATGAATTTCACCAACAAATGAATTTAATGTCGTTTGGTTCGTCATTAGTAAATTTTACGAGCATTTACTGCCCGAGGGAATGCAGAAAATTATTCGCCTCTTGTATTCTCCGGTGTTATTTATTTTTATATGTTACGCCATATACGCGCTCATAGCGATTTACTCCAATGTTTTTTCTGGTGTTTTATTGTCGGATATAGTGGGTTGAGTGAATTGTTCTGAATTTATAATTATTAAAAATCTTGCCACAGTAATGCTCACGGGTTTGAATCTGTGGTGGAACTCCAAATAATCTCTGCGACCCAAACAACTGATAAAAACTTGATCAACCATAAAAAATCTGAAACCATCAAATCACCCACAAAAACAGTAAAAACAGGACAAAAGAACAAATGAAAAACAAATTCCCAACCACTCGCAGTAACTACAATTATATAATCAATCGCCGCTTTCAATTGGCCATGCTTTTATTTTTCATCTTAGTCTCGGCATCTATCACAGCGACCACCTATTTTTTCATCAATCTTCTCTTCTACAAGCTCGGCAAATATGGAGTTCAAGCTGGTTTTTCCGGAAGCGATCCTTACTTCGCACTGATAACAAGACAAAAAGCAATGGCAAATGCGTTTTTTGTCTACTTCTCCATTGGCTGTTTTATTATAGTTAACCTCCTTGGAATTGTGATTTCCCACCATATCGCCGGCCCAATTTATCGCCTTGGTAAAACTGTCGATGAGGCAATTACCTCCGGCAACTTCGAACACATTTCCTGGCGAAGTGGTGATTTTTTTCCCGAGCTGGCCGGAGTATATAATCGCTTGGTTGACTTTTTTAATCGGCCAAAATAGTTGCATTGCATTCTCACAATGAATATGATGTAATAGCGATACTAATATAGTTAATTATTAGATTCTAAATATGAATTTTACATAAATTAACGATTATCTAACGCAAGGAGAAAACGATGATGTCTTTTAAAATGCTAATGGCCCCTACAATTATTGCCCTCGCTCTTTCAATCGGAGGATGCGGATCCAACGAAAAAAAGGCCGAACCGGTCACTGATGTCGCTGTAACAGATCTTGGGGCAGCAGCGGAAACAATAGAACTAAACGGTGACTCTGATTCTGGAAAAGCTGGTGGCCTACGAACTGTTTATTTTGACTACAACTCTGCAACTTTAACTGGCGCGACTAAAAGTACTCTCGATGCAAACATCGAGTATCTAAAAGCAAATGACAAAGTTGAATTGCAAGTTGAGGGCCATTGCGATGAGCGTGGTGGTGTTCAGTACAACTTGGCGCTTGGTATGAAAAGAGCTAAAACAGTACAAGATTACATGGTAACCATGGGAATCACAAAAGCTCGTTTTGCCAAACCAATTTCTTTTGGAAAAGATCGCCCAATAGCTTTTGGACATGAAGAAGATTCGTGGTCGCAAAACAGAAGAGGAAATTTCGTTATTACTGCTAAGTAATGGAAAAAAAGATTTCTAATATGTTAAAAAAAATCCCGGCCTTTGACATAAAGCTTATTATGCTGACTGTCAGGTCGGGATTTTTTGTTTTACTGCTCCTAATCCAGAGCTGTGGCCTTATGACTACCAGGCCTAAGCTTGAAATGAGCTTGGCCGCTTCGGCATTTATGGCCGCCAAGCAATCTAAGGCGCAAAATCTTTCTCCTGGCCTTTTTCGCAAGGCCGAGTTTTATTACTTGAAAGCTAAATCATCCTACCGCAGAAAATATTTTAACAAGGCCAAGCAATATGCTATTCTTTCAATGAAATTTTCTGAAAGGGCCGAATTTATTTCTAAAAGAAAAACTGCCTTAGAAAATTTATAGTCGTACATATAGTTACATAGTTATATAGTTATAACGATGGAGATGGTTGTGAACCTAACGGTGTTGTTGTTTTTCTTGTTCTTTTTTGGATGTAAGACGGCAGAAGAGATTCAGCGCGAGCAATTAGTTGATTCCTTGGCCGTGCAAATGGTGGAGTCTCAAAAAATTAATGCCGACTCATCAGTTAAATTGCAAAGTATTGAAGAACTGATCACCCAGCTACGCGGATCATTGGAACAAAGTAGTTATGCTCAACGAACGGCAATGCAAACAGAAATTCAAAATATAAATGAAGATATAGTATTACTAAAAGAAGAAAACAAAACACTGCAAGATGCCCTTGAAGACCTAAAAAAAGATCTCGTCGAACAAAAAAAATATATAACCCAAGTTTTAAATTCACTTAATAAAATTTCTGCTCCTCGGACATCCTCCTATGATCAGGCAATTGCTAATTATAAAAGTGGTAAATATAAAACTGCCAAAGGTGAAATTTTAGCACTCCTTGAAGACAAAAGTATCACTGGTGATCGCCTTGCCAGACTCTATCACAATCTGGGCATGATTGAGTATTTTCAAAAAAATTATCAAAATGCTCTTGTCTATTTCAGTAAACTTTTTACAGACTTCCCCAACGCTTCTTATAACTCCAATGGCCTTCTCTATCTTGGAAAATCATTTTTAGAATTGAATAAAAAAGAAGAGGCAGCACAAACCTTTAATGAACTCATGTCAAAATACCCAAAATCTGAATCTGCCCGGAAAGCAAAAGCTCTATTGGCGCAACATAATACCCAGTGATGAATTATAAATTTTATATCTTTTTTATACTATCAATTACATCTTTAACCAGCTGCTCAAATTTTATTAATTTTATCGATGATGGCCACGTAGTATCAACTGCTCAATCTCCCCAAACCCTTTCGCTTATTTTCTCGCATAACATCAATGGCCAATTGCTCTCTTGTAATTGTGGAGAAAATGCCTTGGGCGGCATTGCACAGATTGCTGCTAAGTTTAATTTTATCCGCCAAAATAGTGACAAGGTACTCTATGTAGATACGGGAGATGCACTTTTTTCATCACCGCAGATGAGTATGACATTTGAAAAATCTGCACTCTACTCTGCAGAAAATATTTTACAATCCTTTAAACTGTTAGGCCTAAATCTTTTTCTTCCTGGAGATAACGATTTCGCTGCAGGAACTTCCATTTTGGAAAAAATAGAAAAACAAACCAGTGCTCTGACAGTCATTTCTAATTTGGCCAGTGACTCCAAAATTTTAAAACAAAATGTTGCCTGGCATAAATACGATTCAGGAGCTAGTCGAATCTATTTCATGGGCATTATCGAACCATCACTTCTTACTTCAAGTAATCGCCATTTCCTCACCGACCCATTTTCTGCAATTGCTCAGGCCCTGCAACAAATCGAAAATGATGGATATGACGCAAAGAACCCTTTCCAACGACTTATACTATTATCACATAGCGGAATCGACTTTGATAAAACGCTCCCTTTGCTTTTTCCTCAAATAGATTGGATTATTGGTGCCCATTCTCAGTCACACACAACAACTCCTCTTAAGATTGGAAATACCCAAATCGTACAAGTTTTATCCAAGGGACAACATCTCGGGGAAATTCAGATGAACCTCGCCAGTGGAAAAAATGATGATCACTTTATCACTCATGAAGTCCGTGAGGAACATGTTATAAAATATATTGATCATCCCATGATTGAATTTGAGCAACGCTACAAGGAAAATATTACTAAAATTCAGAAAGAAGAAATCTTAAAAACGGCTCCCACTATTTCTTACATGGAAAAAATGAGTGAAGAAAATTTGAAAGAATGCCAAGACTGTCATCAAACACAGATAAGTTTTTGGCAAAAAAGTAAACATCGAAATCTTCCCAATTTATGTCTGGCCTGTCACCAGTTAGACGATGGCCACCCTTTTAACGTAAAAAACTCGCCCCAAGGGCCGGAGATTTTAGAAGAAAAATCATTAGAGCGCAAAAATAGATGTCTTAACTGTCATCCCAAAGATAGCGCTCTGCCTGATAAAAAATTTCAAGAACGACTGCACAAAGTGGCCTGTCCTTCTGCGAACTGACAACTTGATTGAAAAAGGTTATGGATGTTGCTATGAAAGTCTTAGGAATTGAAACAAGTTGTGATGATACTTCCATTGCCATCATTGAGTACACTAATGACTCTAAGGCAAAAATTTTAGCACATCAGAGTTTTTCTCAGGAATTTATCTTACAAAAATGGGGAGGAGTTGTTCCTGAAATTGCCGCTCGCAATCATCTGGAAAAAATTGCTCCTCTTCTGGATAGCTCTTTTCAAAAAGCTTCGCTAACTCCTTCCGATCTTGATCTTATCGGTGTTACCACTCACCCCGGACTCTTAGGTCCACTACTAACTGGTATTAACGCTGCTAAAACGATTGCTATGCTACACGAAAAACCCATAGTGGCCATAAATCATTTACATGCGCATCTAGAGGCCATTTTTTTGGCCACGGAGATAAACTATCCATATCTGGGCATGCTAGTAAGTGGCGGCAATAGTCAGTTTTTCCTGGTAACGGCCAGTAATAATTTTCAGTTGCTGGGGGGAACGATTGATGATGCGGCCGGCGAGGCCTTTGACAAGGGAGCAAAATTAATGGGGTTGGGCTATCCTGGTGGCCGAATCATTGATACCTTGGCACAAGCTGGAGATAGATCTAAATATAAATTTCCCATCGGATTACAACATAGCAAAGAAATAAATCTAAGCTTCTCTGGAGTAAAAACGGCATTACGACTATTTTTAGAGAAAAATCCCAGCTTTGTTTTTTCAGGTGATCCCAATAACATAGAACCATCACACATTTCACAAGATATAAAAGATCTTGCTGCTTCTTACCAAGAATCAATTATTGAGGCCTTGAAACTAAAATTAAAAATTGCTTGCGATAAAATAACTGATTGGCGCCAACTACCAATAGTAGTTGGTGGGGGTGTTGCCTGCAACGGACGACTACGCTCTGTTCTTTCTAAAAATTTTTCTAATGTTCACTTTGTCCCTCCTGCATTTTGCACAGATAATGGAGCTATGATCGCTAACTATGCCTATCGCATTCGTCAACATGCACTACCAATGCCGACATGCTTAGAGTTAGATGCCGGAGATGGGGCCAATCAAGAGTCATCGCCATGAGCTTTAAAAAAGATAAAATTTCTCGTTTCCCGCAAGCAAAAAAGGAATTAGGCCAACACTTTCTTAATGACCAAAGCATAATTGTCAAAATCTGTGACAATTTTAAAAATGAGGCAGAAGCAATTATTGAAATCGGCCCAGGCCCGGGCGTTTTGACTGCTAAATTGGCCGCGCACTCTCTCCCTTTTTTTGTTGTAGAAAAAGATCACTCTTTTTCTGATCGCCTTTTGGAAATTATCTCCGATCGTCAAATTTTTTTTGCAGATGCCCTAGAACTAGATTTGGATAAATTGATTCAAAAAAATTTTAATGAGAATAATAAAATATGGCTGGTATCAAACCTCCCTTACAACGTAAGTGTCCCTCTTTTAATCAAATTCACAAAAATTAAGTCAATTAAATTTTTAACACTGATGTTTCAAAAAGAGGTTGCCGAAAAAATAGTTCCTACTCATTTTGCCCTTAAAAACTCTGCCGGTTCATTAAATATTCTTACAGAAAATTTTTTTGAAAAAAAAATTCTCTGTAAGGTTGCACCTGGATCCTTTATACCACCTCCTCAAGTGGAATCCGCTGTTATTAGTTTTACTAGAAAAGAATCGCCCCTCATCGCTTACGACGAATTTAATATGTTTGAAAATTTTTTACGCAAACTTTTTGCCTTTAAGCGCAAGCAGCTTTTTTCTGTACTACGTAGCTTTTATCCATTAGAAAAGGTTGAGATGGCCTTGGTGCAAAATAGCATTGATAAAAAAGTTCGTGCCGAAACGTTGACATTCTCTCAAGTGACTGATCTATTTTTATCTATACGAAACATGATCAACTTAAAAGAAAGCGATAAAAGAGAAAAATAAAATGGGAATTAAAATTATTAGCAAAAATAAGCGCGCCTCTTTTGACTACTTCCTTCACGATAAGTATGAGGCGGGAATAGTTTTGCGTGGCACAGAGGTTAAAAGCTTACGGGCCGGCAAGGTATCATTATCGGAGTCCTTTATTTCTATCGATGCCAACTACGAAATTTGGATTGTTAATATGCTGATCTCTCATTATGAATTTGGAAATATAAATAATCATCAAGAAAGTCGTAAGCGAAAACTTCTTTTGAACAAACAGGAAATTGTTAAGATTGAACATACTATAAAAACAGATGGAATGACGCTTGTCCCTTTGGCCATCTACTTCAAAAACTCTACGGTAAAAATTGAATTTGCGCTGGGTAAAGGGAAAAAACATTTTGATAAGCGCGCGGATAATGCCCAAAAAGATGTTAAGCGAAAAATCCAGCGCGGAGACTATGACTAGGAGACCTCCTTTATGCAAAGTTTTTATGCGAAATTTTATGAAAAAGTTGGAGAGGAAAAATTCAAGCTCATCTCGATTTTTTTCTGCATATTTGGGGACGTCCTGGTTGCCAGTTATATTTATGGCCGCTTAAATAACTATCCTGTTTTTGTTGAAATAATGAAAAAAATGATTGCTACTCGCGATCCTTCTTTTGATGTTGGCACTATCCCGGCCAATATAATGGCAGAGCAATTTCAACTTATAATAAATGTATCGCTTACTATGTTGGCCAGTGCGGTTTTGTTTCATCTCGTCATGTACGCCTTCTATTACGCAAATAAATCTTTTGCTCGTGGATATTTCAAACTTTTAATTTGGGTTGGTTCTGTTAGTTTTTTCTTCGCCGGAATATCTTTAATTTCTGACAATCCTTTGGCCTCTATTGGATTTATTGTTCAATCTTTTTTCTATTCGTATAACATAATGGGAATTCGCTATTTCGCACAGAAATAATCATGGTTTCTGAAATGGACCAATTAAATTAACGCCCAAGCAATCCTAATACCCCATTGATAAAGGCCAAAGGGTGAATTGCACAACCAGGAACATAAAGCACCGGCCTGATCTGTTCAAGGAAGCGACGATCTAGAGCATCTGAATCTTTATAGAGTCCGCCAGTGATTGCACACGCCCCAACAGCAATAACAAATTTGGGATCCGGCATTCCTTCATAGGCCAACTCTAAGGCCTCGGCCATATTTTCAGAAATAGGGCCACTAATAACTAGGCCATCCGCATGGCGAGGAGAGGCAACAAATTCAATTCCAAAGCGGCCCATATCGAAGTTAACGTTACCGGCGGCATTTAATTCCAATTCACAGCCGTTGCACCCTCCGGCGGAAACAGAGCGAAGCTTCAGGGAGCGGCCAAATATTTTTTTTATAGCATCATTAGCGCGTACTTGAAGGCCTGTTATTTTTTCATCAACAATCAAACCCTCCAGTGAGTCTGAAGATATTTTATAATTTTCGCTGAAGCTAATTTTTTTCTGAGGACAAGCGGCCGCGCAATCATTACAAAAAACACAAAGTCCTAAATCCATTCGCAGTGGCCCTGTTGCAATAGCGCCACTAACCGGACAGGCCTCCATACAGACATTGCAAGTATTGGGGCAAGTAGTTGGAGAAAATTGTGGAAGGCCACGAAATCCTCGCGGCAAAGCGCCTTTTACATCTGGTACAAACTGTTTACCTTGTGAAATTTTCACCCGAAGTGTTTTTAGCATTACATCCTCTTATAAAATCACAAATCATTTCCACAGTAGGAAAGATCAAAACTTTTATTACAAATAGGAAAATCTGAAATCTCATTACCTCGCAAAGATTGCGCTAAAGCAAACCAATTGCGAATCGAAGGATCTTGTACCTTGTAGTGAGCAAGTTTTCCAGAAGGGCCGGTCTCGAGATAATGCATAACCTCACCTCTCCATCCTTCAATCAGTGAAATGGCATACGCATTACTCTGCGGCGCCTTTAATTCTATTTTTAATTGTAACTTCCAATCTTTTCTTTCCATTTCATCGAAAGCAGAATTAATCCAATACAAAGATTCATTAATTTCTCGAATACGTAAACAAGCGCGGGCCCAACAATCACCACTTTCTTCTATCATGGCAACAATTGGCAATTTATCATATGGCGCATTACTGCTGGCAAAATTTTGTCGCAAATCCAGCACTACACCTGACATACGTGCGGCCATTCCTACTGCTCCAATATCTATGGCCACTTCCTTTGTAACCACACCTACTCCGCAAAAACGATTTGCCACTAGCTTTGAAGATAAAAATAGATCATTTATTTTATCAATGTCTTGCTTAAAAGAAGAAAGAATTATCCTCACTTCGTCTATGAGTGATTTTGTTATAGGTGACCGAACCTCTCCCGGGCGCAACCATCCTCGACCAAAACGACTTCCTCCTAAGCGCATAGAGGTATTAATTATGGCCGTGCGCAAACGGCCATAGGTCGACCCGCCAGGCAAAAAAGCAATATCGGTGGAAAGGCCAGAAAGTCCGGCCAAATGCATGGCAATTCTTTCTAACTCCAAAGCAACTCCTCGCACTAACTCAATATCAGCAAGATCGACAATATTAGCAACACAAAGATTTTCATAGGCACGACAATAGGCCCAAGTATGAGCAATCGAACTATCACCGGCAATGGTCTCAACAAGAGGTGCCAGTTTGGACATTTCTCCTCTTAAAAGAAGTGATTCAACATGACGATGTTGATATCCTAATTGAATTTCTAAATGGTGAACCATCTCTCCATAACACATAAAGCGAAAATGTCCTGGCTCAATTACGCCCGCATGAATGGGGCCAACCCCAACTTCATGAACCTCTTTGCCTTCTAACTTAAAAAAAGGATATTTTTCAAATTGGCCTAAATGGCCGGACCCCTTGCGATTTGGATAACGAATTCCTCGCTTCGGCCAGGGATGCTCTTCCGGAGTGATTTTATATTGTTCACAAATTTCACGTTCAAAGCAATGAAAGGTGGAATATTTTTTTGTAAAAGATGGATAAGTGGAATCACGAGATTTTTTTACACGTAAAACTTGCAGTTTTCCATATCGATCATCTGCCAGTAGTGCGTTCAAAAAAATTTCTGGAAACCCATAGATCGGACTAGCAAAAAAGCTAACTAATCGCATCCCTCTGGTTAGCATTTCCTCTACTTGATGCTGAAAAACAGACATATCCAAGGTGGTGATCTGACTTATCCTTCCAGACAGAATGCTCATACTCCGCCTCCAATAATAGTCGCAATTTTTTGCAACAACTCGTTGGCCCCGGCCGGAATATAAATACCCATGCTGATAAGCAGCAAAGTAAAGAAAATAATTGGCATTAAGGCGAAAAAAGATTCGGGGGCCGGCGACAATTCTTCTGGCGGATTTCCCCAAATCATTGGAAAAGTTGTGCGGCCAACTGCTACGAAAACTAATGTCATTAAAAATCCAAAAGAGGCAAACACTGCAAAATATCGTCCATCAATCATGCTCTTCATGATAAATAATTCTCCAAAAAAACTTCCAAAGGGAGCAAACCCCAACAGCGCAAAAACACCAATTAAAAATGCCCAACCAGTAACCGGCATGCGTTTAATTAATTTCTTTATTCCGCTCATCTCTTCGGTCTTATATATCGTAAAAATATTCCCGCAGGCCAAAAAGAGCATTGCTTTAACCAATGTATTACTAATTACATAAATCAATACTCCGTAAGCAGAATCCTTACCCAAACTTAGGCCTAATCCAATAGCGATAACCCCCGCATGATTTATAGACGCATACGCAATAAGACGTTTGTAATGTTTTTCGGCAACAATATGCAAGAGTGAAATCAGAATCGAAACAAGTCCAACAGTAATTAAAAAATAACGAACGATAGGAGATTGCAATGGAGAAAAATATTGCATCACTCGGAAAATCATCACCATCACGACATTAAATTGTACTGCCGACAACATTACAGTGGTTGATTGGGGAGCGCGATCATAGGCCGCTGGAAGCCAGTTATACATAGGAGCAAGGCCTAACTTTGTTGATATCCCAAAAAATATTAGAACAAGGCCTAAATCTCTCCATGGTTGTTTTCCTAAAACAGATCCAATACCTGAGAGATCTGTAAAAAAGAAACTAACGCTCTCCATTCCTGGCCGAGCATGTAGGCCCTTGGCAAAACATAAAATTCCCAGCAATACCAGACCTAAGGCCACTAGTGAAAACATCAGATAGCGCCACGCCGCTTGCAATGATTCCTTGCTTTTTTCGTGAAAAATAAGCGGGGTTATGGCCAAAGTGCTGGCCTCTAACAAAATTAGCATAAAAAGCAAATGATTGCTCAAAATAGCAAGTACGGAAATAGAAAAGAAAAAAAGTGTGCGCAAAACCAGCTCATGAAGCTTTGTGGTCGTTAAATTATTAACAAGAACTCGATTGTGAATATAAAAGCTGGCCCCTACTAAAACACTAGTAACCAACGCTACAAATAAACGGGAGATAGCGTCATCGAGAAATAAATTGTTTGCAAAAGGAATAACATTATCAATTGGATTTTGAAGAAGTATATATGTTGAAGTAACAAAAACCAAAACAGAAATGAACATAAAAATAATTGAAGAATGAAGTGTGCTTTTTTTCCCTAAGAGTAAAATTAAAAAAATTCCAACGAGTGGAATTGCTGCGCTAATAATCGGATCCATGCAACTCCTTGATTGAGGCAAATTCCGCCAAAAACTTCCAGAAGAGAGTAATTGTCCATAAGAAAACTACCGCAAATCCAATTTGAATAAAAAACGCCTCCTGATGTTTACTAAATGCTTCCAAAAGAATAATCCCGGCCTCAAAAATTAAAATGCCAATAATCTGCCCAACGATAGAGCGTTGATTGGCCAAGATATAAATTCCAAGTAAAATGGAAGCAGTGGCCGTTCCAAAAAAACCTGCTTGTTGAAAACGCTGTGGGTAAATTACTTGCCCACACCAATATCCGACGACAATAATAGAAATGGCCAACGTCCAGCTTACTAAATTCGCTGGAATTACATCAAACTCCGCTTTAAAGTTAAATTTTTTTAACAACCAAATCGTGCCCAGAGGCGCGGCCAAGGAGCGCACTAAAACGAGATCGACAAATTGTACTTGAGAGGAGATTGTTTCAATCCCCTCAAAGCTAAATAGAATAGTCGCAGAAATAAAAAACTGTACTGCCAAGGTTATAAAGGCCAACCTCCAGGAAGAAATGAAGATCAACATAAACATAGCAATTATGTAACTTCCTAGCAGATAATTCATACTCATATCATCCCCGCCTTTCCTAAAGATGCCAGTAACATTGCTATTAATCCGGCAAGTACGGCCATCAGAGCATAGGCCGGAATAAATCTCATTTTAAAGCGTGGAACCCAAGACTCAATTAGTCCAATAAGGATAGATATTGCCACAATAATAAGAAGAGAAGTTATCCAGGAAAAATAAAATAGTGTCCCTCCAATTTTTCCATTTTGGAGAAGAAATGGATTTAAAAGTGCAGCAATTAGGCCGGCCAAGGATACTAACTTTAGCGCCGAGCCATACTGGATCATGGCCAATTCTGGCCCGCTTGTATCTAAAATCATTACCTCATGAATCATAGTTAATTCTAAATGGGTGTTTGGATCATCTACAGGAACTCGTGCCGCCTCAATTTGTAAAAGAATAAATAAAGAGAAAAATAATAAAAACTTTATTATCCAAATTAAAAGGCCACTTGCTTGTACAACCACTAAACTTTCAAACGAGCTGTTGCCTGAAATAATCCCTAAGGTGCCAATGGAAAAAAAAAGGGCAGGTTCAATATAAGCAGAATAAGTTGCTTCCCTTCCGGCCCCCATCCCCTCGAAAGAGCTCCCGGTATCTAGGGCCGCTAAAATTATAAATATTCGACCTAATCCTAAAAGATAGACAAAATAGACAAAGTCATATTTAAAAGAGATAGGGGCCACTCCGGGAACAATTGGAGATAGTAGGGATGCCAGCAAGGCCGTTGCTAAAATTATGGCCGGTGCTAATTGGAAAATCCAAGAACTGTTTTCGCTATATACCGACCTTTTTTTTAACAAACGATATAGATCAAAAAAAGATTGATTTAAATTAGGGCCTTTGCGGCCGGACCAAATAGATTTAACTCGATTAATTATTCCAATTACAAAAATTGGACAAATGATAAGTATGAGCAGATGAATAGTTGTATTTATGGCCCACGATACATTAATCATTTTGCCACCACCCAAATACCCAGAATAATCAAGGTAAGCAATCCCACGGCCAATCCATATCTGGAATCATCCGCAACTTTATAGATCCACTTGGTAACAATTTCATCACCTTCATTCAAAATATGAAAAATTCTTCGCTCCACCACATCTGGATAGTTTGTCTGTAAAAATCCATTCTCAGGAAAAGGGCCATGTGGTAATTTTTTTTTGAATACCATTTGCAAGAGGCGAGGACGAAAGATAGAGAGAAACTGATCAGAGAAGGAAGAACCACTATATTGCATACGCGAATTAATTGCAGTATATCCACATCCCCAAGTAACGTGTCGGCGATGGCCCTTGGATAATAAAATTTTTCGCAACATAAAAATTACAAAAACTAATGAGATCAATCCCAAATTGATTGCTCCTAACGGCATAATTAGTTTATGCATCTGGGATTTTATTGCCAATGCAGAGGAAATTCCTGCCAATTTTAAAAATTGTTCTACTACCGACAGTAACAAAGTAATTCCCGCGAATGGAACTAGGCCCAAAATGATTATAAAAATTGCATGAATCATCATTGGAAATCTCATAGAAAAGGGAGCTTCTCCTGTACACTCTACACTACTGTCTCGGCCTGTACCTAAAAAAGATAGGCCAAAAATTCTAGCAATTGAAAACAAAGAAGTAGCACCAACTAATGCTAAAATGGTGGCCACAATAATAAAAACAGTGAAGGCCTCCACCGTTGGAATCATTCCTTTTGGCGCCATTCCACTTAACAATCCACTATAGATAATAAATTCACTGACCAAACCATTTAGAGGTGGTAGCGCAGCAATGGCAATCCCGCCAAGGAAAAAGAAAAAACTACTCTGGGGCATTTTCTTTATTAGTCCACCCAATCTATCCATATCAACTGTGTGACACATTCTATAAACTGCCCCTGCGGCGTAAAAAAGGAGACATTTGAAAGCGGCGTGGTTTAGTAAGTGCAAAGTTGCCCCAATAAACCCGAGAGCGATAAGTGTTGGTTGATGCCAAGAGAGGCCCAAATATCCAAGACCTATCCCTATTCCAACAATTCCATAATTTTCAGTGGAAGAGTAACCCAAAACTCGTTTAATATCTCGCTGTGTTACCGTGTAAAGAACTCCCATTAACGCAGAGATAGTGGAAAAAATCAAAATAGTCCACCCAATCCATTCATCTGGAATTCCTAATAATAGGGTAAACCTTAAAATGCCATAGATTCCTACATTGTTTTTAACACCAGACATTTGTGCTGAAATATGTGCGGGGGCCACTGCATGAGCACGAGGCAACCAGGTGTGCAACGGAAAATATGCAGACTTCAGGCCGAAAGAAGTCAAAAGCAAAATAACGGTGGCATTTCGCAAAAAAACATCAGACTTTAAAAACTTATCGTACATGGGAAAATCAAAAGAGTTAGTGGCACTATGAAGAATCATTAAAGCTGCAATTAAAAAAATTAAACTTATATGTGATGCCACTAAATAATTAAAACCAGCGAAACGAATCTTCTGATTTTTATAATCAAAAATAACTGCCAACCAAGTTGCCAAAGTGGCAATTTCCCAGCCAAGTAAAAACACCAGAGAATTTTCTACTGCATAAATTAGAATATAAGATAGCGCCAACATATTAAGTAGAGCGAAATGAACACCGATTCTTCGTTTGTCAAATGAAGGCGCTAAATATCCTAAAGCGTAAATTGTTCCCAACAAGTTCATTGGCAACGAAAAAAGCAAAAAGAAAGCTCCCAGCGCATCAACTTTTATCCCAATGCGATCGATGGGAAAACTCCACTGAAATTCACCAACAATTGAAGGCGCGCCAGTTAAAATAGGAATAGTCGCCAACAAGATGGCAACGACAGCAACTATTTGAGTCATAATAGTTGCCCAAGCACGCTGGCGATTGCCAGGGACAAAAAGTGCCAGGGCCACCCCAGTAGTAAGCGAGATAATTGCTACAAAAATGTACAACATGAAAATTGATGCTAGACCTCCGCATTAGAGATTGCAACTGAAAATTTATTTGAAGGTATTGGCAATCTAAAAAAAATGGCAAAGCTAAATAACGCGTGTTAACATGCCCATACTTTATATGCCAGATAAAATCACTAACTTTTACGAACGAAAAGGGGAAAAGAAAAAACTTTTCTCGGGCCTCTATTCTCGAGCAATTTTTTTTACCGTCATTGGAGGAGGCTGTCTTCTTGGGGCCATACTAACTCAGTCAAACATTGTCCTAAATAATACTGTAGAACGCCTACTACAAGAACGCATTAATTTGGCCCGTACCACCGGGAATTATGTCGAGAAAGTAATATCTCATGACCTCTCGCAATTGGCCCCAAACTTGAAAAAACCTATAAGCACTATTTTTCAAGAAGGACATTTTATTTTGGATAATGACTTTAAAATATTGGAATCAACTTCTGAGCGCGATGCCAATGAAATTCTGCAACATCCAGAGATGATTGCGGCCCTCCAACAAACACAGATTAGCAAGGCCACCACTAGTTCTATTCTTTTTAGAATCTCCGTTGGTAACCGGCCAGTGATAGTAATTGTTAAACCGGCACTATCCTCACATGGAAAAATTTTAACCTACATTTGCGGAATATTAAATCCTGCCGCAAACAACTTACTTTTGCCCTTTGAAAATATGGGAGAGAAATCAACCAGTGTTCTTCAATTAGTAGACAACTCTGGAACCGTTATCGCCTCCACTAACCCAAATAAGTTATTTGAACGCACTGACCACGAAAATCTTCTGAGAAAGGCCATCGATAATCATCAAGTTGTGTCGGGAAGATGTCATGGATGTCATGAACAAGAAAATAAAGAAGATGTAAATTCTATCTCATCTTCTATGTCAAACTCTAGTTCTAATGATAAAAAGCTGGAAGTTTTGGCCTTTTCTCCGCTACCATCAATCAATTTAGGGATGGCCGTGCGACAACCGGAGCGTGATGCTCTTGAACTTGCTTTTATTTTGCGCTGGCGACTAGTTTGGCTCGGAGGGGCCTTTATCGCTCTTTTTTTAATTTTTACCGGTCTCTCTGTTAATAGTGTGGTGGCCCCAATTGTAAAACTTACGACGGCAGTTCAAAATTTAGAAACAGAAAATCCTAATCGACCACTACCGATACTGGGCAAAGATGAAGTAGGTCAACTGGCCCGCGCACTCGATCGCTGGCGTGCACAACTTAGTCAATCGCAGGCAGCACTCAAGGAGGAGATGGTTACTACTAAGCATCATCTCGACACTCTACAACAAATTGCTATGTTAGGTTTAGAAACATCATCCCCTGCAGAAATTTTACATATCGGCCTAAAAAAACTATTAGACTGCTCCGGGTTGTCTTTGGGAGCAATTTGGGTTGATTGCGATGGCCAATTATTTAAAAGCTACGAAAAATTAAGCGAAAAAAAGGCATCATGCATTCTCAAAGATAAGGCGCGATTAATGGATCATGTCGACTCATATGAAAATCGCTCACCATTGGGGGGGGCCATTCAAATACAGTCCTTCGATCAATCTGAAAACAATATGCCGCACTGCTGTCCGGAACAAAAAAGTATTATTATTTGCAAATTAACTGGTACCGCTGGAATAAATGTTACCTGCCTATTATCTGACACCGAAAAAACGCTTACTCATATTTCTCATCAAAAATTACAGGCAATTTTGCAGCAGATTGTCATCAGCGTTGCATATCAATTATTAAAATCAGAGATTAACAAAAGACATAAGCAAAGTAGAAATTTTTTAGAAAAGGTATTGGCCGGACAAGAGGATGAACGCCTGCGTGTTGCCCGTGAGCTACATGACACTTTGGCACAAGATCTGGCCGCTCATCGTCTTAAGATTGAGCGACTTTCCTCTCCTAAATATATGGATGATCCTACACTTTTGAAAAAATCGCTGAGAGATCTGGAAGAAAATAGTAGTGCGATGCTGATTGGCCTTCGTAAAATTTTACTCGATCTCCGTCCTTCGGTTTTAGATGAAATGGGATTTTTACCAGCACTACAGTGGTATTTGGAACGCCTGGAGCAAGACCATGGAGTTGTTAGCAAATTTCAGATTGAAGGATCTGGACACAAACTAAGTCATGATTTACAAATTTCTCTTTTTAGAATTTTTCAAGAAGCCCTAAACAACGTTGCTCAGCATGCAAATGCTAGCAAGCTTGAGGTGCTGGTCAAACATCTTCCCGCCTCCATCGAGTTAACTATTACTGATAACGGAATTGGATTTAACCCTGAAGAATTGGCCAATTTACCTATAAACACTGCCGGACGAGGATTGGGAGTTTTGGGGATGAAAGAGCGCTCCGAATTACTCAAAGCAAGTTTTTTGATCGAATCAGCCCCAGGCCGAGGAACTTCAATTATAATTAATGCACCTCTCGACAGTGGCGACTCTCTGGAGAAATACCATCATGGATAATAATAAAAACCGAGCAAGAATAGTTTTAGTTGATGATCATACCGTTTTGCGCGTCGGCCTTAAGTCATTTCTAGAGGAACAACAAATCTTCCCTCTAGACGTGGTGGCCGAGGGTTCTTCTGGAAAAGAGGCCGTCTTGCTAGTGGAAAAGCACAACCCCGATTTACTTTTGCTAGATCTCTCTATGCCAGAAATGGGTGGCCATGAGGCAACTATCGAAATTAGAAAGAACAACCGCCTGATAAAGATATTAATCCTTACTCAATATAACGAATCAATCTATTTAAAACGATTACTGGAAGCTGGAGCGAATGGATATATTTTAAAATCTGCCAGGGGTGAAGAGCTGGTATCTGCAATACGTTCAGTAATCAGCGGAGGAACCTACATCGACCCCACTATGGCCAGCTCTATTTTGGCCAACAAATTTTCCGCCAATCTTGCGGCCACTACGGGAGTGTCAGATGAAGAGCTATACGCAAAATTGACGGCCCGAGAGCAACAGGTTTTAAAATTTATAGCAGATGGATTATCCAATAAAGAAATCGCTGATAAGTTGGATGTCGCGGTTAAAACGGCAATGGTTCACCGAGCAAACTTAATGGATAAACTTAATATCAAAAATCGTTCTAAGTTAATTCAATTTGCCATTCGCGTTGGAGTTTTAAATATTGATAAATAGCGTAGGCCCAAACGGTCTATTTCAATATCTCCTTAATTTTTTCTGCCAAGCTTGCCATGGTAAACGGTTTAAGTAAAAAAGGAATTGTAGCATCTGTTAGTCCCTTGCTGGCCATCACCTCTACGGGAAATCCGGAGATAAAAAGCGTTTTTAGGGCCGGTTTTTTGCTAAGTAGAATTTTTTGCAAATCAATTCCGTTAATCCCTGGCATTACAACATCACTTACCAGCAAATCAATTTGATTTTTTTCTCTAGAAAATATCTCTATGGCCTCTTCTGTAGATGAAGAAGTAAGTACGGTGTATCCAATTTTTTCCAGCATTGTAACAATCAGTTTGCGAAGAGGTTGCTCATCTTCCACCACCAAAATTGTACCTTGGCCGAATAAAGTTGGGTTAAATTTTTTTTCTATGAAAATAGTAGCTTGTTCATCAATATGTTGCGGAAAATAAATTGAAAAAATCGTACCTTTGCCAAGTTCACTGCTGACCAAGATATGGCCATTATTTTGCTTCACAATACCATAAACCGTGGCAAGTCCCAGACCTGTCCCTTTACCAACTTCTTTGGTTGTAAAAAAAGGTTCAAAAATATGTTTCATCGTGCCGGCATCTATTCCCATTCCACTATCTTCGGCCTGCAAAAGAACATATTTACCAGGAGTAATTTCTGGATGTTCCATAAAAAAAGTAGAATCGCCTTGGAAATTTTTTGTTGTAAAAATCATTCTTCCGCCATTTGTCATAGCATCTCTAGCATTGGCGGCCAGATTTAAAATAATTTGATCAATTTGTGCAGGGTCTAACATTACCGGCCCAATATGAGGAGCAAGATTTAATTCTAACAAAATATCTTCTCCCATCAATCGCGAAACCATTTTTTGCGCATCACTAATGACATGATTTATGTCTAACACTTTTGGTGTAATTAGCTGCTTGCGAGAAAAGGCCAAAAGTTGCCGAGCAATATCTCGTGAATGCAACGCCGCTTTTTCTATCGCCAAAAGTCCATTGAGTTGTTCTTCTTCTTTGCATTCATCTTTAATTAATTCTGTATAGCCTAAAATTATACTCAACATGTTGTTAAAATCATGCGCAACTCCTCCGGCCAAACGTCCGACAACTTCCATTTTTTGCGCCTGTGCAAGCTGTTCTTGCAATTTCCTATTTTCCTCTTCTCCCTTTTTGCGCCCACTGATATCTCGAATAAAAACGGCCAGTCGGCCATCCCTAATTTTTCGATATTGAATGCTGACCTCCACTGGAAAAATCGTTCCATCTTTTCGGCGATGAGCACTTTCAAAACGATCATCACCTCCTGCAAATATTTTTTTAACACGTGCCGCTATCTCTTCCGGACACTCCAATGCTTCCAGATTCATAACTTTCAGGGATAGAAGTTCACTTTTATTGTATCCACTCATTTTGCAATAAGTCTCATTAACCTCGTTAATTTTACCTTCGGAACCAACACCCCAAAAACCGTCCATGGATGTTTCAATCAACTGATGATGCCATTCTCCACTACGAAGCAAATCTGCTTCGGCATTTTTTAATTTAGTAATGTTAGCAGATAGATCGGATACCATTTTATCAAAATCAGGTGCCATCGCCGCAAGCTCTTCTACTTTTATCACTCCGGTTAGTCTGATACTGAAATCACCTTGGCCTACTTTAATAAAGGCCTCACGCAAAATTTCAACTGGCCTTAAAATAAAATGTCTGCCGATATACCACAAAACAGTCAGTACAAAAAAAAGTGCCGTCAACTGAAATAACACTTTGGACATTAGTCTCTTTATGGCACTAATCTTTGGAGTATCGTAGGGAATACCCACTCGAATAAAAAGATATGGGGCCTCTCCCGGCGATTTGGAAAGTTTTACGGAGGCCCTAATTCGCAAAATACCGTCCAGCGCAGCTCCTACGTCCACATATTCTTCCGGGCCATCCAACATCGTTTGTATTTCACTAACTGGAAATTTTGTCCCAATATATTTCTCTGGATCTAGATAGCGAAAAAGAACGATCCCCTGATGATCGATAATGACAAAAGAGGCCTTGGCAGGAAGCTCTGCCTTTTCAAAATGATGCTTAAAATATGTCAAGTCTAAGGCAATGGCCACACAGCCTACAGTTTTTCCAATAGCGTTTTTAATTGGGTAACCAAAATTTAAACTTGGTTTTCCGCTAGTTTTTCCAACTACAAATTCCCCCACCACAAACTCTCCAGTCTTCATAACTTCTTTAAAAAAATTTCTATCCGCCAAGGAGACATGCTTGCCGCCCAGGGGAATACCGGAGGCCCAGACATCTCCTTTCTGATCAAGCAAAACTACATTGGCAAAAATGGGATTATTAGAACGAAAATCTGCAAGTAAAACATTCATACTATCCGCATTTTGTTTTTGCACATCTGGCAATAAAGAAAACGTTTTTCCCTGGAAACGAACAATCCCAACTAATAAATTAACTTCTGACGCAATCTGAGACGCTAGCTTACCCGCCAGTCTTTTGGTTTGCTCTATATCATTTTCAAAATCACTTATTGCTTGGTGAACGATGATTGCAAGCGAGAAACCTGTAAGCAGTAATACAATATAAATTATAATTCCTCGCAACGAAGAGGATAACTTCCTTATCATGAAAAGACTCCTTAGGAGCTAAAAAATTTCTGATATCTTAAATAGTGATTTTGTATTAAATAGTCGCATGTTTAAAACAAAAGGGCCAAACGCCAACAAATACAGAATAGTTTTCCTCGCCACTCAAATAGTATACTTTTTTAATGTGTCTTCACCAATAGGCCATATTCTTTTTGTCGGCAAGTTTTTCCGCAAAATAGCATTTGTTTTTTTTTCAACCGTGGGGGATAATTCTGCTCATATAATGAGTGAAAAGAAGCACACTCGTTCATTGTCTTAACCAATCTGCAAAGGAGAATATATGTCCAAACACCTTTCAACTTTTTTTAGCTTTATTTTGTCGTTTGTTCTGACGACTCAATCAATTGTCTATGCGGGAGAAGAGGGAGAAATTAAAACACCCAACTTTTTAAAAAGTATTGTTGATGATTACAACAAAAATCTGACTGCTGAGGCCATAGTCGCCAAATTTTCCAAACAAGATACCAAGCTAGGCCAAGAGATGCACACCTTTTTAGAACAGCAAAAAATCACGGCCCTGCCACCGATAAAATACAATGACGGTGAAATGATGTTTTCATGGGGAGGAGTTGAGACCTATTTTTCAGTTGAAAAAATAGATATTGATTCAGTAACATTTAAAATAAACGGCCTGGATATAAAAATATTGCATACCGAGTCCTCTCCAGGAATACTTTTTGAAAAATTAAAAAATCAATTTCCCGAAAGTAAAAGTTCAGTGATGCGACTATTTGATTTTCTAATTCCAAATGCCGCTGCTAACCCTTTGTTTATACTTATTTTGGCAGCGATTATAGTTTTTGCTGCGTTTGCTGAACGCGCGATTGTAGGAATTACCTGTGGCACCTCTGATCTTTTCGCCCCACGCCTCATGTCTTTTCATCAAATGCTCTGCCCAGTAAACTACGTATCTGTTTCTCCGACAGTCTTGGCCCAAATAAATAAAATGAAAAGCGATGAACTTGCTAAGTTTAACACTAATGCGAATTTTTTATTAGAAAAAGCATCTACAATATATTCTGATCATTGCACAAAACCGCCGACTGGGATATGTGCTGCAACTGAAACGCGAAAGCAGCAACTACAGGAATTTTGCAATACCATAAAAAATGTACGGACTTGTATTACCGATTATCATGCATTCGGCATAAAGACGGAAATCACAAAGATGGGAGAAGTCACTACTCCCGATAATAGCGTTTTTGGCGACGATAATAAACGTGAGCCAAAAAATGTTGAGCGATACCCCAGAGATGATGGAGAGATTCCACGCACGAAGAAAAAATAGCTATCACTTGCGAATAATCCCATGCAAAATTTTGCTGGACACTTCGTTTGAGAAATTAGTTATTGCGATAATTGATGGGCCGGCGTAATTACTTCCTCCGCCGGCATCTTTATGTGTAATTTTTTTTATCTTGCCTGGACATATCTGGCCGTTTTCATGTTTATTTTGCTTGTTTTGCTTATCTTTTTCCTCTAGGCAATCAACTATCCCCTTCATCTCCTTCGGATATGAACTTATATCATTCCCAATCCAAACAACCTCATCATTGTTGGCAATAGCGGAAAGCTTTAACCAAAAAAAACTTTCCGCATGGCGCTTAATAAATAGCTTATCCGGAGGCCAACCAACTACATTGGGCAAATAGGTGAAGCGAAAGTGCAAGCGAGCAATTGCCTCACTGATATTTGTCTTCTCTATTAATTGCCAAACATCTGCGGAATGCTCTCGGATCAAAAAACGATCCAGAGAGCCTATCGCAAAAATTAAAAAGGCCGTCCAAAAAATTAGGATTGCTCTATGCTTCAAGTGATCCCCCACATTATGATTAATAAAAAAATAACAACCATTACTGGAATAAATGGATCTTTATTGAAACGATTATTCTTCAAATGCAAAAGTTCATTGACTCTGTTTTTAGTAGTATAAATTTGTTCACGCCGGGCCAACTCCTCTGCTCCCACCAAAACCTCTCCTGCTACTCGTTCCACCTCTCCCTGCATTTTAATCAAGGCAGAGGCCAATGCCATGGGATTTTTTGTTGCTTCGCTTGCCAGATAATCACAGGCCGATTCTCTTACCTCTATAATGTCGCGAAAAATTGCTAACGTGAATGGATTAAATGGTTGAAGAGCACGCATTGACCATATTAGGAGTGTACGAAGATTATCACCATAGATCACATGGGCCACTTCATGTGCCACCGTGGCCATTACTTCTTCCTCATCCAAAGTATCAATAAGTGCGCTAGAGAGATAAATTTTATGATGAAAAATACCTTTTAGTAGAGCAAACTGCTCTCGATCTTCTACTTTAAATATTTCCACTTTTTTATAACGAGGAATTTTGTAATTAGATTTTTCTAGTCCTTGCAAAACTGCCTTTAAAATTAACTCCAATTTATCATCTCGTTTTGCTGCACTTGTATCCAAATGTTGGCCACCACCTCGTCTGCCTAAAATAATAAATTCCTGAAAAACAAATATAAAGGTGCTTCCGGCCAATATGGCCATAAGTACTAACCACCAATAACTAGTTTCCCAGATAGCACTATTCCACAACTTAAGTCGGATCATTTGATAGGGCATCTGCACAGCAAAATCGCTTCCTGAAACCACTAAAAGAGTCTTTATAATTATGACCACCACGGGAAAAACAACAATATATTCAAGGGATTTTGCCACTATTACCGGAGAAAGTGGACGCAGCAGGCGAATAACCATCTTAAACCAAAAATAGGCAACACCCACTTGCAGGGTATTCATCAAAAGAATTTCGAAAAAAATGATTCTTCCCATAGTTCTGACCGAAAAGATGATTATACACAAAAAACTAAGAGCAACTAAGTACTTTTTCCTAGATTCATAAGTACTCAGCCTAATATAGTTTGAATAAGAAAGATGCGATACTGGATACAAGAAACAAAGCGAGCATGCGTGCTCAAAGAATCTAACCCGGAGAGTAATTATGAAAAAGTATCAAGCAAATGACGTAGTAAGTTATGGAGTATATGCTTCTATCAACGCCTTGGACATAAAATTTATCAGCGCAGACGGAGAAAGCTTAGGTGGAAAAGAACAAGCCAGTTATTTTAAAATTCCCACCGCCCTAATGGTAATTGCCGCCCCACTCATTGGCGGTGCGTTTGTCCTTTTCTTCCCCTTTATGATTATCTTGATGGTTTGCACAGTACCGCTATACTATTTTATAAGATTAATTACTGTAAATGCCGGCTCTGCTTCCGAAATGGTGGTTAAAAATGTGGGACACTTTACCTGGGAACCAATGACGGCATATTTGAATAAACGCAAAAATCTAGGTAATGTACCAGAGGGCAAAATACGCAAAACTCCTGAAGAATTAAAGGATCTAGAAAAAGAAATTGCTGAACGTAGAAATAAAAAATAGGAAGCTGGATCATAGAAAGATCAAATATTACATAATGAAACTGCTGTTATCGATTTTTATCTCTTCCTTTACTCTCTCCCTAATGGGAGAGAGTTCTGTTTTAAATGACTCTTGTCGTAATTGTCATTTACCACAAGATAACACTTTTCACTCCTCCGCCCATGGGCCCAAATTACTATGCACCGATTGCCACAATGATTATGGCGGATTTCCCCATGAGAAGCGCCATTTTGAAAACAAACGTCAATACTCCCTGGATAAAGTCAAAACCTGTCAGCGCTGTCACTACTCTCACTACACCCGCGCACTGGATAGCGTTCACTATGTACAATTGAAGGCCGGAAACCTAGATGCTGCGATGTGTACCGATTGTCATGGACACCATGATATAAAACGGCCGGGGGCCACGCGCACTGACATCACGAAACGCTGCGCGAAATGCCACGACGATATTGACAAGGTCTATCGCCAGTCCATTCACGGCAGTGCTATGGCCAATGAAAACAATCAAGACGTTCCGGTTTGTACAGATTGTCATACCTCTCACGAAATAAAAGAACACAATGACAGCTCTTTTCACATCAATGCTTATAAAACCTGTGGGCGATGCCACGGTGATCAAGAAAAGATGGAACGATATGGCCTCAATACTAACATTTTAACCTCCTACTTGGATGATTTTCATGGGGCCTCTAATCGTATTTATTCCCAGCAAAAACAGCACTCCGAGAAATTAATTGCCGCCTGTTATGATTGCCACGGAGTACATGATATAAAATCAAAAAAAGAATCACAAACTCACGAAGAAGCACGGGCCAAAATTGTACAGATGTGTAAAAAATGTCACCTGAACGCTACTCCCTCTTTCTCCAACGCCTGGCTATCACACTATCCCCCAACACTAAAATCTGCTCCCTTGGTTTGGCTAGTTAAATGGTTTTATAGAATAATGATTCCGCTGGCCATCATTGGATTAATTTTGCACATTCTCTTACACATTTGGCGAGCATCTAGTCGCGGAGATCGCCTAAAAAAGTAATATTCAAACAGACAGGACAAATTTATGCACGGCCCTAAAATAATTCATGACGAGAACGGTAAAATATTCATCGAACGTTTTTCTCTAATTCGCCGAATTGAACATATCCTTATAATTTTGGCCTTCCTTATTTTGGCCATTACCGGTATGCCACAAAAATTTTATGAAACTGCCTGGCTCGGTGATCTCATGGATCTAATTGGTGGATTAGATCGCGCTCGGACCATTCATCACTTAACAGGAATTTTATTTTCCATCCAGCTAATGCTACACCTGCTTTATATTGTTATAGGTATTGCTCTCAAAAAAATCTCGCTCTCTTTGCTTCCACGTATGCAAGATTGGCGCGATCTATCTTCTAGTATAAAATATTATTTTGGATATAAAAAAACTCCTCCGCAATACGACACCTTCGATTACAAACAAAAATTTGAATATGTCAGTATTCTTTCTGCTGCAATTATAATGTCAATCTCCGGAATAGTGCTACTTGCCCCAGTTTTTGCGACTACGTTTTTTAGCGGACAAATAGTCCCGGCAGCTCGCATCGCTCACTCTAACGAAGCACTCCTGGCAATTTTACTCATTCTCATTTGGCACATCTATGGAGCACATTTCGCGCCAGAAACCTTTCCAATGGATAAAACTATTTTTACTGGCCTTATAAATAAAGATGACTTAAAGGCAAAACATCCATTAGAATATAACCGTCTCTTTCCCGAAGATAAAAAAAACTAAGGAATACACCATGCAAAAAAAATTTCTATTTTTACTAATAGTAATCTTTCTGTTTGCCAATTGGGGACTGGCCTTTAACACCCATCATCCTATTAATATGCCAATGCCGAAGGATAGTAAATTGCCAACCAAAAATGGAAAATTTTGGTGCACCACTTGTCATATTGGCCATTCACCTAATGGAAAAACTGCCAAAACAGCGCAAGATAAAAAAGGCAATCCGGCCGGATTGCGCATGCCCTACAATGAGTTGTGCCTTACCTGTCATACGGCCGCTGGTAACAATGATAAAAATCACATCAATGTTAAAATTAATAAAATGGCCAAAGATGCTCCTGATATTGCAGTAGAAACTTGTGCTAGTTGCCATAGCATGCATTTTGCAAAACAAGGACTAACTCTCTATGTTGAGTCTAATCTTTGTATGAATTGTCACACCGAAAAACGCAAACAAATGCATAAGCCGATGCCGATGATGGCCGCCCTGGCCAGTACAAAAAAAATACGCCTAGAAAATGAGCAAGTGGCCTGTCAAACTTGTCACTCTCCTCATAATGAGCAAATCTCCAAACACTACTTGCGCGAGAAAAAAGATGATCTTTTACAATTTTGCTCTACCTGCCATGGAGAAGGAACGATCACAATTTTCGACAACTACCATAAAAAACTAAGTAAAAAAAATAAGTAATAACCAGAGAGTACTGACATGATTATTTTTCGCCTCCTTTTTATTTTCTTAATAATGACGACAATTAGCATGTCCGTCGACGCAAAAGAGATCGACAAAACTTTTGCTAACCACCCCAAATTTCCCAACTTGCAAAAATCTTTTAATTCTCACAATGAAGTAATGAAAGCATGTGTTACCTGTCACAATGAATCCGGGGGCCACATTCAAGAAGTGTTGCACTGGGTATGGAAGTGTGATGCCAACAACACGCGGGTACAGATAGAAGGCGAAGACATGAGTGGGGATTGTATTGATTGTCACAGCGATTTTCAAAGTTATTCCCAAACACACACTCCACCAGCAAATAAAACGCTAAAAGCTGACTGCCTTATCTGTCACGATACTAGCGACAATTATGCTAAGCACATAAAAGGCCACAGTAAAAAAGAACCACCGCTTCCTGCCGAATTAATGAAAAAAATTGGAAATGGAATTGGATATCCAACCAGAAATACCTGCGGCTACTGTCACTTCGCAGAAGAGCATACCATATTCAATGATTTGAATAATTCCTTCATTGCTCCCGACAAAACTATCGATGTGCACATGGATCAGTCTGGAATAAATTTTCAATGCAGTATGTGTCATTCAACTTTTAAACATACTCTATCTGATAACTGTGAAACGACCTCTTTAGAACATAAGCGCGAGTTAAAAATAAGAGGTGATGGCGATAGCGACATCGGAATGGATTTTGCTTCTTGTGAATCATGCCACTCTCAAAACCCCCACAAAAGTGATCAAAAACTTAATGACCATACTGATATCGTGGCCTGCCAAACCTGTCATATAACCGACAAAAGAACACCCGGCCCCATCGAATATCACTGGTACAGCGGCGTAACCATTCCTGAAAAATATAATGATTTACCTGATGGAACCCTCTTGCGACTGCGCAATACTCCTCTCGGAAGAAAAACGGCCGGAGCGCGACTCTTTCCATTTCGCGCGACTAAAGAAGAATCAACTTCGGCCGAAGATAAACAAAAACATATCTCTGCCACCAAAACTTACTGGCCAATTAATCATGGAGTATCTCCCAAAGAGCAAGCACTGGCCTGTGTGGACTGTCATAAAAACGGCCCAACCATATTGGCCGCTTTGGAATCATCTATTCGGCCATATATTCTCGGTAACTATGAAGGCCCAATGGATTTACTGGCCTATTTGGGAATTTTTCTCACAATGATGGGCGTTTCTATTCATGGTGGAATCCGCTTAACCTCCTCAATTTTTAGAAAAATGAAAAGGAAATAAATATGAAAACCATCGTAATCTATAAGGGCTTCGAGCGATTTTGGCACTGGAGTCAAACTACCCTCATCTCGCTTTTAATTATCAGCGGTTTTGAAATACATGGAACTTATTCAATTTTAGGCTTTACGACTACCGTTACTTTGCACAATTTTTTAGCGTGGCTGCTAATGATTCTTATTCTTTTTGCTATTTTCTGGCATTTCACCACGGGTGAATGGAAGCAATATATTCCCACAACCGAAAAATTATTAGCGGTAATGCGCTACTACATTTTGGGAATCTTTAAAGGAGAGCACCACCCGGCAGACAAGTCTGTTAACTCCAAATTAAATCCTATGCAACGTCTTGCCTATCTGCAATTAAAACTTTTTCTTATTCCACTACAAATATTCAGTGGAGTTTTGTATTATTATTACAACAACTGGAGCGATATTAACTATTTCCTTAACCACTTTCTCGCAATGTTTGCCAGCGAATATACCGAAATAAATTTTTTCTATTACTTAACGCTTGAGCGCATTGCTATAATTCATGCCGCCTGCGCCTATGCGCTGGCCATGTTTATAGTGATCCATGTTTATCTAACGACTACCGGCCACACGGTTTGGGCACACATTCAATCAATGATTACTGGCCTTGAAGAAGTTCCTGATGATCATGATAAAAATGAGCATGGACACGGACACGGGCATGACGGACACTAAAGATGAATGGTAAAATAACTATTCTGGCCGAAAACTACGCGCTACATACCCCTTACGCAGAAGATGGCATCTGCATGCTTATTGCTGTCGATAATAAATTCTATCTCTTCGACACCGGATTCACCGGCGAATGCGCTCTAAAAAATATCGAGGTTATGCAGATAAAAATACCGCAACTTGCAGGGATTATTCTGTCACATGGACATAATGATCATACCGGAGGAATTGCCTCCATTATTACACGCTTTGGCCCCTGTCCAATCTATGCTCATCCAAACATATTTAATAAAACTTTTTCTGTCAGAGGAAAAAACAAAGAGTACATTGGAATTCCTTTTGAGCGCGACTATCTAGAAAAAAAACTTAAAATCCCTTTTCACTTCTCGCGGGATTTTACACAAATCGATAAAAATATCTATATGACTGGCACGATCCCGATGGCCAATAAATATGAAAAAATCCCTCGCCATTTTAAGATTAGTAATGGCAGTGACAATATTGATGATTTTATTGAAGACACCTTTGAAGACGATAACGCCGTAGTTATCTCTGATCCCAAAGGTCTAACTGTTTTACTGGGGTGCGCACATCGCGGAGTAATAAACAGCTTAGAATATGTTCAGCAAAAACTTCCACATAAAAAAATTCATACCGTTATTGGCGGAACTCATCTTAAAGAGGCCGGGGAAGAACACTTTGAATTTGTAGTGGATTATCTAAAAAAACTAGAGCTAGACACCTTTGCCCCTGGCCATTGCACCGGCATTAATAATATTTTTAAGTTACAAAATATCTTTGGTACCTGCTTGCATCCGGCCTTTTGCGGAGAAAAATTTTAGGTAATTTTTACATTTTCTTAACAATTTTAGATTAATTTATCATTAAATCTAGTATAGTAAAGATGCTTAATTATATCCGCTCCGGAGCTTGCAATGACCACCAAACGACCGCTGCTACTATCGCCCTTATTATTTCTTCCTTTGATTATGCTGCAGCTGACTGCTTTTTTATCCTGCGGTAATGGCAAGGCCAACAAGCAAGACAAGGCCCAAAATCACTCTCCCATTAAAAATGAGACGGAACTGAGGTGCCAAAATTCCGATGAAGAGTGTCGCTCAAATATTGCCGTGATTTTAAATGGAAAAAGCAATATTTTTTGCACAGGAATTTTAGTAGACTACTCAATGGTTATGGCCAATGGCCGTTGCCTACAATCAGTCGTTGGAAGAAATTTTTCTTCGGTGGCCGTCTATCTGCGAGAGTATGGGCCACTTTCTCAGACAGTGAAAAGATCTATCTCTAAAATTGAGTACATAGAAAACGCCAACGGCGACAGTTTTGCCCAAATAACGCTGGATGCTTCTGTTAGTTCAACACCTACCCCGATTATGACTCCACAAACTCAACGGTTTCGTTTGGCCAAATTATTTATCGCCAAACTTGACACTAGCAAAAATGTTCAACTCTCCTCCCTAAATTGCTCTATTGATCCTATAACTAGTAGCAGCGGAGTACGCGATAATAATCCAATTTTTTCCCCTCATTTTGCCATATCCGGAGAAGAGTGTAATGTGGGCAATGTTCCGGCCGGAACGCCTGTTGTTATTGAGGAGCGACTTATTGGCTTTATCCGCAACACTCGGGAAACGGGACCTCAAAGCAACAAACTGATCGTCCAAAATATCTTCTGCATAAACTCTCCTATTGAGTGTAGTATCGATGATAATGATGACGATGATAATCCGCTTCCCTCTACTGTTACTGCTGAACAAATTGAATCCTTCATAAAAGATAGTGTAAAATTAAAAGAGATGATTCTGTCCTGGAAAAAACGCAACGGTGAAAAATATTTCACCTGGAAACTACAACTACTTAACACTAATTACTCAGAAAAAATGTTCTTTTCGGCACTGCCAGAATGTGTAGAAGATTCTCCTAGTCTAACTGGCCGCTTTGTTTCTTTCCCTTGGATTTTTCGACTGCCTACTTATGGATCAATAAATGTCACCCTGCCTCTTTGGAGCGTTAATATTTCTATTGATAACGCTGGCAAACTTTTTATGAACACCACTCCGATTACTCGAACGGCCTCAGACACATTTATTTTTAAACCTAGTCAATTAAGTCGTAAAGGCCATACTCCGGTCACCATAAAGACCAACCCCATAATTAATGTTGATGCCCAAAGTTTTGAGAAAATAGAAATTGAAAGACTGAATAAATGCCCTAGTGAGGAAGAGGATCCTTGGGGAGAGTAATCTCTTTTTTCAAACAACCGGCCAGGCAAGTTTCACTACACTTTTTTAAATCACAAGGCTCACAGTGAATGATCACATTAGATAGCGGGAAGTGTCTCTTAATAAAGGCCGTCACCTCTTCTGTAATTTCATGAGCATTGGCAATTGTTATTGCAGAGTCTACCTGAATATGAAAATCAATAAAGCGCTCAGCTCCTGACTTTCTCGTGCGCAAACGGTGAAAACCTTTTATCTTTGGCGCAAATTCTTTGACACTTTTTTTTATCCACTCAACTTCTTCGTCCGGAAGACTTGCGTCTAATAAATCTTTTACTGATTTTACTGTTAATTCATATGCCGCATGGATAATTAGAAGTGCCACGATAATTGCTGCGATGGGATCAATAATGGCCAAGTTGGCCTGCGGAAAAAAGTAAGGTCCAAGAGTAATAATCAACATTGCGGCCATTACTCCGACAGAGGTGTAAACATCAGTCAACAGATGCCAAGCATCGGCCTCCAGCGCAATAGAATCACTTTTTTTTGCTACCTTGAATAATTTAGCAGAGACTATAAAATTAAAAACTGCGGAAATGGCCATTATTCCCACCCCCCAACCGGCCTGCTCTATCATCGAGGGATGCATAAGTTTTAAAATTGCCTCATAGATAATCCAACCAGCGGCCAAGAAAATTAATAGCGCCTCAAGAGAACCCGATAAATTTTCTAATTTCCCATGGCCATAATGGTGATCGGCATCGGAAGGCCGGCCAGAGCCTCTAACTGCCAGAAGTGCTATCACGGAAGCAAGCAAATCAACGGCCGAATGAATCGCCTCAGAAATTACGGAAACCGATCCAATAAGTGTTCCCACCATTAATTTTAAAATTACTAAAATGGTATTCGATATAACGGATAATTTGGCAACCGAAACCTTCTCTACTTGTAGCTCTGTGCTCATCTCTCTTACCCTTCTTTTTCTCAAATCAATATTAGTTTTTTCTCAAGCTCGAAAATTGGCCAAATCTGCCACTGATTTACCTTAGTGCTAAAAAAATTAAACTCAGAAGTTTTTTCAATTTTCTCATTAGCAACCTTGTCGGGAAGATAAAGGCCATTTTTTATTAGAACATTTTTTATCTGATTGGCAACATTGGGGCCTGGCGAAATAGTTTTAAGGTGCAGATAACTCTCAATGTAGTTATCTATTAGTGGATAGTGCGTACATCCCAAAATCGCATGCGTATATTTTTTCCCATTCTTATTTGCATAGATCAGATCAAGCTGATCATTTATTTTTTGACGAATTCCACCATTATCCCCATTATAGAAAAGATGTTCTATGCAGGAGGCCAACTCTGGAAACATCACATGATCAATCTTGTTCTCCGAATCTAATCTTTTTTTCAAATCACGAAAACGCTGCGACTCACCTGTTACTTTAGTAGTTAGTACAACCAAAGAAGCATTTTTATCGAGGGCGCCTTCTTTATTTAAAATATTCAAATAAGGCTCCACGCCCACAAATGGAATATCAGGAAAGCGCTCTCGTAGACTATTAATACTAATTGCGGTTGCCGTATTACAGGCCACCACGATCATTTGCGCCCCCAATTCCAATAATCGTTCACTATTTTTCACTGACCGATCAACTACCACTTCATCACTTTTTGTCCCGTAAGGCGCGTAGGCATCATCTGCAATATAATAAATTTCCAGCGCCGGAAGCAGCTCAATAAGGGAGCGAAGAATTGTAAATCCCCCCACTCCAGAATCAAAAAGGCCAATTTTAAATCTCATCTTTAACAGGTAATACCAAACAACTTAATTATTCAAGTAAAGAATCCGCAGATATTAATTTTTAAGATGCTATTTTGCTCTATTTTTGCTTAAATTATCACCATAATGAACAATATAAAATTCGCCTGGATAACCTCTAGCAAAACTTTTAAAGTCTATCTTGAACATAACGAGCAGATTAACTTTAATGATTTGGCCATATTCAATCACAAAGGCCAAAAAATCTCACACTGGCAATGCCAACAACGAGAGAATATTTTACTGCTTGAATTTCCTGAAGAAGCATCTCTTGATTTAAATGAAACCTATCGCATGGCCCTAGGAGATCAAAGTTGCTATGCCTATTTAACTTTAGATTTAATCAATCAGCATTTTTACTACCCAGGGCCGCTAGGTCAAATTTGGCAATCAACAGATCTTCAATCTCCCGTAGAATTTATTATTTGGGCCCCTACGGCCAGCGCAGTTGAAATCCATTTTTTTGCCAAAGATGACCCCGAAAAATTTCTCCAGGCCCGTCCATTAAAAAAACAGGCGCGAGGTGCTTGGTCAATTTTAATTAATCCTCAAGCTTTGGGCGTTGATTCCTTGCTAGGCCATTTTTATCTTTATCGAGTTACTTCCCATGGTAACACCAACTATGTTTTTGATCCCTACGCCAAATCTATTCATCCTATTGCCGCACGTCTGGCCACAGATAAGCAACGCCTCGTGCCCAAAATGGCAATTTTAAATATCGAATCTCTTTTAGACGAAATGGGCCCCCTGCCGTCGCTGGCCAACAGTGACATTATGAAAAATAGAAATGATTTTATTGCTTACGAACTACATGTCCGCGATTTTACCATTGCTCCGACTCTTTCGCTTGATGCTAAAATCAAGGGAACCTACCTGGGAGTTTTAGAAAAACTTGATCACTTGAAAGCTCTAGGCATAACCCATCTGCAATTTATGCCTTTGCATATTTGCTGTACCGTAGATGAAACCAATCGCTCTCTGCAAGATGAAAAAATTCCTTCGTCCCTAGTGAACTATAACTGGGGTTATGATGTTTTTAATTTTTTTGTTCCTTCTGGTTGGTTGACCTCTGATCCATTCAATCCAACTATTCGTATAAAAGAGTTACGACAAATGACTGCGGCCATCACTGCGCAAAAACTGGGATTAATTTTAGATGTAGTCTTTAATCACACTTACAGTTTTGATTATTTTGAACAACTGGCCCCCGGCTGTTATATCCGTCGCGAAGAAAATGGTACTATTTCAAAAACTACTGGTGCTGGAGAAACCATTGAATCTCGCTCACTAATGGCCCGACGAATGATTATTGACTCTTTAAAATACTATGTTGCCAATTTTGGATTTAATGGTTTTCGCTTTGATCTGATGAGTTTTCTTGATCATCAAACCATGTTAGAAATTCGCCAAGCATTAGGGCCAGATATCATTTTATATGGGGAAGGTTGGGATCTTACTGATTTACCGGCTCATCTTGCCACCACTAAAACCAATCTTCCTGCGGCCTGCGACGTTGGCGTTTTTAATGATTCCGCTCGTGACTCCGTGGCCGGCTCCCCAACCATTCAGGGTTTTGTCCATGGAGGATTTGCCACTGGCGCAAAGGTAAAAAGTTCCATTGTTGGTGGCATTAAAGATTACCCTGTAGATCATAATAAAGATGGATTAATGGATGTTTTTATCGATAAAAATAAGCAGCATGCTTTTGCTAATCATCCAACCGACACTATTAATTATCTCAGTATTCATGACGGGCACACTCTTTTGGATAAAATTAATCTATCTTACAAATCCGAAAAACATAGCAAAGAACGCGTACAAAAATTGGCCTTGGCCATTTTACTCACTTCTCAGGGGAAAATTGTTTTAGAAGGAGGAATAGAAATCGGACGTACTAAACCACTTGCCCCCAACGATCCAACGAGTAATCGCGCACACACTTCTGATCGGGTAATTGCCGACGATGGTGCTACTTATTTTCATGAAAACTCTTATCGCTCGCCAGATATAACAAATATGTTTCGCTGGGAACGATCTGAACGTTTTACCAATCTTCGCAAATATATCAGTGGACTAATTTCGCTACGACGAAAATTTTCCTGCTTTCATTTTTCCTCCACTCAGGAGATCATCGATAATCTTCGCTTCGTCTCTGATTACATTCCTAATTCTCGATATTTCGATCTCTCTACTAGCGGGCGATACAATAACTGGCCAGAAGTTCCTGGCCTTACTATCGAATTTATAAATGGTATCCCGGGCAAGCGCTCTTACATGGTAGGGGGCATTCATCCACCTGATGATGCAACAAAAAATCCAACCAAGAATGATTTTTTCGTGGATTTTGATGCTAGTGGCCGAGGCCAAATTACTTTCACTAAGGCACATATTGAGAAATTTTCTATTGGTAGCTGGGGGGCCGTTGATGATCTAAAATTTAAATTAGTCGATACCGCCGGTAAGTGGGATTATGTCTCTGCTCACTACAGCGATTATGGAAGCAATACCATTTTGCCACAGTCGATAAGCAAAGCAACTAACAAGGCGACAATTAATTTGGCCTTTAAGGATTGTGTGGCCGGTGAAGAAAATTCAGAACATCCGACATTTATTGCTTTTGTCGTAAATAACATTGACTACATTGATCCGATTGACAAGAGAGAAGGGGATGCTCCTTCTTATAGTTATCAAAAGTTTTTAGTCATACATAATGCCTCGGAAAACAAAACAAACTTTAAATTTCCAGAGATTTTAAACTATAAAGTTCACGATATTCTGGTCGATGATGCGGAGGCGGGCCTTGTCCCGCTGGCCAAGAGTCACTCCGTGCGAATCCATCCACCACACATTATTGTAGATGGTAAGGCCTGTGCAGTTATTGGGTTAATCGCGTAATTATTACAATGTGACCATTACTAGCTTTGTCGCACGGCGTCAGTGTGATATACTTCTCATGTGTAATCTTGAAATCAACTCTCCGAGGAGGACATATGAAAAATTTTAAAAAAACAATTTTTTTATCGTTAATTACTATTTTTATTGCCTATCCGGCCATGGCAGCTAAAGCATTAGTGTGCACGCCTGATTCTGATAACAACATGCTCGATAAAATCATCCTTTCAAAAAATATGGATCAAGGTTTTGTCGGACATCTAAATGTAGATATCTTGTTAAAAGATGGAAAAGAATTGAAAACAATTATGGATGCTCACACCGACATATCAAAGTGGGATAAAGGAATATACCGCGGAGGAATCTCGGCAAACATCGGTAGTCAGGAAATAGATGGAAGTACTTTTCTTTCTATTGGAAATGTCGAGGAAGGCCGTGCCCATTTTTCAATCACTCTTAAGGCCCAATATATGGAAACCTATGGAATTTTCCCTCAAAAGGCACTAGTTGATTTTTACACTGAGGGATATTGTTCTTTCGCTACTATTGAAGAATGAATTTAATTAAAACCCAAATTTACCAAAACTTTACATCGCTCTGACAATCATCCATTGCTATTTTCTTAAAGTAGCGCAATGGATAAATCCCAAAACAGACAATTTGTTATTAAATATATTAGCGCTTTATATTTTATAATATCGCTTGGCCTGCACTTGCTGTTACTTATTTCGATTAATAGTACAAAAGGGCCCAAACAAGTAAAATCATCTCACTCACCTAATAAGAAAATTTTTGAGATCATCCCAGAAATGCCACCGGCCTCCACCAGTACTAATCTAGCAAAGTTAACGACAAAACCAAATACCGCAACCGCTGGTAAAAAAAAAATTTCACTGGCAGACCTGCAAGTGGATACAATGATTGCACATCACTCATCCCGGAACCCGAAAGAAAATGTTCGTGATAATGATAATGATAATGATAATAATAACGACAGTAACAGTTATGGCGCGAATAAAAATTATGCTGTTTTTAAACAGCAAAGTGTTTCTATAACATCTCAAATCTATCAAGCAATTTTGGAAAAACTAGATTATCCACAAGAGTTGGTAGATAGAAATATTCAGGGAATTGTAAAAGTTAAATTTTTTTTTGGAGGCAATGGAGAAGGATATCTGGAGAAATTTAGTACTTTTGATGGCAATTCAAACTATCTGAAGGTGGCCGTAGCGCGTACTTTAAGAGTGGCGCTATATAATTCAGACGCTAAGCTAAAACAAAGATTGAGTCAAATTACACGGCCATTGGAATTTACCGGGATTTTTAATTTTCAGATTTCTACCACAAAGGAAATCCATTTCACCAACGAAGTATCAGATAGTACTTTTTTCTTTTATAAGTGGGTATATGGAGGAGATCGACCAATTGATCTTGCTAATAAAGTTATCTTAACTGCGGCCCAAATAGAAAAAATCGGAGTTAATTTGATTGATCTATTTTTGTGGGGAAGAAAAAAACTATTTAAAACTGAATATGAAAAAGTTGATGAAATGCAAGAAAAATGGAAACTGGAAAAATATAAAAATGATCCAATCTGGGAAAAAACAGTAACAGATCAAGCGAGAAACTAGAATAAATGTTCAATCTTAATATTAAATACTATCTAATCCAGAAATATAAAGAGGAAATGAATTAATGTTCGTCATACCACTTCTGCGCTCCCCCCAAAGCGACTGTAAGAGAGATACCGGATCACTTTGGCCCGTAACAGCAATTGATTGCAACTGAATAAAGTGAGTAAAAAAGTCACCATTTCCTAAGCGACAAATTCCACTATATAAAGATTGTACGGGAACCCCATTATATTTAAAATAATTTTCAGGAATCCAGAGTTTGTACTGGGCCAGTTCTGCGAGTATTTTTTGCTCATAACCACAAGCGCAGACAAGTTCATGGATTACTTCTTTTAAATCAGCACCTTTGTTGGCCACAAAATAACTGAGTAATTTATTATTGCTTTTGTATAGATAAAAATCTGCAGAACTAATCCATTTCAAGGCCTCCCAGTCACTATCATTTCGATGAATGGCAAAGCATTTTCCTTCAATATTATCAAGATAAAGCTTCTTCATTGCAATAAAATCTTCTGGCCTAACTTCTGCCAACTTCTGCCTGATAAACATTGTCCCAGTATAGTGAGATATCTGATCTATTCCAGTTTGATGTATAACGCCCGTTTGAAAAAAATCGAATTTACGATAAAGTTGATCCTGATCACTCCATAGGAAAAAAAACAACACCTCTTTTTCATACTTACTAATTACATAATTAAAAAGATTTTTAAACAATCCTCGTCCTTGATATTTTTCATCTACCGCAATCCCGCCAATAAATGCCACCGGAAAAAAATTATCCCTCAATGACATTTGTCTTATAATAACGCCGATATGGGCCAAAATTCTTTGGTCTGTTTTATCAATAATAATAAAATTATGAGATTGATTTTCTTTCCTCATTAGAAGATAAAAGTCGACGTCAAAATGCTGGCCTGCTGGATAATTGAAATTTTTCTCAATAAGTGCCAAGGCCGCACCATAGTATTCTGGATTGCGTTCAAGCGTAGATATAATTTGGTCCATAATTTATTATTTCACAGTTTAATAATTTTGGCGGAATTTTTTTCCTACCCGAAAAAAACCATTAAAAACAACTAACTGGCCACTGTTCTCATCTTTTTTATAAAAAAAAATAGTGGTCTCAACAAATGAGTAAAAAACTTTTGAATAAGTTCGATATGTGTATTGAAGAAATTTAGCGGGAGTTGGACCTGCTAAACTTCTCTGACAAGAAGGAGTCTTGTCAGGCCCAAAATCAAGGAGGATTTTTATGGGACTACGAATCAACACCAACGTTGCATCGTTGAACGCTCAAAGAAATTTGGGAAAAACACGACTTGCAATGGACCAAACTCTGGAAAAATTGTCGTCTGGCCAGAGGATTAATCGCGCAGGAGACGACGCCGCAGGCCTTGCCATTTCGGAAAACTTAAAGGCGCAAATCCGAGGATTAGATCAAGCAGAAAGAAATGCCCAAGACGGTATCTCTTTAGTGCAGATCGCTGAAGGTGCGCTATCAGAAGTATCGAATATTTTAATTCGTCTTCGTGAATTATCCGTACAGGCCGCTTCAGATACTATCGGATCAACCGAACGAAAGTTTTTAAATGTTGAGTTTGAGCAGCTGACATCAGAGATTGATCGAATAGCAAACTCTACTGAATTTAACCGCGTTCCGCTGTTGGATGGAACTGGTGCCGTATTTGACATCCAAATTGGTACTCGCAACGATCCAATAACTGACCGATTGACATTTGATGCTTCCAGCGCTGACGTCAACGTCGCAGCGCTAGGATTAAATTTAGCATCCGTTGCAGATAAGATTTCTTCACAAAACTCTTTGTCTGCAATTGATCAAGCAATTATCTCTGTTTCTGGAATTAGAGCAGACTTTGGTGCTCTACAAAACAGACTACAGTCTACCATTAACAACATTAACGTAAGCAAAGAGAACCTTGCTTCTGCAAACTCACGAGTAAGAGATGCGGACATCGCCAAGGAGACTGCCGATTTAACCAAGAACAACATCTTGGTACAAGCAGGTACCTCGGTTTTGGCGCAGGCAAATGCCTACTCGAAGAATGCTTTGCAGCTTATTGGCTCAGCTTCTCAAGTTTAAGATTAATGTTTGGAACTGGGAGGATTGTATGGATTTTAATAGTGAGTAAGAGAAGATCTGGTGGCCGCATATCCTGCAAGATTCGGTCATCATAATCTCGATAATGAAAGATATGTTTGTATTAGAAAAGAAGAGCAAGAAAGAAGTACCCAATTAGTATTGGTACAGTTTTTAGGACAGGACAATTTTAATACTAACTTTAGAACAGTATGTTCGCTTTTTACAGGAGGTAATTTTTATGTATAACGGGAGTTAAATATGGGATTAAGAATAAATACAAACGTTGCTTCGCTTGCAGCACAACGTTCTTTAGGAAATACTACCAACACCTTAAATGATAGCTTAAGAAAGTTGTCATCAGGTGAACGAGTAACTAGAAGTGGGGACGATGCAGCAGGTTTAGCAATAAGTGAAAACTTGAAGGCGCAAATTAGAGGATTAAAACAAGCAGGGAGAAATGCGGGTGACGCAATTTCCTTGATACAAACGGCAGAGGGAGGGCTAAGTGAGATTTCAAACATCATTATCAGATTGCGAGAACTCTCAGTGCAAGCTGCCTCTGATACCGTTGGACAGACTGAACGCGGATTTTCCGATATTGAGTTTCAGCAACTCAAAGAAGAACTCGATCGAATCGCCAGATCGTCTGAGTTCAACGGGATTAAGCTGTTGGATGGAACCAGTGGACTTTTGGAGTTCCAAGTTGGGGTACGCAATGATCCAGTATTGGATAGGTTGCGATATGACGGAACCTTCACTGATGCTACAATGGCAACCCTCGGATTATCAGCCGAAACGGTCTCCTCTAAGGAAGCCGCGCAAATTTCGCTTAAGAAGTTGGATGATGCCTTGGTGCAAGTCAACGGGGTGCGGGCCAATTTGGGAGCAATCCAAAATCGGCTCACTTCGACGGTCAACACTCTTGGCATTAGCGATGAAAACCTCAATGCAGCAAACTCGCGAATCAGGGATGTGGATGTTGCAGCTGAGACAGCGGAATTGGCGAGAAAAAATATCCTGATTCAAGCTGGAACCTCGGTTTTGTCTCAGGCAAACCAGTTTCCGAGCATAGCTTTGAAGTTGATTGGGTAACTGCTTTCTTTTCTTTCTTATCTGAGTGCCTTTGTCTTGAATAAGACAAAGGCACTTTTTATATTTATATTTTTAAGATATTGCGAGTATAATTTCTAAATTAATGGTTACACGAAAAAAAACTATATTGATTTTCGGCATTACTTCTTTTGTAGGATCTAACCTGGCCGAGTTTTTAAAAAAAGATTTCCGCGTTGTTGGAACGTATTTTTCAAATAAAATAACCATCCCAGAAATAATGACTATTCCTTGTGATGTTTTATCAAAGGAAGAGGTACAACTGGCAGTGTTTGCCATTAAACCGGACATTGTAATATATGCTGTCGGACTTTCTTCACTTACTGATGCCAATATTGGAGGAAGTTTATCTGACAAACTAAACACTCTTGGGCTATTTAATGTTGCCGAATATGGCCAACGCTTTAAAAGTAAAATTTGTTATATCTCCTCAGGCTATGTTTTTGGTGGTGAAAACAAATACTATCTAGAAATGGATATCCCCGATGCCACCACTGTTTATGGTAAAACTAAGGCATCTGCCGAATTTTATATTCAAAAAAACTCACTCGATTATTTGCTCTTTCGCTGTAGTGCTTTATATGGACGGGGGATCAATTCTTTTTCCATGACTTCCTTTGAAATTTTGCAAAAAAAAATAAGTGAAAACAAAAACAGTGCTTGTGACAACTATGTTCACACCGGATTTTTAGATATTTACTTTCTGGCAATGGCGATTAAGCTTTGTATCGATAACAACATCTCCAATCGCCTAATGCAGGTAAGTTCTCGCGATATTAAAACTTTTTTTGAATTTGCCCAGCTTTATTGTAAAATTTTTGGCGCCCCCGAAGAGTTGATCAGCAAAGGGCGATGGCCTTTTCCTCATGTTGCCTCTGCCACCAGCACCTATACAGGCGGAGACTCTTACTACCAATTGGATGTCTCTAACATTGAAGGAATTTTAAATATCAGCATGCCAACAGTCGAGGAGTCTCTCAAGTTTACCAGTAAAAGGTTTAATGGCGAGAGCATCGATATTAAAAAAACCCAAACAAGTAACGTAATTAAATTCATCTAGCGAGTTGATAAAAATTCCGGCATAATTAATATTTATGGGTGTTAAATTTTATAATTTTAAACTAACCGAGGATTATGCAAAAGTAAGGCAACTTTTTTGGTGGCCATTTTTCCTAATAATCGTCGCGTTGTTCTTTGAAATAGTTGGTGGCCACGTCTCTCTTTGGCCTGCCTTTTTGAAATTTATTATTATACTCGCCATCTATCGTTCTTTTTATATTACGTTGCGAGAACTTTTTTATACTTTTTGGAGCTTCAACTTTTTTGTAACACTGTATTGTATAATTGGCCTATTTCAAAGCCTTTTTGTATTTAAGTCCGCTGCCATTTTTTACCTATATTTAACTACTCTCCCCTTTTTAGGTTTGCAGATTTATGTTTTAACCTCTCCAATATATTATCCACGTGTTCGCTGGTGGGAATATGATTTTCGCTATCGTTACGATCTCAAGGTTAAGGTAAGATTTTCCGGCAAAGAATATGATGGCCGTTTAACTGACTTAAGGCGTAGTGCTGGATGTGTGATTCTTTTTGATCAATTCGATGCGGGACATATCATCGAACTAGAAGTCGTTGGGAAAATAATGAATTTTAATCTTAAGGCAGAAATAGTTAGCAAGCGAGAATACACCGTCGGTCGCGGACTAACCTATGGCGTAAAATTTCATTTTGATAATCCGTCCATGCGCAAAGACTTCGCACACTTTACTCGCTACTGGAAGACAGAAAGTTTACTTCGTTCAAAAATGAAGTTTAGAGAAATTCGCGAGGTTTCTGCCCCTCCTTCTCAAAAGGCATCTTTGTGAATTTCTCAGATCATTTATGGCATATGGCCATCGCTCTTGAGTCGGCAGAGCAAGCATATAAAAATTTTGAAGTTCCAGTTGGTGCAATTCTTGTCGGAGCAGATGGAAAAGAAATCGTGCGATCATCAAATTTAAAGGAGATGGCCAACGACCCTTGCGGCCATGCCGAAATTCTAGTTATTCGTCAAGCGGCCAACTTGCTAAATAACTGGAGACTAATCGGAACTACACTTTATGTAACATTGGAGCCATGTCCGATGTGCTTGGCGGCCATGGTTCAGGCCCGTATCTCTCAACTTGTTTTTGGCGCTTATGATCTAAAGGGAGGGGCATTAAGCCTCGGCCACAATCTTCATAACGACAAAAGACTAAACCATCAATTTAATGTAATCGGCGGCATTCGGCACTATGAATGCTCTAGAATACTTTCTACTTTTTTTCGGGAGAATAGAGAAAGGCACAAAAAAAACATGCCCAAATCTCAGCAATAACTACCAATACCACCAATTACAATCCAATCTGGCACGTGCGCGCACAAAAGGATCGTAATAATTGCTGTAAAGGTACATATAGCGATATGTACCAGGATAAAGCACTTGATTATACATAAATACAAATGCCTGCCAACCACGGGCAGTGATGGCATCTGCTCGGCCAGAACAAATAATTGGGCGATCCCATGGATTGTATATTGAGCAAGTAACATCAAGTCGATTTATGCTGCAGTATGATTCTGGTGAAAAAGCAAAAACTGTAAAAGGGATTATCCCTATGAAAATAGCCATTAAAAAAGCAAACAGATATTTCTTCATTTTCTCCCTCCTCTTAATCCTCTTAAATGCTGTGGTTTTTCTAATAATAAAAAATTACACGCTATATAATCAAAAAGCGAGCCCTAAGTTTTATTGGTTGCTTTTTAACTAGCTTTTTGCTTTAATTTGTCAAAAATTATCGATGTTCTTTGCGGAGAATTGGCCGAGTGGTTGAAGGCGCACGCTTGGAAAGCGTGTAACGGGGAAACTCGTTCGTGGGTTCGAATCCCATGTTCTCCGCCATTTTTAATCCAACTATTTATTAAGATTGAATTTTTTCTCAAAAAATTTTTGAGCTGTCTGGTTCTGTCTGGTTCGTCTCGTCAAACAGATGTCTCCGACACAATGAAACCAAAGAAAGCTGTCTGGTCAAACCAGACAGCTTGACCAGACAACTGCAAAATCATTGATCACTAGACGGTGATGGCACCAACGTTAGTCGTCTAACGTTGTTTTCATCTTGCGGATTTTCTCCGCTCAATGTTGCCATAAAGCGCTCAACATCATTTACCGCCTTTCTATTTGCCTCGCTAGGCATAGCTGCGTAATGCTGAACCATCTTAATGTCCTTGTGTCCAGTGACGGCCTGTGCCGCATCTAAGCTTCCCGTCACTTTGCGCGTAATGGTTCCCATCGAGTGGCGCATGATGTGAGTTGCGCTATACTCTGGAAACAATCCGGCCTTTTTCAAAGCATGGTTAAACTGATATTGTATCCGACGATACACGAGAGGTTCTCCCTGCTCATCTCTAAAAACAAATCCACTCGTTCTCTTCCCGATGCTTCGTTGCAAAATCTCGAATAATCGATCATTCATGGAAACAAATCGAATCTTTCCGTTTTTTGGCATAGACTTTAGGTAGTCAAACTTCTTGGTAGATCTCGCCCACACCGCAACATTTTTAACAGTAATGATACGCTCTTTAAAATTAACGCTCTCAACTTGCAGGCCAGCCACTTCTCCAACTCGTCCGGCCATGTAAAACTGAGTTTCGGCAAAGTCACGCCACTCTTGTGGCAACTCCTTAAAAAAGGCTAGAACTTCTTCTGGGCGCATCTTTTTATTCCTATGAGGAAGTGGTTTGATTTGCCCAATAGTCCGATGACGCTTCAAAACAGGGTTAATAAAAAACGAGTCGTAGTTTTCACGATACCAATTGAAGATGGCCTTCAAGTATTTCAACACGCTATCAAAATTATGACGGCGCTTATGATTTTTGATAACATCTTCTCTGTGCCTGGCCATGAAGTCATCAAGTAGTGTTGCGTTGATATCGACCATTTTATAATCAAACAACGGCCGAAAAAAATCCACTACTGCCATATAAGTATTTCTCGTCGATTTTTCCAGTGCGTTAATGTGCAGCTCTTTGTAAAGCTCCCACACATCACGAAAATAGTATCCAAGGTCTTCACCATTTTTTCTAGTTGTCCTTTTAATTGCCAACTGTTCAAGGATACCCTCTTTGCAGATGTTTTTCACGACCGTTTCTGGAATTGATGGATGAAAATTGGCCTGCCAGGTGATAGCGTCCCGAAGATTGTCAAACTTCTTGGAGTACTCCTTGTTGTCGATATACTTGATGGCCAAGTACCTTCCATTTAACAAGTCTTTTTTTATTCCTTTGTATTGTGTTAGTTTTTTGTAACGATGGTCTTTCATACTTTTCCTCCTCCCAAGATCCAATTAAGGATCTCTCTTGGAACAAAAAATAAAATCCCACCTATTTTCCTTTTCGGAATCTTCTCATCTGAAGCAAGGTTGTAGATGTGCCCTACTGAACACTTCAAAAACTTTGCTACGTCTTCTGCTCGCCATATTTGTTTGTTAAAGAGCTGTCCATTATCTTGCGACTCGGACGACTCACTATATCGCGAAGCACATACTTTGTAATCTAGTTCTAAAATATTTTCACTCATAAATAAACTCCCCAAAAAATTGCTCTCCTTACTAATCTCACCACTGCTCCTGAATAAAATTGAATCTGTCGATTTATAATTTGCTTAGAGAGAACACAAAAACATCATGGCATGACTTAAATACAACCCCGGTGTCCTACAATAATCTTAGCCTCTCTTCGATATAAAACATCATATCCTCACTCCTCTTTTTCTCTCTCCCCATTCAAATTATTAAATCTCTTCTAATCCATAACATTATCTCCTTTGGAATTTCTTCCACTCTTCCCCGGCCCAAATCACCACTAAAACCTGGCAATAGGTAAGCAACTTCTTGACCATACCCATCCAACTTGGTGGGAGGGGGATGGTCAAGAATTGCGAGCCGATAATTGCCGAAAATAATTGGTGAAGATTGGCCGGGGGAATTTAATATAATCCAAGAGTGGCCAAAGAGTGGACACACATTGGAACGTTACTTAAATCTTAAATAAATCACTGAACGATTTTTCTTTTTGCTTATAAAAACCAACTGCCTTACTCAAATCGCATTCCGTAGTCGATAACGTATTATCGTAAACAATCACAATTTTTTCCTGCACCTTATCGCTTGATTCTTGCAAAACTTCGCAATAGGTGTCATAGAGCCCACGCTTGTTGGTGAAGTAGATGCAGTACTTAGAAGAGTAGCTGTCAGTACCATTATAAAATTTTCCGCTTATGCGCGACCTGCTTTTCTGAGTCAGCTCAACCTCAATGTCTAGCTCCACTGACTTGTCATTTGACAACCAAAATATTTTTGCATCAGGGTTGTAATGCTTAGAATATCCCTCATAGAAAATTGTGCAGTCAGTAAATTTTCCAGTGGCGATCATCGCACGCAGCACCACACCCATCGTCAAATCGTGCATCACACATGCGTCCGTTAACTCATGACCTAAGGCCAACCCTGACCACTTGACTCCCTTGTTGGTAAGGAAGATGTGCTTGGTCTGGTTGCCGACAAAGGCACTCTTGATGAGACAGGCCGTCTCCAGCTTTCTAAGTTTTTTTAGAAAGTTGTTGTAGGTGAGCTTGTCACTCAACATATCAAACAGCGTTTTGCAATCCAAAATTCTCCACTGTGCAATGTGGTTTAGGATGTCGACATAAACACCCTCCGGAGCAAAATAGCACTTCCTCATATAACACCAATCCTTTGGGATAGAGTGAGCTGAACTAACAAGACGCACCTATCCCCTAAAATCTCCTCTGGAAGGCGAGGAGGGCCTCTTGAATGTTTTTTGGCTGCGGCCAGACAACTATATGGCCGCCACCAGAATTTTCTTTTAATGCTGGATAAAATTTTTAAGTAAATCGTGCTCATAGATGACTCCTTTTTGTGGCAAAATATTTTTGCCCTCTCATTAAGGGGAAAATGGCCAGGGGTTTTGTAGATAATTGTCTGAAACTCCAGCAATTCAACTTTTTTTTGCTCTGATTTTTCATATTAAATTTCCTCCGAAAAATTGTGTTAAAATTTTTTCTCCTCTCACTAATGGGATAGCGCCTGGGTGTTTTATAGATAATTGTTTGAAACTCCAGTAGTTCAACTTTTTTCTGATCTTTTTTTTCATGTTAAACTTCCTCCGAAAAATTGTGTTAAATTTTTTTCTCCTCTCATTAATGGGATAGCGCCTACCTGTTTTGAATTTAACCTATTGATAATTTTGAAAATGCGGTTAGATTTTAGTTTATCTATTCCAGTTTTTTCGACACGGTGAAAGCATTGTTATATTTCATCAGCGCATATGCTTGCTTTGAGAATAAATGTTGCTCTCATTAGTTTTAGTACCCATTATTGCGAAAATCTCACGGCCCAAATTTAAAAAAATGCAAATATCCAATGATTCTAAGAGGAAGTAATAGAAAATAGTTTTATGAATTGATCGCCGCGGGGCCAATTTCAAGGCCCAAAGCGGCGCAGTTACGAGATTATAAGAAGTTAAACCTGCACAATTCTTTTACAGAGTATGTAATTGTGGACATGAAAATATTTTTTCCAGGAATCGGCTTCGATTCGCATGCTACACTCAGAAACATAGACGATTTATGAGTGTGTTTTGAATATCGAAAAACATCAGTTCTGGGACAATATCGGATAATAGATTTTGCGCGGAAAAGCGAACTTTTCTGAGTAAGGTCACGAAAACTGAGAAATAATGGGTATTGCCCAGATTTTTAATATTAGGTTTATGAATTTGAATATAGAGGTATTATGGTAGTGTCTAACAGGAGTTCAAAAATTTCTTAGATAGACAGCTTCCGGGAGTATGAAAATGCGTGTAAGTATCTTGCTACTAGCAATGCTAACAATTAATAATGGCTTTGGCGCAACACGTGAGCTTGATTTTGCAAAACAGATGATGATTGCTTATGTAACAAATGCTTCGTCTAGCATTGATTTCATAAACAAATTTCCCGAGGTTAATGAAACGGTTTCTAAGTTCAGAGCTGCAATTAACGAAGATCTAAATATTTTAACAGTTGATTGTCCAGCAGGAAAAATTGCTTTTGTAAACAACGACGATTCAATATCGTACAACAAGGAAGGAAAACTGCAAATTCATATTTGTAGAGAAACGCTCAAAACTTCCGCTGAGGAAATTGCACAAACATTGATTCATGAATTGATACATTTAATCGACCATGATCCAGAGGAAGAATCAACAACAAAAAAAGAGTTGCTTATTGTCTATTTCGGTGGTGGTGCTCCAAGCCTCAGCTATATGCAAGATTTTCCGATCAACGAAGTAAGTATCGAAGAGGTTTTAGATACTGAAGAGTATCGTTGGCTCAAAATAATTGGGATTGATACAACGGATGATTTTTTGATCGCTCTGGCCCGCAGTTATGCAATAACTGGTTACTCGAAGAGAATTCAAAAAATACTTTCAAGTTTTGGTTCTCGAAAAAATATTGTCCTTAATTTCCAAGATAATCTTGGCCAAACACCAATAATGCTTGCAATTCGTGAGGGGAATATTGATTGCGTAAAGGTTCTTCTTGAGAATGGTGCGAAGTTAGATTTGAAATCAAACAGTGGAGAAACAGCGCTTGGAATCGCTAAAAAATACCAGAGATCTGAATCTCTAAAGCTTCTAGAGCGTTATACTACTTTTTAAACCACTAGGAATATGAGCAGTCAAATAATATAATCGCAAGGAAAAAATGAAAAGGGCCGCTTGGCCCTTTTTGTTATTGGATGAGTTTAAACACACCGATTAATGAGTCTACTCCGAACTATGCCACTGCGAGCAGTAACTCATCATAATTTGATTTTAGTTCTTGGGCCGTGCCTCGTGTATTAGAAATTTCTTTTATCGAAATTAACCCAATTTCCTTGAGTAAAATAACGTCACGATGAACGGCGCGAAACTCTCTATCTAATAATTTGGCCAGGGCCGAAATGGATTTTGGGTGGAGGTCACGAATGGCCCTCCATACCTCCAATCTTTTATCGGTCAAAACTTTTCTGACGGCAGCTAGAGATTCAAAGGTGGTATTTTTTGAAAACTTTTGGCGTTTATGTTTTTTGTCAAAATCTTTGGCCGCTTTTAATAAGTCATCGTTGGCCTGTTTTTTATCAAGTATTTCGATTTTCATTGTTTTCATATTTTATTACCTCCGTATTCTCTAATTTCAAAAAATCTGAAATTAAGGTTTCTGCGTCTTTAAAGTTATACCTGGACTCATTTCCCTCGGAATCATGACGATGATGTCCTTTGGGAAAGTGGTTATCAAAGAGAACTAAAACTCTTCCAGTAATTGGATTTGCTAATATCAACCTGTATTTTATCCCGTCTGGATATTTACTAGTAATACCAATTATGTAAAATAAAAGTGGGCCAAATGTACTAAGTTTGCTAAATTTTTCGGATGGAAAATTTAAAAGATTTAGTAAAAAA
>MEQL01000014.1 GCA_001770205.1 Bdellovibrionales bacterium RIFOXYD12_FULL_39_22
GGAAGGAAAATAATAATGTTAAGAAATAAATGAAATATGGATAAAATTACCTATAATATATGTTAGTTCTTAGCATAATATGTTACTCAACATAACTTACGTAGCTTCCAATTCTATGCTGCATTATTGAAATCCTCCTGCTCGTCTTTGCGAGGACGGCCACGAGTCATTCCTAGGATGATCATTTTAGCAATTATCTCCTGTACTTCATCTTTACGTTTTTGGAATTCAGACATACTTTCATAGGACGGAATCAATTCAACCTCTATCTTTTTAGGAGCACGATTAGCTCCTCGTGGTGATTTATTTTTTGCCACCATAAGTCTCCATATTTGGTATTTATTTTCGTTTTGCATGTTTTCTCATCATAGAAATAAGTTCATTTGCTTTTGAAATTGGGAGGGTCTGAAGAGTTTTTAGGACAATCCCTAGCAGCTTGCTTGGATTTCTAATTCCAAGTTCGATGTTCGAAACACTTGTATAGTTGGACAGTCCAAAGGTCTCCGCAAATTCAATACGACTAAGTCCTAGTTCATCTCTTATTTTTCTAACCTCTTCACCCTTCATTTTTCATTGCTCCTTAATTGCTTTCAATTGCATCATTGCAGTAGTCGTTTGTCAAGGCCTTTTTGACCTTCTTTTTTGGCGTTTCGTCTAATATCATTTGTTTTTGCAATAAGCTTTTAAATTCACTTGGAACTTTCCCGCTCTCTTTGGCCTGCCGCAAAATCGATTCCAGAACCGCCACCTCATCAAAATATTCCATTCTAATCTCTTGAACCCCCGCATCTGTTAACGCCTCCCTAAATTTAATCAGTATCCAATTCGCTACTTGCATTCTATTTACTTTCCCCCCAATAAACCCATTATTAACCTTATCCATTACAAACACCAACGCCATATCCGCATTCTTATTCAGCGCTACTCTATACAATCCCTGATCCTTACTCTCATTCTTAATCCCTCTCTCTTCTCTCTCTCCCTCACTACTCCTCACCTTACTACTACCTAATTCCTCATTCCCAATCTTACTATCACTACCTATTCCTACTTCTTTAACTTTCATATCATTCATACTTTTTACTCCTTTTCCTACCGCCGCCCCTGCCTTCCTTCTCATTTGTGACCACTTCCTCTCAACATCGTTGGGGGGGAGTGGTCACAAATAAAGATAGGATGGCGAACAAAGGGCGGCGGCGGAAATAGTTCTACCTTTTTAACCTCTTATCGATGATTCTCATAAATTTATTTCAAAAATAATTATCCTCCTCAGAGGAAGATATAGAGGAATATAAATAGGAAGATAATTATGCTGCCAATTTCTGAGAATTGTTTTTACAAAGATCTACCAATTTAACGACTCCATTTCGAAGAGTAATTGGTGCTGACTCAGGATTCTCTTTCCACGCAGTCCCATCTACAAAACCAATCCTATTCTCAAGATTTGGCCTTTGCATTTCATTTAAAGTCTTTTTTATCGCCGCTTTAATACCATCTGTTTCGCAAATATAAAGTATCAGCGAAAACGACTGGAGTTGTGCATAGGCGAATAAAATCTCCCCATAACGAGAGAATGATTTCCTGACTCGTTCAAATTCAAAAGCAACTTGTCGATCACTTCCGGCCATCGAAATAATCGCAGTGGCATCTGGAAATTTAATCGCATTGTTTTTGACTCTAAGTCCAAGGCCACTAATATTATCTTTTTTCAGTTCCGACTCACTTTGCCATTTGGATACAAATCCCATCTGGGATAACCTCAAAAGTGATTGCATAATGACTCGATCATGAGAAATTGTGTCAATCATTGGTGGCAAAACAAATCCTCTCCCGTTTTGTTCTAAAAGTTGTTGCCCTTTTATCCCTAAAACAAAAATGTCTTTCCCTGCGGCATTTTGGTGACTCATCAAATAATTATTCTTAATCAACTGAGACAACTGTTCTCTACCCCACCTTTGACTGCCCTTTGCAAAATATTGAGTCCAAGTTTGTCGACAAATAAAACCTGTTTTTCCGACTAGAAAGATTGCTTCTATGGCAGCGTCCCCAAGTGGTCTGCCGGGAATATTTAAAAAGTTCATTCGCTTTCCTCCCATTTAGTTGGTTCAATAATCACATATTCAAAATGGCCTTCGATGTATCTGTTGCCGACAATTTGACTTTCAACCCAGCGAGCTTCTACTTTTGGTTTTTGCAAAGCTGGCATAGTCCCTGCCATTGGTGCAGATCTTTTTCCTGCGGCATAAGCCTCCTGCATTTTTTCTTCTGTGTTTTCGTGGATGATAGACCCGGCCATCATTCCGGCCATTCCACCAAGGGCAGTGCCAACGATTACATTTCGAGTTCGATATTGACCATTTTTTCCAGGATCAGCTATTCCACCCAAGACTGCGCCAGTGCCTGCTCCGATAGCACCGCCAAGGGCGGTGCTTCTTGTGCTTGTTGCGCAACCACCAAAAATTGCGGCAACAAGCACAACTAAAACTATAATATTCTTCTTCATGAAACCTCCGAAAATTGAGATTGTTCATCTGCTATTTGAACTATTTCTCTGATCAAATCTTCACTAACCTTTTCTTTCTCTTCTGGATATGGATCAGAAATTTCTACTTTTATCCTTTGTTCTTTTTCCACTAATGGAAGTGGCAGTGCAGGTAGATCATCAAATATATCAAACTTAATTCTCGCTGTTTTGCTGCCACCGTCATGCGGAATTATCATCAAAGCTTCGCCAACTCCCAGCTCACGCTTAAATACATTCGGGTGAACTAAGAACTCTTCAACATCTCTTGCCGATACATCTCCCGTTTTTTCTTTAGTATTAAAAAATCCCCTCTTTTGCCGTTCAGTGAATTTTGTCGTCGACTTTGTCCCTATCGTTTTCGAAAGATATTCTGCCGAATCTGGATCATTACCGCGCATAAATATCTTCAAATTAGAGTTGGTCAAAATAGCATTTGCAACTGAATCACCGAGCTGAGTAATATCTCCCAAAGCTTGATGAGCAAAAACGACTCCAACATTTGCACTTCTAGATTTATTTAATATCGAAACAAAACCTGGATACAAATACTCAGAAAAATCATCTAAGAAGACCCCATAGAATTTCGGGTTACCTCCTTGCCCACGATGCCGATTGGCCACTGCCGCCTGCAAAGATTGCAATACTAACTTACCAGTTGCTTTCCCCAAAAAAGGAGAAAGCAGTACTGGTAGCTGAAAGTAAACAATCTGATTTTTATTCAGTGCTTCATCTATAGAGATCATCTTTTGCTCAGCATTAAACAGCTCACCAGTTTTTCCAAAAACAAAATGGCCAATGGCAGTTAGCAATCCACTTGTGCGTGACTCTCTTTCGGAAGGAGATAGATTATTAAACTTTTTCGCCCAAGTAATAAGTTGATCATCCTTTGTTTGCTTGGCCATTTTCTCTAATAAACCGAGATCATTTATTACCTGATGCAACTTTTCAAAGGTTGGAGTTATACTATTTTTCTCAAATAGGCGCATAACCTGACTCATCACCTCATATTGCAAACTGCGATAGTAGGGATTTTCAAAATCAAATGCATTGAATACTCGCTCAGTAATCTCCTCCGGCGTACCTCCGATCAGCGGATTAAATGCCTCCGAAAATTGCGGATTGGATAAACTGAATAGTTTGAAGTCGGCCTCTCGATTATACTTCTTGGTATAGGCCCAAAGTTTATTCAGCAAAGATTTATCGGCCTTGCCATCAATTAGCAAAAGGCCGCGCCCATCTTTGATGTCTTGGATGGCCCAAGGTAAAATCACTGACTCGGTTTTTCCTGCGTTGGTTGTACCAATTACTTGCGTGTGCATAGCTCTCTGTTTGGGTTTAATAAATATCTGTTTCTTCTCCGAATCCTTCCCACAATAAACCGCTTCAGGGGCATCTGCTAAAATTGCACACTCCTTCATAGCTGCCGCTTTTTTTACTGCTAACTTCTCAATCACTTTTAATAATGCCAATAAACTAAGCGCAATTGAAATTGCTACGATCTTAAATTGATGATCAACAATGAATTGAAAGACTCGCGCATGATATTTTTGATAACCCATCCACGCAAAAAATATTCCCACCCAAACTAAAAGATGCATATCGTTACTTTGATTTTTAGAATCCATTAACCGCTCCTGGGTCTTTAAAAATAAACCCCTGATTTAAAACTGCTTCGGCCATTGTACCTGCCGGAAGCTCGATCCATTTTTGTTCTTTTTTCATCTCCTCTCCAAATCCTTCAGCATAATCTTTGGCAGTTTCTGAAACTGCATTTTTCAAACCATTAGCATGTCCTCCACTACTGGCCCCCATTTGACCGCGAGTCATTGCGCCTTCTGCATAAGCGCCGACAAAGCGCGTAATTGTATGGCCCATCAAATTTTTCAGTATCTCCGAGTGAACATCTCCATCAATCCCAATCCTCCCATCAGCTCCTATACCGATGGCCGAAATGGTTCGCTCTCGCCCATTTGGGAAAATTATCGACTGAAAATTAATCTTGGCACGCTCATTAGAATCATCAAAACTAATCTCTCCATAAAGTTTTGCCCCCTCTGGGATAGCAACACTATTTTCATAGATCGTATCCTTTACCACTACTCCAACTACTGGCATTGCATCCTTTGCGATCGTCATGGCCTCTGCAATTTTGAAGATGATCCGAGAACCCAGTGGAAGCTTCCCTTTAGCACTTGCCCCTTCTCTAGCTAAAATCATCGAAGTATTTCGGTCTCGATTAGAACCTTCACCGCCACTACCTCCTTGTGATTTTGCGCCTTCACCATAGGCCGTTAGCGGTTCGGCAACTGATCTTGAATAACCATTAGTCGATTGCAATTGTGCCAGAGTATCTTCGGTGGCCGTCAATCGCTCCGCTTTCTTTGGAATATCCTCAATAGTTGCCGTTTCATGAAAGTCTAGTTCATCTTTGGGTTTTTCTGGCAAAATTAGAACCACAACAACAAAAAGAAAAACGCAAAAACCAGCAACACTTCCAATACTTTTCCAATTGATCTCTTGTCTTGACGAAAATGGTTTAGGTGCTTTTAAGAAAAGTTTTTTACTCCGCTCACTTAAGCTTTCTTTTACTGTGTTTTCCATGAAGACACCTTGGCAATGGTTAGATAAGAAATTGTTTTTCTCCTCAACTCAAAGCGCAAGTGTGCGTTCAAATCAATATCCTCTTTTGCAAGTTGGATAACACCTTTAACAAATTCACCTTTTTTCATTGTTAGTGTTGAAAAAATCAATTTGTTAATTGGTTTGGTAACTCCTCCTTGTGTCAGCCAAATCCAGGATGGCACGATTGGCCCATTTTGTTTTGAGGAGATCAAAAACTCCACAAACAAAAACTCTCCGGATGTTTTACCAACTCTTGTCATTTCAAAAGTGACATCATCATTGGTTAGTTTTTTACTAACACTACTCCAAACAATCGCAGATCCATCTTGTCTTTTTTTCGGATTTTGTAGATATACAACATAATCCGCACTAACTTCTGCCCCGGTTATCAATTGAACATTGTACCTTTTCCATTCGGTATAGATGTAGAGATTACTTTTGGCCCCACCAATAAGGGGCTTAATGGTAATCGCGCGATCCAGATACTCGACCTTAAATGCACTCTGATCACCGACAACGACACTATTTGGAGAATCTGGCACCTGAATAATGGTGGCAATTCCAATAGCTGTTTTTACGGTAACGATTTGATCAGTTTGGACTTCGATATAACGAACACGATTCTCAAATGAATACGCAATTGATACAAAGAAGAACACAACACATAAAAGTATGTGTCTCATAATACCTCCTTAGGGAATTGGAGTTTATTAGCTTTGTGAATACTTATTAAATTATGCTTTGAATTTTCTCAAATAATGACTCTGGAGCTAGGGCAATCATCGCCGTCATCGTGGAACAATCTTGATTTTTTTTATACTTCGGTTAGATAATGATCTTCGACTATATTTTTCATGAATCTCTTTTAAATCTTTTTCTAAACTAATTTTTTCATCCGAAGAAAGAAAAAAAATTCCGCCAAACAACACTCCCTGTTTCGAAGACTCTATTTTAGTAATAAGGTCAATTGTTAATTGAGTCTTTAATCTCTCAAGCGATGTGCCTACTGTACTGACCCGAGCAACGGTGCCGCCTGGAAAAACTATTTTATTCCCGGGCATGAGCTTAACTAAGGTCAAGTCATCCAACTTTTTTAAATATTTAAAAAGGACTTTGTCACTTAATCCTTTTTCACGTTGAATTTCCTGTGGTGTTTTTTGCTCATAAGCTAATTGCATATAAAAATTAAAATAGCTCAGATTATCAATTAAAAACTTGGCCTGCTGATCAGAAAACTTCTTAACATTAAGAGTAGATTCATCAGACATACGCAGAACATCTAGCAAAGAAACGCCTGCGGCATCGCAAATTTGCTTTGCTCGTTCCATCGATAGGTCTGCTCTATTTAGAATTTTTTTTATTCCGGCCTCACTAAGTTTTAGTGATTTGCCCAACTCTTTATAGGTAATTCCCGAAGATTTCAGAATTCCCTTTAATGTTTCTATAAATATTACACTGCTCATAATTTACTCCAGGTACAGATCATACAATTTAAGAACCCGTTTTGTATACCTTTAATTTATTTATTGCAATCTCAGGCTACTGAATGTATTCCAATCGCTTCAAAGTAAACAAGTTGACTAAAAGAGGAGAAGTCTTTATGTGTTATAAAATGAACAATAGAATTCGCACATTATTATTAATCATAATCGTTTCGTTTAAAGCTCAGTCTGCTACTATAAAAATGGTAATCCATGAAGATCCTTCTATTGGTGCCGGGACCATCTGGTCATGGGCCAGTTTTGATAATCATTTTGATAAATGCTTAGTCGATACTGGCGCAAGAATCTCATTTGTAAAAAGAAGGAATTATCCAAACTATCCAGCTTTAGAGACAGGAGAACAAGGTGTTATTTCGGGAACACCGATTCAATATGATCTTATTGAAATTCAAAAAATACAATCCGATGACTTTATTTCAACCAATCATATCGTCAGGGCAGTCAAAACTAATGTTCCGTTCAATTGTTTACTCGGAAATGATTTATTCCTTGAACATTCACTACGTTTTGATTTTTCTCAAAACACAATTACAACTGATGCCATAATTAGCAAGAATTCTTTCCCTTTGATTCAATACGAGAATAAGTGGATTGGCTTTCCCGTTCAAATTAATGATATTGAATATGAAACTTTCTGGGATACTGGAGCTGGCATCACACTAGTAGACCCTGAAGTAATTAAGCAATCTCCTAATAACTATACCTACGTCAAAGACATTCCGTTTAACGATCCTTCTGGAAACCATGGCTCCGCTCCTGTTTATAAAATGAAGTCTCTTAAGTTTGGAAATTACGAGATAACTGATACTAATGTTGTTTCATACAGTACGGCCCAAATACAAAAAGAAGTACCTGAAATTAAAATTGTAATTGGTTTCAATATCATCCGCCAGTTCAACTGGATAATTGATAACAAAAACATGCGATGGGCGATTGAATAATCAGTTCCAAATACTGTTGATGCGCAAATATTCAAACGCTACTCTTCCTTCTCCTTCACAATATATACACCCCAAGGGTTTTCTATCGTTCTCTCTCCACTTTCAAACTGCAATAAAACTTTTAGCTCTCCCGCTGCTCGCAGACCCTGAATTGAACTTACTCGATCACCTGTAATAATTGCTGTACTATCTTTGAGATTAATCTCCATCTGGTTAACGTATGCCCGCTGAACCAACTCTTTTTCCAGAGCAAACTTCATTACCTCGCTCATAGCACCATCGAAGGCCTTACTACTTTTAGGCAGAATGAAATTGGTCGTTGCATTTAGATTCTCCTTGATATTCTGTGGAGTCCAGTTGTAGCGATAGCGAATATAGGCATTGAGAGCTTCGCGTACCTGATCTTGAGCCGATGGTAGTTTTACTTGTTCCAAAACTTTAGAATCTGAATTAAATGCCAGTACCAACGATGGTTTGTTGCTTAGAACAAATGCAATTAGTAAGCTCAATATCGCAATTCCAAGGGAGAAAAGCGAAAATGTTTTTAATAGTTGATTGGAGTGAGTCATATCTCCAACAACTTTGGGCCAGTTGGCCGATTTTAAAATAATTTTTTGATCCATAATGTTTCCTTTTTTTAATTTTCTAAACTGTCTGTGCTTTTACTTTTTGATCTCATTAGTTTTTGTCGCATAAAGCTTTGCCCTGAATTAATCGCCGATCTTGTTTTAGTTGACATCATTACTGTTTTGTAAGGCTTTCACAGCAGTCAGTGATTTAGTCTGATTTATCTGCCATCCTTGAAAAATAGTTATCAAATAAGGAGGCAT
>MEQL01000015.1 GCA_001770205.1 Bdellovibrionales bacterium RIFOXYD12_FULL_39_22
AGCGGCGAAGTTAGTGCCAGGGTAACTTGGTGTGAGAATAGCACGATGCACCTTCAAAAAAAGGCCATATGAAAATATGGCCTTTTTTTTTGCTGAAATTCTTCGTAAGCACATAAGTACAAAACGTAATTAGGCCATCGATAGTTTGCTGTCAAAAATACAGCTTTAACGTTCTAGTTTTAATGTTTATAATAAATTAGCATAATTAATTTGCAAAATTGGCCAGTAGAATTAATCGTATCGTATTTCAAATTACGGAGTTTTATAGATATGAGATTGCACGGGAAAATAGGCACTAGAGTTTTGAAAAAATTTGAAGGTTTTTCTTTTGTTGAAATCATGGTTGCCGTCGGACTTACTGGAATGATCTCATTAGGAACAGTTAAAATTATTGACATGATGAACAGAGGGCAAAAGAATTTAACTCAGCATGTGACAACAAATAGGCTTGATTTTGAAATTATGATGACATTGATGGATAAATCAGGCTGTGAATTGACAATGAATGGAATAACGCCACCCACGGTAACTGGCGACTCGTTAACCCTTGCCGATCACGGAATAATTGCTCGTGGTGATAGATTAATTACAACTACAGATTCTGCATTGCCACAAAATGTTCATGATTTTGCACAAGGTGGGATAATGATTCACGAGAGTACCTCTATCCTCAAGGACAGGGATTCAGACTCGTTAGCGCCGGGAGATGGAATTCCAAATCACTACATGTTGAATTTGATGTTTAGAAAAAGGGCCTCGTCAGTTGGCGCAGACTCGATCCCTGTAAAAATCCCGCTATGGGTAATTCAGGATAATGGTGTAGATGGAACAATAACTACATGTTTTACACAGGAAGATGCCTATGTACAGGCGGCATGCGCTTCGCTTTTGGGAACATTAGAATACGGTTATTGCAAGCGATTGCAAATTTTTCAAAGTGGTGTACCTGTTCCGGCAATACCACCTGCTGACGATAATTATTCTATGAGCTTGTTTGGAAATTTTTTTGTTAATGGAGAAGGTTCTGGGGCGGGCATAATTTTTCAGGATACTTTGGATGATACTGAGATTGATATAAGAGGTGGGGATTTTTCCGATAATAAAATTGCAATGGCCTCAGATCGTATCGCAGGGCAGTTAGTACTTAATGCCGACAATAGTTTTGATTCCACAAAGGGTTATGCAAAATTATTCCTTCTCGGGAATGAAAGTGTTGAGCTTAGAGCACCTATTTATCATTTTAAATCATTAGATGGGGGGAATACATTTTTAACTGTTACTGATGGCCCTGCCGTTTTTAACTATGGACTTACAATAGCTGCTGGTCAATCTATTGGTTTTGCCTCCGATAAATCACAAAAAAAAGAAATTAGTCCTTTGGTCAAAGTTTTAGAAAAAATTGAAAAAATTAGCGGGGTAAGTTTTCGCTGGAAAGACTCAAATCAAAAGGATATTGGGGTGATTGCACAAGATATTGAAAAAGTATTTCCTGAATTAGTTGCCACAAATGGTGAAGATGGAAAACTTATGGTAAAATATCCTCAGCTATCTGCAGTCTCTATTCAGGCCATAAAAGAGCTTCATAAAGAAAATAGATATCTTCTACAAGAAGTTCAAAGCTTAAAAAAATATCTTTGTGATCGAGATGGGAAGTTTTGCAAGTAGAGTTTGTTAAGTGAATAGATTCCAGCCAATGTCTGGCCCCAAATATTGAAGAGTAAAATGTTTGGTTTCATCGAGGTTGATCTCTTTTTCAACGATAATGTCGCGAACAGTTCCCATAACTTTTTGACCATTTGATAAGATGATGGGGCCATTTCGCCATTTTGTCTTTAGCACATAAAAATGAATTACGGTGGTGATTGCTTCTGGATTAGCAGGCAAAATTATCTTTGCATCACCTACAAGGGTATGAGTGGCCGTTTCATTATCTGTAATTTTAATCTCTTTTTTTGCAAATAAATATAACGGGGCATCTTTAATCTTTTGCCCGATAGTCGCTTTGCCTGCAATTGCGGCCGCAAAAAGAGTCGTCAAAAAACTTCTTCGCTCCATAAAGTTCCCGTTGAAATTAAATCGGATATCAATTACCCTACTAGAGTATTTGTTTGGTTTTTATCTGTCAAAATTTACCTGGAGCTATTTATGGCGTACTACTTAACAACGGCAAATATCCATGTTCCTCCAGCGACTTCAACAGTGGCCACAGCTGGAACAGGAAATGGTTTAGCGGTAACGGATGGAACTAATGTACCCGCGGGTAATTTTTCAGCAAACAAGGTTTTCAATGCTGTTTGGAATGATGTTGCAGATTTTCAATTGTTGAATGACAAATTTATTCCAGGAAAGTGCTATGTCGATCACATAGAAGGTGCACGAATTGCATCACAGCGCTGTCAAATGGGGGTAATTGGAATTGCCTCGGATACCTTTGGATATGGTGTCGGTTCAGGGGCAAATGAGAGTGAAGTTCCTATTGCGATTGCCGGTTGGGTTCTTGCTTTTGTAGATCAAGAATACCCATGTGGAACACCACTGACATGTAATGAGAACGGAGAATTGACAGAGATGTCGTTGGAAGAGAAAAGGGATTATCCAGAAAGAATAGTCGGTATATATAAAAAACCAGAACGCAATAAAGAGTTTGGGCCAAATAAGAATAAAATCCTGGTAAATGGGCGACACTGGGTTAAGGTCAAATAATTAGTCTCTTTTAAAAATCAGTCGGGCCACTTCACAATAGTTAAATCCAAATATTTTGCCATCAGATTCGTTGGTAATTTTTATTCCAGATAAACTACATGGATGCGTGTCATCTTCTTTTATCTCACCTATATATCTTCGACACAGCTTCACTTTTGTTTCAATATACTTAGAAATATCAAATCCAACATTGAAATGATGTTCGATAAATGACCAATCGGAACTACCTGGTATTTTATATTGATAAAACTCTCGAACAGAACACTTTCTAATTGGGCGACAGGTTAAACGGAGACTTTCGCCAACCACCTGATGATCTCGATGCAAATCACTTTCGCAGGGGCCAAATACAACATCAGGCATATATGTATTAACTTCTTCTTGAAGAATTGAGACAACTTCTCGGAAATTGTTATGAAGTGTTAAGTCTGGAATCTCAAAAATTTGATGTGGAATTTTAAGTTCCAACATATTTTCGACAAAAGCTTTTTTTCTATGCGTTGAATCTTCTGCGCTCCTTCCGTTACACAACACAATCGCCCTTATCGTGTTCACAGTAGAATATCTGGCCAAAGATCCTCCCAACCCAAACTCAATATCATCTAAATGTGCACCAACCATTAAAATTTTTCTATTTTCCATTCAACATTATCCCACCCAAGCCTAATAAATCTCACTCCTTTTTTCTGTATTCCTTCCAAGACATTTTTTATAAAAGTCTTTCTATCGAAAGGAGAATACATTGGAATGCCTAAGGCCTTGCATAATTGCTCATCATCATCGATTAGATGCCCTCTTCCGGCCACACTATAACACCCATTGTGGCCAGCGTTAACAAAAATAATAGATCCAAAATTTTCAGCAAATCCCTTAATATTGAATTTAATCTGTTCATACGCCTTATATATAACAAATCCGGCCACACCATAAATGATTACTTTCTTTCCTTGGGATGCTAGTCCTGCTGCGATATTGACCATGTTAGATTCCTGAACGCCGCAGTTTATTAAATTACACTTCGTTTCAAATCCCCACATATCACAGTGAAGAAGATAAATGTCATCACACTTCTGACGACTTAAGAAATAGTGCAAGGTCTTTCTCATTCAATTTCCTATAATGCCATTTTTTTGGATTTAACTCCATTTCAGGAACACCAAATCCCTTTATTGTTTTAAAAAAAACCGCTGTGGGGCGACATCTTTTTAATTTATTCATTACTGTTATGATTTGCTTATGATCATATCCATCAACAAAATGGAAATCCCAGCTATAATTGATAAGTAATTGCGTTACTGGCCCGACGTCTAGTATTTCACTGGTTTTTCCAGTTACCTGAGAGTTGTTATAATCGACTGTAAGAAAAATATTTTTTAACTGGTGATGACCAATAAACCCGATGGCCTCCAACGTATTACCCATTTGTAAAGAGGCATCAGATATGTTTACCCAGACATTTTTGGTAGTTGTTAAAGCAATTCCACTTGCAACTCCCAGAGCATTTCCCATTGTCTCTTCGCTGAAAGCGACAAACGGAACTTCATCATGCTTCACGCCACTAGATAATTTCTCAATGTTGGCAATAAGCTTTAGTCTTTCCCAAACTAAGTAATAGGCCTGCGCCCCAAATGGTTTTCCAATACAAATAATGTCATCTAATGTAATAAACTTATCTGTAAAAAGGATATCAATGTAGGACAGCATAGATAATGCCGATGGTATGTGAGACAGTCCATTTTTATAAGAGTAGCAGAGTAGTTGTTTTATGAGGTCTCTGTTCATTAGTGCGTTTCTTGTATTTTATTGCAAATGAAAATTTATTCCTCAAGCTGGATAAGTGATTATTAATTACACTACATGAAATTTTGACAAAACAACAGCTGGCAGATACACTTTTTTTGTATGGGCCAAATATCAGAGGTGCTCCATGGAACATAACAATCTATTAGATGAACTGAAGAAAATCTACAAAATGCACTCGTATCAATGGTCAGATAAAATCGACCTCGAACATTTAACCGGATGCTACTTCCACCATCCGGTTAACGGTATAAATATATTCGTACGTAGTTTGCATCGAAGAGATTTTTTTTCGGAGGATGAAATCGATATTCTTGATGCGCTAAGACGTTATCCAGTTGGCCCTAGTCAGAAAACAATTGTTGATTTGTATCTGTCAAAATATATTGAGCGGCCAGAATTGCTTGATAAAGAGATGGATTTTTTTTTACATAAATATAAAAAATATTTCCCCAAGTTATATATCCACAAGGAATTTATAATCGTTGAAGATTACCGCTTAAAAAGCAGTGACTGGATAACTTTTACTCCAGAGATGGCCAAAAAACATTCTTCGCAATACTTTGATTTTTTAAATAACTATTACAGCGATACAAAGCAAGACTCTCATGTTCTTCGGATACATAGTATTTACTTTTCAAATTTATTATTTAATAAAAAAACCAAAAGGTTTGTTTTTACAAACCTTGGCTATTTTGAACCAGGGCCATTCACTTATCCCTACCTATTAATTGATGATAGAGATATTCATAATATTCGATATTACAATTTTGCGCCAGGAGTAGAGTATCCCTTTAAACCGTATGATGCCTGCAATTTAAGGTTAAAATTTCAATTGATGCGGAAAAAGATTAATTTAGTACAAGAGGCCATCGGTAAACATTTGCCCGAATGATTGAGAACTTACTGAATTTAAAATTTGAATACTTTTTATGCAAGATAAAGTTAAATTAAGTATTTTAATATTAACACATAATAGGCCTATATTGTTTCAAAGGTGTATTGGTTCGGCACTAGAAAACAGGCCAAGTGGTGTAGAAATTATTGTCAATAATGATTCACAAGACATTAAAGAAATTCCAGGCGCTAAATATTTCTATGAAAAACACGATGACTTATCTCTGGTTTATAAGTTTTTATTTGATAATGCAAAAGGTGAATTTGTATATTTTCTCGAAGATGACGACTATCTCATGAAGAACTTCTATAAGGTAGTTATGGGTATTAAGCAAAACACTATCTTTCGATATTTTCCTGAAAAAAACATTAAGCTGTACTACGAGTACTTCAAAGATGAAGGAAAGTTTAAAACTGAATTTCAGCTGGGCCAAATTATATTTAAAAAAGAAACGGTAAAGAATTTTCCAATAGGAAATAGATTAGATAATGATTTTTTGCTTTATCTTGAAGCGAATGCAAATGAAAAATTTATAAAAAACGAAGCCTGTCTTTACGTTCAAACTCTCGATGGCAAAGATAATATTAGTTATCCATTGTTAAACAGAGATGTTCGATTTGTTGGAGATGGATGTGGAATATAATAGGCAATATGATAAATCACACAAAATACAAAGGCTCTATGTTCACTGGGATGTAAGTACTCAATGTAACTTTAACTGCTCATACTGTTATTCGCTTGCAGATTATTATTCTGAGTGGAACAGAATTGATTCTTGGGCCAGGCAGAAGTTAGTTATCAGAAATATTTCAAAATCGCACCTGCCTGTTTTTTTAGGCCTTCTTGGTGGAGAGCCAACAATTCATCCTAACTACGAGGAGCTGGTTCGATTATGCCATGAAGCTATTTCGACTCAAAAAGATGGAAGGTTATATATTACGACCAACGGTTCTCGGCCAACGAATTGGTTTGAAAGGCACAGATTCTATGAGAATACGTATTTTTTATGGAGTGCACATTTTGAATATGAAAAATATTATGGTTTAAACTTCGAGTTAATGATCAACAATATTAAAATTATGAAGGAAAAAGGATTTCGAAATAAGGTTAATGTCATGCTTATTCCAGATAAGCAGCAATGGCCCAAAATTCATAAATTAGTCGATGAATTGGAAAAACTGGGGGTTGAGATTCATCCACATTTTCTCTATGAGAAAGGTAATGTACACAGATTGCATGAATATTCCGATGAGTTTTATGATGAATTTGCAAGGTTTCAAAATTATCCGGGGCAATTTATTTTTGAGGGGCCAACTGATAACCATGCCTACAACGACTATGACATATTTCATAATAAGCATACTTGTTTTACTGGATGGGATTGTTGGAATAATAATTATGAAATTAACTATAAAGGCAAGGTGACTCGTTTTTGTTTTAAAGAAAATAGTGATTTAATAACTAATTTTAATTTTTTTAAGAATATTAAAGAAGTGCTTCCCTTGCAATGCCCCCACGAGACATGCAACTGTGATGGATTGCTGAAAATATATAAGGAAAAAATTGTTTAACTTTGACTCTAACACTCAATTTGATTCAGTCGGTAAAGATTACCCAATGGCCGAGTTTAGTTGGGCGATAACGAATTCATGTAACTATAATTGCAGTTATTGTTACGCAAAAAAATCAATGGAGAATTCCAAGGATGGGGATACAAGTTATAAATTTATACTTCAGAGATTGAAAATGTGTCAGGTGGTTTTTGATATAGCGCTGGTTGGAGGTGAGCCCACTAGACATCCTAAGTTACAATTTATTATAGATGAGCTGGATAAAATAGAAAATTGCAGAGTACTAGAAATCTATTCTAACTTTACAAGGCCTGTCGATTATTATTTTAAATGGAGAAACATAAAAAAGTTGAATTTGAAAATGTCATATCACTCAGAATATCATGACAATTTTATAGGTAAGCTAAAAAAAGCAATTGAAGAAAAAAAGACCAATTTTTTGGTGCTTATAAATTTAAGTCCTAATGATAAATATTGGAACAACACGGAAGAGATTTTGAAGCTATGTAAGAATAATGGCATTGAATATGAGATTAATTATTTATTAAGTACAGAAACTGTGCAAATAAACTATACAGAAAAGTTTTATGAATTTTTTGATGATTATATAACTGATAATATGAACGCAGAAGTTGAGCATATCATTGGCAATAAAATATACTCCATTCCAGAATCAAAAATCTTTAAATTAGGTCTATCATATCGAGGAATGAGTTGTATCCCCAGAATGTATAGAATAGAAAGTAGCGGGGATATTATCAATAGCTGTAGCGGTAAAAGGCCAAGGTTAGTTATAAGAGAAGAAGAACTTGCTCAGAGCTACATTTGTCAGTACCAGTCTTGTGGTTGTAGCGCAATGCTGCTATTTAATAAGGTAAGAAAATAAAAACAACACAAGTGATATTTGGGGGCCAGAGAAGTAATGAATTTGGTTATTGCTGGAGCGTTTAGCAAATTTAAGGAGCTATCAGTATTTTTTCTTGAAAACAAGATTTACAAAAGAAATAAAATTACTGTTTATGATGGTATTAATGAGTGTTCATGGAATGGCGGTAGAATTAATAGAAAAGTCTACTGGAGTCAATCGCAAATAGACTTCTATTATAATAGGGATATTGGGATAGGGCTGACTTTCACCAATCATGAGATCAATATTAATGATAAAGTTGGACTTTCACTGCTGGATAAATTTCATATTTCCGGGAATAAAATTATATTAATAAATGATCATCTTAGAGAATTTATACGAAAAAATTATCCGTATTATAGACTAACCTACAGTGTTACTGGCGTAGGCCATATTCCCATCCCCCTTAATGACGAAGCCCTGGACATATACAAAGATCTAGAGGCGAAGTACGATTTAATTGTGCCCAGAATGGAACACGTCTTTGATGTTAGATTCAAGGAGCTGGATCAGTCCAAATACGAGATAATGCTTAATGATACGTGCATATATAATTGTCCTCACTATACTGAGCATTTTATGGCCATTGCTACACAAAACTTGCTAAGACGCAACTATAAAGGCCATGAAGAGATTGAAGAGTGTTGGATTGATGGATATGACTTCAAGAAAAGCAAAAATGGAAAACATGGAATGGATTTATGCCTGGAACAAATCAGGGTATTACAAAAACAAGGGATAAACAGTTTTAAGCTTTCTGGTAGAGAATTAAATTCAGAAGAGTTTGTTAATGAGCTGAGGTATTATGCAAGATGGTAAGAAATAAATGTACGATGATGAGACATGGGTAAGAATGCTGCGTTTAAAAGTGAGAGTAAAATTTTGTGAGAAAATTTTCTGTTTTTCTGCGAATCTCTTCAATTGAGTTTTCACTATTAATATGGCCAGAAAGTGTTTTGATTGGTTGAAACAAATATGATGCTCTTAGCATTTTTTCTTTTGTATTTAAGTAATTTTCAAGTAGAGAAATGAGATCCTCGTCACCTGTTTCCAGGATTTCTAAGTATTTTTCCTCGCGATTTGATTCCGTTATTACATAACCCCTATCACCTAATTCATTCATTGAGCAAAGATGCCGATACAAAACATATCCGGTGTTTTTAGCAAGATTTAAATCAATGACATTCTGTATTTTTTTAATCGCAGATTCTTTAACTTCCTGCAATTCATTATTGCCCACGGACCTGATCTTGATTTCGTCCGGTTGCACGGAGTCATGTTTTAAAGGCCTATGGATAAAAATATGTTTATTCTTTTTTAGAGCATCCGCAATTATTTTACTTGCAGCATGTGATAGAGATAAAAATTGGCCTTTATTAAGATCGAGGTAATACCCCTTGACTGAAGCAAGTACTTTCCAATAATCCCCCTTGTCCTCTACGAATGCCCAATTATGGTTTAACACGCTTTAACCTTTTATGTTTTCTAGTTCTTTTTTTTAATTCATTAACCATAGTTGCATCCACAGTCATTGTGGCAACCACAAACCTGATTACAGCCACAATCGGAATTACAAACACAACCTCCACTAGTCATGCTATTATAATGAGCTGCAATTTGATTCAGTACTTTACTGGTTATTATTGTTCCTCGAGGGGTGTTTGATATTTCATCTACAATATCAAATGAAACAGCAAAAGGGTTGCTTCCTGCGCTATATGGTGGGAAACTACCAAATTTATTTTTTGCATTGGTAATAGCAGTTTTTAAGTTGGTAAGGTCACTGGCAGAAATAGAATCTCCTGCGGCAATAGAAAAGGATAGAGATGACAAAGAAAGGGCCCCAGTAGCGACATGGCCGGCCCCGCATCCGATGTGTTGGGCACTTGGATCTGGAGCTGGAGAGGCCGTACCGTCCGGAAGCTTGTGCAAATTGCAATGTGAACCAGAGCAAGACATAAGATTTCTCCTCTATGCTATCTCTTTAAAATTGATCTCCTGTACAGCTCGATCAATTTCTCCTAATGCTTTAAAATAAAAGCACCTATTCAAGCAAGTACGATCCGTCCATTGTTCATCAAAACTTGCTTTTTTGCTTACATCAAGGCTATTGACAGGACAAATCATGCAAGTCGTTGCCACGCAATTCTCACATTCATTATACTTCTTTGAGCTTAATATCTTTCCAAATTTTAAAGAAAGCTCTGCAATATTGTCAATAAATTTATCATCATAGATTGTTGTCGTGGGCAGTCTATCCTTATTCTTGGAATATAAAATGCCATGACAGGCGTGAACTTCTCCAGCAACATCGATTATTGCCATATTGAAACCAGCAGTGCATGTAGTACGAGATGCTCCACCACCAAACCAAGAGCAAAGGAATCTGCCGTTTTGCTTAAAAAAATCAATCTCCTTTTTTGCCATAGAAAGAAGCTGTACCCGAAACCGTTTAATTAGCTCTTCTTCGCAAAGAAGGGACGCAGAAACAGCTTGGTCAATAGTTGGTGCGTACCTTATAATACAGTTGGGATTAATTTTTCGAAACTCTTCCTGAAGATTGTAAAGGTCATTCCAGGCCGATGAAAAGTTAGATATTTCTTCTAGAGGTATGGTTGATTTGAAAGTTAAATCTATCCCTTTTTGAGCGAGTGCCTTAGAATTATTTATAATTATATCAGCAGTTTTTTTTCCGTTCTTGGTTAGGCGATAGCGATCATGAATAGGTTGGCCATCGTAGGATACCTGTATTCGAAGTCTTCTTGTATCTACATTGTCTACAATCTTGAAAAGATTGCTGCGATTAAAACCATTAGTATATATATGAAATGAAACATTTTCATGAGAAGAATATTTATTCATTACTTCAACAATAATTGCATGATTTAGGGTTGGCTCTCCTCCCCAGAAGGAGATATTTAAAGAATTATAATATTTTTGAAACCATTTATGGTCGCTTAAAATTTCATCAATTCTTTTAAAAAGGATGTCTTGATCATATTTGATTTCTTTCTCTCTCGCCTTCTCTCCCTCAAAGCAATATGCACAATTTAGATCGCAAAGATTAGTGGTGCATATTTCAAGAGTAAAGTTTCCTCTTTTATTGCTGGTGTGAGATTGAGAAAGAGTCATTCTCATTACCCGCTTTGTCTTTAAAATTGATAATTTCGTTGATCACTGCCTCAAGCCTATCCTTAGATATAACGCTTTCAGGTTCAATAATTTTGATAAGCTTCAAAGCATAATCGAATAAATTATTGGCCGCTTCTTGATTGCAGCTTAACATATAATAACCGGCCTTTCCTAAATGCTCTGCTGATCTGAATATATTTTGCTGGAATTCGCTACGCGTCATAGAGCTCCCTTTGAATTAAATCGCAAAATTTTGAACTGTCTTTTAAGGAAGCTACCATGCGAGAAATATCATTGTAAATATGTTTATAGATGAGACAAAGTTCGGCAATAGGCCCTTTATTATTAATATTTTCGTGCAAACATCCTCTGCGACAAAACTTAATAATTTCACAAGAAGCACAGCCAGTCATATTTGTATAGTTTGGTATTTGGCCAATTACGTCCTTATTTCTAAGTAGAAAGCATGGAATAATTCTGCCGTCGAGATAAGAAAAATGAGATTTTCCAGCTCCACAATATGTCGGATTGCTTTTTTTGGCAAATGCCCGAATAAAATCCCGTAAGTGGTGCAAGATGATTGGAGGAATTGGGTAATTATCAACATTTAAAATATACCAGTTGATCAATTCAGAAAATCCTTTATTAAAAAGCAACACGTCGCTTCTGCTCCATGCGCCAATATCTTTAATCAACTCCATTCCTGGTGATATCCCAAAAACGTCTAAAATGTATAAATGGTTTTCTAGCAGATTATTACATTCGCCCGATATCATGGTATGAATAGTGCAATCGTTAATTTTAAAAACAAGATCTTTTTTTTTCAAAAGAGAAGAAAGCGTCTTCTCTTTCTTTGGGGTAAGACGATTGTTATTTTGCCAGAGGCCATCGAATGAAAGGGAGATTTTGATTTTATGTTCATTGATAAAATCAATTTTGTCTGCAGTTAAAAGCAGTCCATTTGTCGGTATAAGAAAATCATTGCCATCATCTTTTAATGTATTAATGATAAGTTTTATAAGATCCCAGTGAATTAAAGGTTCTCCTCCAAAAAAATCAATCCGGATCGTTTCTTTATCAGGGATTGCTGACTTAAATTTTTGATATTCTAAAAAAAAATTATCAAGAGATATTGGAGTAAAAGATATATTGTTTTTTTTAAAATAACAGTAGGAGCAAGAAAGATTGCATTGTCCGGATAATGTTATGCTTAAGGTGATCATTTTTTTTCTCGTTTTTATTCCAAAAATGGGCGCAAACAGAAACTTTTTTGGTATGCGCTACAAATATTTAAATATTATTTCATCTTACTAAAGTTTCTAAGACAAAAGATTGTGGGAGTTATTTTTTTGGAAAATGAGTTGCATTTGAGGCAGTAATCATTATATTTTCCGCCTTTATGTTCTAGAATCATTTCCTTTCTTTTTGCTGAAAGATATAGTTTTTCTAGTGAGGTACTAAAAACATTTCCTAAGATCATATAAGAAGGTAAATCTCGGGCCTTTCCAGAACATGTGCAATACACAAAATCTCCATTGGATAGTATTCTTGGTAACCACAACATCCCACACAATCCATTTTTCATAACAATTCTATCACGCTTTGTTTTATAGGTATCAGGTAGTGTTTTATCATCAGTGTTATCATAATTGAAATCATAAGAGAGAGGCCTGGGATCAACAAGAATGTGCAGGCCCTTCCTTTTTGCTTCAGCGATATTGTCTTCGATTCGGTCAAACATTGCCCTGTTTTGTTGAGTCATATATGAAAATGTTTCGTAGTTTCCGCATCCGTAGTGTGAAATAAAAATATGTAGTTTTTTGTAGCGCAATAATTTGTCGATATTAACCAGACTGAAATTAGTGTGAAATTCAACTTTTTCTATTTTAGATTTCTCAATATAATCTAGCTTTTCATATATTTCATTATCTAAAAATATTTCTCCAGTACTGGGAGTTAGTTTTAATCTACTGACTCCAAGGTGGATGGCATCATCAATGATCGGATAAAAAATAGAATTGGGAATGGTTTCTCTCGGCTGATCAATTTTGTTCAGTCGAGCTCCACAAAAGAAGCAGTCGAAATTGCATCTGTTAATTAATTCGATGGCCAGCATGGATGTTTGTCTTTTGCATTATTGGTTGATTCTAGTAAGTTTTCCACGGGAATTCTCTCATTTCCAAAAAAAAGAGTGATTTGATTTTTTCTAAGTATCTCTTTGTATAGGGGATATTCTTTGTTATACGGGAAGCAAAAAGATTTAATGTCTAAATCATTTTCTCTAAAAGAGGAGATCATCTTGTTGGTGTCGATGGTAAGTTCATCAAATAGTTTTCGTAATCCAATTTTTCCAAGATCGTATTTTTGATGTCTGTGGGAATGTCCTCCAATGTGACAGTTTTTTTCTTTGCTTATTTCCTTGATCTGGCCCCACTTCATATAATTTGTTAAATCGCCATTATTAAAAAAACGCTCATGTGCTTCTCGACATTTTAAAAGATGTTGGTTTTGAGAGGTGTTCTCTGGACAAATGATATTCGTGCTAATAAAAAAATATTTCGTAGTATTTATTTTTAAAATTTTTTCAAGATAAGCATACTGGCCGAATAGTCCATCATCAAAGGTCAAAACGTATTGATCTAATGGCAATTTAAAGACATCTTCTCGTATTTCGTGAATCATTAGGATTGGCTTGGATATACTCATTGTCTAAAGCTCAAAACATCAATTATTTTTTCGCCTAAAATTGGATAGGTCTCCTGGATTCCCTTCAGTTGTTTTTCAATCCCATCACAAATAAAAAAATATTTACAGTCGAAACATTTTTTATACTTATGGTAGGATGTTATTCTTTTTTCATGTGCTCGTTTAAAATAATCTTCTATGGATAATGGCCCTGAAGGCAATCGATCGACATTATAAGCAATTATATTCCAATCTCTTTCGTCATAAATATGCTGATAGGTTCCAACTACGTATTTTTCATATCCAGTCATGAAACAAAATGGAATATATCTTACATTGATCTCAATTTTTTTATCTATTAAGTCTATTGCCTTGCGAATATTTATACCAAGCTGCTCATATTTCACTGGAGGCATTTTTTCTGCGTCCCCCCAAAAATTTAATGGAAGAAAATTAATTTGCTGAGGAGAAAGATTATTAATTAGGGCGGCGTAGTCACCCAGATGATTCAAGTTGTCGGACATTACGGTACAATTAATTCGAATATCGATTCCGAGTTTGAATGCGTTTTCAATGGCGATTAGAATTTTTTCAAAACTCTTTGGCCGCCCAACGATAGAATCATGTATTTGAAAACAGTGGCCGTGTAGGCTGAATAGGATTTCACTTAGGCCATGCTCTTTTGATTGTTGTAAAAAATTAAAATTTGAAAAATTCCATCCATTAGAAAGAGTACTAATTTTTTTGAATTTTAAACTACGGCAATAATCGAGAATATCAAACCAGTTGGAATGTAAGCTGCTTTCGCCTCCGCTGAGATCAATCTCGTCAATTCCAAAGGCCTTAAGTTTTATTGCCCGCTGCTTTATGATATCAACTTCGGTTTTTATATGAAGTTTGTGCTTATAATAGCAAAAACAGCAGTCGCAGTTGCAAAAAGTTCCTGTGTCAAGCTTTGCTCTTTTTCCAAAATTGCTATTTTTTATTTCAAGTTTTGTGGAGCTAAAATAGTTATAGTTCAGAGTCTGCCCTCACTCTGCACAGGTTGAGTAGCGAGAATAGTACTTATTGAGAAAATCATCGACATTTTTCTGAATTATTTCCGGAGAAACTTCTTGATTGTTTTTAAGTCTAAGCTCTTCAAGAGAATTGTATAATGTGGCGGAGTCATTTATCTGTTCTTTATCTTCTAAGTACTGCTCCGTTAAGGCAATCAGCTCCTTATCCTCAGTTTTTAGAATCTCTTCATGTTTTTTCTTTTTATTGCTTTCGGTAAAAAAATATCCTCTCTCAACGAGTTCGTTGTTTGCGCACATGAAACGATAAAAAACGTTGCCGCTATTTTTTGCCAGCTCGGGAGTAACAATAAGTCTTGCTCGTTTAATGGCCGCAAGGCGGATTTCTTCAATATTGTTGGGGTCGATATCAAATATTTCAATTTGTGAGGCCTGGACCTCGCTTGTTTCTAGCGGTTTTTTTATTATTACCTTTTTTTCGTAAAGAATGGCGTTATCAATAAGTTCATAGCATATGTTAGATAGCTTGAGGTAGTTTTGATTTTTTTCATTAAGATCGAAAGTGTTTTTGGAGACGCTTAAAACATGCCAGTACTCTCCGCAATCTTCAACGTTTGCTAAATTATAGACTAACATACGCCCTCGCATTTTTTAAAATGGATTTTATGGATAGAAATGTGTGCTGTCAAGCTTTCCGTAAAATGATCTGGTAAGCAAGTATTGTAAAAACATAGAAACTTTACGATAATCAATCAGGAGTCAAATTCTAATTTATATATATAATCAATGAATATTTTAATTACAGGTGGCTTTGGATTTATTGGAACACATCTTGTGGAGCATTATCTTCATCAAGGTGAGTATGTTACGGTTGTCGATAATCTATCCACAAGTGTTATTAGAAGTGATAAGTTTTTTTGCCAACATGAGGATAAGATCAAATTTTACGATCTGGATCTGGGCGATTTGTCAGGAGATAAAACTAAGTTGGTGAGTGAAATTGTTGAAAGCGCAGACTTGATTTATCATCTGGCATGTCCTGTAGGAACAAGATACATTGAAGATAATCCGAAATCATCAATTAAAAATGGCCTTCAAATTAATACAAATCTTTTTCCTATTTTTGAAAGGCATCAAAAAAAAGTAGTATTCTCAAGCTCTTCAGAGGTGTATGGAGATAATGATGATGCACGGGAGGAGGATGTATTACAAATTGGTCCTCCTAATATTCCGAGATGGGGATACGCTTGTCAAAAATTAATGAGTGAGTTTTTGCTGGCCACATATACTTTCCCCTACACGATTGCACGTTTGTTTAATGTTTCAGGCCAAAGACAGACCAGTAGGTATGGGATGGTTCTGCCTACGCTAATAGAGCAAGCAAAAAGCAATCTACCGTTAACAGTATATGATGATGGACGGCAAGTGCGAAGCTTTTGTGATATTCGTGATGCAGTGGCGATGCTTACTATTCTGGGAGAGTCGGAAGAGCATAATGGGGAGATATATAATATTGGTAATCCAAATAATACTATAACTATTAAAGCACTGGCCGAACTTGTAATAGATGATTTGAAATCAATAAGTAATATTAATTATATTCCGTTCACTGATATATTTAGAAAAAATTACCAAGATATTATATACAGAAAAGTAAATACCAGTAAGATTAGTAAATACTATAGTTGTAAATATAGTATTTCTGATATTATAAAGAGCATGTAGTTTTAATCAATCTATAGAGAGTACTTTTTCTTTATTTCATCAATGGTGTGCACGCGATAGTTTTTATAAGTGTAAATTTCATTTTTTAGTGACAGGCAATTGATAGTTTCTTCTATAAAGTCGTGTATATCAATAAACTGAACGAGTTTTTGCATGTCGTGTTTGGGGACTAAATTATCTCTGATTTTTCTCATTAACCCCTTTTTCCTTCCGCCTCCATAAACCCTGGGAATTCTCAAAATTAGGTAATTGTCATATGTGTCTTGAATATAATGTTCCATGGCAAGCTTATATGCTCCATAATTATTTTCAACAAAAGTAGCGGCCATGGAACTTGCGAAGACAAATTTTGCCTTGTTAGTTTTGGCCACTTCTAAGGCGTTAATAGTTCCATTAATCATGGTGGTGGCCGTTTTGGATGTGTTCTTAAAGTCAAGCTCATCGCTGGGCCCAGCAAAATGCATTACTATTTGCAAGTTATTATAATTTTTCTTCAATCTGATATCTCCATATCCTTTTATTACATTGCCAATCAAAGAGGGGGCCAGCGCACTCATTAGAAAACCGCTTTCTCCCGTGATCAAAATATTGGATGATGGTTCCAAGGTTCTATGATTCCTATGGCCTAGGCCTCTATGTTAAAAAATGAAAAAAACTTTATCTTATGATACACCAAGAATATGATATTAAGTATATATGTCAACAATTTTGCGTCTTGATAAAATTACATACGATCTCTGGTTGAGTTATTCTTGGAGCGGTAATAACCAGGGCATATGTGGGCACACCTTTGAGGTAATTGATTATTACTTATTATTAAAGAAGTATTTTAGGGTTGGAATTCTTTTGGCGGAAGATATTGATTGGCCAACGTTCAAGCAGGCAATTACTAGCAAATACGATATATCGCTTCTAGAGCTTGAAGAGATTCAAGCTGATACTGTATTTTTCAATCGTCCGAAGCTCGTTACTGGTAATAATATCCTTTTTACTGATGGGGGGGTTACTTCTCTTAAAAATAAGACATTACTTTTTGATAATATTTTTCATTTTAGTTGTGGAGATTTAACAATTAAAAATAATAAATCTGCAAAAACCTTTATACTACAGGATGAAAGAATTTATGGTAGATGCTTAAATAGTATTGATTATAAGAAAAAGATATACTTTTCGAGGTATAAAAAAATTATATCCGCAGAAAATAATATTTTGCTTTACGGTACTAAAAACTGTCGGAATATATCGCTTGAACTTTATTACGAAATACTAAATCAATATCACGGAAACTTTATTTGTCTAACCAACGAATCAAACCGCTTCGAAGGACTCCCTGAAAGATTTAGATTTTTAAAAATGCCAGTCGATAATCTGTTTGAAATGTTTACAACCTATATTTATACTCCAATAGAAAGAAAGTTTGATTGTAGCCCGCGTTTAATCGCAGAATGTAAGTTTTATGGTAAGAATGTGATATATCATAAAATAGACTATTGGGATGAAGATCGTGGTCTGTACTACAGAAAGTGGGATATCGATAATGATTTTGATTCAATTTGTCTTAACGAAAATGATGAAATTATAGATGTTTTAAAAAAAATAATTTAACAAACAAATCGGTATTGTGCCATTTAATAATATCGATAGTGATTGAAGTCGAAGAAACATTTGTCATATGTACAGGTAATCGATTTCATATTTTGCAAGAAGTCCAGGCACTCTTTTTTTGAAAATATGTTATGTTCCGCCTTCTGTGTTTCATCAAAAATTTGATTGAAACAGCGATAGCAATCTCCATTAGAGTCGATAACAATTCTTTCTTTGCCCACATCACAAAGCATGCCGTTAAAACTATTTTGACGATTTTTCCATAGATATGCGGAGGAGACATAGCTGTGGGTGCCATCACAATAGTTGACCCTTAATCTGTCAATAAAGGAAAAGTCATTTTTTGATAGATTAAGAGCTTCCGGGCAATTATAGAATTTATCAATATCTTCATATGGCCGAGGAGAGTTTTCTTTAACAGAACCACACAATAGAGGTAAAAGCTCGGTCTTAACTTTTGGAAAAATTTTCCGCAATATTTTTAGATTTTTAATTATGTCTGTTCGATAATCGTCCTGATACATCACGGCAATTTGGTCTAGCATTTTATATCTATTAGCGATGACGCAATTATTGAAAAAATCTTCAAAATCGCATTCTGTGTAATGATAAGAGGTAAGGAAAAAAACAGGCCGTGTTTTTCTATGGCCATTAATTCTGTCACAAAAGAATTGAAATTTTTCTTTCTTTACGGAGAGATTTGTTTGAATTTCTAAAATGCTGTTTCTCTCCAAAGCATCCAAAATACCTTCAACGGCATATAGAAAATCAGGGTGAATAGTTGGTTCTCCTCCATATAGAAAAAAACGAATATCTCTATTTAATGCTTTTATTAAATTTTGCAGTCCTTTAATTTCGAACTGGTCATCTTTTCTGTCATTGTTGTGCATGTCGGTACAGTACCAACAATTGTAGTTACATTTTGAAGTTAGGCGATAATCTACGCAAAAGAGGTCACGCTCTTCCGATCCAAAAGAAATCATATTTTTTATTGGCCTGTTTTCTTTAGCCATCTAGTATGTGCCTTTCCAAGTGGCCTTGGTAGTTTTCGCTGCTTTCCCTAAATCTGCGCCAATAATTTGGATCACTGTCCGGTGTGTTGTAGTCCACAAAATACCCCATCCACTGAGCTACATGTCTGTCGGCGGGATATTCTTCATGCCTTGCGATTTTAAATCTTACTAGGCCCATATCTAAAAACTCTTGCAGTCGTTCTTTTGTGTACCAGTAGTCAAAGTTCTCGACTCCTAAATGGCATTGCTTAAGGCATGTTTTTTGAAAAATATGATCATAAAGTTTTCCAAAGGGCGTTACTTTATTTAGCATGCTCAGATACCGGTACATTTGTCCGGCAAGTTTGCAATATAAGTAACAGTCATTATCGACAACAAGTTCTAGTCTCGATACATCTAAATTTTTGTGTAATTTTTCAAACAGAGGTGGTTCAAGAAGTTCTTTGGGAATTACAACTATGTTGTATTCGTCTAATTTTTTTTTATAGTAATCCCAAAATTTTTCACCTTTAAGGGCCCAGAGTGTTTCATCTGCATAAGAGGCCGTAATGGAATAGGAGGTTTCATAATCGGGATAATGAATCTTAATATGACTTCTTAAACTTTCATTACACAAAATAATTCTATTCCCTTTTCTGTAGAATCGCTCTAGCACTTCATTTCCCAAGGGGTCGTTGAGAGATATTTGGCGATTTGTTAGAGGTATGCTTATGTTTATATTTCTTTCGTAAAAATTTTCAAGGCCTTCATATTTCATCTTTTCTTTAGTAACAAACCTGCCCCCTCCCCAGGTACACATGCTAATACCATCGTAGACATTAACTTCCCCGTACTTAATTGGGAGATTGTCAAAAACTTTTAAGAAAGGTTCTCGTAGTTGGAGTCCGCGGCCAATCTCCCATTTTATTTTTAAATTCCTGTCAGACAATTAATAATTCCTTTTATTGATTCTTGCCCATAAGCTCAGGCACTGTTTCTAACTTATGTAGTCTATATTTTATTCAAATCATAATGCTTATCCATAAAAATTTTATCATCATACACTCTGGCCAGTCTGTAATAAATCAATTTGAGAAGTTTAATCTTTTCCTTACTGTAATTAAGAAAATTAAATAGTAGAAGTTCATCTCTTATTCTTTTGCTTGAATCACTTTCATACCCAGGGCCAAAATTGGGAAAATCAATAACGATTGAATCTAAATCACACATAACAATTTTGTCGCCATTAACAAGTAAATTCGCGGGCCTAATATCGATACAGGAGAGACCCTCTTTAATTGTTTCGTTGCCACTATATTTTTCAAGAATGAGCTCTGCCACGGCCTGTTCATCACTATTAAAATATTCTAGCTCAAGCAATTTTTTTAGAGGTATTTCATCAAAATCGTTAATTATGGAATTCATCTGAATTAGCATTTTAACAAAATTTCTAATAAAACTGCAGTTGTCAAAATCTTCCAAGGTACTCTCCCTATAATCGGAATACCATTTAAAAATTAAACAACTTTCTAGATTATGCTCTAATTTTATAAAAAAATTAAAATGATTCATGCAGGTGAAATAATTCTCGTAATAAAGATTTTTTGAGAGAGGGCCCCCACCAAGCGTTAAGATATTTTTAATATAACTTTTAGGAACAACTTTGTATTTTTCTCCATTTTTGTTAAACACAAATTTTCCAAGCTCAAATTTTTTTGAAGTATCTATATCTTTGAGCGTTATATTTAAATCAGTGAGTCTATTTATTTCTTCTAAATAGTTGCCAGCACTTTGAAGTGCTTTTATATATTTTATATCCATCCTGTTGTTCATAGAAAATGCCAAATGAGGTTAGTAGTTTCTTATACTTGATTTTTCTTCATGCAATCTTTTCGCTTGTTTGCATATCAACTCACAATTTTCATTACAAACAGGAATTTTGTGTTTAACAAGGCGGTCCCAAAAATCCTCATAATGATTATTAAGTATTGTCATTATGTCGTAATGATAGATATTTATTTTATCCAGATCTTTTGAAAATGAGTAAGGCTCAGAAACATACTCACCGGCCAGGCAGCAGGGAGAAACATATCCAAAGGCATCAATGAATGCACCTTGAGTATCCAATGCCTCGCACTCAATTGTAAATTTCTTTCTTTTGCCAAGGGCCTTCACCAGCCTACTTTCAAGATTATTATCAAGGCTAAACTCGTCAGTCCTTTTTTTTCTTCTATCGCTACCTTCTGAAACAAATAAGTCCCATGGCTCGTGTGCTACAAAGCGGGTAAATCCGTTATGCTGGCCAAGTTTTATTGCCTTAGAGAGGTGACAAACATTGTATCCAAAAGTAATAAATTTCCATACTGTTTCGCAGCTTCCTGCTTTTAAAGACGCATGGTTATTTAAAACTGTATTGAAGTTGCCATTTTTTCTATATCTAGAGTATGTTTCTTGATCTATACCATCCAACGCAAAGACAACGGTGTCACTTTTGGTGAGAATGCTTCCAAGATCACGCCACCACGTCTCTGGATGATTATTGCCGTTGGTCTCAATTTCGATTGCAATTTCTCTCGATTTTAAAAATTTTATTATCTCAAGAAAATCAGGATGAAGGGTTGGCTCTCCCTGTATTCCACATAGTAATATAAACCGAATTGGCAGCGAAGATATCAATCTAAAAATAATCTCACTATTTAGAGAATGCCCGTATGGCCTTTTTGATGTGATTTCTTGAAAGCTTTGAAATACATGTGGAGCATTTCTTGAACATGATGGGCAAGCAAGCGAACAATTCTTTGTTAGTTCAATATGAAGATTTTTAATATCCCCGTATTTCACAATACTCAATCCATTTGTAGAAGTTTGTTTTGGCCTCACTCTTTGTCAATTTTGCTTAAAGAAACCCCAGGTGTCAATGGAACCATTTGATGTCGTGGTTTACAATAGCAGAGATACATTTTACAATTAATGGCCACAATAATTGCGATGGGCAATTAATATAATGGCCAATAATGCCAGGAAAGTAATGCAAAATTTTAACTCCAGTACCCAATTCGATTTGGTTGGTAATGATAGTGAAGCATTAGATATTAATTGGGCGCTAACAAATTATTGTAACTACGACTGTAGTTACTGCTACAATAAAACATTAATGAGGCGTACTCCCAATAAGAATGCCGAATACAAAGTCATACTTAAAAGATTGAAAATGTGTCAGGTTTGTTTTGATATTTTACTAGACGGAGGAGAGCCGACGAAGCATCCCAATTTACAATTCATTCTAGAGGAACTCGAGAAAATCGATAACTGTAAACAGATTGAGGTTCATACAAATTTCACCGAGTCTATCGATTATTACTATAACTTAAGAAATATAACAAAGTTGAATATAAAAGCATCATATCATCCTGAATATCATTATAATTTCATAGAAAAATTAAAAATGGCAATAGCGGAAAAGAAAAATAATTTTATGGTGTCAGTAAATCTGAGTTCAGATAAAAAATTTTGGAATAAAACCGAAGAAGTTATTATATTCTGTCAAACACATGCTGTCGGTTACGAGCTAAACTATTTGCATGATACAGAAAATGTTAAAATTGGTTACACGGAGCAGTTTTTCAAAATCTTCGATCAATATATAACAAATAGGGACGGGGCCATTGTGCATGTTATTGACAATAAGATTTATAATTTTACCGAATCAAAAATTTATCAATTGGGTTTGACATACAAGGGGATGAGTTGTTTTCCAAGAATGTACAGAATAGAAAGTAATGGGGAAATTATAAATGGCTGTAACGGTATAAAACTTCCCCTTGTTATAAAAAAAGAGCACGTTAACCAAGCATACATTTGCCCTCATGAAATTTGTAGTTGTAGCGAGATGCTCTTTTTTAAGCGCACCAAGAAATATCAATAAGTTTAAGGACATTAACGGGGGCGCACAACAGTGATTTGTATCTTGGACTGATGGCCACATGTCGCAAACTAGGCATCAGTTCTGGTGAATTATTAAAAGATCGATTTTATCATATTGATAAGATTCCAGTACTTGCGGAAGTTATACTGGCAGCGCCATAGCTTTTTGAGCAATTACAATAAGGTAGCATTCCACAATTTTTTAACACTTTTCAAGTATTATGAAGCTGCACCACAAAATCAGATAAAAAATGATTCTTAACGAGGATGAGGTTTTATGGAATCGCAAATTAACAATACAAGTAAATTAAAAATTAAAGTGGGAATAAGAATGGGCATTTTAACTCTTCTGCTTGTTGCTTTTGCTCAGGCAGAAGAATTTTTTCCACCTCCTCCAGGGCTCGGAATGTCAATGAGTGATGACCAAAAAGCAATCATGGAATCTATGAGACAACATCAAGAACTCCGTCCAGAGATTGCCCGTATTATTGAATCTGCAGGAGGCCCTGAAAAAGCGATGAGTAATCCAGAAGTGAATAGTAAAATAAAGGCCTTGTTGGTAGAGAAGACAATTCCAAAAGCATCAACTTCCAAACCGGAAGAGAAGAAAGAAGAAAAAAAGGAAGAGAAAAAAGAAAATATTACAGCAGACGAGTGTAAAGATGGTTGTTCTAAAAATCTAAAGTCAATTATTACTAATTTACGGGCAATCAGAGGTGATAGTAATGAATATGTTCGACTAGATGGAAAAATACCTACTGTATGTAGAGATAAAATTTCATTAGCGGTTAACTGCATTTCAAAAGACAATATAATTAAATTTCAATTTACAGAGATTGTTAAAGATGGGTTCCGTTGTCTCAATGAAAACAAAGCAAAGTGCCTAGATGATTCTAAAGAGGAGTGTTTAACCATCTATAAGCTATTTATGGAAGATGCAAAAAAATTTGATTCTAAAATATCTGTATCAACAGAAAATGAGACATGTAAAAACATGCATTTTGAGAATGTAAAAATTGGAGTACAGGGAAAATTATTTTCGGAAACAGATGAATTTCTAGCTGCTAAAATACAATCACAAAGCGACGATGATTTTTGTGTTCTATGCGTAGACTCTGAGCATTCCGAGATTGAACAGTTGCAGTCAGAAGTGAATAAACTCAAACAAATTATAGACAAGCAGCAGCAAGATTTATCTCATCCTGTTGTTAGTGAAAAGGTGGGGCCACCCAACGCCAATTCAAGTGCTTTGGAAAAAGCTGTACCGTCAAATGCTCCACCAATGGCGTTAGTTAAGTCAGAGATCCATCCACCCAAAGAGCGTCCTGAAGGAGATAAGCAAGACAAACCTCGGAAAAAAAATAGATCAAAGAAATGTCCTCCTATTCCTGGCGATGATGAAGAAATGGGCCCTCCGTTTGGTGATGATTTTGCGATGGATGATGAATTTCAAGATGCTCTTGATAGCGAAATGAAAAAGTGTAAGAAGCAAGGAAAATTTAAGCGAAAAAGACCTAGTAAGTCAATGATTAGGGGTGGTGGAGATCGAAGAGAAATGATGGAAATGAACCCAAGTATGGGCATGGGATCTGACAATATGAATTCATCTGGTCCTTCAAATAATAATATGGCCTCAATGATGAATTCGATGATGCCTCAGAGTAGCATAGGTTATGGCAGCATGGGATCAATGATGGGCCATGGCAATACAGGTTCAATGATAGATTATAGTAAGCTTAGCTCAATGATAGATTATAGTAAGCTTAGCTCAATGATAGATTATAGTAAGCTTAGCTCAATGATAGATTATAGTAAGCTTGGCTCAATGATAAATTATAACAATATGGGCCCAACAATGGGCCATGGCAATATTGGTTTAATGATGAATTATAACAACATAGGTTCAACAATGGGTTACGGCAGCAGAGGTTTTTCTTTGTTAGGTAATGAAAGCTACAATTTAAATTCATATTACAATGGAAATCAGGAAGGATCTGGGTATAATTTTGGTAGGAGTTATTAATATATTACTATGAAGAATAGTTTTTGTTTGTGCTCTAGGAGATTATATTATGATTCATATTTTACTAGTTGAAGATGATCAGATGATAGCAAGGGGTATTCAAATCAATCTTGAGTTGGAGGGATATAAATTTTCATTGGCAGAGAATTTAAAAATGGCCTTTGATATTAATCAAACTGAAAAAATCAATTTGGTTGTTTTAGATATTGGCCTCCCTGACGGAAGTGGTTTTGAGTTTTTAAAAAAAATACGAGGCTCAGGTTCTAGGTTGCCAATTATTATTTTAACTGCCCAAACTGATGAAGACTTTGTGGTGGAAGGCCTTCAACTTGGAGCAAATGATTACATGAGAAAGCCATTTGGTAACAAAGAACTACTTGCTAGAATAAAAACAGCACTTAAAGAACCCCAGAGAAGAGATCGTCAACTTAGGTTTGAAGATTTACTTATTATTATTGAAAAACGGAAAGTCATGTTTGGTGAAACTCTCATTGATTTGAATCCTCGAGAATTTGATATATTGCTTTATATGATTGAACGGGCAGATAGCATCATTACGAGAGAATCATTGCTCCAAGTTTTTGATAAAGATGGTGAAATATTTGATCGCACTATCGATTCTCATGTAAGTCATCTGCGGGCAAGTCTAAAAAAGATGGGTGTAACCTCAATTAAAATTTCCTCTGTCTATGGAATTGGATATCGATTGGAGAAAGCACTATGAAAATTAATATTTTCCAAAAGTATTTTATCTTTGCTATTGCAAGTGTCATCACTTTTATCGTGCTAGGTTTTTATTTTAATATGTTTTTAACGAATATTTTGGCCCATCCATCGACACTCTCTCAAATGCCTTCTAGAACTTTTATGGCAAAGCTTGTTGATCGACTAGCACCTGTCGACAAAGTTAGTGCGCTACAAGAATTGGAGAAAATGCAAGAAGGCCAATTTTGGGGGCCTACACTTGTTTTGCTAGATGCGAGCGGTAATGTTTTGTATCCTAAAGAATTCAAAATTAATATTGATTGGAATAAGGTTATAAAGCCGCAACGCCCATATGAAGTTACGATCATCCAGGAAAAACCAGAAAAATTTTCGCATTCCGCTGATCCGTTTGCCATTAAGGATTCTGAGATGCATCCACCTCCACCATGGGGGCCATGGAAAGATATGATGAGTCAGTCTAATTTGATTAGATTAGCAGGAGAACCTGCAATGTACCTTTATGAGCAATCCCCTCTTTTGGCCAATCAAAATGCGAAAGCTAGGATCAATTGGCAACCACCTAGGCCACCATCACCATTTTGGGGAACGATTTCATTGTTGGTATCACTCATCTTGGGGATTGCTGTTACCCTTTCAGCGATTTATTACTCTGTTAATAAAAATGTAAAACAGGCAGATCTCGTTATTTCGGAACTACAGAAAGGAAACCTTAAGGCAAGATTTCAAGTAACGCGCAAAGATGAATTTGGGCAGGCCATGCTTAGATTTAATCACATGGCAGATGAAATTGAAAAGTTGGTAGAGCACCTTAAATCGGTGGAGCGAGCAAGAACCAAGCTATTGCAAGAACTTGCCCACGATCTTAGAACTCCCATCACCTCTTTGAAAAATTTGTTGGAAACACTAAGCCTTAAAGGAGATCGGCTTGATCAGAGTGTTAAGACAGAATTAATTACTCTTTCTCTACGAGAAGTTGAATATTTTGAGAGGTTGGTGGAAGATTTGTTGTTTTTGGCAAAAGTTGAGGGGCCCAAATATCAACAAAATAGCTCAGCCGTTTTAATTGGAGAGGTGTTGCAAGAAGAAATAGATCAGGTTTTTCTCCGACACAAACATCAAGGATCAAATATTAAAATTATCTCAAATATGATGGATATGGAATCTGAAATTTTGGCCGATGACTATTTACTGCACAGACTCTTTAGAAATGCACTGGAGAATGCTCATTCATTTGCCGTGTCAGAAGTTCAAGTCAGTTGTGTAAAAGATAATGGGAATGGAGCAGTTATTATTACAATTGATGATGATGGGCCAGGTTTCTCGTTAGAAAGTTTAAAGGCATTTGGAGAGCGACGATTCAGTAGGCAATTGCAAAAAGATAAAAACGGAAGACTTTCTGTTGGACTTGGATCAGTTGTTATGAAAACAATTTGCAATGCGTATGATGCAAAATTAAAGGTATCGAATAGGATAGATAGCAGCGGAAAAATCGTTGGTGCTCATCTTGAGATTGCTTTTTCTGCTTGACCTATAAGAAGATGTCGTTTTCCAGTAATGATATCCTGGTGCAATGTTAGTTGCCTTTCGAAAGGTCAGAGATCAACTCCTCGAGCGTATTACAAAGTGGTTTTGATCAGTTACCATATTAAATTCAAAAACAATGTCTTTTTATTTTTGTAATATAGCAACCAGTGCATGGTGGTTGAAAAAATGTAAAATTAGTGTTGTCCCGAATGAATTTTTTTTATATACCTACTGTGTGGAATCAATAACAAGCATAAGTAATAAGTCAGAATGCCATCTATATGAGCGAATAGAAGAGCTTGAAAAACGAGAAATTAATCGAACAAAACAACTTCGTTCTCTATCGGTAGAGTTATCTATGATTGAGGAACGACAGCGAAGATCAATTGCTTCCGATTTGCATGATCATGTCGGGCAGGCATTGGCCATTGTAAAATTCAAAATTCAAGAGCTACAAGGAAACAATATTTTTGATCCATTTTGTGAAACACTAGGAGAGCTGGAAACACTCGTTGAACAGATTATTCGCTATACCCGCTCATTAACGATTGAACTGGCACCGCCAATTCTCTATGAATTGGGTATTGATGCTGCAATTGAATGGCTATGTTCCCAAACAAAAAAGAAACATAAAAAGCTAAAATTTATTATAAAAAATGATAAAACTATTAAACATTTAACTGATGATGTTAAAATTATTCTTTTTAGATCCGTTAGTGAAATTATCCAAAATATTATAAAGCATGCTAATGCTACCCACGTCATTATTGAGACCAAGCAGGAAAATGGTCAAATTGTAATTACCATAAGTGATAATGGCCAAGGATTTGGGCCATCAAAAATTGAAACTAATTCAAATAAAACCTTTGGACTTTTTAGTATTAGAGAACGAATCAATTATTTAGAAGGAACATTTAAGATTGAATCGCGCAATGGTGCAGGCACAAAAATTTTAATGGCAGTAGATTTAGAAAATAAGGTAGATAGAATATGATTACTAATATAATTATCGCTGATGATCATAAACTTGTTCGCGAGGGATTAAAGAATCTGATTGAAAAAAATCTACAAATGAAGGTTGTTGGTGAAGCTTCTGATGGCCATGCTGCCGTACAATTGGCCCAACAGTTAAAACCGCATCTGGTTATTATGGATATTTCCATGCCTGGACTAGGTGGTATTGATGCCACTCGAAAAATTTTAACCACCTTACCGAAAACCAAGATTGTCGCACTTTCTATGCACGATGATGAGCAGTTCGTTTTGGAATCTCTGAAGGCCGGTGCCTCGGGATATCTTTTGAAGGATTGCGCATTTGATGAACTATCTCAGGCAATTACAGACGTTATGACTGGAAAAACATTTCTCTGTTGTCAGGTAAATCAATATATCATTAAAAGCTATGTCGCGAGGGTTTCACAATATGAAACAGCTTTTTCAGTATTAACACCAAGAGAGCGAGAAGTATTACAAATGATTACCGAAGGAAACGCCACCAAATCAATTGCTGTGACATTAGAAGTTAGCATTAAAACAGTGGAAACACATCGCCAACAAATTATGCAAAAACTAAATCTACACTCTATTGCTGAACTTACAAAGTATGCTATTCGCTCCGGAATCACGGTTCCCTAAGGTTTTTCGCAGTCTAAAATAGGAAATCCCTGATTGTGTAGCTACGAACTCGAAACTACACTTATCAAAAACACTAATTTTAAATGGGGGTATTTATGCTCGACACGGGCAACACCGGTTTTATGCTACTTGCGACTAGCTTGGTCATGTTAATGACCCCCGGCCTTGCTTTTTTCTATGGCGGGCTGGTAGGCCGAAAAAATGTTTTGGCAATAATGATTCAAAGTTTTGTTTCCATGGGATGGACTTCGGTAATTTGGTACACCTGTGGCTACTCTTTATGTTTTTCTGGAAAAGGTGCGATCATTGGGAATTTGAATTTGGCCTTCCTCTCTGGCGTGAAACCAACTGATCTGATGCCTGGAAATAATATTCCTCTTTTTGTTTTTATTGCCTATCAGATGATGTTTGCCATCATTACACCGGCACTCATTACAGGGGCTTTTGCTAATCGCGTTCGCTTTCCTGCATATCTGGCCTTTTTAACGGCATGGCTATTTTTCGTCTATTTCCCTGCGGTACACATGATCTGGGGCGGTGGGATTTTGCAAGAATGGGGAGTGCTTGATTTCGCAGGAGGAATTGTCGTCCACGCTGTTGCTGGAATGGCGGCCCTTGCATCAGTATTCTTTGTGGGCACTCGCAAATTGAAAGAGCCTCTACCGCACAGTATTCCGCTAGTGGCCCTTGGAACTGGTCTATTATGGTTTGGATGGTATGGATTTAATGCCGGCAGTGAAGTAAAAGTTGATAGCATTACGGCAATGGCCTTTATTAATACAGATACAGCAGCATCTTTTGCGGCGATAACTTGGCTAATCATTGCTTGGGTGCTTGAAAAAAAACCAAAGTTTGTAGGTTTACTCACCGGCTCCATTGCAGGACTCGCCACAATTACCCCTGCTGCTGGATACGTCTCTGTTGGGACTGCTGCATTGATTGGAGTTATCTCGGGAATCGTCTGTTACTTTGCGGTTTCTATGAAAAATAAATTAGGATGGGACGATGCACTCGATGTTTGGGGCGTTCATGGTGTTGGTGGAATTTTGGGAGTAATTTGTCTTGGCCTATTCGCCTCTACTGAGATCAATCCGGCAGGTGCCAATGGTCTATTTAATGGCGACTCATCTTTTTTTATGAAAGAAATTGTGGCAGTAGTTGGTTTTAGTATTTATGCTTTTATCTTTAGTTACATCGCCCTGTTTTGCATTAACTGGTTTACACCAGTTCGAACAACTGAAAAAGAAGAAATTGATGGATTGGATTCTACACTACATGGAGAAGAAGCCTATATATAATCACACACTCAGGGAATCTGATATGAGGAAGATTTTAGATATTAAAAACTATTCCCTACTAGGCCATGGCAATGAGCGATCGCATTAGATAAGCAGTATCCCAGTATGTTGCACATAATTTTTTAGGTTATGAATATCGATTGCTCAGCAATCATCATGCTAGACGTTAGAAAAATTAAAACAGATCATGTTGCAGACTTGAATAAACTTCTGTCTAGGAGCGACTGGGTCGTGAGACATTTTCAAATCAATTTCGATTGTTGATTGTGACCATTTTCTAGATCATACTTTAAAACCAAGTGTCCACTTAGGGGTTGATATATGTAAAAATACGTGTGGGACGTTACCTTCCCAAGAAAGCATTTGACATAAAATCATCGTCGGTGAGAGTGTAGCCGGCAAGTCCGTTTTCTAAAATGTCGGTATAGCGCAAATATACACTATCATCATAATTCCCATTATAATCAATAATAATATTTTTATTGTAAAAAAAGCATTCGGGAATAAGTCGGTTGTTTGAGTCCAGAATGCCGCAATGATAATAATATAATGTATCGAAACTCTGAAAAAATAACGTATATGATCGATCGAATAATTTACGAAATGATTTTTTACTTTGAAGCGAGATTGGAAGAACAATATCTAGCTTGCTATTTAGGCACGAGATAAAGACTTGTGGTAATGATGTTTCAAATTTCTTATAAATATCAAAATAAAACTTTAACCTACATTTATGGCCGTAGTTCTGATAGTTATAATAACCAAAATATGAGATTTCTTTATCTTTAGATTGTATTTTTTGATAACCCTTGTTGGCGTAGCAAATAATATCATTTTTTATAAAAATATATGACTGGCGCAATGTGTTCACATCAAGGATTAATGTCTTTATATTTTTTAATTTTGCCAGATCCCTTATGTTGTTTACTGGTAAAATATCATTTAATATTTTACAATTAAAATTGTATCTACTCACAAAAACGTCTTTAATCATATCAAGATCCTGAGCGGTGATCTTATAAATATTAAATACAACGCTGGGGTCTCGTTCTTTTAAGAAAACAAAGTACTCGAAGCAGTAAAAAAGAGTACCGTTAATTTTTTTATGTTCTTGAAATGCGTATAAAATATTTTTCATTTTTCTTAATAAATGTTGTTAATATTCTAAAAAATCACGAATAATAGGATCGTCACATGTCAAAATATAATCACCCAGTCCATTTTGTCTAATGTCATTATATCGGAAGTTGAGGCTATCTTGAATTGATTCATTATATTTTATGAAAATATTTTTTTTATAGTAAAAACATTCAGGAATGATTCTATTGTTTAAATCAAAAACTGTTTGAAAATAATAAATGGTATCAAAGAGGGAAAAGAAATTATCATAATGGCCAGTTTTTCTTTTTCTGATTTGCCTCATATTTTTAAGCTCATCCGGCAAATCAATTTTACATGATTCATCCTTGCAATTGATAAACAGTCCATGCTGGGGATTTTCAATTTTTCTATAAATATCAAAATAGAATTTAAGTTTTGTTTTGATATCAAAAGGCTGATATTCATAATATCCATAGTAGGTAATATTTTTATGTCTAGAGCGAACCATTTGGTGATTTGTGTTGGAGTAACATTGGATGTCGTTTTTTATAAAAGAATATGTTTTTTTGAACGTATTGACGTCAAACATGAGTGAAAGGCCATAGTTTTGCTTGTCCAATGCCCCAATGTCGTTTATCGATATAATATCATCTAAATATTCAGTATTAAATACATACCTATCTAGGAAAACATTTTTTACAAATTTTAAATCAGCTTCAGAAATATTATAAATAGTAAAAACAGTATTCTTGTCTCTTTCTTTTAAAAAAACGTAATATTCAAAACAATAAAAAAGAATTCCGTTGACCTTATTGTGAATTTGAAAGTGATAAAGTATGTTTTTCATTGTTAAAAATGTACCTTGTAGATTCGTTTTTGCTAAACGTGCAAGGAGCTTGATGGCCAATACCTCAAGCATATTTGCCTGATATTATATATAAGCATCAGGCATAAACTCTGGCAAGCTATTGAGAGGTTTATAACTTCTTGGAATATGCAAAAAAAATAATCTGCTTTAGCATGGCCGCAAGCCCGTTGCTGCGGTTTTGAGAGAGATGTTCTTTTATTCCAATTTTATCAATGAAATCAGTCTTGGTATTTAGAATTTCTGACGGAGAGCTTTCAGAATAAATTTTTATTAAGAGGGCCGCGATTCCTTTGGTGATAGCAGCATCACTATCTCCAGCAAGAATTATTTTATCTTGGGAAGGTGATATGGTAGCATGAAGCCACACTTGGGATTGACAGCCACGAATTAGATTGTCATCTGTTTTTAGAGAGACTTCCATCGGGGGAAGGTTTTTTCCATAAGTAATGAGAAGGCGATAGCGATCTTCAATATTTTCGAGAGTGCTAAATTCGCTAATTGCATCATTAATTCGATTTTGTAGTGTTGTCATAAAAAATCCTTAACTTTTCTAATGCCATCCGCAAGACGATCAATATCAGAATTAGTGTTATATATTGTAAATGAGGCCCGCGCTATAGAGGTTAAATTTAAACATTTCATTAGTTGCTGAGCACAGTGATTGCCAGTACGAATGGCGATGCCTTGCATGTCTAGGATGCTGCCAAGGTCATATGAGTGTACATTTTCAAGAGTAAAAGATACTACTCCAGAACGCTTGGCCGGATTGCCAATAATTTTAAGGCCAGAAATTGGTGAGAGCTTTGTGATAGTATATTTAAGAAGATCTTCATCGTACTTCGAAATTTGTTTTTGGCCAATGGCCTTAATAAATTTTATGGCCTCAGCAAAGGCAATAACTTCGCCGATGGCCGGAGTGCCGGCCTCAAATTTGTGTGGAATTTTATTGTAGGTTGAAGATATTTCTCCAACTTGATCGATCATATTTCCTCCCCCTTGATAGGGAGGCAATTCTTCGAGAATTGTTTGCTTGGCGTAAAGAACGCCGACGCCATTGGGGCCAAACATTTTGTGCGCTGAGAATGCGTAAAAATCGCAGTCGAGTTCTTGAACATCTATCAGAATGTGATTAATTGATTGAGCTCCATCAATGAGGATGGGAACTCCTTGAGTATGGGCAAAAGAAATAAGTTCTTTTATCGGGTTTACAGTTCCTAGTACATTGGAGACATGAGTGATTGAAACAAGTTTTGTCTTAGAGGTAAAGAGCTTACGATATTCGGATAGTATTAGATCACCATTACCATCGATGGGAATATATTTGATAGTAATTTTTTTTCTGGAAGATAGAAGTTGCCATGGGATGATATTGGAGTGGTGCTCTAAAGTGCTGAGAATAATTTCATCTCCATCATTAATAAAGCGTTCTCCGAAAGTGGCCGCAATGAGATTTATAGAATCGGTGGTGCCTTTGGTAAAAATTATCTCTTCGCGATGAGCAGCGTTGATAAAGTTTGCTACTAAATCGCGGGTATCTTCAAAAGCGGTAGTTCCTTTGTTTGCCAAAAAATGTGCGCCACGATGGATATTAGCAGTATCGTAAGTATAGTATTGAGTAAGTGCCTCAATCACTGAGCGTGGTTTTAAAGTGGTGGCAGCACTGTCTAGATAAGTAAAATCTTTGCCGCGAATTTTTTGATTTAGTGCCGGAAAGTATTCTTTAATAGATGTCGTTGACATATGGCAACTCCGTATTATGTAAAACTGTGTTGCCCATGAAGGCAGCGGTCGGCCTCTACGAGACTATTATCCAAGGAATCTGTTCGGTAGCGGTCAAAACTTAGAGCTAGATTATTATTTAATAGTTTTCGAAGTTCGTGAGAATTAACTTTGGTAATGATCTCACGGGCAAAGGCGTGGTATATTATTTTTTTTGCATTTTCTTTGTTAATACCACGACTTTGAAGATAGAAAAGTTCATCCTGGTTAATGTCGCCAACGGTCGCACCATGAGAACACTTAACATCATCATTTAAAATTTCAAGTACGGGGCGTGCATTTATGTGTGCGGTGGAAGAGAGGAGTAAATTTTTATTAGATTGCTGGGAAATTGACTTGGATGAACCTTTTTCAATTATTATGTTGCCTACATAATTTGCGTAGGCGTGATCATCTAAGATGCCTTTAAAGTATAGATTGCTTTCGGTATGAGGACTATTGTGTCGAATGGTTATGTTATTATCAGCTTGTTCCTCATTTTTTAGAGAGTATAGTCCATTAATGGATGCGCTAGCATTTTGGCCATTTAGATTAACTTCTATATTGTTTTTTGCATTAGTTGTTTTGTCATTGATTATAACAATATTTAAAGTTGCATTTTTGGTGAGCGTAGCGGTTATTTGAGTGGAGAGCGAGGTGGTTGCCAGCTCTAGATGGCAGTTTGCTTCCAAAGAAAGATGAATTTGTGCCATGGAGTTATTAGGAGAGTGGATATACAAAGTGGCGCGAGACTCAATTGGACAGATAATTTCAAAGGGTGGACAAAACTCAGGAAGAGAAAGAGATATTAATTTTTCAGGAAGAAATGAGATTTTAGCTCCTGGGGGAAGATTTTGTTTTTTATCATTGATTATGAACTTATATTTTGTTTCCATATGGCCGCCTCATTGTTTATTTTCGTTAACAATCCAATCGTAACCACGTTTTTCTAATTCAAGGGCCAGCTCATGGCCGCCAGTTCTAATGATCTTGCCGTTGTATAAAACATGAATAAAGTCTGGGCGGATATAGTCGAGTAGTCGTTGATAATGGGTTATTAGTACAATGGTATTGTTAGAATTTTTCAGATGATTTACTCCATTGGCAACGATTTTCAGCGCATCAATGTCTAGCCCCGAGTCTGTTTCGTCAAGAAAGGCAACTCGAGGTTCGAGTAGGGCCATTTGTAAAATTTCATTTTTCTTTTTTTCACCACCAGAGAAACCAACATTCACTGGGCGATTTAAGAAATTTTCGTCCATATCTAGAAAATGTAACTTTTCCTTGGCATATTCAATAAAGTCTTTTTTATTTTTAGGTTTTCTCTTTTGGTACAAGGCCACGTCAGTGGCAGCTTCCCATAGAAAAGAGAGATTAGTTACACCGGGAATTTCAACAGGATATTGAAAACCTAGAAAAATTCCTTCTCGGGCCCTTTGGTCTGGTTCGAGTGCGAGCAGATCGGATCGTGTGTTGTCTTTCGAATGGAGAAAGATCTCGCCTCCAGTAACAATATAATCGGGATGTCCAGCAACTGTTTTTGCTAGCGTACTCTTACCAGAACCATTGGGCCCCATGATGGCATGAATTTCTCCGGCCTTCATGTTAAGATTAATTCCTTTTAATATTTTGTTTCCTTGAATTTCCACATTAAGATTTTTTATTTCCAGCATATAATTCTCCAGCAAGGCGATGCGCCGATCAATCAGCCAACGCTATTTTCTAATTTCATTTCAATTAACTTAACGGCCTCGATAGAAAATTCTAGAGGCAGTTCTTTAAATACTTCCTTACAAAAACCATTCACGATAAGTGAAATTGCCTTTTCAGTAGAGATTCCACGTGATTTTAAATAAAAAAGTTGATCTTCACTTATTTTAGAAGTCGTGGCCTCGTGTTCTACAGTGGCGCTTTTGTTTTTTATATCAAGATATGGATAAGTATGAGCAGAAGATTTGTTTCCAACTAACATTGAATCACATTGAGAATAGTTGCGAGCGTTGTGCGCAGATGGCATGATTTTAACTAAACCACGATATGCGTTAGATGATTCTTCTGCAGAAATTCCCTTTGAGATAATAGTGCTTTTAGTATTTTTACCAATATGTACCATTTTGGTGCCGGTGTCGGCCTGCATGTGATTATTAGTAATGGCCACAGAGTAAAAGGCGCCTTGGGAATTATCACCGATAAGATTGCAGCTTGGATATTTCCAAGTTATGGCCGAACCAGCTTCAACTTGAGTCCAAGATATTTTAGAATTAATTCCCAGACAGTTCCCACGCTTTGTTACAAAATTATAGATGCCACCACGTCCCTCGCTATCTCCTGCGTACCAATTTTGAACAGTAGAATATTTAATTTCAGCATTGTCCAAGGCGATAAGTTCAACAATAGCTGCGTGTAATTGATTTTCATCGCGCGCCGGAGCCGTGCAGCCTTCAAGATAGTTAACGAAGCTGCCGGCCTCGGCAATGATAAGCGTGCGCTCAAACTGGCCACTTCCTTTAGCATTGATTCGAAAGTAGGAGGAGAGATCAATTGGACAGTGTGTGTTTGGTGGGATGTAAACAAAGGAGCCATCGGAAAAGATGGCCGAGTTTAAGGCCGCATAGAAATTATCAGAATAGGGAACAACTTTTCCCATATATTTTTTTACTAAGTCTGGATACTTTTGAATTGCTTCAGAGATAGAACAAAATATTATTCCATGTTCTGCTAAATCTTTTTGATGAGTGGTAGCGACGGAAACACTATCAAACACGGCATCAACTGCCACAGAGGAAAGACGCTTCTGTTCTTCAATGGGTATGCCAAGTTTTTCAAAAGTGGCCAGTAGTTCTTGATCGATAAGGCCGTTATTCATACCCGGAAAAATTGTTTTTTTGGGGGTGTTGTAATAACAGATTTTATCAAAAGTAATTGGGGGAATTTTAAGTTTTGCCCAGTTTGGATGTTTTAGCGTCTTCCAGTGAGCAAATGCTCTAAGACGAAAATCCAAAACCCAGGATGGTTCGTTTTTTTTATGAGAAAGAAGAGTGATGATTTTTTCATTTATGCCAATAGGGAAATCTTCTGATTCTAATTTTGATTCAAAACCATACTTGTATTCATTTTGCCTGTTTTCCATAATTCACCACTTAAATAGGTTAAAAAATAGCCTATATGCCATTATAGTCTAAAACTTCAAAAAAAGCGACTATACTTCTCTATCTAGTAATAGATATAATTGATGGTAAGTTTTTTATGAATATTAATTAAAATTAATTGCATGATGATTGAAGTAGGATTGAATATGGGATTGGTGAAAAAAATTACACCCTTTCAGCAAAAAGTCTATGCCATTGTTTCCAGAATTCCACGAGGACGAGTGATGACCTACCAGGGAATTGCAAAAATTATAGGTTGTAATAGTGCCCAAGCAGTAGGGCAGGCACTGAAAAAGAATCCATTTGCACCAAAAGTTCCTTGTCATAGAGTTATAAAAAGTAATTTATCCGTCGGTGGTTTTTTTGGTAAACAGAGTGGAAAATATGTCGAAAAAAAAATAGCATTGCTCAAAAAAGAAGGGGTGCTGTTCTTGGATGGCCATCTAAAGGATGTTTGTCGAGTTTTATCTGGTAAAATCAGTCAAAAAACTAATTACTTCGGCGGTAAGAAGAGTCCAAAGTAAAAATAACAACCAAGGTAAGTAGTTTTCTTTTTTCATGGCATGTATCCAGGTCACGGACAATGTAAGGTTGCCCCAGAGACCTCAAGCAAAAAATAGGCCAGCTAAAATCCAAAAATAAAATGTCTCTTTGCGAGGTTATGAGCTTAGGTTATTGGATAGTGAAAGGAAAAAGCATCTAATTGACACCAAAAAAGGCCAAATGGCACCACTAAATATTTTCTTCAAAATAATCAAGATCCTTACTAAATGTTTCTTCTAGGCCGGCAAGAGATAAGAATGCCGCGATAAGGCAGACGGCGCCAACGGTTAATGCGCTGGCCTCCATCGACATATAGTTTTTTAAAAACTGAAACGCGATAGTGATCGGGACGACCATACCACGGACAAAATTGGGAACAGTTGTTGCGACTGTGGCACGAAGATTCGTTCCAAATTGTTCGGCGGCAACCGTAACAAAAATGGCCCAATAACCCCCGGCCACACCGAGAGTAAAGCATACGCCATAGAAAAATGTAGTGCTTTGGGCGCCTTGTAAAAAATAGAAAGTGATACCGGCCACAGTGAGAATCATAAAAATTAAGACGGCCTTTTTGCGGCTTTTTAAAATTTGACTAAGAAGGCCACTAGAAAAATCACCAAAGATTAAGCCTAAGTAACATAACATAACCGCATTACCGGCAGAAATTGGGCCAGTAATTCCAAATTCCTTAGCAAATTCGGGAGAGAAGGTGATGAGAATTGCGACGACGTACCAAATAGGGACGCCGATCAAGACTGAGTTTAAGTATCGTAAAAATCTTTTTCCATTAGTGAAGAGCGCCAGAAAATTGCCTTTGCTTACAGAAGAATTTACTTCCATGGTTTGAAACATTCCGGATTCTGCAACACTAATTCGGGTAATCAATAGCAGCATTCCGAGTCCTCCCCCGATATAGAAGGCAGTTCGCCAATCAAAAGAAGTGGCCACCCAGTTTGCCAAGATGGCGCCAGAGACGCCGATGGAGGCAACCATCATAGTGCCGTATCCCCGGATATGTTTTGGTAGTACTTCTGCCACTAAAGTTATTCCAGCACCCAATTCTCCTGCCAAGCCGATTCCGGCGATAAAACGAAGTACTGCATATACCGGAAGTGAATTAGCAAAACCATTAGCAAAATTGGCCACAGAGTAGATAAAGATGGAGGCAAACATGATTTTAAGACGCCCTTTTCGATCACCCAGTATCCCCCAGAGAATTCCCCCAAGCAGCATTCCGATCATTTGCATATTGAGAAGAAAAACACCCTTATCTACAAGGTCTTGTCCATCAAGACCGATTGCCTTAAGACTTGGTACGCGCACAATGCTAAAAAGCACAAGATCATAAATATCTACGAAATATCCTAGTGCGGCCACGATAACAGGCAGACTAAAAATCAAACGAATATTAGATTTTTCAGATGGGGCCATATTGAATTTCTCCGATTATTGATTGCTATTTTTATCATCTTCGGGTGAAGGCCGTTCTAGATTTTGTATGACTTTATTTTTCAGGTAGTGCCCCCAGATGAGCAGCGCCACCAAAAATATGGCAAAAAGAAGACTTCCTGTTTTCATCTTTCTAATAATTTTTTCCAAGTAATCTAAATTTTCCCCGAATAATTTTCCAACATAGATCCAAGCAGGAACAGAAATTAGTGCCGCTAATCCATCTACAGAGATAAATAATGGGTATGGTTTTTTTAAAGTGCCGACAAAAAAATAGATAGGAGCGCGTAGGCCAGGTAAAAAACGAGCTATGAAAATAACCTTATTGCCAAAACGGTGAAAAGCACGGGCCGCCACATTTAAAAGAGAGGGGCGAATTATTTTGCTCATTATCTTACTTTGAAATAGGCGTTGTCCCCAGATTCGGCCCATCCAAAATATAATTGAATCTCCAATTACAACGCCGGCCATACTAACAAAAAGAGTTCTCCAAAATCCAGAGGTGTGAGAGGAGACCAATACGCCTCCGGCAACCAGGGTAATATCTTCAGGAATAGGTAGACCTAGGCCGCAGGCCACCAGGATCATAAAGATTAATAATAGGGAATACCCCTCATGTTGCATAAGAAAGTCGAGTAGTTGATCAAACATTCGATCATGCTAATTGATTGTGAAATTTTTGGCCAGTACTCAATTGCAAAAAAATAATAAAAATCTAATTAAGCTTATCATCGAGGTAGACTATTTTTAATTGGACGCTGAAGGTATGAGGCCATAAAATTTACTTAATATACATTCTATTTCGGGAGGATACAAAAGCAATGTTGCAGATATTGGCCGCTCCACCACTTTTATTTTGTTTGCTGATGTTTTCTGGTGCCACCGATTGGATTTATTCGTCAAATAAAATGAAATACCAGTTTAGTCCAGATACACCGTTTTTCCCGGCGTATTTAGCTGCCAAGTCGGTACCTCGTCACCGTCTCTCGGTTCGGAAACTTCCATATACGGAGATTATTCATGCGGGTAAATTGCGCTATGGTGTTGGCCTAGGAGGACAATTTAAACTTTTTAGATATACAGAGGAAGGTGAGGCGGGCCCGTCACAAAACAGAGGAATGCAGTATAATTTTAGCGCAGGAATAACTACACAGACCGATTTAGAAGAAGGACTAGATGTTATTGGATGGGATGGTGTTATGATGTCAGAGACATCTTTTTCAATTGGAGAAAAATCATTTTTAAAGATAGGTGTGTTTCACATCTCTGGCCATATTGGAGATGAGTATCTTCAGAAGGTTAAAAGGAAAAGGCAATCTTATGCACGCAATGAGATTACCCTGGCCCTTTCTAATAACTCTTTTTTTAATTTAAGAACTTATTTTGAGGTCGGATATGATTATTCTACTAATAGGGCGGCGCCAGATGATCCATATCGCTTGGAGTTTGGAATGGAATATTCTGGGGTAGGAGCGCAAAAGGAGAAAACTGTGGCCCCGTTTGCTGCCAGCGATATTGAATCGTATCAGGAGGATAATTGGAGATTTAATCAGACCTATCAGTTGGGCATTATAGCTCAGGCCAATAATTTTTCCAGAATGTATCGAGTATACTTAGAGTATTATGTCGGAAGGTCACAAATGAGTGAGTTTTTTAACCACCACGAAAATCATTATGCGCTCGAGTTTGCTTTAGACTTTTAATTAAATGATCGCTATCCCGCCTTAATTTTCTCGGAACATATAATCTTTACCGAATTGTTAAAAAAAATTCCGCATAGCGCCAAAACGTGATAAACAATTGCCCGGGAAGCAAAAACTTTTCAAAAGGCGTAGTTTTAGCGTCGTTTTGATTGATTATTAACGAGGAGAAAGTAATGAAAAAATCACTTTTTAGTTTATTGTTACTTGTGGCCACGGTTACGGTAGTGCAAGCTAATATTGTGGATCTATCCGAAAGGATTGTTTCGCAATCGCAAAAGTTACAAAGATCTGTTTATGACATGCGATATGGATCTAGCTGGGATCATCGCATTGCACGCGAAGATGCGACTGAACTTCGAAGGATGGTAGAGAGAATGTTGATGCAACTAGATGGAGAGGGGCCACGTCCTCCGATGCCGCCAACTCCGCCAACTCCGCCAACTCCACCATATCCACCATATCCACCATATCCACCATATCCACCAATGCCGCCACGTCCGACACATACTATCTCTGCTAGCTGCGAATATGATATCGGTGGAAATTTTTTTAATCCTGAAACTAAAGTTGAGTGTACAGTCTATGGCCGTGGCGCCGCTGGTTATGAAGTAGAGGTTGTTTCTAAATACAATAGGACGATAGAATTTCGTGGAACTCTTGAACCGCAACAGACCACACAACAGTTTAAAACTGATGAGGAGAAAGTTGGTGGTAGTGGAGTGACCTATAATGTCTATATTTTAACTCGCGAGGGCGCAAAGATATTAGTTAATACAAGACGAGCATCCACATTCTAAGAATTGTGATTTAAAGGTTGAACTGTAAAAAAATAAAGGGCCTCGTTTTCTGAGGCCCTTTTCTTTGGCGAAGTAAAGTAATGATCTATTTAATGGACAATCTCGGAGCTGGGGATCGGAGTTGATTGTTGGCCTAAAGGCACGGGAGATAAATTAGCGCGTCCTCCGCCTCCGCTGACACTCTGCTTGCTATATTTCATTATGCTGCTTTCCAGACTCTTAATAGCGATATTTTTATTAGTTTTTAGCTCTTGTAATCGTTGATTGTGGATATACTCAAGATATTTTCGGCGAGCATCATACATATTATTGATAAATTCGATTTGAAAACTTTTTAGCTCCATCCAGCAGGCAATTTTCTCTTCTTTCGTCAGTGCGGTTGGGGTATTGCTTAGAACCGTTTCGCTATTAATTGTCGGGGCCTTATTCCCTTTGCTGTCATAGGCCAAAATGATAGAGGAAAACTCGCCATTACAAACCATCTTTTTATGATCCAAATAACGCTCTACTACTTCCTCCCGAATGCGATCAATTTCGTTAAAATAGTTTTCTGGAGATAGTGTTTTTATCTTAGAAATTTCATCTTTAATTTTTCGCACGTAATCGATTTCATTTTCCGGGGGACGAATAGGACTAACCTTGGCCGAGGGAGTAGCGCTGTTTGACTGTGCCAGGGCCAGAGTAATAAAAGTTAGCAATATGGTTATAATGGAGTGTTTAATGAGTTTTGGTCCTTGCATTAATTCTAATTATTAATTATTAATAATTAATTCAAATTTTTATTTAATTTTTTTAATCACGTTTCTAGATAATAGGCCAGATCTTTACTGTCTGTAAAAAAAATTGTGACAATCACATGCTTATATCGAGATTTTTCTCCGCGAGTTACTTCTACACAGCTTTTACTTAACCTAAAATATTTTGCTATGATGACACGAATTGCTTCATTGGCCTGTCCATCAATCGGGCGTGCGTGAGTATGAATAATTAAATTACCATCGCTATCGGGTATAATTTTTTCCTGTTTTGATCCAGGTTTGGCGTGTACGTAAATCGAAAAACTAACCCCGTTTTTATGGGCCAAAAAATGTGAAACTTTTATGCCGCGCCTTGTGAATTTGTCCTCAAGTGGATGTATGTTATATGATCTAGTACTCATGAGTGGTTAATGATGGATTAAATTACGCCAAATACTAGAGTCGGATTGATTCTCCCAATCTTCTACTAAAAATTTTTGCAGTTCGCTCAAAAAGAGATCTATCGGGAATCCGACGACGTTGGAATATGATCCATTTAGGGAGGAAATAAAGGTGAGTGCTTGCCCTTGAATACCATATGACCCGGCCTTGTCTAAGGATTCACCTGTGCGAATATAGCGCGCTAAAATATCTGGCGAAATATTTGTAAATGTTACGTCAGTAACGCAGTGAAACGACTTTTCAATTAGCTTACCACAAGCAATATCATGTCGGCAGATGGCCACACCAGTTACTACACGATGTGTTTTTCCGGCCAGCTCTAAGAGCATTCTTTTGGCGTCATCAGCATCGTTGGGTTTTCCGTATAATTTGTCACCTAAAGATACGATGGTATCGGAAGAGACAATTAATGGGAAAAAGGTTTTTCCCAAGTCATTTCTTTGCTGACATAGCTCATAGGCCGCTAATCCCTTTTTTCTTGCAACATCCTTAGCAATATCTACTGGGTGTTCATAATCACTTACTTCATTTATGTCGGTATCGATAATGGTAAAAGGAACTTCTATCCAACTTAAAATTTGTTTTCGGCGTGGACTTTTACTGGCCAAAATGAGTGAATACTTTTTATCGCTCACAATTTTTCTCCTTAACTTCCAATTTGCGTATAACTATTTCTTATTCTTGCACAAAACCACCGACGGAATCACCATAGGCCCAGGGGCCAAATTCTTGAAGAGTAGCAATATCTTCTCCGCGAGCAAGCATTTTTTTGCGCATTTTTTGCCATGCCAATAATTCCATTTTTTCCTCTAAGGGAATTTGGTTGCGCAAAAATCTCAGGCGTAGGCATAAGTCATTATCATTATCATTTTCATTTTCATTTTCGTTACAAAACATTTTTTTCCATAATTTAAATCCCATTTCTTCCGCTAGTTCTTTTGCGCTAATTTGTGGCCGGAAGAGCGGGGAAGAGTATTTTTTTAACATTAATTCGCGCGCAACAAAAATAGAGTTAAGGCGACGGGTTGGGAATTCACTAAAATGAAATCTTTGATCATTATCAAAATTTTCTTCAGAGATGGAGGTTCCGTCATAGGCAACTTGATACCAGGTGTCGACTTTTAGAGGAGTAGTTGTAAATGTTTCATCTCCAAAAATAGTAAAGCTTGGTTGTTGTTGGGCAGAAGAAGTGGATAAATTAGAGGATATTTCTGAACTATCTAAATCACCTAGTCCCGGATTAAAAAATTTCGCTGAGCGATTTTTTAAATAACTATTACTGCCATCAAGTACGATAAACTCTGCTTGAGTCTCTTCGCCCCAGTAATAACCAGTTGGCAAGACAATTAGAGAATAACTTTTTTTGTCTCTAAAAATCTGATTATTTTCGATGATTAGTTGATTCAGTTTTTTAGAGTGCTCTAAGTTTAGATTTTCCAAGCTCTCTTGCCAGGCAGGATTGGCCTCTTCAAAAGCAAGAGGAAGAAAGAGTCCATCAGTTTCTCGATCTTTGCTTTCAGGAAACAGATGTTGTTTTCTTGAAAGCCATAACATATTTCCTCTTGTTATTTTAGCGTGCAATAAAATTTCTTGTTGACCAACATTAATTTCTCGCAGGTTTAAGTGAGTTAGGGGAGAGAGGCGAACCAGGGTTCCATCCATCAAAAAAATCCACAAAAGAGAATGAGCACTAGTTATGATGTCATCACCTTCACGCACATAAGAATTGAAGGATGGATGAAAATACCCATCATCACGATATATGCGACAGTCACCAACTGCACCAATAATTCGGCCGGCCACTTCGTGTAGTGCAAGATAACGCTGAAAAATTCTCCACTGTGGGTTAAGATCTTTTTGTTCTCTTTCTTTCGACCACTGATTAAAATCAATCCACTCTTGGTAGTTGTCTGCGATTTTTTTCCAGGGAATATTACTTCTAGGGTGATATTTGAAACGATAAGGAAGGTCGAGTCCATCGACCGAAAGAATGGCCGCATTGGGAGAGTTAGCAGTTTCGGGAAATGCCGGCAGGGATGCTGTCAATATAGTCAATATGCTAAATAGGAATAATGTTGGGCCAGACTTCATAATTGCTATTCGGAAGGAAGAGGAGTTATTTTCAAAGTAACACGTTATTTAAGCGCAAGCGGAAAATTAGTCTTGTTTTCTGCCATTTGGCCCATATTGGGGATAATTATACCTCACATCGCAGGAGTAAAAAAATGGCCGATAAAAAAGAGATGATAAAGCTTAGGCCCCAGGACTGATTTGCCGAAAAGTAGTCTGCGGATAGTTGTGATGGAAAGTGTGACGGTTAAACTATTTACATTCGGGGTGTTTTAATGAACAAGTCAATATTTGATGGGAAGATTATTTTAAATAACAAGAAAATAACGACAAGCTTGGCCCCCTCAACTTCAACTTCAAAAAAAATAATGAATGTAAAATTAAATGCCCCAGATATTAGTTTTGAAGAAACGTTTATGCGGCACTTTAACACGCTTGGACTAAATGGCCAAGAAAAAAGCCAGCTATCTCTTAAACATAGAAGAGAGATGTGTGCATATAAAAATGTAGATCAACGTTCTTTGAAGTCAGCTATTAAAAATCTTAGCAAAAGAATCAATGATGACTCATCCTCGGAGATCACTATCGAGGCAGATGATTTTGGAAGCTATGTTTGTCTCGCAACTATTTTTTCGGGAGAAATTTCTACAAATAAAATGGTTCATTTTGAATTGAATAATATCCCACTAAAGTTAATGTCTCCACAATTGTTGTCTGGAAAAATCAATTCTGCCAATATAACGGTTAATATAAATTTTGAGCATGGGCATTGGGTCACTTCATTTAAAACCTTACATGCGCTACCAACAGGGATTGAACTGGATCACAATATTGTTTATAAAAAGGCCTGTGCTTGATTTTTTGATTGATTGAGCATTATTTTGTCGGGTTTACATATTCAGGATAATCATTGATAATTTGTTCATGTTTTTTAGCTTGAAAATATTTTTCTGCAGATTCAAAACAACGGTCAGGTCAGTTATTACAACTATTATACTATTGGCAATGTTAGCAATGCCGCAGGATATTTCGGCGACCTATCCATTTTACTTTTTCAATGAAGATAAGCTAACACTTACGGACAATTCTTTTGAGAAATATGTTCTGCCGCAGTTAAAAATAATTATTACAGAGTATTACTATATTCTCAGCAAAATTGGACCGGAGATTGCCGATGTTATTGTAATTAAGGATAACATTTTAGAACTTAAAATGCTGTGGCAGAATTTTCATGATAATTGCACCAATATTGTTGGTGAAAGCTGTGAAATGGTTTTACGGAAAATCTACAAGAAAGCGTTGATTGTCGATCAGTTAACATTGGCCTTCAAGAGCAAATCCCTAACGCTCAATAATTATTCGGGAAACAATAATCTTATTGATAATTGGCTCAAGGTTGTGGCCCTTATCAACGAAGTTGCCGGTATAAATTATCAGCAACTTCATACGTTGGAAGAGATTTTAATCTTTTCCTCTCAAGAAAATATTTCTTTTGATCGGCAGTATCGAGAGTTAACCGAAATTGCACAACGTATGTTGATTTTGTCTGAAATAATTATTACCTCCAGTCTGGATCGTAAGTATCGTGGACTTTTTGAAGAACTACAGGTGAATATGATTAAGGACATGGAGTATCTTTGTAACCTTGAACCGCAGCAGGATTTTTTTATAAAAAAAATGGGTGATTTTAATTTTTTTTGGAACTCTTTTAATATGAAAATTTCTAAGGGGACGGTTGTTCTCCCAGGAAATACCAATATTACTCTAACGGTAATTCAAAACAGGTGGAATTCAATTTTAAGATTATATCTAAAAAACACAGCATTCATTTCTCCCAAGGATTTTCCTAAAGCAACGGTTTCTCATCGCGCTGATTTGGATGATAATGTAGTATTTCCAGATCAAACGGGAAGTAGTGCAGGCAGTGCTGCCACAGTCATAGAACCGTCTACTCCTGATGCGACAAGTGAAGTTGGTCAGCAAGATGGACAAAAAACATCAGTTCCCGCGCCTACTAACACAGGCCCAGAGGCAACTTCCACTGGGCAATAATGGACAAAAAAATGCCCTCCATTCAGAGGGCATTTTGAAAAGCAGAGAAGTTTTAAATTTAAATTATAGTCTTTGTATAATTAAAATCGTACTCCTCTATCTCCTTTTACTACGGCCTTGTTTCTTCGCTTTTCAGCAGAAGAAATTTTTTCTTTTAAACGAACAGAAGGTTTTTTATATTCCTGACGTTTTCGATACTCGCGAATAACTCCAAATGATTCGCAAAGGCGCTTGAACTTTTTCAAGGAGCGCTCAATTCCGTTTTTATCATCGATTTCAACACGGATTGATGTACATTGACGTGGCATAATTATCACCTCCTTTTTATGGCATTTGAAAAACTCAAACTAACTAATTTAATAGCTATTTAAGGATAGCTAAGTTAGGATGCCCGCTTATAAAAGTCAACCTGAAATAAGGGAACATTGTTTATATCAGACTGAAATAGTATACGATATGCAGATAGAACAACCTTCATTTTTTACTGATGACGCGACAGAAAGTAACAATAAAACTGAACATGATTCTTCCATAAATTTGAATTTGCCCACTTCTGGAACTACTTATTTTCCACTAAATACCGCTCCATTGGCCCATATCGCCAGACCATATAAGTTTGAAGATTTTAAGGGCCAAGAGCATATTTTTAAAAGATATCCTTTCTTAAGGGAGCGTAATTTTCCTAGTGTTGTTTTCTGGGGGCCTCCGGGAATAGGGAAAACCACTTTGGCCCATATTTTGGCGCAAAATAGTGGCAAGGATATTTATCCGTTTAGTCCGGTTATGGGTGGTGTGGCAGAATTAAAAAAGCTTATCCATTCCGCGATAGAAGTAAAAAAAACTTTTAATCGCGAATCGATTATTTTCATTGATGAGATTCATCGTTTTAACAAAGGGCAGCAGGATGCCCTTTTGCCATATGTCGAAAATGGTTCATTTACCTTAATCGGGGCCACGACTGAAAACCCTCGGCGTTCTATTAACAACGCTCTACTTTCTCGCACCCAAATTATTGAATTAAAGGCCCTCTCTGAGGATAGCGTTTTAGAAATATTGGAACGAGTAAATGGCCAGTTTGAAATTGGCTGTGCGGCAGAAATTGTGAAGTTTATTGCTGATCATTCAGGCGGTGATGCAAGACGTGCCCTTAATGCGCTAGACATTCTCTATCAAAAGCAAAAGGAAAGTAGTTGCAAACTATCCCTGGTGGAAGTTCGTGGGTTGATTTTAGAAAATGCCCGCAACTATGATCGCAATCAGGATCGTCATTATGACGTAATATCTGCTTTCATCAAAAGTTTGCGTGGAAGTGATCCGCAGGCGGCACTTCTTTGGTTGGCCGTAATGTTAGACGGAGGCGAGGATCCGGTTTTCATCGCTCGCCGACTGGTGATTTTTGCCTCTGAAGATATTGGTAATGCAGATATTCATGCTATAAGCTTGGCCACCTCGGTTTTATTGGCAGTACAGAATATTGGAATGCCAGAAGCGCGTATTAATTTGGCACAGGCCGCGACCTACTTGGCCTCAACCGTGAAAAGTAATGCTGTGTATGAGGGGATTTCTCGCGCATTAGAGTATGTGCAAAATCATCCCAACATAGCGGTTCCTGGACATTTAAAAAACCGGCCGCCAGCAGAATTTTTGCCAGAAGGTAAATTGGCCAATGAGGCGTATAAATATCCGCACTCTTATCCAAATAATTTTATCAGACAAAAATATTCTAACGAAGGTAAACAGATTAATGATTTTTATCGGCCGACAGAAAATGGCCATGAGAAAAATCTTAAAAGAAGGCTGGATTCACTTTGGAATTAATGGCCATTTTTGTTGTGTACAAAAGCCACTGCTGGTTGTCTCTAATTTTTAATTAAAGCAATCACTGCCTGTTTGTGCGCATTTCCCCTCTTGACTCATGATTAATTGCTGGTAAAGGGCCAAGTATTATTTGTGTCATAGTTCCCCCTTCTTCAATTTATTGAAAATATTATCGCATTGCTGGTATTGAGAATCGATCTGTTGTATTATGTTGTTTTTTGTATTGAAAGTAGTTTTTTTATGGGGGTGCACTGGTTTCGACGGGGAAAATGAATTTTTGTGGGCGTGTTCAGGTTGGTCACCAGGCCTGATAAAAAGGAGACCAAAAACTAACAGGCGAATCTTATGATTACGCCATGGCCGCCTAATCTTCGGATTACGTGACCATTGAGGGCGCTCTCGCCCAAGAAACAGAATGAGAGCAAACATGTTGGGCGGGCATGTAAACTTTGCCTCAAGAGTAAGTCGGGGTAACTTGAAAAATTTACCGAGATTTGTCAGTTTCACAAAACTGAATGGTCTGGCCACTGGACGATAATCAGAGGCTACACACGTAGGCCGCAAATTGGATTTTTTTTCGGACGTGGGTTCGATTCCCACCACCTCCACCAAACTTCCGCAGTTGGTGGACACTCCCGAAACAAATCATTTCACAAGTAATTTAAATCACTTCAATTAGGTTTCATTAAGAGGATCAATCATTTCGTCGGCCAACATTGCTGGAAATTGCCCAAAATTTCTCTCGTTGGCTTAGTTGTGGCTTTGTTTTTGGCTTACCCCAAAAATTTCGTCGTTATCCATTGGACTACACGCGTAGTTTTGAGTGGTAAAATCGCACTTAAGCTTTGGTTATTATTCGGACTACGCGTGTATCCAAAATTGATGAGTTTTTATTAAAATTTTGGAGGTAAACGATGAAAAGAGTTAATAAGAAAAACAGAAGAAGTGATACAAAGATTATGACAAAAGAGGCGGCAGTACTTAAATATTTGAGAGAGTCTCGAAAACTCTCTCTTCGAAAGGCGGCCAGCGTGATTGGCCTCTCCGAAGCAAAATTAAACCATGCTGAGAATGGCCGCTGTGATCTAATCCCGTCATTGATTCTGAAGATCATTAGTGGATACAAATATAGCTACGAGGATTTTATTAATTTGGTGAGAGGCAATAAAGAGATGCCATCAAACACTTATGCGGAGTGTGTTGAAATTTTGAAACGCCTAGATAAGGTAAAGCTGAAAACGGTAAAGGCAATTTTGGAAAGTTTTTAGGTTCCATTATACCAGTTCTGTCCTTGAGTTTGTCATAGTCCGTCCATTTAGTCTTTGAAACTTCGTCAGCGGTCCATTCCGGAGACATAGTTTACACTTTTAAACCATTCTGATCGGAATCCAATTCAAAATCTTGAACAACCAAGCTAAGACACGAATTGGGTTCACTTGAAGCCCGTTAACTAACTTAAATTATTCAGATAAGTGTGGTGGAGGTGGTGTCCACCATTCCCATGTCTTGATTAGATTTATAGCTAACAGAAGCGCTAATGTTGCGTGTAGAACCCTTGTGTGAATAATAGGGGTTTAAAAAGGATCCGCAGCTACTTGGCCGTGAGTTGTTCTTGCGTCAGGGGTAGGAAGATTAGAAGGAATGACTTTGACAGCTAATATGTGAAGGGCCACTTCTGTTTAAACGATGCCCAGAAGAAATTGGCCGATGGCCATAAATTAGTAGAGACCCGCCACGGAAATGAATTGTCATTGTTCGTTTGCTACTTCTGTGTTTTAGTTGATGCATGCTAACGAAAGAAACTATTTTCAAAATGTTTGATAAATTGAATGAAAAGCTGGCAAAAGATAACTGCCATGGAGAACTATGCATTGTTGGTGGGGCTGCAATGATTTTGCATTTCAACAATCGAATGGCTACGAAGGACATCGATGGAATTTTCAAACCGACAAAACAATTTCGACAATATATTTTTGATATTGCAGATGAGTTGGAAATAAATCATGACTGGCTTAATGATGGTGCCAAAGGATTTATGGGAAAAATTAGTGACGTTTTGGATGTTTATAATGGATCAAATTTGAAGGTATATTCTCCATCGCTTGATTATCTTTTTGCCATGAAGTGCATTAGTGCTCGAGCCGATTCATATGATAAACAGGATGTTGAAACATTGGTCAAGGCCTTGAATATTGGTAGTATTGAAGAGGCCATTTTAATTATTGAAAAACATTATGATAGGGCCAAGGTTTTACCTAAGACTAAATACTTTTTAGATGAAATTATCAGTAATATGAAAAAATAGACTAATTTTTTCTGAAATATAGACATAATAATTTCAAAATCATGCTATAATTATAAGTATGAACATAACTCAAGAACTTAGACAGATACTTACCATTGAGGAGATGGCGGTAATTGCCAAGGTATCGTCGAGAACGGTTCACAATTGGTTAAACGAAGCTCCAGCAAAAATCCACCCAGGATTTGAAACGCTAAAAACGTTACATGCAGAAGTTTCTAAAATATCTGAAAAAGTTCATAATGAACTTTTAAAAAGAGTAATTTTTCAAGGAAACATTTCGAATCTTGCTCTCAAGTATCAGCAGGTATTACTGAAAGGTCGCACTTCGGTTTTACAAGCGAGCAAGCAAGTCGTTGATGGGGTGGATTGGAAGATTGCCTTTTTTAATTTCGTAGATGATTTTCGATCGACAAAAAGTTCTAAGCTTATAGAAGATGCTCCCGTAATTGATTTACCAGAAAAGGAGTATGCGCTTATTTCGGCGATGGTTAGATTTTTGTGCAGGGAGCAGCAGCTTTCGATTCCTGAGTGGGCAAAGCGCCCATGGCCGCTATCGACACCATGGTTTGTGTCAGGTATGGAGAAGCTGCGAGAGATTGCGCAGAGAGAGGCTCCTGATGATTTTAGAGTTAATAATATTTTTGTTTTAGATAATTTTATGAGCAGGGCCTAAATTTTTAATCGGAAGTTTTAAAGAAAATATAAAGCGTGGGTGGAAATCGTAAAAAATTGAGGTTCTTTGTAAGTTGTCTATCCCCATCTTTGACCAAATGTTGTAAACGGGCCTCCAGTAGACACCAGTGCTCTCCATGGCAACTTCAGTTACACCGAGTGATTTAATTTTTTTTCCTGCCTCAACCAAATCATCAGTATAGGTGCCACATTCCCAAGTCGTCCTGGTGATTTTTTTGGAATTATTTCCAACTAATGTTGTGATAGTTAGTTTCTGTTGGTGAACATCCACACCAGCAACTGCGTTGTACATTGATTCCATAAAAACCTCCCTAAAAAGTTAATAAGAAGGCAGGCAATCTAGAAAAATGCAAACTTTGCTATCCGTCTTCAAGATATATATCTTGAGTACAATT
>MEQL01000016.1 GCA_001770205.1 Bdellovibrionales bacterium RIFOXYD12_FULL_39_22
TGGTTCTCGTCCTTGCGCCTTCTTAACTCCATTTTATTGGGTGGAAAAAAAATTGACAGTGCGGTAAAAATTTACACTTACCCTATCGCTGCACTCAACTTTGCATTACACTGAGCTTATATAATAATGCGTGTCCAGAGGGAGACCACAGTCGCCTTAAGGACATGGGAATTAGTAATATGAGTGCAATAACTCGTTAAGAGAAAGCCAGAATATTAAACAGGAGGATCATATGAAGAAAATAATTTTAAGTTTGTTTTTAGTAGCAAATATTGCAAGTGCGGCGAGCGTATCTGTATCGAGAACTTGCTTTGATGAGCTTCAAAAGAATAATCGTTTGCAAGCTCTATTTAGAACGATTGAACTTAATGTTGGAGAATACTTAAAAGATAATTCAAAGGGATATTCAAGAAAGACTGGAGATATTTTGCTTAAGGCAGCCTGTGCTCCATATGAAGCGTTGGAAACAGGTGAAGAGTTTAATTTATGTGAAAACATTGAATCTAATGTTAAGGCCTTTCAACAAGATTCTTCAACGGGATACTCTCTTGATACCGCGATGTTGCTAGATAATATGGCCGGCAACAAATGTTTAATTCACTAGATTGATTATCATCTCTTGAATGAAAAGACTGAGAATTTATAGAAAGGGCCAAACTATGGCCCTTTTTTTTACTTGCGATAAAACTCATGCATTAATGATCATATAGACAAATTTTTTTGCGAACTTAGCTCCGCGGAATGTCTCATGGAATTCAATGGTAACGTATTTTTTTTGACACATTAAATGGAATGTCACTGAATCTAAGTTGCTCTCATCCAGCGGTATTCCATACAAAAAGTAGATAATAATTTGAACGCTATTTTAAAATCAGAAGTTAGGTATTATAATTTTAAAAAGAGAAATATGGATTTATAAATGTGACACCTCATAAAGATCATCAAGCAGAAATTAAAAAACTTCTTAAAACAGTAACGCCTTCAAGCAAGGCCCATCAAAATTATTTAAATAAGGTTACCATTTTTATAAACTGGCATAATCATCTTTCTTCTCTAACCAAGGGCCATGCAAAAGGATTGCTTATAAAAAAATTGAAAATAGTACCATCACAAATTTTTAATAGAGAATACCTTGTAGCATATGTTACTAATGACTGGTTTCTGTCAGCAGCTCATAAGTGCGACGCTGTCGCAACGACATCGCTAGAAATTTATAATTTAGCTTCGCCACCACTTGTAATTGCTCCCGAATCAAACTCTCGATTAAAAAACAATTATTTTTTATCAATCCTTGAGCATGAATTTGTTCATATCAATCAGGCCATCTTGAACAATTTTCCAGCGACTAATAATTATTCAAAAAAACCATTCCCAACACTAATTAATCATACTTTGGCAGAATATCAGGCAAATTTTATTCAATATTACTATTTTCCAGAAGCTTATCAAAAAATTGAAAAAGAGGGCTACTCTTTATCAATGAAAAATTGGTCTGTGCTTCGGGGATATACTCAGGCCCTTGAAACATTAGTTCAGGCCATATATATGGGACAATTAACATCCTCCACTGTAGAAAAAATATTAAAAGCGCTGCCCAAGCAACTACCTTCTGGATTTAAAAAAATTGGACTACCTGAAAGTAATGGCCTGGACTACGCCAGAAAGCTCCCACCATATTTACACATTGCAGTTAGCGAATTACTAAAAAATTTTCCGATGCCAAAAAATGAGGGGTTTCGCACATTGACCAATTGGATTTCGATTAACTACTAAGTTTTTAGTAGCGAACAATTTCCAATGGCAATCGCGCTGGTGTTGCATCAACTTTATCATTTTTTACTTTTTCACTCTCAGAAATCGGTTTGATGTCAGAATTAATATTGATAGTTTCAACGCCTTGTTCTTTTTCCTTGGCCCACGCTTTTAGTTCAGTAGCGACAGCACCAGAAGAGCAACCAGCGATTCTGGCAATTTCACGATGAACTAATCCCTTCGCACGAAGCCTCCTGATAAGTTCTGATGGCCGAGTTTTCTTTCTCCCAATTTTTATTCCCTTGGCGCGAGCGTTTGCAAGACCCAAACGAACCCTTTCCGCTAAAATGTCCCTTTCCAATTCCGCAACACTTCCAAGTATGGTGAACAATGCTTTTCCAATGGGGGTATCTGTGTCAACTGCCTCGCTGAGTGAAAGAAATTTTATCTCTAGTTTCTCAAACTCCTGAAGTGCAGACAAGAGATGAGTGACTGATCTAGCGAAGCGGCTGAAGCTATAGACAACAACTTTTTCGCATTCACCATTTCGCGCTCTTTTCATCATATCGTCAAGAGCTGGTCTTGATTTTTTTGTTCCTGATTGATTTTCATCTTGGAATATAACATAATTTGAAACATTGGTGCGATTGCAAAATTCTCTCAATGCACGTATCTGACTTTCTAATCCGTTTTGCTGCATACCAGTGCTTACACGAGCATACAGAAAAGTTTTTTTATCCATAAACATTAATCTCCGATTTTGAAATAATTAATCATTAAAAATTTCTCAATTGGCACAATCATTTAGTTATCTGAAATTAAATAAACATGACGACAATATAGGCGCAAAATTTAAAAAAAATAAAAAACATCAGTTTTTAACTTAAAGGAAACGCAGTAGGCTTTGTCGTAGAAACATAAGTACCGCGGCCCATTGGTCTGTTAGATATAGGAATACGACGAAAGGGCCATAAGGGCCGCCATAGTCATCGCATGATGGCCGCACTATTCGGCCCGAGCACTAGGAATTAATTCAACGAGAGTGCAACACAATCATCTTCAACAAACATCCTGAAGTGATTCTAATTTTAAATGATCGAAGAAGATTACTTTTTAATTGGCAACAACGGCAATCGTCCCCAGTTAGATGCCTGTGATTCCTTAATAAGATATAGTTGTGCCATCTGAACCTTATAAATAACTTTGGGAAGCTGGCCAGTTGAAACAGTTATTATTGCCAGTGTTACGGCGATTGCGATTAATTTATCCATATAATTCTCCTTGAATTAAATCTTCTAGACTAGTTTTTGTTTTTTGATTCCCTTTTGATAATAGAATAAACACCACGTCTATCCCATTTTTTGGCAAATCGTGGACGCAAATTTTGGCCATTAAGCTCATCAGCAATGGCGTGCGTTGATCTACCTGACTGCCTAAGTTTTAAAATTTTTCGAACAATCAAATGCTCCTTCACGTCCAAAACAAGTTGGCCATCAAGGAAAGCATAACCAAATGGTGCGTTCCCAGAGTATCGACATTTAGTCCGATCACTTGGAACATTTTTTCCAGTGACAAAATTTCTTATGGCCACGCCAGCGTTAGCAAAAGTATTTTGAATTGTTGAAATTGGAATTCCTGTCTTATCTTTGATCTCTCGAAGAGAGTGACCTTTCTCGTAAAGTGGAGCGCATTTAGCAATAATTGCTTTTTTTGTATTGACCTTTAATTCAATTAAATCGTGTGGATATGGCGGTTCGCCAGATGTATCGCGACCTCCACCAAATTACATCCATGGTTTTTTAAGTTTTCTGAAAGATTCCAAACAAACAATTGAAACTACTAACAAACGGTTTCAGTAATTTAGCATCCTCTCATCCCTGAAATCTCTCTCTGGCATTTCCTAGAATTTCTCAAGTTTGCTTATTGCTGCTTAGTAAAATGCTAAGTGCATAGCAGAGTACTTTTTCCCAGACAAAATAGCAACTCCTTCGTCTTAACCAGTTAAAATTAACGTCCTTTCCCTGTCGCACTTCACTGGCAGAAATTGCTATTTCTGAACCAGCGTTGTGATGGCAGTGGGGAGGTAAACTGATTAACCACAGGAGGTAAAAAAATGAACAACGATATTGTTAAAACAGCTCTGGCCATCAAAAAATTACGCGAAATAAAGGGCCTAAATCGCAAAGCCGCTAGCGTTTTGCTAGAGATAGGACACAAATCAATTGAAAGAATCGAAAACTGCCGGGCACCACTCAATGAAGAAAGGATTGCAAAATATGTTTCACGTTATGGCTTTACAATGGAAGATTTTAATCTCTGTTTGAATGGCCATGTGACGCAAGTTCGAGATAAATATTCACCAGAAAAACCAAAGGTCATTGAGAATAATCGTTTGAGAAGAAGCTACAAACGAATTGTTACAAAAGAAGTAAAAACTCTTCAGGTATTGCGGCGTTTAAAACGATTAACTCAGCACAAAGCATCAGTCTATTGTGGATATCATAGATCGGCCATTGGCCACATCGAAAATGGCCGTATTGAGCTTACCCCAAAAAAAGTTAAGCACATTGTGGAAGCCTTTGGTTACACCATGGCCGACTTTGAGTATCACTTTAAAAGCGACCAATTTATCACTGATATTCAGGAAAATTGCATCAATATCATCCGGGCCCTTAGTGAAGAAAAATTAAAGGCCGTGTACCCACTTCTTCAAACATTTAATAAATAAACAACATTAATAGGAGACTAAAAATTATGAACACCAAAACAGAAACTATCACTAAAACAACGACAAATTTTAAATCTATCCGCATCAAAACTGAAACCAAAGATAAGATCGACAAAAAATTAAGCTCTATCAACAAGTCAGAAGAATTTGGTAAAGTGAACTATGACCGCTTGATCCAGTTTTTGCTTGAGTCCATCACACCCGATTCAATACAATCACTGCAAAATTCCACTATCACCTGGAAACTTGAGGAACCCAGGTTGATGAAGCTTTGGAGTAAAATGAATCGAAAAACCACAACAGAGGAATGGAAAGAAATGCTCTACATGGGTAAACTTCAGGATTTCATCAAGGAGCACTCCAGAATTGCAACGAAGTAAGTTTAATTTTCAGAAGGGGCGCACATTAGTATGCTGACTCTTTTTGATCAATGAATTGTCTACAGCACAAATTCAGAAGTAATTAATTGGCCAGTCTTGTGGGGCCTATCAGATGGCCCCCTGACTTGGCCTTTTGAAAAAATCAGTTAGCAATTGGAATCCAAATCTCGATTTTAGTTTTTGGGGAATCTGGATTAAAATCACTCGAATAATATTCGATGTCACTCATTGGCCCTAGCTCAAGTCCACTTTCTGGGAGCCAGATATTCCAAACATATTTTACGGATTCAGAAAAATCTCTCAATGAACCGTTATGGCAAAAAACAGCAAATTTTGTTTCTGGAATTTTAATTGTTGCAAGGTCAGTGATCGCATCATTTATCTGATCCACTTCAATTGCAGCCATGTAGTAAAATTCATCCTGGATTTTATTTTCAATCCATATCTCTTCACAAGCACCATAAGTCGCAAATCGCCCATTAACTCCAGCACCTTTTTTATTAGAAATTGATTCTATTCGCGAATTGAATATACCCCAAAGCTCAGAGATGCCCTCGCCAGATCTGGCAAACTTTTTTTTCATTCCAACCAGTATTTTTTCTGGTTTTATAATAAACTCAGGCGTTAAATTTACCCCATCATATTTTATATGCTCTAAAAACTTTTGGGTAATGGCCCCCATTCCTCGCATTTGAGAATAACTATGGTTATCACGATAATCCTTGGGAGTGGCGGCAAACATAGATTTGAAACTTCGCGTGAAGGCCTCCTGAGAATCAAAGCCTGACTCTAATGCGATTTCAATAATACGGTCAGCACTTTCTTTTAGTCTTTCTGCTGCTTTTGTTAAACGCCTACGTCGAATGTAAGTGCCAAGACTAACCCCTGCGCTGGCCGCAAACAAACGCTGAAAATGGTGATTTGAAAAGCCAGCCTTTTTTGCAACAAGCTCAATATTCAACTCATCGCCCAAATGACTCTCAATAAACTCAAAAATTTCTATAATCTTCATATGGAGTACCTCCTACACATAAGACTATAATAAATTTAAAAGCCATTTTTGATAATTCGTGCGATTTTTTCATAATCTATTTATTCTAAATTAACAGATTGATCTAAGATGGTGCCTTCTAAAATTCTAATCAGTGCTTCCGCTTGAACTTTGGTGTCTCCGGAATGCATTTGCCTACCAATAAAATCACAAATCAACTCGTTGCTGTCATTTAATAAACCATCATATTTTATCCATGTAGACGTTACCGCTTTTTTTGTCGAACCACTATTCATTAACAAAAAATAAAACTGGCGCATGTTGCTCGGAAATGGCTCCTTAAAAAAAACATCATTTCTTTTTCGATTGTTCATTTCTGATTTTCGACGCACAATTCTCTGCTCAAGAGAAACATCAAGATAGACATAAGCATCAGCAGGTGCGAGGATTTTTTTACGAAGCAATTCAGAATACGTTTCAACCATCCACCCATAAACATCTAACTCCGGATAAAACCAACGCTCAGCATAGTTGTGAGCAAGTGGAGATGTGAAATCAGCATCTGAAATGACTAAAGGGGAATGTTCCAACTCGTTCTTTGTCCAATTGTAACGTTCAACATCAAGGTCAAAAAAGAATTTTTGTTTCGCCTTTTTTTCCACAATAGTATTAGGCGATTTGGGGAAATTTTTACTTCCTCCAATCCAATCAACGTGCTCCGGAACTATAGGACAACTATACTTTTTGGCCAAGTAATTTACCAACGTCGTTTTTCCAGATGCCGATTGTCCACAAATAACAATATGTTTGCCATTGGCCATTATATCCTCGCTAATCCTTATTATTGAAGATCAATCCAATACCTTTTAATCATTTCTTTATCAACTTCGTCATAAATTTCGTTCTCTAAAATCCCACCATTTTTTTCAATTATCCTCCACGATGGAATATTATCGCTAGCACAAGTTATCAGTAATTTTTCAATGCCAATTTTTTTACAATATAAAATTGACTGCGCCATCATCTCCGAAGCGTAACCTTTTTGTCGGAATCTCGGTGCTACAGAATAACCAATATGGCCACCTCTTTTTAATAGAAAATCAGTTAGTTTATGACGAATACTGACTCTTCCAACAATGGTTTGATTATCAGTAAAGCCATAGAGCATCGTCCCAGGAACATAATTAATAGGTAAGTTGATACCATTTTTTGTGTTTTCGAGAATGGTAAGCAATTCAGCAAAGGAGACACCAGGCTTCCAATCGAATGTGTACCATGATAATTCTTCGTTAGCCCACTCTTTTAATCCTTGAAAAAACGCCTGTTCATCTTCAATTGTTAACTCTCGTAAAATTATTTTTTCCATCTACTCCTCGTATTTGTTTTAGTGCCTAAACTATTTCAACTTATATGGCAGCTTCGTTTTCACTCACCGTCACTTCGTAAATCAATTCTTAAGATCTAAAATTTTATCAAGCTCAGCACCTGTCTCCTTATCGCCATTATAGCTGAATGTTTCTCCAGTATTTTCTTTGGCCAATTGAGCGATAAAGCCATTATTGGTGTAAGTGTTTTTCGGTTGCCGAGAATATATTTCATCTTGATAGGCATCTTGTGCGCTGATAATATTCCAGCCTTGCTTTCGAAATTCATTTACCAATGAGTCGATGAACATTACAGTAGCATCCATTTCATGTAAGAGAATAACATGCTTTGGAGAGCGGCCTAGCGTTTTTACGGCAAGGCTATCATAGAATTCTGCGGCACCGACAACATGCTTTAAAAAAAGCGCTTCTACTTTTTTATAATCAATATTTTTACCATTCTGTTTTGCGCGATTAATTTTAGAAGAAAAAATGTAATCGTCGTTATCTATAGACACTTGCCCATTTTTGTAATGATTTCCTTTTAGCCAATTTCGCACTTCATCCCTAAGTTTTTCGTCAATACTTTCATTGAGAAAGGGATATCGAAAAAAAGTTACCCCCATTAGAAGTGGAGTAAGCAATTTTTCGTTTTGCTCAATATTTTTGATATACTTTTCAAATCCGATATCGTCTAGCCGAGGATGAGAGCATGTATGATTACCAATTAAATGACCGGCATCTTTATATTTTGTAAGCTGCAAAATGACAGATGCAGAATCTTCTCTATTACAAGCATTTGCGAAAATAATTACAGGAGGAACACCAAGTCCCTTCAACTTTTTTATAAGTATCTCTGTTCTTGCGCTGCTTTCAAAATGCCAAGAGGTACCCATTGGTGCATCATCAAAAGTAAGTGCAATCTCTTTTGCGTGAGCTACAACAAGGATGCTAGTTAAAATAAACAACAGCAAACTTCTTAACTTCATTTTTTATTCTCCACAGCAACAGTTCTATTTAACCATTCTTCTCTTAAAATTCCAAAACCCAAACTGTCGTAATATTCGCCATTAACGATTCTGGCCTTTCGAAATTGCGCCTCTAGTTTAAAATTAAGTTTTTTTGCTAAATGAATCATACCATAATTCCCCGACCATGTTCGAAGATCAAGACGAACGATTTGCGGATGGACAAAAAACAGATAATTAATCCAAACATTCAAAGCATCGTAACCAATTCCTTGCCCCCAAAAATTGTGATCATATAAGGCGATACCTGCACATAACCAATTTGTTTCTATTGATTCCCAGTATGAATTAACTGTGCCTAAAAGTTGATTTGATTTTTTATCAGCAATAACCAGCCTTGTTCTTGGTGCGGGAAATGCAGCGCTCTTCAATCTCTCTCTAATTCCATTGATTTGTTTTAAAGTATTTTCTTCAGTGGTGGTATAATATGGCCCATCAAAATCCTGCCATTTATGACAAGGCTTCTGCCACTCCTCAAATGAAGCCAAGTCGTCAGCTATCCAGTCTCTCAGTATTATTTTATTACCTCCTAAATTCACTCGACAAGTTTCAACACTTTTTTCCAAATAGACTTCGACTATAGGTTCACCATCAACGCTTTCAAATTTACCTGTTATTTCTCTTGAGCTTTTTTTAAAACCAATCTTTTCAAAAATTGAAACATTTCCTGTTTTCTCCATAGTTGCACATTGGATTTTTGAAAAACCCATGCTTTGCGCAGCTTCCTCAATATGAGAAATGATTTTTTTAGCTATTCCCATTTTTCGATACGCTGTAAGAACGCCAAGGCTTCCAAAATAAAGGAAATCACCCTCTACTTCATAAGTTGCCACGCCAACAATTTTGTTATCAGCAACAGCGACTATTCGTTTATAAGGAGTATCGCTTCCAATCTTTTTTGCCTGTGCAGTCGGATGGTAGAATTTTCGAAGAACTGCATGAGCATCATCAGAAACTATCTTTGCTTCCACTAAATCGTTTTGTGTGTATTCTCTGACCAAAATATTCATAGTCACCCTTATCCTCTAAAATTAACAAGCAAAAGCTAGAACGTGGCCATCAGGATCAAGCACATAACCAGCACTATCGCCCCAATCACGTGGTTTAATTTCACTTACAACTACAGCCCCAGCACCAAGTGATCGACTCAAATATATTTCCGGATTTTTCACTTTAATATAAAGCTCCACCCTGGGAATACCATTGCCAGCTTTGGGGTCTGGTAATTTATCTCCTAATAATTTTTTAATACCAGATTCGGGCATTAATCCCAAAACATGAGACTCACTTAATTTAAATTCTGTCATCCCTGGCACGTTGAGGCTTGGTTCTAGTTGCATAGTTTTTTTATAAAAAGCCGTGCTTCTTGCTTGGTCTGCTACATAAAGTATGGTGTGTACAATCATTATAGAATCCTCCAGAGCCTCATAAACACTCCTCTATGAGGGAAGCTTTTGTTTAAAATCCGCACCCAATCAAAAAGGGTGCTATTCCTTATTCTGAAAATCTAATATCCAGCGATATTCGTTGCTAACTAGCGAACTCGTCAATGCCATAAAAGCTCCTATATAATTTCACCAGCAAACATCTCCCTCTTTTCCTCTAATTATAAATCTATTAACCATTAGGGATTGAGTAAGTTATAGGTCGAACATTTTTGATGCCAATATCTTCACAAGTCAATGCATAGACAAATACATCGTTCCAAGCACCTTTGAAGAAAAGCCGTTTTTTAGCAATTCCTTCTTTGCGAAATTCCGCCATCTTTGCCAATTTCTGTGATCCTCTATTCTTGACTTCAATGTAAGCTTCAAGTCGATGAAGCGCAAGTTTATTAAAAGCAATATCAATTAAACCTCGGAGGGCCTCTAGACCATATCCTTGCCGCCAATGATTATTAAAAATAAGATACCCACACGATGCACTCATTGAGCCACCTCTGGAAGCGTCTACCATTGAAACTTCTCCAACTAATTCGCCTGTTATTTTTTTGAATACTGCAAACGTATAGTTTGTTGGTCCAACGCGCTTTTGTTGATGGGTTTTTACCATTGATACGAACTTTCGACGATGGGCTTGTGTTTTTAAAAAAGCATGTGCCCAATCGAAAGGAGTTTGTGGAGAAAGCATGTTTTGGTGAGCCTCCTTCCACGAATTAAAATCGGAGATTAGATATGGGCGTATTATTAGTCTTCGCGTATTGAAAACAAAGGATTTGGTCAAAATAATATTTTTATCTTTTTTTGTTTTTTTCATATATCTACCCAATAAAGCCTGTTTCTATCTCAACTAAGCGTATATATTAAACCAAATTTAATTCCATTTGGATCGGAAAAATAGACGCAGTACCAAGGATCGGTTTCAACATCTCCAAGAAGCTCCTGAAGCAGATATTGCGGAGATGAAATAACATTCGCTTTTATTGCCAGCAAATGTTTATGAAATTCATCTACCTCTTCTTTGCTCTCTGCAAGAAATTCAATTCTTGGCCCTGCAACGGTACTGATGTCTGACTTAGGAACTAATTCCGGTTCTTCCACCAGCTCCAAATAAACCTTTCCATTGCCATAGACGACAGTAGGTTTTTTATCGATAGGATCGGCAAAATATGTCCCTTCACTGAAACCAAGAAAACTAAAGGCTTTCCGATAAAAACTTACTGACTGCTCTAAGTTTCTCACTGCCATTTTTATGTTGTATAATTTAGATTTCATAAGTGTAATCGTTTTCTCAAGCTTTCTTTTCTCATACCACTAACTCTCATTCATAAATTGTGGGAAAATATTCCATTAAATTATTTTGCTGCAAATAATTTTAAATGTTTATTCTCGTTAAAATCAACAGTAGATTTGATTATTTTTAGGCCTACACTTTCAATTTCACTCATAACATCTTCCGGCCGACCAAAATATCTATAAGCAATTCCGTTGTAAATCATACACCTTGATTCCTCATCAAAAACATACTCCATATTTTTAAAATCTCTCATACCACATTGTGTGCTAATATAAATTACTCCACTAGGAGCTAGCACACGGCAAGCTTCTTGAAGTAACTTTTTTCTATCATCGCCAATGATGCAATGAAGACAGTTTGAGTCAATGATCACATCAAAATAATTGTCAGCATATTGTGACAAATCTATAACATTACCAACATTGAATTTAATATTAAGCTTTGCTTCAATCGATTTTTCGATTGCCCATTTTATTGCTTCTTCAGAAATGTCAATCCCGGTTACTTCATATCCTTTTTCCGCCATTTGTAAGGCAACTGTACCGTTACCACACCCTAGATCAAGCAATTTGCCTTTTTTGGGGAAAAATTCTAACAACGAAAAAGATGTTATTGTTTCTTTCCAGTTTCTGAAGCGTACTCCATCAGTATCACCACCCCATGCGACATCTCCAGCAGCCTTGGCCCTTTTGTAAAGTTCATCATGAATATGGTAGTTTTTATCATATCCCACTTATATATCTCCCATCGTTAATTCAATAAAGGTATGAACCCTTTCAACACCACCTCTTGAAAATGGCAACTCTAATTTATCGTAAGGCTTTCACAGCAGTCAGTGATTTAGTCTGATTTATCTGCCATCCTTGAAAAATAGTTATCAAATAAGGA
>MEQL01000017.1 GCA_001770205.1 Bdellovibrionales bacterium RIFOXYD12_FULL_39_22
AGTTAAAATAAATTGGAAGTTTTCGCGAAGGAAGGCTCGGGTAAAGTTCAAGTACAAAACCGGCAAAAATTAAATTGTCGCAGTACTAGCTTTAGTATTTCTTCGTTGATAGCAGGTCTGCCTATGTTTTTCCCTTCGCTAAGAAGTACCCGAATTTTTCTATTGGCCAGTGAGATTTTTTTCAGCAGAATATATAATGGATATGGTGATGTGAAATATAGATAAATTTCCATTGCCGCCAAAGACAGGTAGTGTCTGTATACTGTAATGCAAATAAAAATATTTTTGAAAGCTGTTTTCATTTTTTAGGGATCAATATAATATCAGTGCAGGGATTGGGAAGTAAAAAGATAATATATTTCCAATCATTTGGATTTTACCGCTACCACATGCTTGCTTTAAAAAAAATATTCGCAAAAACTACAGTTATGATTAGATTTTTTTTAGGAGTTTAAGCAGTTCATCCTTTCGCTTTTCTAAAACTGTAATTTGTCTTTTAAGTGACCTTAAGTTTGTATTGTTTTTTTGTAACTCATTTTTAAGTTTCTTTTCCTGAAAAAAATTATCGCCCTTTTTTGCTTTTACAAGGCCCTCTACCTCTCTCCGAAGTAACCTTATGAATGGATTACCAAAAACAGATTGCATCCTATATTGTAATTTCCCCGCCTTAATCGCTTTCACAATCTCTTCATAACTTAAGCCAAATTCTTTTAAAGCAGTTTTTTCGCTGAGTGTTTCTCCCGCTTGAGACCACAGTCCTGATTCGGGGGATGACATTAAATCTTTACGACTCATGACAATACCTCTTGGCCGAGGCCACAACATCTCTTATGTTTTTTGCCGCTCCCACAGGAACACAAGTTGTTTCGGAATGCTTTTCTTGCCTTCATTAAACCAGAAGGGGCAACACCATTTTTATGCCTTTTATTATTTTGTTTTTCTTCAGCACAATCACTACACAGGCAATCATCTTCGGCGATGTTGGATAAAAGACTAAGTGCCTTTACGCCTCTTAGTGTATCTAATACTTCTACAGAGATGAAGAATGCGCCAATCCCAAAACATGTAAAAGCAAAAATCAAGGTTCCTTCAAAGCGTGTGAAATGAACAACCATTGATAAAACATGGCCTCCTCCAATAATAAATCCAAATACAACAGTTACCGTCAAGCACACATAGAAAACGGTCCATAATATATCAAACAGCTTCATCATAATTACCTCCTACAATTTCCTAAATCTGAAATTTATCCCACCCAATATTGAAATTTTATTAATTTAAAATGCATTAATCACCAACGGCCTCGCCACTTGTCTCGGTAACTTGGTGGCGCAGGAATCGATTCCAATGGCCCTGTAGTTCGTTCGGCAACGAATGAACTATCACTATCCCCCTTGATTTTGATAATGCCTTTAAGAAGGCCATCTTTGGAGAGCTTCGCTCGGCCGGAACCTGACATCTTGTCAAACTCCCAAGCTCCTTCCCAGGAGAAGGAAACCCCTTGCTTGGTCGGCCAGCATTTAATATTGGCCAAAAGCACACACATCCTAAGCTTGCCGTAATTTCCAGTAAACGAGATAAGAGCTTTGCCAAGAATATTGAGGTCTTTCTTATTCCAACGCGATGTCTCAATTATCTGCCACTGGCCATAGTATTCATCAGGAATTGGTTCTTGCTTTGTCATAATTAAAACTAGTTAATAAAAAAACGACCATTTTTATACAATATTGCTAAAAAGCGAGTGCATTACTTGGCACGCCTGCTTAATGCTTTTCGACAATCTATTTTAAAAGCTTCGCACAGTTTTATTTTCCTCTAACTACGCAGCTCTCTAATAACGTTAACACTACGCTAAAATCGTAAAATCCGCTTCTCCGACCTCAACGAATGAATGCAACTTTTTCATAATTTTATTAACATCATCATGTGGCCCCTGAATGTAATAAGGCTTACCATCTTTACCGAAAGTAAATTTTTTGTCGTAATCTCGTTGGGCCTCAATAGCATATTTTGATAACTCCCAATCTTCATGGGGGGCAAATCCAAACTTGGCAGCATACTCAATCCCACCCAAAACAATACTCCGACTATCTTCATAGCTAATTTCGACCATTTTCCCTGGAAATGTTCTAATGATATATGCAATATCGTCATATCGCACACGAAAATGGGTGGCCACCTCCTTAAGTCCCAGACAAAAGGTATCAATATTATAGCCAGCAAAAAAATATTTTTGAGATGGCATCACTCTTATTAACATTACACAGGCAATCCCAGTGTTCTCCCACCCTTGATTGACCCAGCATTGATAAAAAGGAAATTCTAAAGCTTTTTTTAAAAGTTCGGAATTGGGCAAATCCATTATTCCTTTTGCTTTTTGCAAGCAACAAAATTTAAATTTTTTCCCACTACCACAACTGCAAGGTTCATAGATATTTTTACCGCTCAAGTATCCTCCGGTCTTTGCCATCGACAGCTGCTATGAATTCGTTCTATTTTACGTTAGCGGCCACTGATGGATAAATTTCTTGTATTAATTTATGAAAATTGTAATCGCTGTTTCCGTTCCATAGTTGCATGGCAATTACTTCACGCATCTTTAAACCGTTTTCAAGCTGATTTATTCCCTCTTCATAGAAATGAACTGGAAGTCGTTCAATTTTTGCCATTGGTTTTTTAGATTCTTCGTGCTGCCAGCGCATAAAAAGCTCTCTCTTTTTTTCCATGCTTACATTTTGCGACATAATTTCGGCAATTTTTTCTTCAGATACTTCCATTACATTTCTTGGCCTAGGTTGTCGATCAAAGTATTCCGCATGAATTTCCACGCTATTGGCAGGGTAATTGCCAAAAAACTGATTTACAATTTCTACCTCAGTAACCTCAAATAATGATTTTCCAAGATGCTTATCAAAAAATAAAACGGCACTAACGGCCCGATCGAAAGAATTAACGTTGATATAAGCTTCACCATCTTTTTTAAAAAAAATTCGACCCAGAATGATAGATTCTTGTTTTAAGGAAATTTTTTCAAATGGCGTTTTGAATTTAATTTCAAGAGCCTCATTATCATAAAACCACTCCCAGTAATCCAAAGCGGAGTTAAAACTAACACAATCTAGGTTTAAAAGCTTTTTGATAACATCGTTTTTATTATAAACTTTATAATAAAGACGAGCAATTTGGTAGAATTCACCTGTCAGTGTTGTTAGTAGTGGAGACTTATTCGAACCCATGTTTAACACCTTTGAATATAAAAAAAACTATCTTTCTCAAATTTGATTAATGTGTATGGCCCGAAAAGTCGGATTTGTCCAAATGAAACTAACGCAAAATGAAATAATCTTCAGGCTGAAAAATGTAACTCCTACAATACGGACGTAGATATTGATTTTAAATTTTTGTAAAATGAAGTTTGAACGCACATTACTAACAATGCGGGGTGCAAAACAGTTGGACAAATGTTGTCCTATTCCTTTATTTCCTTTTTTTATTAGCAATTTTCGGTGTTTTTAAAAATTTCTTTTGCGCTAAGAAAAGCCTCTGTTCGCGCGTAAGTTCCTGCTCAAGCTCCTTTTCCGTTGGCAAATAAAGCATATATTTCGAGGCAAAGATTTTTTTGTTCTCTTTGAGCACTGAGTATTTTACGACTACTTCATCTTTCTCTGCGCAGAGAATAAGTCCAATTGTTGGGTTATCTTCTTTTTTTCGTTCAAGATCATCGAACATCCTAACATACATATCCATCTGGCCAACATCTTGATGTGTCAATTCACCGATTTTTAAATCGATCAGCACAAAACATTTTAAAATATAATTATAAAAAACAAGGTCGATATAAAAATGCGAAGAATCAGTTTCCATTCTATATTGGCGTTTAATAAAAGCGAAACCCTTGCCAAGCTCTAGCAAGAAAGATTGAATATTTTGAATAATAGCTGATTCTATATTTTTCTCATGATATTTATCTTCTTCTGGCAGGCCCAAAAAATCTAAAATATATGGATGTTTAATCAGATCAGATGGCGTTTCAACAATTTGTCCTCGCTCTATCAAATCCATTACTCCCGCCTTATTTCTACTTTTCAAAAGACGAGCAAATAGAAATGTATGAATCTGCCTCTCCAAAACAGTTACGCTCCAATTTTCTTTTTCCGCCTCTATTTCATAAAAAAGCCGTTCGTTGTTATTTTCGACTTGAAGAAGTATTCTGTAATGTGACCAACTTAGGCAGGAAGAAAAACCATGTATAAAACTAGTCTTTTCAATAGCAATGCTTAAATCACTCAAAAGGTCACAGGCCTTGTGACCTTTTGATAAAGCAATAGATTCATCAGCTAACTTATGACGAATCGCTGGCAAACGATCAGAATATAACTGATAAAACATGCGAAAATATTTTAGATTTGTAACAGAAAACCCTCTTCCATACTGCCTGTTCAGCTTCGAAGAAAGATCTTTAATTACTTGTGTACCATATTCGGCCCGGTTTTTTCCTTTTTGTAGCTCTTCTACAATCTCTTTACCAATGTACCAATAAGCAATTATCATGCTACTGTTTACAGCTCGAACGACATCTATCTTGGCCTGTTCTAAAATATAAACAATTCTATCAAACAAATCAGTCCTAACTTTTTTCCCAGATGTCCCACGCGATGTTTGTTTTTTTAATTTTTTTCCGCCACTCATTTTAGCTCCACGTTATCAAAGATCCATTAATATTTCCCAATAAGCAACCACCATGGCATCGTTTCCCGTTCGGGTCGCACTAGCACGAGCTTGTTTTGGTAGTGTACGTATATTCTTATAAATTTTATCGGAAACTACTATTTTCATAAAAACCTACCTGACAAATCTTAGTTTCCAGATTCGTCAGACAGTGTTTGACGAATTCAATTACACAATATTACCAGATTTCATCAATCATACTTGTTAAATTTTTCATCTGCAATAAAGAAGCTATTTTTCATAAAGTAACAAGAAATTTATTTCTTCACGGGCAACAACGGCAACCGCCCCCAATTAGATGCCTGTGATCCCTTAATAAGATATAGCTGTGCCATCTGAACTTTATAAATAACTTTGGGAAGCTGGCCAGTTGAAACAGTTATTATTGCCAGTGTTGCGGCGATTGCGATTAATTTATCCATACAATTCTCCTTTTGAATTTAATCTTCTAGACTACTTTTTATTTTTTTGTTCCCTTTTTATAACAGCAAAAACACCACGCCTCTCCCATTTTGTGGCGAATCGCGGGCGCAGCTTTTGGTTGTTAAGTTCATCCGCAATGGCCTGGTTAGACTTACCTGACTGGTTGAGCTTTAAAATTTTTCTGACTATCAAATGCTTCTTCACGTCCAAAACAAGTTGGCCATCAAGGAAAGCATATCCAAAAGGAGCGGCCCCAGGGTATCTGCATTTGGTTTTATCGCTAGGAATATTTTGGCCAGTAATAAAATTTCTGATGGCCAATCCTTTGCTTACAAATGTATCTCGAATTGTTGTTATCGGTATTCCTGTCTTCTCTTGAATCTCTCGTAGAGAGTGGCCTTTCTCGTAAAGTGGAGCACAATTTTCAATAATTCGATCTTTTGTTAGGGGTCTAAAATCAATCATATCGTGTGGATGCAGCGGTTCGCCAGTTATATGTCCACCACCACCATTATTCACGGTATACCCACCAACAAGCTTGCAAACCACTAGAAAGACAAGGCCCCCTTAACCAATGAGCGCTGAAATATTAAATTCATTCCCCGGATTATCACAATCAAGCATTTCTTTACTAGTAACCATACCAACAGAATAATTTCCAGTAAGATACTTATTCGCAACCTGCCTTAGATCGGAGATAGAACATGCTAAAATCCTCTCCCTATATTTTTGCCAATCATTCATCGAAAGATTGGTTAGTTGATTTTCAAAATATTTAAATGCCTCCATAGATGGAGAAAGCGGAGTATCCAGTTCTGCGATAACCTGAATAATCGCGAGATCCACATCATCCTGAGAAAAATTACTATCATTCAACCATTTGAGTGCATTCTCAAAAGTTTTTAGTGTTCTTGTAATCTGGGGATCGCGAAATGACGCCATATAGAAGATTCCTCTAATGGCACGGTATCCACTAAAGCCACCATAGGCACCACCCTTTTCTCTAATTTCACTATGTAAAAAATCAGTTCCGATCATTTTTGCTAAAACCGCAAACTTTGCCCCATCTTCATGAATTAGAGTTGGAGTAGAAAAAGTCTTTACCACATAGGCGACATTTGTAGTTGTCGTGCAGGCCTCATCCCTCCTTTTTGTCTTTTCATAAGCTAGATCAATACCGTTATTTTTTCTGGAAGGAAAAGATAATATTGAGCTTGCCACTAGTTCTTGAAAATCATTGTTATTATCTCGGCTGGTAACAACCGCAACATTCAGATTATTTTTAGAAAATATTTTGCAGGCTAATGCCTTCATTTTCTCTAGTACATTTTCAAACGTTATGCGATCCATTTGGGAAATTTTATTAATCTTTCGAACAAAGGTAATTCCGCTAGTGAGCTCCATCAATCGATGATACTGGCTGGTATTTCTGGCCGCACTCTTAACGGCGTAATCCGTTCCATAATCTGCAACACATATCATCAATTCATTGGCCTGATCTTTGATAATACTCTCGATTTTGTCAACATCATCCAAGCTATACTCGTTTATAAGTTCCGTCATAATTGCCATCATCGGTTTTATATTTTCATCCAGACATTTGGCAAAAATATCAAAACTCAAATATGCACGATCCGTTTCGTTCACGTAGCGGCCAGTTCCCAGCGAAGAGGCAACTTTGCCTGTGTATAGGCCAATCCTCTTGGCCATCTCATGATAAGGAGAATTTTTGGTTCCTATTTTGGTAAAAACAGTAGCAAGCAAAGAAAGTAATATTACCTCCTCCTCATTAAGATCTCCTTGAGAAAAAGAGTATTTAATATAAGAAATTCCGTTGGTCGATTGATCATAAAAATATAACTTAGACCCAGCAACCTCTAGAATTTCAGGTGAGGTTTTTAAAGACTTCATTTTCATATTTAGGTCTTTTACCTCAATTTTGGGCAACAGAGAAAAATCGATAAACTTTTCTTGCCGCTCTTTGAGCAACCTTGCATTTTGAACTAACTTATCTTTTTGGGAAGAATTGAGCATTATTTTTTGTTTTTCCAATTTCTCTCGAAGTTCCTGATCTGCACGCTCTTTCATTGAATGGTCTGGTCTTAACACTAGGGAAACCTTATGAGGATTATCTATAAAATACTCTTTGATTTTTTCCTTGAGATAGTTTTTGTCTTTCAAACTATCCTTTAATTTTTTCATATCGACATCAATTCTGATAAATGAAACAACATCGCCACCATGCAGCCATGGTGTAATAAAATTGAGTACGGTGGATAATCCGAAAGGATAATAATCACCGGTAATCTCTTTAACTTTAAACTCAATTTGATGAAGTGCTGACCTAACCTCACTATCATCAATTTCCTGATCCATGATCTGTGCCAAAGAAGTGTTAATTACTTTTTCCACCTCGGGTATCTCAGAGTTCTTTACACCTTCAAGACCTACAGAAAAAACCAACTCTCGAAGCTCTCTCTCAAGTCCAGAAAACTTAGCAATACTCTTGCCAAGTTTTGATTCCAAAAGATTTTTTCTAAGAATTGCCCCCTCATTGCCTAATAAAAGATGGGCCAGCACACGTGCTAATAAAGTAACATAGGAATCAGTACCATCTTGTAAAATCCAAGAGACTCCGACAATATTTTTCATCCCATCGTCTTCATTTTTAGAAAGAGGAAAGCTGAATTCAAATTTTTTTGGAGATGTGTATTTTTTTTCTAAAGGAACAGTAGTTTTTGGATCAATGCTTTCAAATTTATCCAAAACATTTTCGCTTATAAATGCCAAATGTTTTTCTAAACTAAAAGACGGTATGTTTCAGGTATTAGTGCAGTTTTTTGATAAGTTGAAAAACTTTTCTCAGCAGTATTCATATAGCTAATCATTTTTTCTTCTACCGTCAA
>MEQL01000018.1 GCA_001770205.1 Bdellovibrionales bacterium RIFOXYD12_FULL_39_22
ATGATAAACAGCAAAAACGATGCTCCGGCCACTGCGCCGGACAGTGGAATCAGATAGGTGTTGGTAATAGTCTCAAAACCGTTTTTGAGCTTAGAAAATGCATAGGCATTAGATACCCCAAGCGCCATTGATCCCAATACCACACCGGCGATATCAATTATTTTTATCCGTTTCATACGGCCCCCTAGTTATACATATTATTAATAACGCTGCTCACCGACACAGAAAACGCCTGCGCATAGTCACGCGCTGGAAATAGCTTCAATCCTCTACTCACAAAAGGTCGAAATCCATCCATCATCACCGAACCAGCAAAGACGCCTTTTTCTTCCCAGTTCAAACAGGCACGCGCCACCATACCTGGGCAGATAGTTTTATCTTTGCCGGTAGCATTGTGCAGATACGCTCCTTGAAATGTTTGCCCTTTGAAATTTTTAAGTTTCAAAAACAAAACATTTTCTTCAAAGTTGGCCATCTCCAAAATCTTTGTCGGATCATCAATTTTTAGGTGAAGATTATTACCAACCCAATTGGCCGAAAGTTTTTTTTGCGCCACAAGATCAGAAAGCGCAAACTCCGACTTGTTGATAATAAGCATTATTTGCGACAGCTCCCCGCTAAAGTCTTTGTTAAAACTAAAGCTATTATCGTAACTGCTTCCATGATTTACTTTTACATAGCAGTCCACTGTTAAAACACCGCAGATGCAATTTTTCCCACAAGAACAAGGACGCTCGCGATAGTTGCGATCCTCTTCAATAAACTTTTCGCCCCATTTACGTTCAGGTACGATTTGAATATCTATCTTGGCATTTGGTGAGATATTTCCCAGACTAAAAAGTCTATAATCTTCTCCTCCAGTAATATTAGCTTGCAACCCAACAACTTTTTCGCTGGATTGTGCCGCTAGCTCCGCCCCAGTGATATATGAAAGCGCAATAACATCACTGGCCCCATACTCATAATCAAGATAGTGGCGATTAATCTTATCAGTGAACAAAAACCACTTTCCTTTTTTATCCAAAGAGGCAATCTCTTTTAGATAAGTAAAGCTAGGAAGATTAGATTCAAATTGATCGATCTTTTTTATCTGATCATTTTCAATGGTAAAGTTACGCTCAAACAAAACTCCCAATACTTGATCTAGTCTTTTGCTCTCACCATTAACGCCAACATACCACACCCTCGATTCCAAGGGTGTATTGTAGTTAACCGGCACAGATTTTTCTTTTATGCTGGCCAATAGTTCTTGATAAGTTGTCTCCATCGATGGGATCTCGTAGTCGGCAACTTCCGAGACAATAAACTCCCCTCGCTTAAAAAAATTCTCCGAAAGCAGTGCCAGTGGAACGTTTTCAATTGTGACAGCGACAGTTTCATTTACCCCCGCAGCAAAATTGCGCTCCACCACCTTTGACGCCAACAACTCATAAGACTCGCGCTCCTGATCGTAGTAGTAAAAATTTAGCGTCGGATTTTTGATCATTTCAAATCCACGATTGGCCAAAAGCTGGATTGAATTTTCTAGCTTTATCGTAGCACCTGCATACTCATATTTTGTTTCATCAAAATATTTTTGATTATCCAAAATCTCCTTGGCATAAAACTGCGGATCAATCTCGGGCCATTTTATCCAGAAGTAGTCTCGCTCAACGATCTCACCAAACGAGTGGGTAGAAAATTTTCCAACATTGGCCGCTGCATTGTATGCCTTATCTCGAATAAATATATCTCCAATGCGATATTTGAAGTTTGGATCATTACGCCCAACCTTTGTATCAATCTTAAACGATGCCACTGATCCATCACTCACGCTTTTAAACTTGGCCTCAATTAAATAATCTTGCAAAAATCTAACGCGCACCTCGGGCAAATCGGCCATAAATGGCCGTCTACCAAGTAGGCGCTCTTGTTGATCAGGAACTTTATCTCCATCAGAGTCCTGATCGTCTTCCGGTTTTTGCTCCTCCAATTTTCTTTCTGGTGCCGACGTAGGCGCTGGTGCTGCATTCTTTTTGTCTTCTACAAAACCACAGCCACTCATAGATATAGTAAGTAACGATGCCAAAATCATTGATGTAAAAAAATTCATAACCAACCTCCGCCTTTGATAAATGCCGTGCTTACTCGCAACGACAATATATATTTATTTAATCTCTCATAGCGCTTTGTTTTTGGAATTTTGATCATCTCCAAAAACTCCAGTAACTCTTGTTTTAAAGCTCTCATTGCTTCACTCCTTCAGTTTTAAGTTTAATTATCAGATGGTGAATCCTCTCAATTTTATCCATCAGCTCTTTGTGGTTTAATAGTTCACTCGGTAATTCTCCGATGATGTGGCGAAACGTATCGTGAATCTTTTTTAGTAATCTCATCATGCTCTCCTGTTAATGTTTGTAATGGCCTGGAGTGAGGAGAAGGTGGCGCAGTTTTTTCTGCGCCACCTCGATCATCTGATCTGCCTCATCCCAACTAATTCGCAAAGCTCTCGCTATCTCTGTTATTGTCATTGCCTCCCAAAAGCGTAGATGTAACGCGCGCTGCTCATCGTTGCCGAGTGTAGGCAAGGCATAGCTTAGCTTGCAAAAAAGTTCATTTTTGTTTTGTTTAAAATATTCGCACATAGTCTGTTCTCCTCATTTCTGTTTGTGTCGTTTGTGACTCTCGATATTCCCATCTGCGCCACTCTTCATCTGCCTTAGAATTTTCTGTGCAGAAGGTGTGAACAATCGATGCCACCAAGTCAAAAAAACGTTTAAAAAAATTACTTGTCATACTGCCTCCGTTTTGAGCAAAAAATTTTTTGCCCTCTCATAAATGGGAAATTGGCCGGGTGTTTGCACCCCAAAGCTTTGAAATTCTTCGAAATGCATTTTTCTTCATCTCGAAAATTACCGATCTGTTGACATTCATCTCGGCCGCAATTTGGCGCTCACTTTTTCCTTCCCAAAAAATCTTGTGAATGACCATTCTTTGTTTGTCGGTGAGCTTCTCTAGCGTCTTTCTAACTTTTTCTTTCAGCTCATCGCTGGCACCATCTGGAATTAGATAAAAAATTGACTCTTCCATCTGGCCGGCCACGTAGTCATAGGACTCTGGACTAATTTGAGATTCCTTTAGCGGATAATCCAACCACGAAAGATACTTCTCCCACATGTCTTTATCCCAGTTTTGACAGATGACTTTTAGCTCATCATCACAAATTGGATGTCCTCGGTGATCAAGCCATGGTTTTTTGGTCGCAGTTTTAATTTGCAGCGCCTTTTTTTCAGCGCCGTTGTTGCTATCTATATTTGAAAAACACATAAATCCTCCGATAAAATTGTTAATGGCCCAAACATCACGTGATCATCAGCAATCAACTTTGCTCTTGGCCCCTTCAGTTTCGAGGGCGCGCCCACTCGAAACGAACAGAAGCCAAGTTCAAAATTGTTTGCAACGAACATCGTGCACGTTCAAACCTTGGCGCACTTGTAAATCGATTTATGAGTATTGATCAAAGACTTCCCGGTGCGGACACGAAGAATTCCCACCGCGGTGGACGGCCCTGCCCGCAGCGGACATTGAAGGTTACGTGTATATGATGATTATCGCGAGTAGATTCCCGGACCGGGTTGCCCGGAGCGGGAAATGGAAGGGATTAGTTTTTCAAAAGTGAAATGAATAGAAGCTTGATTAGGTTGCAACGATTCTGAAAATTACTGATTTTATATGACTACACCTCTCATTTTCATATGCCGAAGTTACGATCCCTTTCATTGAGAGGAGGATTTTTCTAGATTATAAATATCCGACAAGAGCACCGGAACTATTTTTGAAATATATTATTTACCAAGTACATTATTTATAAGATTTTGAACTTCCTGTGATTTAGTTCCCTCGAATGACGAATTACATGTTCTGTTTTCACTACGAAGCCATCTTAAATCTTCTTCTGAATGCATTTCACCATGATGTTCTGGTGCAGATGAAAAAAACCAATTAGTTATATTCATATTGTTATTACCAATAATCAAATATGGTTCGCATTTTTTAGTGTCTTTATTATTCAAAACATCAAAAGCAGAAAGATCGGGAACCGAGCGCAAGTAATCCTTTGGAGCATATCTTAAAAAAAGTTCATAACCAAACAGTGCTCCAGCAATATTAACTTGCAATTCATGTTTATCCATTAACCCTCCCCAGCGGGCAGGCATTAAAATCTTGCATAAATTTTCACCCCATCCCATCATTTCTGCTTTCAGCGGAGATGGAAATACACCACTTTTCATTTTTTTGTAGTTATCAGCAAATGCATAAAGCGATATCCCAAAAAAATGATACCAAGCACCTTCGAGGTCGCCACCATTATCCTTGTCTCCTCTAATATCTTTTAATTTTGAAAGATAGCTTGATCGCTCTTTTTTACTATAAGACTGTAAGGAGGAATCCTCACGAGGATAGTATCTTAGTTTCAAGCGAAGTATATTGTGACACAAAAGTAATGATTCAAATATATCACCCTTTCTCAAATCCATTGCTTTTTCAAAAATGTCAATGGGACTGACACTGTTATCCTTTTGATCTTTTAACCAATCACCAATTTCTTGTTCACTGCCAGTATAAAATTTAGAAGGAATAAATTCTCCATTTAAAAGATCAGGGTTAAACCCCGAAACATCGAGCAAAGGAGTATAATCCGTTGTATGGTCAACGAGTTTTGGCAAAAACTTTTTTTTGTCCTTTTGGTTTAAATATACACATTGTGCTAAGTTTTCTGCATCTATATAGTATAAATCATCACGCATTTTCCACGTTGGGATAATCCACGAAACAGTTGAGTCTGAACGCTTGCGAAGGTTATTAATCCTGTCTGGTTCGACTCCTTTAAATGCAGGTTTACCATTTTCAATAATATCTTGAAAATAGTTCATCGTATTTTGATTCCCGGTAATAAAAGATACTGTGTTATAAAAAAGTGGGCCTGTATTAGCGACTAGATATAAAGTATTTTTTCCAACCCAAAAAGAAGTGACTTTGATGGCATCTTTGATTGGATGCTGGCCATCGCTTGATTGGATGCTACCACCGCTTCCAAAAGAATAGTTATAAAAAAACAAAGCGCATATAAGTATTACTTTAACAATATTTTTCATAAATCCTTGAGACAAAATATCTATTGATATATCGGAACAACATTGAGTCTATTGAGGATTAGGATTTATTATTGATTTATTGGAAATTTATTCCCAATGTAATTTATGTACACAAATAGACGACATAAAATATCGGTTAAGATTAATTATCTTACCGACAATATATTTGCTAAAGTTCCTGATCATCAAGCCTTATCAGAAACTGCCGCACTTCTATCGGCCCGGACAAAAGATTTGTTGAAGCAAAGGATAACTATTTCAATCAGCTGTTGTCCTAGCCCAGAGGATAAATATAACCATAAAGTTTCTGGCCAGAATACAAGACGGAAAATCATTTCGAGCCGATGGACTTAAGTACCTGCATCAAGCATGTGCTTATGCGACTTTTTACTTCGCGATAGGCTTGTTGGCCCAGAAAAAGTGGTTTTTTTGCAGATAGTTGAAGAATTTCTTGTTTGAGTAGTGCCGCAAATTTTTCTGATGAAACGTAGTCTTCTCCTCCAAGAAGAAGAAGACCTTTTATTCCGCCAAAGGAAAATTTTGTATTCAGCTCAAGACCAGTATCTGCAATTGCATTTACAATTGCAACCATCAGCTCATCTGTAGACTTGCCAGTGGCAGAATTTAAACATTTTTGAATTGACTCCTCAACCGTTTTTAAAGAAGGGCTTGTTGTGCCATGAGTTCCCATCTGTAAAGCTGCTTCCGCAATGGATTTCGCTTCTCTACGATTCACTCCAGCCAAAAATTTAGCTAATACAACTCTATCGTCCGATTTCAGAATTCCTGTTTTAGAAAAGTCTGTAGCTTGGCCAAAATCAATTGGATAAATTGCTTTATTTTGTTCATCAATTAGAAAATTACCACTGTGGCCATCTGGGTTAAACCATCCCTCGCGAAATAATAGACGTAGATTTGCCTCGACAATTGCGGGACCGGTTGCTTCTTTGGCCGCTAATGTAGATTTTCCCCAACTTACTCCATCTACTTTTTTCAGCACTAGGAGATTATCTCTAACTTGGAAGCCAGGAACTACGCTAGGAACTTCAAAATGCCATCCATGTAACTTTGACCCTAATTCTTGATTCATTTTACTAAAGTGGCTCTCAGCTTCTGATATACGTTGTGCCTCTTTGGTCATGCGCATTTCATCAGCGAGTTGATCTTTTACGCCAGAGATAACTGATTGAAACATACCGCGTGGTAAATCCATCTGGCAATTTTTCAGTTCATCCAAATAGCGCAAACTAAGATCGATATTACCACCGACTTGCTCAGGAGCATGTGGGCGTTGAATTAAAAAGGCAACCTGACTTCCATCGTCTAACTCCGCATGGACAACAGTTTTCAAACTTGCACTTCCGATAATTTCTTTGAGTTCACGAATTCGCGCATGTTCCGAAGGGGTAAGAGTTTCTTTGAGTATGCGTTCGACCTCGACTTTTGCTAAAGGAGTTGCCCCATCTTTTAATTTAGCTGTTTCCTTCGTGACCTCGGGGCCAAAAAGCTTCCACACCGAACTCATCTGTCCAAATTTAATTCCAACGGTTTGAAAAACTTCAAACAAACTGGCCACACTACCTTTTTCACGACTTATTTGGCTCATAAGATAAGCAAGCGTCACCGTGCGTTCATGTTCAGGAATTACCTTGAGAAAAGGAACTAAGAGTTTTTCTTCAGTGCCTCCTTTAGTGTATCCTATGATATCTCTCATCATGCGAAGAAAAAATTGGTCATCTGTACCAATTTGCGGACGCATGTGATCAACAAGCGTTTCAATAACAGGTATTCGCTCTTCCGGTTTAGACTCCACGATAAGTGCTTTGAACTGGTCTATCGCTTTTCTAGTTTTAGTAGTCAGTTGCTCTGCTTCTTTATCCAAGACAATGTTGCCTGTTTTTATTTGAGGTAAATTTCCCATAAGCGTTATGGCCATTTCACGTTCTGGGAAAGGATTGACTTTGGGGTTAACGATATATAGCAAGAGTTTTTGTCGTGTTTTATCATCCATTTTTTCAATAGCGGCCGAAACAGTAGAACCGATGTTGGCAAAAATCGGCTGAATCTTTCGCCAATTATATGATTTCTCATTCTCTATAATTTCCAGAAGATCTCCACTGACACCTGCTTTCCAAGCAATGTTTTCAAGAAGTGCATCTCTGGCAAACCCACCTCGTGGGACATGGGTTTTTGTGTTCTCGACAAGCTGATTAACAAACTGTTCCTCAATCTTTCCATTGGCCTTTGCCTTTAAGATTTGGTGATTGGTTACAGCTTTTGAGAGGTCAACTTGAAGTTCAGAA
>MEQL01000019.1 GCA_001770205.1 Bdellovibrionales bacterium RIFOXYD12_FULL_39_22
TCTTGGTGCACAGTTCGGCGTGCAAAGCCGCTGAACGTTTTACTCATTTCGAGGAAAGGGAAAATATTTTTCAGAAACGGCTTGCTTTCTTTAAGATGTGAATGTTGTTGTAAATATTTATCATAATTATTTACGTATAATTTTCTCTTCCCAAAATCTAGTCAAATGTTCAAATGCTTCCTTAGAATCCAAAGAGAGTCCACACTCGTTGGCCATTGCCTTAAATGGTTTATCCCATTCACTTGGAGGATCGTCCAGTGTCTTTGGTAAATCATGCGTCTTTTTTTTTCAAAAGTTTCCTTAAGTGCTTTGGTCAAGACAGTTTTTTTTATTTTTCCATGTTTGATCAATAGAACAATATCAACAAGGTCTTTTACTCTTGAGTTAAACGCTCCGCTTCTTGGTAAAGTATAGGCATGAATTTTTTCAGCAAAATGTTGTTCAGCGCTTATAATAGGTATTTTCAGAGAAGAGATTCCTGCAAAATCTAACCAGTCATACAGTTTTATTTCATCATGTGGCTCAATCCAAGCATCTCCAACGCCAACGTCAATATGAAACTTAATAAAAGTCTTGCTAGAACGGTTTTCTGCAAGACGTCCCCTTCCAAAATCTTTTTCGTAACAAGTCATACACAATCATCATATCAAGCCTCATAACAAGAACAATCTAGTTCACTCCAACTGTCTAACTGGAATACCATGTATCTTTAAATATTTTAAAACTGTGCTATGCGAAGAACATATCTTTTTGGCAATTTGGGTTGTAGAAAGGCCCTTTTCTTCGTACATTTCTCTGAGGAAACTCGCATCACGGAACCTTTCCTCTTGATAAAAGGTAAATAAATCACTAAGATAGTCCTGAGGAAAGTTATTATTGCTTGACGGGTGAACACCACCCCATTTTTTACTCGAACCAGTAACAACCAAGAACACAAAATAATCTTAAAATTTAATCGGGAAGTGTATGAAAACCATTATCCTACTTTGCTTCGCTTTAAATCCATTTTCCCACGCAGAAGAAATTACTAATTTGACCTTAGAGTGTAAAACCGAATGCCGTTTTTATTACAAAAAGGATTGCTCTGATAAAACCGCAAAAATTATACTTTCAACTGATAAAAAAAATCCGTCCAATCTCTATACCGATATTGATATTACCTGCTCTGTCTCGGGAACCCCTACTCAAATACAAAAATCAAATATTCGCTTTCAATAACTGAAAAAGATGGCATATTGTCGACTGTTCATTCGAAGGAATTGGACTTGAGCAATAACACCCCTTTCAACTATTCATACTTTACTTTTTCAAATCCATATAAAGACCAATCGGTTCAGATTAAATTAGGACAACAACAGAAGATCTACTATTTCAATGGCCAGCAAGCTGATTAACGGCTCTTGAAACTTGATGGAGAACAATATTTCAATTCACCCCAACTGGCCGAATTGTAAATAAGTTAACTCCGGCCTAGTTAACTTATTTACACATTGTACCATATAACCCATAATAATTAAGGGATATATGGTACAAAATGAGAAAAACAACAACTGATCACCTAGGCACATTATTTAAAATTGCGGATGCCCAAATGGGGCTTTTCACTACCAAACAAGCCGAGAAATCTGGAATTGTTAATAATAATCATGCTTACTACGTTAGAAATGGTAACTGGAAAAAAGTTATGCGAGGAATTTATCGCCTAACCAATTACCCTCTGTCCGAAAATGAAGCGCTGATGATTTGGTTTCTCTGGTCACGTAATAGAAAAGATATCCCTCAGGGAACATTCTCCCATGAGACAGCACTTATGCTCTATGAATTATCTGATATAAATCCCCATAATATCCACATGATTGTTCCGCGCGGATTTAAACGTCTTAATCCAATACCCAAAGTTATTAAATTGCATCGCAATAGTTTATCAAAAAAAGAGACAAAATCATTTTGGGGGATGAGGATTACCACTCCTATTCGAACATTACTTGATGTTGCCAAAAAAGGTAGCACCTCTCCTGAGTTTATATCTCAGGCCGTAAACGAGGCATTAAAAAAAGGTTTAGTTACCAGAAAAGATATTTTAAAAAATCCACGGCTCGCTAGATATATGGATAAATAATGAAAAAAGAGTATAAAACTTCGCGTGATTTTAGAAATGCTCTTTTAGATAAATTAAAACAGGTGGCCTTCGCTCAACAAAAAAGTGTCCAACGCATACAAAGACAAGTTGCCAGTGATCGCTTATTTACAGGAGCCAAGGCACCGTGGATATTAAAAGGAGGCCATGCTCTTGAACTTCGTATTCAAAATTCGAGAGCCACAAAAGATCTAGATCTTGCCCTGAAAGATGCAAAACTATTTAATTCAAAATCACCAAAAGATCAGAATAAAATCATCCGAGAACGCTTACAAGAAAAAGCATCAACCGATTTATCCGATTATTTTGAATTTATAATTGGCGAGCAAATCCTTGATCTTACCGCAGCACCATACGGAGGCGGACGTTTTCCTGTTGAAGCACTTATTGATAGCAAGACTACTTTCACTTGCTGCTTATTTCGACATGATGATGGTGTGTTGCTCGTGATTTTTCAGAAATTATATATCGATGTAGATTGTTTTAATATTTTTTAACGAAGGTTGATAAATTGATCATTCTGGTGAGAAGTGTCGTTAATAAGACTATCTAACTTGTTGAGAAGATTCTGTGGTTCGCTGTGTATCTTACTAATGAGTTTCTTTGCTTCAATAATATCCGCTGCAGATATTGGAAGGTTATTCAATCTACTTCTATCAATTCTAGCTAGCACCGACAATAATTCATAGATTGATTTTGTGACTTCTTGCATTTTCGGAGAACCGACCCCTGGTTTAAAATATATACTTTCCTCCAATTCTAGATTCAATCGTTTTAGCTCAGTACTTAGCTCTCCCTTTTTATGAAAAAGAAGATTGATATGGCCAGAGATTGTCTCTTCTGCAAGCGAATTAAAAAAGCTTTTGGGTTCAATAATGCCAGGTTTGATATCTAAAATGGCCTTTAGTCTGGCATTAAAGGCTGTAGCCCTTTGTGAGGATTCTCCATATGTTTTAGAAACAGCGTCAGTTAATGATTTTGACTTAACCAAAAGCTGTTCGCGAAATTTTTGCCCTTCTGGTTGTGTGAAAAAATAAGCTGTTTTCCGAACAAAATCATTACTGAGTATTTGAGAAGTATTAAACGCAAAACCCTTATCTATGGCAAAAACAAAACCGTCCTCACCAACCAAAATGTGTTCGGCTTTTGAATAATCAGTATCGCCAATTAGAATATTAAAAATATTAACCTTACTAAAGTTATTTTGGACTGTTGGAAGAAGTCTCAGCTCGTTAGCAGATCTATTAATCTTTACTTCATCCAAAAATTCAGAATAATTATACTCGTGCTCAACAAATTGCTGGACGGAAAAAGTTTCATCATTTATCACTTTTTTTACGGTCGGAGGAACCGCATGTAGCTCCAGTATTTCGCTTACTTCATAAGCCAAAATTTCGCTGGTATGGTCCTGACTAAATCCATCTTTTTTCATAACCGCTCTAACGATTGAATTTCCTTTTTCATCAACGAGATCCCCAAGTTGAGCTTTATGCGATCCCATTTTGATTTCTGAAAGAGAATCAATGTTCACCTGTAGTACACTTATTAGACAATCACGCACAGAACTTGCGTAAGTATTTGTACTCAACAAAATCAAATTAACTAACGCAATATATTTCAGAATCATTAGGCTTCTCTTATAGATTAATTCGCTACTAGTCTTCTCGGTATAATTGTCTGAACACTAAATAGAAAACTGCGCTAAGTGCGCTAAGAGTAATTATGGCGTCAATATTTCCCACAAGTCATATTCATAACCTTTTGATCGGTTATTTTTTTGACATGCTCAGCACTATTCTAACAATTGGTGATTAATATTTTGTAGATCAAAGAGTTGTATTCCTACCCTGGATATTTCGTATCAAAGGAGGAACCATTCACCGAAAACCACTCTTCTCTGAGTTCTTTCTCTGTTCTCGAATCAGCAAACCTGAGCAAACATCACCTAATAAAAGATGGGACATTTCGGGCGATAACTTGCGTTTCGTTCTGTATGGTATGGTGTTGACGGTTCATGTGACGTTTGACTAAAAAACGAACGAAGTCGTAGACATAATTTTTTCCTCAACGCTAATATACTGTAAATTTTGAGATTATTTTGTGTTCTTGGTTGTTTCTGGTTCGAGTAAAAAATGGGGTGGCCGATGGGGCTCGAACCCACGACAACCAGAACCACAATCTGGCGCTCTACCAACTGAACTACGGCCACCATGAATGATAATGTTGGTTAATGGAATGTTTATAGTGTGTTGCAGGTTATTCGTCAATTCATAAATTAAAGAAAGTTGACTAAAAGGCCATGGAATTGTGGGCCATCAAATTTGTCAAAAGAGAAATTTTGTTAGTTAAATTTAGTGGTATAGAATATACTTTATCAAGTTGATACGAAATTTTAATGGAGGAGTTTATATGAGATTAGTTCTGATAGTTACTATTTTAGTGTTGGCCCAGGCAACAAACCTTTTTGCGTACGGAACAGGACTTACTGCCTATCCCCTGATGAGTGAAAAAAGACTCGTTACCACTGAATTTACGGGGATTGTTTCAGATCATGGGGGCGTGGGAATTCAGACTCGTTATATGCAAAAAATTAACAATGTTACTTCCGTAGATGCGGGAATTGGCCTTGCGGGAGGAGATCGTTCTGGATGTGCCTTTGCTGGTATTGATTACGAAATTTTTCCGGATTATAAGAAACAACCAAGAGTGTCTATTAAGTCTTCTTTTGAATATGCTAAGGAGTTTGGCCTTCCATATAACAATTTGAAGGTGGCCCCTGTGGTGTCAAAGGGATTTAGTTTTTGGGGACACGAAGGCTTTCCATATGTAACGATGCCGATAGCTATTTCTTTGGAGGCCGAGCATAAAACATATGAAACGACCATGAATTTAACGACCGGAATTGCGGGAAAAATTCCATACGAAGGATATACCCATCTTACGGGAAATATTGAGGCCGTATTTAATTTGAAAGATAGCTATTCGGCCATTTTTATGGGTGTTTCTTATCCGCTAAACTAAAGTAGGCGTTTATCTCTTGTATTAATTCTCCCTCTAATATGGATGAATCAATCGATAAATTTCTAGCAATCCACTGATGTAGGTCCGAGGGGATTTTTGTAATAAAAATTCTCTCTTCATTTTTATAATTAATTTTTATAGCGATAGCATGAAGTGCATGACGGGGAATTTCCATTAATGCGTGATCTTCTGGAGAGGCCAGTCGATCTTTGAAGCGTTGAAATAATTCATATCCTCCGCAATAGAGCTTGTCACCTAAAAGCGGAAGTTGGTGAATGGCCGCATGTACACGAATTTGATGCTGGCGGCCAGTTTGAGGAAATGCTAGGCCTAAAGCATAATTTTTTTCTTGATAAATAATTTTAAAAAAGGTTTGGGCCGTTTTACCGCGATTGGAGTTTTCGGGATATGCTTCGACGATTATGCGCTGATCTTTATCGTAAGGCGAATCAAGTCGTTCATTCGCGGTAAAATTTGGAGTAATGGTCTGGAGGGGGCCCTTAGCAATGAAAAAATAACATTTTTTTACCAAAGAGCTTTCGAATTGAGTTGCCAGTGCAGCGGATGTTTGCGGATCTTTTCCCAGTAGTAAAATCCCAGAAGTTTCTCGATCCAATCGATGGATGGAGTGAATAGTTTTTCCAGGAACGGTTTCAAAAAAAACAGTGGCGCAATAGAAAAGATGGCGGCCGGCAGGATGAGTGGACATAAAAGGCGGTTTAGAAATAATAATAAGCTCATTATCTTCAAAAATTACCTCTGGGGCTTCTTCTAAGCTAATAAGTTCATTATTCCAGTATTCATCCTCGTGAATAGTTTTTGTAATTGCCAGAAGGATTTCATCATTAGAGTGAACCTTACTGCTGGCCTTGGTGGACGTTGGTCTATTAATAATAATAACTTCTCTGGAGGCAATTTTTCTTTTGATTTCTTCTCTGGAGAGTGTAGAAAAATGAGAGAGGATAAATTGATCCAGGCGCATTCCATCTTGTTCGACATCCACCTTCCAGTAAATGGAAAACTTATCTCGTTCAAATTTTTTTGAAAGCAGCGCCATCGCAAAATCTACTAGGCCAATACAATTAATATCTATTTTTTATAATGTATTTCAATAAGGAAATTGCCCCATTCTTGCTATATTTATGCTTAGTAGTCAAGTTCGTAATAATGGTGTTTATTTGTTCGCGGCCTTCTTTGGAGAGCGGTGTTGTGATATTATCTCTGGCCCCTTCTGCCTTGGTTATTTCTGCTTCATAGAAAACAAGGTTATTAGCAATGCCCCTAATTATCTCAGTTTGTTCTTGCTTGAAAGATTCTTGAAGTTTTCGAGCAATTTCTGGAAAAACATCACTGTAATTAATTGTCGTTCCTGGGTTGTCTAGGGCATAGGCCCCTAGCTTAGAGAGAAGATGAGAGCGAAAGTTGGTGGCGTTTTCTTTAAGTCCAATTGACTTTTCAAACTCATCGATTAAGTAGGTGTCACTGTTTTCATATTTTCCAGTGATAAAATTTTTCACTTTCTCTTTTTTGATTAGGGCGTTGATGTTTTCTATATAGCGACGAATATATTCTTCATATGAACGATTATCAACTAACCCCAGAGAGTCTCGCAATTCTTTATCAAAGATATCCAAAGAGTAGTCTTTTAAAATAGTAATAAAGCGAGAAGTATTGTGAAAATCACCAACAGGAGTCATGTTAAGAAAGTCAAAATCATTTTTTCTGGTAATAAACTTTTGAAGATATTCAATCACTTCTACTGAGGTGATGTTGGAATGAGAGGTAGTTAAGGAGTAAATAATCTTCTTAACATCACGAGGAGAGATTCCAAACTTACCCTCGTACACAACGTCGCTATCAAATTCTTGCGCAATATCATCATAGCTTTGTAGAAGTATTTGGCGTGATTCTACATCAAGATTTTCTGGCATAATTTTATCTGCCAAATAGAGGGCCTTATCTAGGGGAGTAAGTTTGCCAGCAATGGGAGCGATTTTTTTGCTTTCTGCGTAGTTGTTGGCCTGACATTTGCGCAGACGGGTCATTACGGAAAAAAGACAAAGGGTTTTTAGAGCATGGGGTTCAAAGGTAGATTTTGAACTGAGTCCTTGCACCTGCTCGTCATATATTCGCACCTCGTCGCGATAATCGAGAAGATAGGGAACTTTGATAAAATTAAAACGTCCCATAAAAGATTTAAAGTCGGGATGTTGTTTAAAAGCATCTAGATGAACTTCATTAGATGATCCCACAAAGAAAATATCTAATTCTGTTAGTATGCCATTTAAGTTTAGAGTTCCAGTTTCCATGGTCATGAGTAAATATTTAAAGGCATCCAGCGGACGTTTTAGAAGATCGGAAAATTCTAAGATTCCGCGGTTTGCCAAAATAACTTCTCCTTGTGCGGAAAAAAGATTTAGTGATTGTAAGCTAGGCGGAAGGCTGGCCAACCGTTTATCCATGCTAATCTGTTGCAACCTGGCATCAACGTGTAATTGTGGCTCAATAGTTACTGCGCTGTTTGAATAGCGTTTGCTGATAGTAAAACGCTCTACTCGAATATGTTTCAAAACTTCACCATGATTGCCCTTATAATTTTTCAAAAGAGCATCATAGATCATACGATTCCGTTTTGATAAATCGCCACGATAGAGATAGGACTTTTGTACTGAAATCAAACGCTCTTTGCTATTAGATAATAATTTATCAATCATTTGCTGTCGGGTGAGGGCCGGCACAAGCAAAATGGGATGATCTTTAAGCTCTGAAGAAATAATAGCGGAAATGTCTTTGTCATCGAGGTAGGCATAGGTGCTTACCTGTTTACTTTGAGCATTATTGCTAAGGCCTAGGGTGCCTTTTACAAAATTATCAATGGGGAAAATCCAACTGAAAGTAAAAAGCTCTCCTTCTGGAAGGTTGGAGTATTCTTCTGCTCCCTTCATAAATTTTCGCACGAGGCTGGATTTGGCAGATCCGTTAGGGCCGACAAGTAAAATAAATTTATTATTTAGGCCTTCTTCTTGAAAGTTTTTTAGGTTGAGCCAAATTTCTTGCTGTGTCTTGTATTGTCCAAATACCGCCGGAGAGTCGGGATGCGATCTTTGAAAAAGCTTGAAATGTCCATTGGCGTCTTGGCCAAAGTGTTCCAACATGTCCAAAAAATATTGGTAAGATGGCCGACACTCTTTTTCTACTTCCACTTCAAATTTTTTCATGTAATCTTCGAATGAAAGAACCTCTGTTTGATTTTCATTGCTACTGTTTTCGGTTTGTATCCACTCCATAGGCATAAGTTTTTTCCTTGCGATGTTAGTAGGCCATAGTCTTTAAGGCAGTAATACTTTATTCTACAACGGAGAGGAATATTAGTCATGATGGGGAAATAATAACTTGAGTACTAGAGTAAGATATTTGCTTTGGATCATCTCGCTATTGACGGTGGTTGCCATTTTAGTATGGAGATACCTCTGGCAACAGGAAAAAGAGGTCCAGAATGTCATTACACAAAAAAAACAGATAGAAATCCTATTGACCGCCAGCGAGCAACTAATTCGTTTATGGAAAGACGGTGACATAACTGGACGGTGGGGGCGAGGCCTGGTTGATTGCCAAAAAGAGCTAGGAGATTTTAAAAGCAGTGATGAAAGTTTTTTAAAATGTAATCCGAATTTTTTACAATGTTATTTTTCCCATTACGAATATTTTTATCCGGCATCACAGGCGCCCATTTCTGTCTTTTATAAAAAAGGTCATTCTCCCCATCTTGTTTTTGCAAAAAGAAATAAAAAAAGTGGCCTTTTTTACTCGATAATAACTCGGGATTTGGCGAATGATGTCGACACTCCCCATTATGCTGTTGGGGTAACTCTTTTTTTAAAAGAGACAAAAAATAAAATGACATTACTGTTGGAAGATAATTGTCACGAGATTCTTCTTCCTGAACGGAAATATACTATGGGCCCTGTCGACTTTGAAAATAGTAAAAGCGCTCAATTATTATGGGACAACGTAGGACGAAAAATTTTCGTCGATAAAAATTTAGTATCTAATCGCGATATTAGCGAATGGATTACAATTGGCCCTTCTTCGTTTGTGGAAGAAACAACTATTTTGCGCTCAAAGCTTACGGATTGGGGTGATAATTTGGCCGCGCCGGCCAGCGGCCTTACTCGCAAACAAATGGCGGCATATTGTCAGTTTAGAGGCAAGCAATTATTGGAGGCACATATCTTTGATGCTGCGACCTTTTTGCCAGGAGAGGTTGCCACAGCAAAGACGGTGTTTCGCTCGCCATCTCCATGGGATAAGCGATGGAGCGATTCTCTTTTTGCCCAAGCAGATGAAAATTACACAGAAAATAATTGCCCTAAGGCCTATACTAGAGAATGTCTTACAATCGCCCCATATAAAAATTTTGCGACAACCTCCACTTCTTGGAGTGGGATTTATTTCCCGGTAGGAGGAGTACTTGAGTCCTTGCGTAATCCCAAGTCATCAACGCAGAATTTAAAAGCATCTAGTTTTTATTTTGATGTAAAAGCGATTTGGCATCAATTGGGTTATCGCGCTTACTGGGATGGCGAGGGGTTTGACGATAGAAATTTTACGTGGGAGTTTTTGCCGGAAGAATTCTTACCGCCAGAATCAAGAGTTGAGACGCAGAGAAATGAAGATTTTCAAGTTGGTTTTCGTTGCATGAGAATGGGGATAAATGAAAAATAATTGGAAGTTTGGGCCTGTTTTTTTGAGTTGCCTTTTAATACTCTCGGCCTGTTTGTCTAAAAAAAGATATGAGGGCCTGGCACTTTTTGAGTCGCAAAGCTATTTGGCCCTTTTGTCAACATATCGCACACAAGAGGTGAGTTCGGGATACATAAATTCGGCGGAAGAGATTAACCGGCCAGTAAACAGTTGGCAGGCCATTATGCGTTTTGATTTGAGCAATTCTTCAGATAAGTCCATTTGTTTGTTCTATAAAATACCTTACATTAAAGCAGATAAAAAGATGGAGGGCATTATTTTATTTTCAAAACAGAAGAAATCTACCGCTTGTAAAAAAGGACACGATGATGGAGAAGAAATTGTTAGGTTAGAAGGAATCCATTCATTAAAAATTTTTCTCAATCCAGCTAATGATTTTATGGCCAAAGAAAAAAAACAAATTAAAAAAAATAATTTATATTTCATGATATATTATAAAAATATTAAGAGCAGGAGAAATCGTGTTTTGACAAAAAGCTGGATGGAATTCCCATTATTAAATATTAAAAACATTAATCGTATTGGTGTAACTTATTTGCCCAATTTATCGTTAGAAAATTTGGGGGAAAACAAAAAAACGCAAAACCTACCTCAAGGAGAAAGGAATGACAGTTACATCAACAGAACAATCTTAAAGTGCAGTTTGAATTCTGATGCTGATGATAGTTGCGATAAATGTCGCTTCGGCTGGTATGATGCAATCGGGGATGCTGGCCGTATTGGTTTTTGTGGAGAGAGTCATTGTGGCGAAAGAGGATGGCCTGCCTGTCCACGCACGGGCATAGTACCAGTAGATGGTAAATTGATTTGTGTTGATGGAAGTGACTTGGGGATTTGTCAGGACGATCTTCATGTTTACTGTGATGAAAATCTGATTCTTTCCTGCCATTAAAATGATTATTTGTTAATAATATTTGAGCAAAAAGGTCGGAGCGTTTTTATCCTTCCTATTGCTGCAAACTTTTTGCTATTATTACCTCTTGTAGTTTCAGTGAAAAATTCAACAGGTGGAGTAATAAATGATTGATCAAAACAACAGCAAATCGTTGCTAGCAATTCTTGTCATGGTTTTTGTGTTTTTTATTATTTTGGTTATTTTTGCGGTTTATACCGTAAAGGCCATGAAGGATAGTGATGATATAAAAACAAGTGTTGATTCCGATGATGCGCAGATTGCCGTTATAGAAATTTCAGAGGTAATTACTTCTTCCAAGGAGATTGTAGAAAAATTGATCAAGGCAGAAGAGGATAAGGAAATTAAGGCCATTATTGTGCGCATTGATTCTCCAGGGGGGACAGTTGGCCCGACACAAGAGATATATGAAGAAATTTTGCGAATTGATGAGGAAAAGCCGGTTTATGCCAGTCTAGGTTCAATTGCCGCTAGTGGAGGATATTACATTGCAGCGGCCACAAGAAAAATTTATTCTAACGCTGGAACGCTAACCGGTTCTATTGGTGTTATTATGAATTTTATGGACTCCTCTAAACTACTAGAGTTTGCGAAATTAGTGCCCAATACTGTTAAGGCCGGAAAATTCAAAGATGTTGGCTCCGGAGAACGTAGCATGACAGAAGAAGAGAGGGCACTTTTAGAGGGGACGGTTAATAGCGTTCATGAGCAGTTTAAAAATGATATTCTGAAACGGCGAAAGGAAAAGATTACAAAAGATTTTAATGAAATTGCCCAAGGCCAAATTTTTTCAGGGCAGGAGGCCTTGTCGCTGGGCCTGGTTGATGCTGTGGCCGGCCTTTGGGCCGCCGGGCGTGCGATTCACACAGAATTAAAATTAAAGGGAGAGTTTAAGCTTCGCTTTTTAAAAGATAAAAAGAAAAATTCATTATGGGATTTAGCAGAGTCCTTAGAAGAATCAATTACTGATTTGAAGCTGGGAAATATCCTTGGGCAAAAAACTCTAATGTACCTATACGCCCCACAATTTAGTGGAAAGTGATAAGAGGAGCATAGAAGAAACAGGTAAGTTTAAAAGATGGAAATATACACTAATTGGTTACAGACAAATTTATTGGCCATCGTGGCAGTACTCCTTACTTTGATATTAAGCTATCACTATCTGATGGAACGAGATACGGGTGTTAAGTTATCTAAAAAATATCGCAATTCTATTTTTGAAGCGCAATCAAAGATTTTCTTAAATGCCACGCAGTATCTTATTTCCGGCAATAGGGATTTGGCCATTCGAGAATTTTTAAATGCGGTAGATCTCAATCGTGAAACCATTGACACCTATTTTGCGTTGGGTGGACTTTTTAGAAGTAATGGAGAGATCGATAAGGCCATTAGTATCCATCGTTCGTTAATTGCTCGAGATAATATCTCCGAAGCAACCCGCCTAAAGTCTCTCAAGGAATTAGCATTTGATTTTGATAAAGGTGGATTTATAGACAAGGCCATTGAGACTTATCGTGATGTTTTAAAAATAAATCGAGATCAGCAGGATGTGTTGTATGCTATTTGTCGAATTTATGAGGATATAGAAGACTGGGATCAGGCATATAATTATCGAATGATGCTATCTAAAATTAGCAGCAATAATCAATCGGAAACCATTGCGCATATTTTAGTGCAAAAGGCCAAGGCCCTTTTTGAAAAAGGGGATATGGTTCGTTGTTGGGAAGAACTCGAAGAAGCATTTAAGTTTGCGCCTTCGGTCTCAGCCAATATTTTATGGCTGAGATTATCTTTGGCCAATGGAGATATGGAGAAGGCCCAGGAACTTTTAATGGAGCTTATCAATGCTAATCCAATGTATATCTCATTTGTTTTTGTGGCCCTCTCTGAACCATTTTCTGCAGATGAGAAAGTTAAAAATGATTACAACACTCGACTTACGTTGTTGAAGAGTTTTTTTGTAAAACTAAAAGACAAAGAGCTAACTCCTTCTCCTGCAATTACTTTAGCAAAAGTGCGCTTACTCAAAGAGGAGAATAAAATTAACGAGGCCTATCAGACGCTTAATGGCCTGGTTTCCAAGGGGAAACAGCTTTCGGAAGTTTTGATGGTAGAATATATTCGTTTGTTGGTTCAGCTGAATAAAACTGAGGAGGCACTAAAACGAACAGGGGATTTTTTGTTAAATTTAAACAAATCCCTTACACGTCATTTTTGTAGTCAGTGTGGATATAATTCAGATGAGATTTTTTGGCGATGCCCGCAGTGTCATGAATGGGAAACGATTCAGTTTAGATGGAAAGTATAAGGTACGATGGTATGAGCATGCGAAGTTGTCTAATGGCCGCTTTAATTCTAGAAATATTTCTAGGAGGAAAGGCCGTCTTTGCTGTAAATGAGAAAAGTGATTATATTGGGATTATGTTTTATCAGAAATTTTTTGGCAATGTTCATCAAAATTACTCTCGATACTCTGCTACACTTACCACCGTATCATGTGGACATCCCATAAAAGTATATAAGCAAAAGGTGAGTGGAGATGCGAAAACAGCGGACAATTTTTCCGATTGGCAATCGGCAAAGGTTGGCCCGTACGATGGATATGTGTTAGGAGCGTTAGTTGGCACAGTAAGGCCGGATTGTTTTCAGGATCAGTTTCCAAAATTTTTTGAACAGTTTGACTTAGATTTGGCCGAGCTTTTCTATTGGGGGCGATTGTATGATCAATACATCATTGGTCGCTCAATGGTGAAGTGATGTGTAAACATTTTTACGTTTTGATTGTCTTCTTATCTCTTATTGGGGGGGCAAAGGGAGAGAATGTTGAAACTATTCTAACAGCACCAAGCGAAACAGCAACAACGCCACTTTCCGCGGGAGATGTATTAGATTTTAATTCCATAAAGGAAGTTATTAAAAGCGATGGATTAGAGCAGACGGTTATTCAGAAGACCGAGGAGATTAAAGAAGAAATTAAAAAGAATAAGAAAATAAAAACAGGCCGCTACAATGTTCCGGAAGAAGATCAGGTCTGGACGTTTTTAACAGAGTATTGGCTAATTAAGAATGCGCCAGCGCTAAATTGGGATTTTACAAAGCCAGACTATGGGCTCGATATCTATTTTAAGGATTTTTTAGAAAAACAAGGTCTCTATGAGAAGAGTTTTAAAATATTGCTGATTAATTCTCCAAATGTGGCCCACTTTGCGCTTCCGGCCAACAACGGCGAATATATTTTTTTATTATCGGCCCCCTTTATAAGGGCAATGGATCTAAGCAAGCAAGAGATTGCTATATTGCTGTATGAAGATTATGTTCGAGGAGAGATGGCCTTTTTTAAAAAATTTGTTATGAGCAAGGAGTTGCAAAACGTATTGGGAACGAATTTCAGTGGCAAAAAGCTTGATATAGAAATTTTTAAAAAGGTCTGGGCACAATATGACAAACTGATTTTTGATGTTGGTTTCAACTTTCAACAACAGTACGATGTTACTAAACGGGTCGGAGAGACCTTAAAAAGTAATTTACACCTTTGGAACAATTATTTGGGATTACTAAAAAAGATAGATGATCTAGTAAAAGCAAACGTGCTGTATAAGGGACATAATAGCATCTATCCTTCACCCGAACTGCAACTTAGTTGGTTGGTACCAACAACTAACAAAGATAGACCAGTTAATCCATGATGAATAAAAGGCCACTCACACGATCTAATCTGTTTCGACAAATAATAATTTACATAAGCTTTTACCTATTGGTTTGGCTGATACAACTAATTTTACTTTCTGGTAGTGCCTTCTTTCATTTTTTGCTAGGCCATCGGATGGAGATAATTAAAGAGTGGATCTGGGATCGGGGTTGGTCGCTGATTACGGTGTCCAAGCTTCTTTCATTTTATATTATGGCCCAATTTATTGGGATTAGAGATAGTGGACGACGAGTGCTGAGAAATATTTGGGAGATAAAAACAGGTGCAATAAAAAAAGAGGTATTGTTATCTTCTGCCATCTTGCTGGTGTTATCTATCTTTACCGGATGGCCGGCCACCCTTTCTCAGACGTCTATTCAAAATGGCCAAGTGGTTATGGGGTACCTCGGCAATGTTCTCTTCTATTTAATAGATATTTTTTTAATTGTAATTTTGCAGCATTATTACCCGGTGGGAAATAGCAAACGGCCTTATAGATTAATATTTTTTTGTACCGTTTTTTTTGTTTTTTCTAAGGCAATTTATTTTTATGCTACAGATTTGCACTATTTTATAATTTTAAATTTTTTATTTTGTCTGTATATTGTTGAATATTTACCGACGAACTTTAGAAATGTTGTGGCCTTGTTATTAATTTTCGTGGCCCCTATGGCCGCATTTTTTGGGATTGATCCGATTTGGGGAAATAGTTTTTCCGTTTTTGCTTTGGACAAACATTTCTCTGTTGTCACTGTGTTGATAAGTTATCTGTTAGGATTTTTTTATATTTATGTAAAAGAAAACAGCTGGGAGCATGTTAAGAAATTGACAGTTACATTAATTCATCAACTAACAAGGTATCGCAGATACAACAGGCCTGGGCCAGTGGAGGGAAGAGATGGGAGAAGATAAAGCAATAAGTCTTTTAGATATTCTTTTAAATTCAGGATTCGTGGTAATTTTAATTTTACTGATTTTAATTTTTGCCTCAGTTTTGTCCTGGGCAATTATCTGGCAAAAAATGAAACTAACCAAGGCCATGAGATTAAATAATGATTTGTTTTTAGAGTATTATAAAAATTCTGAAAACTTTAGAGAGGTTTTAGAGAAGGCCCAGAATTTGCAATTTAGTCCTTTGAAAACAATATTTACCAATGGCCAGATAGAATTAACTAAAATAAAAAAAAATACGGACAATGAAGGACTCAAGCGTCATTTTGAGTTGCATGGATTAACTCTAATTGAGCGAGCAATTCAAAAAGGAATCAATGAATCTAATGAAGAGCTGGATAATATGTTATCGACCTTGGCCAGTGTTGGATCCGTTTCTCCATTCATTGGACTTTTTGGAACAGTTTGGGGAATTATTAATTCATTTACTGGCCTGGCCGGAGGAGGAGCAACCTTAGATGTGGTTGCTCCAGGTATTGCGGAGGCGTTAGTTGCAACGGCAGCAGGATTGGCCGCGGCAATTCCCGCTGTTTGGTTTTATAACTATTTTTTAAATCAGAATGCTAAGGCCAATGTGCAGATGGAAAGTTTTGGCCAAGATTTTTTAAATGTAATTGAGCGCTCTTTGATTAGTAAGCTAAATTAGGGAGACAACGTTATGGGAATGGGAATGACTCCTGGGAAAGGAGGAAAGGGAAGAATGGCAGAGATAAATGTTACTCCTTTGGTGGATGTAATGCTGGTTTTGTTGGTGATTTTTATGATCACCGCGCCGTTGTTATTAAATGGGATAAAACTTGAGTTGCCGAAAACCAAGGAAGTTAATCGAATCAACCTTACTTCGAGTCAGATAATTTTATCTTATACTCGCACGAGTGAGTATTTTATAGGAAAGGATAAATTTTTATTGGGAGAGTTAGTTCCAATAATAAAGCAGAAATTTGCGGATAATAAAACGGACGTACTGTATTTGCGGGCAGATTACGCAATTACTTATGGAAAAGTGGCCGCACTTATGTCGCATCTAAAAAAGAATGGTATTTCTCAAATTGCTTTGGTGACTGAGACCGCAAAATGAGTACAGAGTTTAATAGATTTATTGTCTATTCTTTTTCTTCTCACCTGGGATTGCTCTTCCTAATTATTTTCATACAATTAATTACCGGATTTCTTTCGCAGACAGATAGGATGAAGCTGCAGATGTCTCAGACGGCCATTCGGGTCGACGTTGTGGCAATGCCTACAATGAGTTTAAAAGAATTACGGGCCTTGGAAAGTGAAATAAATCGAGAAGATCTTCAGGAGGCCAAAGAGGATAAAGTTGAAAAAGTGCTAGAAGAGAAAAGTTTGGAGACCTCACAACTGGAATATTTAAAGGAAAAAGAAGGAAAAGATAAAAAGGCCTTTTTATCTATGTTAAAAGATTTAGGAAAAACTAAACTGGATAACAAAGAACAAAAGGCCATGCGGCAAAAAGATAAGTTGCCGCTAGATGGTAATTTGAAGAGAGAATTACAAAAACTTATTATTGCCGGTAATAAAGTTAGCAAAGGATCTTCATTAACCGGAGAGGTAATTTCGGATAAGGAGGCCTCCGAGTTTAATAATTATATTAACAAACTGCCAGAGATTATTCGGCCTTTTTGGCAATTACCTAGTTATTTAAAAGAGCAAAATTTGCAATGTAGAATTGTTCTGTATTTATCTTCTGATGGATCAATAATCAAAACAACTATTTTGGAAACGAGTGGAAATGATGACTATGATTTAAGGGCGCTAAAGTCAATTCAGGCCGCTGCCCCCTTTCCGCTGGTAACACCAGAAATTGTAGATCGAGTTAAAAGTGGAGAGATTGTTTTGGGGTTTCCTTTGTAGTTTTTTCTTTGATGGAGTTTTTTATGATTTTAAAATTATTTTTCATTTTTATTTTCGGGGCATTGATCGATGCTTCCTTTGCTGCAGATAAAAGCATGACAATTGTGGCCGTGGGAGATGCGGTGTTGGCAAAAGAGAAAATGCTGATTTTGGAACCATATGTTGCTAAAGGAATATCTGGAGCAGATCGAGAACGAGTTAATGAATTGGTGGAATTATTTCGCAACGATTTTTCTTATTACAAAAGTAGATTTGAATTGGATACTGCTAATTATTCTGTTTCTCGCAATGATCGGAATGTCTCCTTTATGGATTTGACAAGTTTGGCCGGCCGAGGAATTGAACATATCGTAAAGCTCTCTTTTTTATTAGAAGGTGGCAAACTTAAATACGATATAAAACACTATAAATCATCCACCGGTCAGGCCCTCTATGCTCAGGATGGACTGGTTCCAATATTTGAGCTGCGCACTTGGGGACACCAGGTTGCTAACGCAATTTATAAAGGAATAACTGGAGTAGATTCTATTTTTGAATCAAAAGTAATTTTTGTTTCAGATCGGCCAACGGTAAATCGCAAGGAACCAATTAAAGAACTCTATATCGCAGATTTTGACGGAAAAAATTTAGAGCGCTTAACTTACTTTAATGGAAATGTAATATCGCCAGACATGTCTAAGGATCGCAAAAAGATAATTTATAGTCTTATAAAGGATAGTGTTCGCGGTAGAGGTGCCGGAAAAATTAAACGAGATCGCGCCATTGAACTTTATATGTATGATACCAAAACAAAGCAAAATGAACTTATTTCGAATTTTGAGGGAGTAAACTCGGGTGCCATTTTTATAAGCAATAACGATAATGAAAATATAGCGTTGACTCTTAGTTTCTCGGGTAACGCAGAAATATATGAGATGAATATTAAGACTAAAAAATTGCGACAAATTACCAAGCATCTATCGATAGATGTCGATCCGTCTTTTTCAGCAGATGGTAAATTGATGACTTTTCTCTCCGGGCGTTCAGGAGATCCAATGGTCTATATAATGGATCCTTCTGTGGTTGAGCAGAGTGTAGTCAGAATTGGTTTCGTCGGCCAATTTAATGCTACTCCTCGCTTTTCTCCTGATGGAAAAGAGATTGCATTTTCTTCGTGGTTGGAAAATAGTTTTGATATCTTTCGTATGAGTGTTGATGGTTCCAATTTAGTGCGCCTAACTAAAGATTTTGGCTCTAATGAAGAACCGACTTATTCACCCGACGGACAGTTTATTCTTTTTTCTTCACAGCGAGTTATTTCGCGAGAGCGGGCCGTACAAAATTTATACATAATGAACAGAGATGGTGATGTAATAGCTCCGGTAATCGTTAATTTTGGAAACTGTACAACTCCTAGATGGTCCAAATAGCTGCTTTTGTGATAGCAAAAAAAATTTAAAAACAGTTGACTATTTTTCTCTTGTAAATTTTTCAATCAATGTTATCATGTTTGTTATACTGCACAGCGTAAAAAATGCTTTTAAAGACTAATTTTTTGCCTAGGAGTTTAACAATGAATAACGAAATGAAGCTTTTTTCGACAGATTTAGAATCACTAAAGTCAATTTTGTCGTCAACTTTAGACGAGTCAATATTTTTTAATGAATTAGGCTCATATCTGAAATTAGCACTACAATCGGACAATTATTTGATCTATATGGCCGGGACTGACCTTGCCACTGCCCGCGCCATATATACCGATAAGTCAGCAAACACCGATTTAGAAGTTGCCACCATTGCTGGACACGTTATTCGGAGCAAGCGAGCTTATTTTTCAAATGATTTTGCGAGAGATCCACTTTTTTCTGGGCGGGCCAATAAGTTAACTCGCGCAGAGCTTTGTGCCCCCATTATGTACGAAGGATTAGTGATTGCAACAGTTCATTTACAAAACAGGGGAGAAAAGCAGTTTACGCGTAATGACGTAACTTCCGTTTTAGAAATATTGAGTGGTATTTCCGATCCAATTAAAAACATGCAAATGTACTTATCAGCAAAAGCACTCAACGAGATACTTCTTAAAAAACTAGAGATGCAAGAGAATGCCATCGCCGGAAAATTAGAGGTGGTCGTTGAAAGCAATTATCAAATCAAAGAAGGAAAAATAATAAGCCTGTCAGAGGTAATGAAAAATGCGATCAAATTAAGCGATAAGTTAGCGGCCGCCGGGGTCAATGCATTAATTAGTGGGCCAACAGGCAGCGGACGAGAGATGCTGGCCAGAAGAATTCATTGTAGAAGTAGTCGCGCCAGCAGAGCATTTATTGTGGTAGATTGTTCAGTTTTGGCAGAAGGTGCGTTAGAGGTGGAGCTATTTGGGCGATTGGAAAACTCTATTGCCGGAACAGCTGGGCAGCGTGGACTTTTTGAAGTTGCCAATAATGGAACAATCGTTTTGCGAAATATTCACGCTATTCCGATAAACTTACAAAATAAACTCAATCGTTATTTGCAAGATGGAACCATTGTGCGAGCAGAGTCATTTGCACAGTACTCTTCTAATGCAAGAATTTTGGCAATCTCAGATAAAAATTTATTAGACATGGTGGCGGCCGGAACTTTTTCTAAGGCCCTTTATAATGAATTGGCCACAATGATTGTTAATGTTCCCTCTTTGGTTGAAAGAAAAGTAGATATTGAATCGCTTGCCTCTTATTTTTTAAATGAGAATAAATCCATTGATCAGATGAAATCCCTCTCTCCGGATGCGGTTAGGTTGTTGGCAGAATATAATTGGCCAGGAAATTTACGAGAACTAAAGAGTGTTATGCAGAGGGCATATATTTTGTCTGATGGCCGTATCATTGAGGCCGATCATTTGGCCGACAGTGTTGTAATTCTTCCCGAGGAAGATGAAAATAAAGAAGTTACTGATAGAGCTAACGATGCCTCTTCTGTGTTTGTTGAGATGACGCTAGGAGATTTAGAGCGTAGGCATATTTGTCAAACCCTAGAATATTTGGCCGGAAATAAAACGAAGGCGGCAAAAGCATTAGGCATTACAGTAAAAACATTATATAACAAACTTCATACCTATGGTTTAATCGCATCTCAGGAGATTCAATAATGACAACAGAAATTGAGCTAATCCCAGAAACCCCGGCAATTGTGGATGAAAATTCGGTAATAAATGATTTTCGGCAATCTCGTGATGTGGAAAAATTTTATAGATTTGTTCACGAAAACGATTTGCGAAGAGAAGCAAAACTTTTGATTAATTCAGTGCTGCAAAGAGTTGCCGCTTTAACGAAGAAAAAGAAGGGACGACCACCTAAAAATGTCCACTAATTATCTGATTATTCGCGCAAACGTATAACTATTTAACTATTGTCTGGTATGCCTAGAGTTTTTACTTTACTTGAATGGCAGTCGTGAGATAAAATTTACCCAGTGGGTCAGGATGGCCTATAAAAAGACTAAGGGATTGGTCATGAATCTTTCGGGGACAGAAAATCAAAATCAGGCGAATCTTAATTTTTCACGAGATGCTCTTCTGCGTCGCAATGATGGTTCTTTTTTTAAATTAGACAATGTCTCTTATTCTTATGGAAGCGTTAAGGCGTTATCGCAAGTCTCTTTGGCCATCGGCCGCGGTGAAATCGTCTTTGTAACAGGATCTTCAGGTGCAGGCAAAAGCACACTGCTTAAAGTTTTAAAAGAAGAGTTACTGCCAAGTAGTGGAAAAGTTTTTCTTCCAAAATTTTTAAATAGTCAGATTTTTATTTCAGGAGTTGAGCAGGAGTCAGATTTATTGGGAGATTTTTCCTGTCACGATAACATGGCATTGGCCTATGATCCGACTATATACCGTCGGAAAAAAGATTTTAATAACGACCTGCAAGATTTAGCAAAATATATTGGTATCACAGACAAACTAGATTTAAAGATTAATAGGTGCAATGGGGGCCTTCGGCAGAAAGTGGCCATTGCCAGAGCATTATTGGCCAGACCGGATGTTTTTATTGCTGATGAACCAACTAGTTCGTTGGACTATGACAGTTCAAAAAAAATATTTGATATTTTAAATGTCTATAATATTAAACGCGGAATGACCATTGTTTGGGCCTCTCATAATCGTGAGCTAGTTAAGCGCTTTACGGGAAGAATTATTCATTTAGATAACGGTAAAATAATATATTCGGGGCATGCATGCTTTATTTAAATGGCCTGTTCTATTTAATTTCAAAATATCCAATCCGGACGTTTGCATATTTGCTGGCGACCGTTGTGATGGGATTTGTTTTTTTAGCAGAAGGAGTTTTGGATAAAAAAATAAGCGAACAAATCGCCTTTAAGCTAGATGAGGAGTCCTATTTTACGGCACTAATATCGACCAAAGAAAATTATAATATGTTGGTTCGTAAAATGATATATTTACCCGGAGTGGAAAAGGTAAAAGTAATTGGGCCAGAAGAATTAAATAGCAAAGTAACCAAAGCAATTAGTGCTATGAAAATAAATATTCCGCTAACTGCCGGCGGATTATCTTCTAATTTTGTGGGAATGAAGGTCTTCTTTAAAGATGGTCTGCGGGACGAAACAAAAGAATTGGTGAGAAATTATCTGGCAAAATTGGCGGGGGAGGCAAATCTCTTTCTCGGTAACAACATATCAAACATCGAGCTGTTTAATGGCTATAAGGGGATCTACAATAAGATTAAACAACTATTGCCTGAGGGATTTAAGTTAGCGGCCGTTGTTTTCTGGCTCTATTGCGTGAGTATTATGCGTTCCCCCTTTTTAGCAATTTTTATGGTGGCCCAGAAATATCAGCGTTCAAAAAATCTGGCCCTTAAGGCCTCCGCCTTGGCCAATGCGGTTATTTTGGGATTGATATTTTTGGGAATAACTATGGCACAGATATCAATTAACTATATTAATCTAGCGATGTTGGGAGGAGTTATTATTGCTGGAACCGTATATATGTCAAAGAAAATGTCATGGGTATAATTTATAAGTTAATAACAATCATCTCGCTATTTTCTACACCATTTTTTTATGTTCCCGCCGCTCTCAATCGTGAGGCCTCAGAGCAATTAATAAAGGCGGAAGGGGAAAAGGAAAAAGTTGGAATTAATCTAAAAGAACAGATAAAAAGAATTGCCGATATTGCGGAAAAAATTAAAGAATTAGAAGGGGATTTAGACAATAAAAACCGAGAGTATATTGATCTTATCGAAGGTCGGAAAAATTTAGATATAGACTTAGAGATTGCGGCAAAAGAGCTAGAAGATTTAGCAATCAAAATAGAACAAACACAAAAGTCGGCCCAGACGGTGTTGAACGGAATTGTTGTCGGCACTTTAAATGATTTTCAAGAAGAGAGTGATTTAATTGTTAACCAACTTTTGGAGCAAGAAGTTAAGAAGCTCCTAGAAGAACTTGCGCCGCTGAAAGTAGCTATAGTTGAGAAGAAAGGCCAGGTCGAACAACTGCAGAGTAAAATAGAAGAAATAAATCGCAATTGTCTAGACATAGAGTCGGCCATTCGTGGAATGGAAGACGAAAAACAAAATTATGCTAGCGAATATGTTGGACTAGTAAACAGTCGAGATGAAATATGGAGTGATATCAAGAATAATAAAATACAAAAGCAACTGGCCGCCACCCGGCCAGTGGGCAATTTAGATCAAAAACTTCTTGAGGCGCCAGTTCGAAATTATACACAGCTAGATTACAACAAGAAGGGAATAACCTATAAAACAAAAGGTGTCGTTCCCCTATATTCTGGGGGGAAAGGAGAGGTCGTTTATCAGGGAGAACTTTCCACCTACGGCAATTTAGTGATTATTGATCATGGTAACGATCTGCGCTCAGTCGTTTTAGGTGATTTTATTGCTAAAGTAAAAAAGGGAGATGTGATGGACAAGGGGGATATCCTGGGATACACCGCAAGCAAAGCAGCACAATTTGGGAAAGTATATTTTGAAGTTAGGATAAAAGACAAAGCACAAAATACCATTGAGTTTGTCGAGCGAGAATCACTAACTTCAAATAGTATTACAGAAAAAAAGAAGATATAATCAACTACGTAATTTAAAAACAACTCAATCATGATGAGTATAGGATGGTCACGTATGCTTTTAGTCAGAGGTTTATTGTTTGTTGCTTGTTTTTCATATTCCATTTCGATGGCCGTCGAGAAGAAAGTTGATGACGCACAAATTAAGTCGCGCTTTGAGACGCTTGAGTTATTTAACAAAGTATTGCATACCATCGAAACACAGTACTATCGAGAAGTGGATACAGATAAATTAATTCAAGGCGCCCTCAAGGGGATGATGGACACGCTAGACCCTCACTCAGCATTTTTAGATAAGAATGTTTTTGAAAAGATGCAGGAAGATACGAAGGGAGAATTCGGAGGCCTTGGTATTGAAGTTACTCAGAGAGATGGAGTAATTGTCATTATCACCCCGATAGAGGACTCTCCGGCCTTTAATGCAGGACTGTTGCCCGGAGACAAAATTATAGAAATTAATCATGAAAACGTGGTGGGTATTTCGCTTGAGAAAGCAATTGATATGATGAAAGGAGATAAAAAAAGCAAGGTTAATTTAGGTATAGTTCGAGAAGGATCAGATGTTACAAAATATTTTACTATTAAACGGGAAATTATAAAAACCAAGGCCATAAAAACACAGCTTCTGGGTGATAATATTATCTATTTGCGCTTGTCACAATTCCAACAACGAGCTGGGCAGGAAGTCGAAGACGCCATAAAAAAACATTATGCAGAATTAGGTAAATCCAAAAAAACACCTCGGGGTGTAGTTTTAGATTTACGCTTTAATCCCGGAGGCCTCTTAGAAGAGGCCGTAAATGTGGCGTCAATATTTTTGAAAGATGGAATTGTTGTTTCAACAGAAGGGCGCAATAAAAATGAAAAAGAATTTCGTTACGTAAAAAAAGATCTCTATAAAGAATTAAAATTGCCCTTGGCCGTTTTGATTAATGGCGCCTCTGCCTCTGCCTCAGAAATTGTTGCGGGTGCCATTCAAGATGCTAAGCGCGGATTGATTATGGGAACACGTTCTTTTGGAAAGGGCTCTGTTCAGCAAGTATCAAAAATAGATGATGAAAAGGGATTGAAGTTGACTATTGCGCAATATATGACTCCAAACGGAAAAAAAATTCAGGCCATTGGAATTAGGCCAGATGTTGAGTTGGGAGAAATTGATTCGTCGTGGTTAAATAAGCATTATAAGAATACTAATTTTTTAAGAGAGAAAGATTTGCGCAATCATTTGACCGCAACAAAAGAAACTGCCGAGGAAAAAGTTGTACGAGAAGAGATGGAAAAGGAAGAGCGAATTGCTAGAGCAGAGAGCTTGGAAGAAAGTAAGCGCAAAAAGAGCGAACAAGATTCAGAGGAAAAAGATCAGATATTTAAAAAATATGAACCAGCGGAAGATTATCAAGTGGTGCAGGCCGTAAATTATTTACAAAGCTTTGATCTGTTTTTAGAGATAAAATTACCTGCAAACAAATAAATAATAATTGTCACAACGAGAAGAACCTTTTTTGCCGCCTTAGATTAGACAGGTAATGATGTATAATTTAACCAAGGCAAGATAAGAATTAGAGGTATTTCTATGATAGAAAGTGACTCATCATTTTTGTACACAGTCATATTAATTGGAACAATTGTTAACGCTATAGTTTTTATACTTTTTTCTGGCAAGAGACGCGATTACATTTTAAATGGCGTTTCTACTAAGGCCAAGATGATGGCCATTGCTGTTTGTGTGCAGGTAGTAGTCGTATTGTTAATCAGTTACGTTATAAGCTCAATGAGTAGCATAAGTGATGAAGTAGAAAAATTGGCCGAAGAAGATATTTCAATGCAAAAAATGTTAACTAAAATAACCGGAATGGAATTGCAAAAAGCAATGCTAATTGAGCGTGCGATGTATAATTGTGAATCCGCTCAAAAAGATGCATTAAAAAAAGACGAAAACGATTATTACTATACTACTTCGCTGATAACTACAGAGGCCCGTTCGGCAGAGACTTTAGCAGAAAATATTGTACGTAGCTCTGTAATTTTGAAAGTGCAAAACGAATTTAGTTCCCTGAGTGCCTCCCTAAAAGAAATGGAGTCTAAAGACAAACAGATCGACAAAGAGGCCGGAAAACTATTTAGCTGTTTGGTAGATGGTAACATCGAAAGTGCTCGCAAGGCCTACGCAGTAATGCAACTAGAGCAAAAAGGAATCGATGATAGCATGGCGCAGGCCTTAGAAAAAATTGCCAAGTTTACTGATGTTGGCATAAAGACAGTGGAAGAGCACGGTAAGATGACAACAAAAGTTTTAATTGCGATAGGATTGTCACTGCTGATTCTAATTGCCTTCTCTGCCATCTCCATATCGCAAAATATTTTAAATGTTTTAGGGGGAGAGCCCCAAGATATGGCAGAGATTGCCAATAAAATTGCTGGCGGAGATTTAACGGTTGAGGTGGACAAGTCCGTAATTGGTAAGGCCAGTCTGAATGGTGCTCTGGTTAAGATGGTGGTTGGTTTAAGAGACATGATTAAAAATATTATGCTGGCATCAGACACGATGATTGCCGAGAGCTCAAAATTATCCGCAGTATCTGAGCAGATGGCCGCGGGCGCAGAAGAATTAAGCAATCAGGCCAATGTGACATCTTCTGCAACAGAGCAAATTTCTGCTAATGTCAACGCAATATCGGGTGCTGCCAGAACCATGTCGCAAAACACTACGGATATTGCGGCCGCTTCGGAGGAGATGTCTAGCAGCGTCAGTTCAGTTGCAGGCGCCGTAGAAGAACTATCGGCGTCCATACAGGAGGTAGCGCACAGTTGTTCACAGGCCCTGGCCTTAGCAGAGTCATCAAGTAAAAGCAGTAATGAGGCCATTGCAAAGATGAATATGCTTAATCAGTCTGCCAAGGATATTGGTAATATTGTTAAAGTCATTAATGCAATTTCGGAACAGACAAATCTGTTGGCCATTAATGCCACGATTGAGGCCGCGCGCGCAGGCGAGGCCGGAAAAGGATTTGCGGTCGTTGCTAATGAGGTAAAAGATCTTGCCAAACAAACTGGAGATTCGACAAAGAGTATTGCAAAACAAATCGAACAGATACAATCGCAAACGGCAAAGGTTGTCGATGTAAATAATAAAATTGCCGAGAGTAATAAAAAGGTTAGCGATATTACAAAAAGTATTGCGCTGGCCATGGATCAACAAACCTCTACCGCGCATGATATTTCTGCTTCCGTCTCTGGCGCGGCCCAAGGCGCAGATAGTGTTTCTAGAACAATTAATAGCTTGGCGGTTAATATTGAAGAAGAGGTTATCACAGCACTCAAAGAGGCCAGTACCGGCATTAGTGAAATTGCAGTTAATATAAATGGGGTGCAGTCTGTTGCCCAGGAGTCAGCGCAAGGAGCTGCTTCAGTAAGTAACGCAACTCAGGAAATTGTACAATTGGCTGAGCAACTATCTGGTTATGTCAGACAGTTTAGATTATAATTTTCAACATGTTTCCCCCAAAATTAAGCGTATCAGAACTTGTTTTTAAAATTAAATATTCATTAGAGAATGAATTTCGCTCCATATGTGTGGAAGGAGAAATAAGCAATCTATCAAAATCGGCCAACGGCCATTGGTATTTTTCAGTAATTGATAAAGACTCCACTCTAAACTGTGCTCTTTTTAAAATGAATGCTCAACGAAACCCACAAATTGATAAATTTAAAGACGGTGATTTGGTGTTATGTGTAGGTGACATAAGTGTCTATCCTCCTCGGGGATCATTTCAACTTATTGCTCGCCAAGTCCTTCCGGCCGGAGTTGGGGATCAACGACAAAAATTTGAAGAACTAAAAAAGAAATTAGGTGCGGAGGGATTATTTGATATAGACCGGAAAAAGAAAATTCCTGATTATCCACAAAAAATTGCCATCATAACTTCTCCAACAGGTGCGGCCATTTTTGATTTTTTAAATATTGTTAAAAGGCGTTCTTTATGGATGGATGTTTTAATTATTCCCGCTATTATGCAGGGAGGAGAATGCTCTTCATCAGTAATTTTTGCTATAGATTTAGCATTAAAATATAATGCTCTCAATCCAACCGCCAAAATTGATTTATTGGTGGTGGCCCGCGGAGGTGGATCAGCAGAGGATTTAGGTGGGTTCAATGATGAAAGGTTGGCCAGAAGAGTTGCTAATTGCGAAATTCCAACAATAAGCGCTATTGGCCATGAAGTGGATTATACCATATTAGATTTTGTGGCAGATGTTCGCGCAGAGACTCCATCTGCTGCCGCCGAAATGGTAACCGGTCGACAAATGGAAGTTGTGCGCACTCTCTCAAATTTGCACCGAAGAATGTTATCTGGGATAGATGGAAAACTAATGAGGCAAAAGAGTAAACTAGAGTCATTGCGGCCAGCAGTCTATAAAGACAATTTATCGGCCAAGCTTAATGGGTATTATAAAAGTTTACAGCGAATAAACTTAGCAGATCGCGCAGAAAAATTACTTAGCATTGATGAGCGATGGATGGCATTTGATGATCTTCATCGACGGTTAACTAATTCGATGCAAAATAAATTAGAGCGCTTAGAACAAAGATTAGAAAAGCGATATAGCGTTTTGGCCGCGATAAATCCAGAAAGTGTTTTGCGGCGTGGCTATGCAATTATTCGCAATGGACAACAAGGGCCACTAATAACGTCTAAGGAGCGGTTTGACTTAATGGCCGAAAAGGAGCTAGAGATTATTTTTAGTGATGGGAAAGTAAAGGCCATGAAGAAGGAATAATGCAACTTGATTGGGGAAAATTAAAAAAACGCATTGGCCGTCGGTTGTTTCCAATTATAATTCAAGATGATTTACCAATTAAAACAGAGATTGTCAGATTGCTGCAAGAGCGACTTATATTTTCCGATCAGATAATAGAAGAGCGAGGATTAAAAGAGCTTACTAAAATAAAAAGAGGAATTATTTTTCAAAGTTCTACTGGTTGTGTTGTGATAAAAATGAAAAGAGGCAGAGAGTGTTTGGAAATACCTGTAACGTGTAACTCGGAAGCAGAGCTTAGATCTAGTATTTTAAAAATTGCGACCGTAGAAAAAAAACTTCTTGATTTAGAAATAAGCAAGTATCTACTCAAAGATTTATTATTAACATTTAATTTTTTTCAAAAAAAGAGAGAAATTGAATCGGCGATTGTAAATTATGAAAATGGAAAAATAGATAATGATCGTGAAGAATACAATCAATTCATTGATGAAATAACTGAGCTGTTGGCCGGCATCTTGCCACTATCAGAAAATAGCGTAGAGAGAATTTCCCAGAACCTTCTTACAAGTCGAAGTATTGGGCCAATCGAGGAGATAGCTTTTCTGGACATTCACTTGGCCGTGGATTTCTTTGATAAAAATGTTAATAACTTTGAAAATTATTCCCTAATTCCCTATAAGCAAACAAATCAGACACTCTATCTTTTAATTCGTTTCAATAATAAATTTTTAAAAAATAGAAATTTTATAATCTATCTAGTCTCATTAGTGGTGCACAATCTTTTCGCACTTGATGAATATTTACAAAGTGGCAGAGATGGTTTTATCGATGCAGAAGTAGAATTTAATTTAATAACAATGCCATTTGCTCTAATATCCGCCGGAGGAGAGTTGTTATTGCATAATTCTTTATTTTTGCGATTAAACCTTCTACCCAATAGATGCTTAGCGACAGAAGACAATGCGAGCATTGAAGTCAGCGGCGATCTCTACACGATTATCAAGCGGCCAGTTGAGACAAGTGAGGCGGAAGTAGCATACAGATTTCTTTTTATAAAATCCGATTTCTTTGAAAAAAAAATGATCGGTCAAGTTAGTGCCAAAGAAATGGGAGTAATAACCAGTTCCTTGGCGCACGAACTTAATAACCCTATAGCTGGCATCCTGGCCACGATTGAGATGTTGTTACTAGAAGGCTTTTGGAAAGAGAGCGAAATAGCACAGTTAAAAGAAATGAAAAACAGTGCTTATAGATGCAAACAGCTAATCAATGTATTTTTGGGATTTTCTAGAGTGCAAGCTAATTTCCCACAAGAAAACATTCTAGAAGAGGCCTTTAGGGAAGCGCTAAGTTTGCTCAGATTTCGGATGATAGAATCAAATATTATTTTAGATATAAAATTTGAAGAAGGTTCAAAGTTTTCTTATAATTTAAATATATCACTGGTTTCAATGATTGTTTATATGATCTTGTCGGAAGTAGTTACTTCCATTTCTCAATACGATCTTATCGCACCAAATGTTTCACAAGGGAGTCGAAATAGGAGAGTTGAAGGAGTGTTGCTACAAAGTGAATATGATGCAAAGTTAATGTTTGAAAACAAATTAGGGCCAGCGCCAAAAATTTTAGAGTCAAAACTTTTATGTTACTTACTAGAAACGGCAAACTTGAAAGTAGATTTTAGAGATAATATCATTGTGTTTGCTGGCCGAAACGCAAGTCTTTTTTAAATCCCAAAATAATTCCTAGGCAAACTCCCAAAAAGGCAGCGAAGATTATTCTAAACGTATCTGGTAGCATGAAGGTTATAGTGTGTGCAGGAAGCCAAAACCAGGCAAGGGAGTATATGGCAACATGCATTCCTCCAAACTCCCAACGCCAGAGAACAATATTATCTAAGAGTCGATGCAAGTACATTAAAGTTGGCCCAAAAAAAAGATTTGTTTGAAAGCTTATAGCAAAAGCAAAAAAAATACGATTATTTGGATTTATAATTGAGGGAAGCAGGTTATTGCTTGCCTGAATTCCAACAAGAGAAGTAAAACTAGAAAATCCCCATTTAATGAAAATTCCTAAAATTGCCCAAATTAAAAATTTAGGAAAAAACATCCAGAGAGGAAATGGCCGCCAATTCCCCTTGCTCCCAATAACACCACCAAGCCACTCTCCAAGAGTCCCGAGTATCATAAATTTTATGGCCGAAGATAGGTAAGGAAATGCCGGAGTGAATTCAAAAAAAAACCATTTCATTTTAATTCCTTGGTAAAAACAATTAAACAATGAAGCCTATTATAGGCATGAGTAGGTCAAATATTGAAGGAAAGAACACATTATTTAATCGCTTCTAAGTATACTAATGTCACCCTGTTTCTACATATATTGCCGGGGGATTGTTAAGATAATGGCTCGATATTGCAGGACTTATTAAGGGCCGTCCGTATTCTAAAAGAATACGAAAAAAAGGATGGGCGACTAATATTTATAATTAAAATGGCGAGGAGCGGTTATAATGGATTTTAAGTCCAGTCAACCAAGGAGATACAATGAAATTAATAAATAGAATATTCGCTACAATTATTTTTTTAATATTTTTGGCAGCATGTGGAGAAAAAGTGCTGGTGATTATTCCCGATGATTACATAACAATTCCACCACCCAGTTTAGATATTAAGTTAGATCACTATGATAGCTGCCAAGAGTTGGTAGATGAACTTAAGGAACAGGTGCAAGAAAAAAGAAAAATTGAAAATTCCGCCTATGACGACTGTAAGAGCGAAGCTTGTGCTCAAATTGAAGTAGTGCCGGAGGCAAGTCTATCTGACAGAACTTTGCATACCAATGTTCAAGTCAGTGGTATCGATGAAGGGGATAGATACAAAGTCGGTGCTGAGCAAATATATATTTTAAATCCAGGATATCTGGAAGTCTTTGCACGACATTCACTAAAGTACCTCGGAGATATTGAGCTAAACGGTATTAAGTCAGGAGTTATTTTAACATACGAAAAAAAAATCGTAGTCATTGGGCAGTTGCAAAACAATCGAGTGAGGGCCGTGATAATGCAACATACTGGTAATAATAAAATACCAGAAATAATATCAACCACAGAGTATACAGGCAATTATCGGGAGAGTCGACTGGTTGATGGACGACTATATTTTCTAGTGCAAGATGAACAATTGCTTTCCGTTATCGAAAATAACAATGTAGATGATAGCGTGATAGACGATTATGTGAACACACTGGGAGAGGAAATATCTTGTACTTCCGTTGTGAAAAGAAATTATGCTGACTTTGATTATAGATTTAATAAAATAATAGAAATGGATTTGTCTAATGAAAAAAGTAATAACGATGAACTCGTTTTTATTGGAGGAGGAGATCACTTTTATATGACAGATAGCGAGCTTCTATTAATTAAACAAGAAATCAAATGGTATCAATTGTTCGGGTCCTTCCTTCCAGGGCAATGGCCTCAGAAAGTTTTTATTTTTCGCATATCTGTTGTCGGAGAAATGCAATACACTGGAGCGGGTGAGGTGGAGGGTAATATCAAAGATAGATGGGGGGTGAAAACCTACGATGATGGCATTCTCTCTTTAGTAGTTTCGCAAAATGATAATATGGCATTATTTAATGAACAAAACTATGTAAAGGTTTTGTCCTTTAATGATGAAAAAAATCGCTACGAAGAGAAATCGATGGTCGGCCCATTTGGAATAAATGAAGAAATTAAGGCCGTGCGATATATCGGCGAAATGCTTTATGCTGTAACATACAGACTGATAGATCCCGTTTTTGCAATTGATATGTCTGACTTAGATAATCCCAAGCTTCTTTCTAGTTTAGAAATTCCTGGTTTTTCTTTTTACCTACACCCTATTGATGAAAATATAATGGGTGGTGTTGGATTTTCAGAAAGCGGCAGAATAGAGATATCACTATTTGATACAACAGTGCCATCTGCTGTTGAAAGATTTTTTAATTATTCGTTAAGTGAAGAAAATTTAAACACGGAAGTCATGAATAATCCGCAAGCATTTTTCTATGGCCAGGATGTGCAATTATTAGCAATTCCCATAAGAAAAAGTGCTGGTTCTCCAGAAATTTTTTCTCCAGAAATGTTTCCCATAATAAAAAGTGCTGGGTCTCCAGAAATTTCATCACGGCCAACATCCGGGGCCTTATTTTTAAAGAGGGATGGGGAAGTGTTGATTGAGGCCGGCATTGTCTCTCATGATGAAATTATTCCGCAACGTTGTAAAAAAATTTGGTACAATGAATTTGATATTGATAGAATTTTTGAAGTAGATGGCCGTGTTATTACTATTTCTAATTTCGGAATTAAGGAGCACAACCCAACAGAAATAAGCGAGACGTTAATGGTCTCTTCAATTAATGCAAATGCGGCCAAAATTGAGGCCATTTGTGTTAAAAATGGATATTGGCAAATAGGTGAATAGATAATGAAGGCAAATTGTAAGTCTATATTTTTAATTAATATTTTATTTTTATCTTTTTACCAAGTTGGGTGCTCAACACTTAAAACATCTCAAGTCATTAACTCCTCAGATGACGCGCTAATTAAAACAAGACACCATCATTTGAACTTACAAAACTGCATGCCGCCATTTAATAACTACAAATTTTTTGAAGATGCCAAATCTTTTCCATTTGAAGACAGGACGCGTGATCTTAGTTTAATTAACGCATGGTGGCTCAGTGAAATTTCGATACTATCTTATTCAGAAAAATCTTTTGTCGAAAAAAAATTAAAGCAAAATGGTTTTAGATTGGTCAACCAACGTGCAAGTCGCTCTAGTTAAAAATAAATATGGAAATGGAAAGGTTCACAATGGATTTCAAGAGAGCTTAGATAAAATATGGCCACAGATTGATCGCTATGTTCAAACAATTAGAAGTGATCAAAAAAGTCTATGGATTACTGGCCATAGCTTGGGAGCGGCCTTGGCCACGTTGGCGGGAAGTCGTTACCAGCAAAAAGGGTTTTTGGCACATGGTTTATATACGTTTGGTTCCCCCAGAGTTGGAAATGTCGTTTTTAAAAACAGCTTAATAATTCCACACCACCGCTTTGTTAATGATAATGATATTGTCACAATTGTTCCGCCTAATATCCTTGGTACTCTCGAAAATGAAGACAATGAATTAAAGTTCAGCGGCCTGGAGGAAAATGTATATGTTCATAGCGGAAAGGCCATCTTTTTTAAAAGTAAGAGGGATGATAATATGCCTCCGGAATCGCTGCAAGATATGATTTTAGATCATACTCCAATTATATATTCCGATAAAATTTGGAATAGTTTAATATCACCTATGTTGCCCTTACCATGATTGTTGGGCAGCAAAAATGTCCGGACAGGATGCCTCTGTGGGAGGAAAGATATTAAAAGCAAAGCTTAGATCTAGTGGCGTCTCGGCATCATATGAATTAACGACCTCAGAAGAGTCACATGTCAAGGCGCGAATTTCCGTTTCACAATTATTGCGAGCAGTAAGATTAATCAAGGACTCATTTTTGTACATGGCATTGATGGTCTCATTAAAGTTTTGATAGGTATCGGGAGTGAGACCTAGCACGGTATCGATATTTGTAATTTTACCAAGTTCACTATTACAGCTTAGCTGGGAAATTGCTCCTGGATAGCAGAATATTATTTTGTCACATACTATTTCTCTTAGTGTTTGTTTGATGGGGTCCGCGTTGCTTTGATGGCGATTAGGATTGCCAGTATCAGTTCCCTTGGTCGTTAAGCAACTTGGCAAGAAAAAAAGTACTGCCAGTAAGATTGTAACAATAGTTAAATTTTTCATTTTATTTCTCACCATCATCGATTATTTCAGTTAAAGGATACAGTTGAAAGTTCAATTGGTAAATTTTTTCTCTGGCACCATCACCTTCGGCAACGGCCAGCACTTGCTTGCGAAAGTCCCGAATCATTTGTTGAATCTGTAAAAATTTTTCTGAAGAAAGGGCCACTGTAGTTGATGAAATTTCTCGCTCATTCCCTCTAAAGCGCTCTATTGATTCAGCGGCCATCTTTATCATTGTTTGGTGATATTGTACTACTGCCGAAGAAGAAACTTGATCGCCGGTGGTGATAGTTGACTCAGCTTGTATAAGATTGCCCTTGTTATCAACTTTGGCAATTTCTAATTCTAGTAGGGTATTAATACCTTTTTCTACTTCCGTGGAGGTAATTGGGGGGATAAGTTTTGAAGCAATCCATTTAGGGTCATTCTTAAAACCTCGTGCCGGGATCATTTCTCTAATCGTAATATTATACCATTTTGAGTAGTAATCATATTGGGCGCGCTTTAGCGGATAGAGTTTTATTACTTTTTTAAATTTCAAAATTTCTTCGGAGTAATATTTTTTATCGGCGGCAGTTGTTGCTTGATTAAGATTTACAAGGGCGCGGAAAAAAGCAGATTCTTCTTTATTGAGCTTTAGTGCGGCAGAGAATTTATCAATGCTTTCGGAGGAGAGATTGCGTTCGGCATCAATTACAAGTTTTAAAAAATTAGGTGACTTAAATCCGGCCTCTCGGGAAAAAAAGCGGTAAGAAAATTGTGGGCGATTTTGCTTATACCAGGCGACTAATTCCTTAAGATAATCGCGATAATTAATGTATACAAAAACATATGGTTTGTTTTCCTGCATACTCTGTATTTTATACTATCTACTATAAAGAACAAGGGTGGAAGTTATTTGCTGTATTCTATATGAATACGAAAATAGTATTTATATCCACTGGAAATTTTCTGGCCATCGGTGGCCGGGGGGGGGCTCGTCAAACATTCAGGCCCGCCCATAATTTGTGCTATGAATAAGTAACATCTATACCTTAAAAGGCATGGTAAATATTTGATAAAACAGCCTGCGATATTTTTCAAGAAGGAGATTTATTATTTGATATACAATCAAGCTAAGTGGTGCTGGACGTAAAATAGGATGCCCTAATTGTCTTCATCTCATTTATCAATCTTGTTTTTTCTTGGCATTATTTTTTTGGCGCTCTCTGCTTGCAAAAGAGATGTCCATTTACAATTTGGAAATACTAGTAATAAGTATGCCTCTATACCAGAAGCAATCTTCACTGGCACACCGTGGGATGGTTAGCAAGTTGGTGGCCAAGCGGAAGATAGTGCCTTGTCTGTTTCCTGGGCAGCGCCAATTTGTATTCCAGTTCCTGATTTTGGCATCAATGAAACTGTCGAAATGTATAGATTACAAAAATATGATTTCGGTGGAACCTTGGCCGATTATCGTGATGCAGGAAATGGCCCATATTCCCACTATGTTGATAATAGTGCCTCCAACTGTTTGGACGGCAGCGAAAAGAGTTTCGGTAGTCAGGATTTACCTCGTTGTTCTATTCCTGTCGTTCTTGAGGCCGGTAGTGTGACCGTCACCCATTATGACAGTCCGAGTGCGAATGTGGCCAGGCGGGCATGGTTTATTTTTAATGAAATGTACAATGCGGAAGAGGTGGCAAACCGTAACTCCTACAATACGAGCCGTGGAATTACTTTTTTGAGTAAATCATAATGATAGGTTGTGTTAAAAAAATACTCCCCCAAACATTATCAATGGCATAATAACTAAAATTATCCAGCGGCGGCGAAAGAATTCGAGGCCAATTCCCTTCTAATTTTAGCAAAAGCGTGTGGCGTAAACATCTGCGGGTTATTAGAAAAAACTTAAGCATTTGATCACAAAGGGCATCATCATCTTCGCAGTGTATTTTAAATGGCCTTCGAGCGTGAGCTGAACAACCGGCAAAAAGGATATCAAAGCGCGAGGCCAGTAAAGCAATTGGCTTATTCCAAGCGGCCAAATCGCCCTGTAAAAATAGTTTTTTATTGGCAGGAGATCTTTGTTCAAGAATTTTTCCGACAAGATTACCAGCATGGCCATAGTGAGTTCTGTAAAAATATATTTCGCTTGAGGGATCATCTTCATTGGAACGGCCAGCGATACAGGTAGTGTTTATTTTTTTGCAACCCCTTCCCGTCGGCTCTTTCTGAGAATCGACCAAATTCCTCCTCCAGAACATCGATAATTGCATTTCTTTTTTTGCCTTCTTTGCTCTCTTTTACTTTTTTATCCTTCTTCATTTCAAAATTACCCTTCACCATTTTTATCATTTCAATGACGCGAGGATTGGTATCGTCAAACTGAAGCAGGGCCGACTCAGATAACTCTATGCCAAGCAGGGATCTGCTGGCCCAATTTGCAAGGGGAGCGGCTTCTGCTTTAACTTTTCTAGATGCGCCCGATAGAGGGCCAAGGAGACCCAAAGAGGAAAAATTGCAAAATATTATTGCTAATTATTAACAACGATAAAACACTATAACACATCGAGACTATGGGATAAATCACCCATCTTTTTTATGACCAACTTCTCGCCTACTGTATTTAATTTTTGCTGCTTTTTGCCTAGATTGCCCCTAATTTGCCCCTCAAAAAATTTGAAGAAATAAAATCAATATTCACCTATCGTTGACAATATAACGAATATGTTATATCATTAGATATGGAGATTGTTGTACTAAAGCAGGCAAAAAAAGAGTTAAAAGATGGGCCCAAAGAATTGATGGTGGACATTTATTCACTTTTCGACGACCTGTCACACGGAAAATCTTTAGGAATGCCAATCTCACGGCCACTAACATCGATAGCAAGTGGATTACATGAGCTACGATTATCTGGCAGGGCCGGAGAATTTCGAGTGTTTTATTTTATTAAAATTGGCGACGCGATTTATATAGTCCACGCCTGCTCTAAAAAGAAACAGAGCATTGATAAAAGAACGACCGATCTGCTGAGAAGTAGAATTAGGAGTATAAATTTATGAAAGAGACTCAAACAAAATTTAAAAGTTCAAATGAGTTTGGATCATTCTTGGGTCTATCTGAATTGGAAATGGCCATTATTCAGCAAAAGAAAAAGCTCATCGAGAAATTAAAAAAATCTCGCGTCGAGCATGGACTTTCTCAAGCGGAACTTGCTCAGATGGTTCAAACGAAGCAACCAGCAATTGCACGAATGGAGTCTGGTCTGGTAAGTGAAGTTAGTTTTGATTTCCTTGCAAAGGTTGCACTAGTTTTAGATGTATCATTTACTTTTAAAAGATTAAAGGCTGCCTAAAACTATTTTTCGAATGTAATTCCACCGATTCAAAATTGGTTAAAAGTTAATTAAAAGTCAGTTAAAACTCAAATTCTCCATGCCCTATTGGAAGTATTGGCGGCATCCAGGTAGAATTTTTTGTAAACGAAAAAATGTCAGCTAACTATTGCCAATCACTTGCCAAAGAGGCCCGACCTGTTTTTTTTCGGCTAATTTTCCCCAATCATTTACGGCAATTAAAGGATCGCATTTTTTGACCACCCCTCCTAACGAAAAACGGAGGCGGTGGTCAAAAAGATGCTTACTAATTGCTAGATTGATTGGGGTTTATGGCCGTGATAGAGAACAAAATTCAAAGTGAGGGGACTAATTATTCTAGGACAGATTCCAAAAACAAAAAAGTGAGGAAGTTAAATTATTGCGATGAGAATGAAAATATAGTGGGAGTTCTACAAAAAAAATTAATACTAAGAGGATAGAATAAATTGGTGCAGGCCAAATCATAGTCTTGGTGAGTTGATAAAATTTCAATAGCATAAGTTAACGAAATAGCTCCTCAGCTCGACTGACAATGCATCTCATCATTAAGGTACTCACGCCTGCGGGCCTGACAATTGGCCCGGCGTGATCGTTATAATTATACCTCACCATCGTGTAGTAAAATAATTACAATCTACTAATTTATGGAGGTGGCCAGTGAAGTTGCTTCTCAATTTTTGCGATCATGCTCAGACGAGCTCGCTTTTCCGAGCATTGTTCACTTTCCGCCAGCGATTGTGGCCATCTACCACTTACAATCCTTGAGGTTTTAATTCTTTCTTTTGTGCGCCAGAGGCTCTTTCCAAATCTAAATCACATGCCCTTCCTAACTTTAAAGATGCAGTATTATTTTGGATGGTAATTTCAAGATTACATCCCCCCTCAACCAAAGATTCTATTTTACCTGAGTCATCAATATTCGCTTCTTTTGCCAGCAACTCACCTTTATTTTCTTGTGTAACTACACCGGAAAAATCCCTCATATTTCCAGAACCATAAACAACACTAATTATTACTAAGGTTTTATTCTCGGCATTTTGTTTGATTGAAATTGTATTTTCAGCAGAATGATAACATGCTTGATCTTCTTCGTTAAAGTCGCCATTTTCAGAAACGCAACCTTCTTTAGTATAATCGGAGAAACGGATACCAGATGGAGTACTATATTCTCCCAAAGTAGAATTGTTAATAGCGAATACTGTTGACGAGATTAGCACAAGACCTAAAATTGTCATTGCTTTTTTCATAGGAATCTCCTGATTTTAAACATAATAGTTAATATTCAAAACACACTCATAAATCGTCTACGTTATTGAGTGTAGCATGCGAATCGAAGCCGATTCCTGGAAAAAAAATTTAGTGTCCTTAATTACAGACTCTGTAAAAGAATTGTGCAGGCATAAAGCCCTAAAATCTCATTACCGAGGTAAAATAACCTAATAATCTGAACATTAACCAACAGAACATGACTGGCTTGCATCAAGTGACTGCGCCGTTTTGGGCCTTGTAATTGGCCCTGCTGCGATCAATTTATAAAACCATTTTTTATTACTTTCTCTTAGAATCATTGGATATTTGCATTTTTTCAAATTTGGGCCGTGAGATTTTCGCCAAAATAGGTACTAAGACTAATGAGAGCAACATTTATTCTCAACGCGAAAATATGCGCCGCTAGGCCTTTGGATGGCCCGGCGCTGATGGAAAATAACAATATTTTCACAATGACGAAAAAACTGGAATCGATACGTCAAAATCAAGTAGCAACTCCAAAATTATCAGTAAGTTAAATGCAAACCCCCTGGCCATTTTCCCCTTAATGAGAGGAGAAAAAAATTTAACACAATTTTCGGAGGTAATTGAACATGAAAAAACAGAGCATAAAAAAGTTGAATTGCTGGAATTTCAGACAATTGCAAAGAAACTGACGCCCGTTATCCCATTAATGAGGGGGAGAAAAATTTTAAGCACGATTTACTTTAAAATTTTATCTATCGGTTTTGTTAAAAGGAAATTCTGGTGGCGGCCATATAGTTGTCTAGCCGCAGCTCAAAAACATTTAAGAGGCCCTCCTCGCCTTTCAGAGGAGATTTTCGTGGATAAGTGTGTCTTGTTAGTTTGGCACATTCTATTCCAAAGGATTGGTGTTGTATGAGAAAATGCTATTTTGCGCCGGAGGGTGTTTATGTCGACATTCTCGATCACATTGCGCAGTGGCGAATTTTAGATTGTAAAACGCTGTTTGAAATGTTGGGGAACGAACTCAGTTACAACAACTTTCTAAAAAAACTTAGAAAGCTGGAGACGGCCAATCTCATCAAGAGCACGTTTGTTGGCAACCAAACTAAGCACATCTTTCTTACCAACAAGGGAGTCAAGTGGTCGGGATTGGAGGTCGGCCATGAGCTAACCGACGCACACGTTATGCACGATTTAACGATGGGAGTGGTGCTTAGAGCGATGATCGCCACCGGAAAATTTACGGACAGCACTATTTTCTATGAGGGATATTCCAAACACTACAACCCCGACGCCAAGATATTTTGGTTGCCTGATAAGTCGCCTGTTGAGATGGACATTGAGATTGAACTGACGCAAAAAAGTAAGTCGCGCATTAGCTGGAAATTTAGAAGTTGTGAGGAAAGTCGGTCGTCTAAATACTGCATCTACTTCACCAACAAGCGGGGACTATATGAAACATATTGTGAAGTTTTGCAGGAATCACCAGAGAAGGTGCAGGAAAAAATTGTGATAGTGTACGATGAAACGTTGTCGACTACAGCATGCGATTTGAACAAGGCCGTAAGTTTTTATAAGCAAAAAGAAAAATCATTCAGCGATTTATTTAAGATTTAAATAACGTTCCAATGTGTGTCCACTCTTTGGCCACTCTTGGATTCTATTAATTTCCCCCGTCCAATTTTCACCAATTATTTTCGGCAATTAAGGAATCGCAATTCTTGACCATCCCCCTCCCACCAAGTTGGATGGGTATGGTCAAGAAGTTGCTTACCTATTGCCAGGTTTTGTTGGTGATTAGGGCCGGGGAAGAGAGGAAGAAATTCCAAAGGAGAAATTGATTTATGTTAGGTGTGATTAATAATTTAGAAAGTGATGAGTTAGATTTAGATGGGGTGATGGGAAATATTACTGAGGAGCATCAGAAAAAATATTCATTGGGAGATGAGATGATTTCAAGAGAGGAGATGTTTTATTCAAATTTGTTACGGGAGATTTTAGATCAAGAGGAGCGAGATAAATTTGTGCCCTCATCGCTTTTAACTTTCGATAAGACGATGAGATTATTGCGACTTGATCCGCATTTTCACAATGACAGACAAAAATTATATCGCCTCTGCTTCCACCGAAAACTTGAGTACATCAAACGCGGCAAGCAGTCCTTCTTCACTAAGTCAGCGATTGAACAGTATCTAAAAGATCAAACCGTCAGACGATAAAAAAGTAACAGTCAGTTGAGGTTAATTGCTTCTTGTGGTAATAGTTTTACTATTGCTCTTTTACATTCAAATATTGGGAGACAGATAGACGAGAAGCAAAGAACCTCACTACTATTGGAGGATTCTATGCAAAAAATTAAAAGAAGAACTGGAGTTATATTTCGGGAAGAGATTGTTATTGATGGTGTCAGGTACACTCGCTGTGCTAATCGCAAAGAGGATTTGAAGCGCTGGAAGCGCAAACTATTAACGGAGAGAGATACCCACAATGTATTGGGCATAGTTGTTAATCGGCAAATGCTTTTTTCAGATTTTGCTCAGACATATATCGAAAGAAAGATTCGCAAGAATCTGGCAACGTCGACCATCACCAACTACCGACTCTACCTCAAAAATCATCTCCTGTGATCAAGGACACCAAGCTCTTTGATGTTACCAAAGCACAGGCGGAGAAGATCATTGATAAGATGCGCGCGAGTCATTCCAAGAAAGGATCAATGACGTCATTGGTTTTCTGAAGGCGATTTTAAATGAGGCGGTAAAGAGCGATCTGCTAGTCAAGTCCCCTCTGCACGGATTAGATTGCCTGAAGGAAGAAAAAAGTAGCGTCAACTATTGGGCCGAATCGGAGATTAATACATTCTTGGAGCGCAATGCACAGGATAGAAATTTTCTGCTCTATCTTTTGGCCATCAACACGGGGATGCGACGAGGTGAGCTTTGTGGACTAAAATGGGCGCAGGTGAATTTTCACACAGGACTCATTGAAGTAATTGGCAACCTTACTCGCTTTGGATTGGGTGCCACCAAAACAAACTTAATTCGCTACATTCCGATGAATTTACGGGTGCGACAGTATCTGCTGCTGGCCTTGAAGTCCCGTAAATCAGAGTTTGTCCTGAGCGGTGAGGATAATCGGCCTTATGACACCAACCACGTTTACAGAAACTTTGCTGATGCCTGTAAGCGAGCTGGCGTCCGCCAAATCCGCTTTCACGATCTGCGACATACTTTTGCCAGCCAGTTCATGATGAAGGGGGGAAACATCTACGATCTGCAAAATATTCTAGGCCACACGTCGCTAAATATGACTCAGCGGTATGCGCATTTGAGTCCGGCCTACCTGGCCGGGAAAACGGAGATATTAAACTTCGGAGGAGCGCCTGAAAGTGCAACCGAAAGTGAGAGTCCCACATATTCCCCACACGGCCAGTTTTCTAAGGTAAATCTTACTTTGGAAAAAGTGATCTAAGTATTGGATTCCAAAAACAAAAAAGGGAACCTTTCGGTTCCCTTTAATTTATTTGGTGCCCAGGAGAGGAGTGCCAAGGCCATGATTTCATAGACAAGCATGGTTCAAAATAGTTAGCAATAAAACAACGTAGGCAACTAGAATCAAAGAATTTTTTATTAATTATCGAGTAAGCATTTATCGTTTGCAATATTTAATTGTTCACAATTTTCGTCTAAGTTGAACCACTAATGAACCACGGCCACTGCAAAAACCAACAAGAGATACGGACTTTTGTGGTCTGGGCACCATTACCATGATTGACAAATTTGTCAAGTTGTGCAATAATAGACAAATGCAGGAGAGAACAGAGTATCCTCTGAAATTAACAATTAACGGAAGATCAGTTTCTCGAGTCATTATCGATCAGCATTACAGGATTGCTCATTCAGATATCGATGATGCACTAATTCTCAAGCTGGTGATGGAGCTAAATCTTGGCAACTATCCTATTGAGAACGAGAAAGACGGTTTTGAATATTTTGTCGTAGAACCCGTTATCCACGACGATAAACCATATCGGCTAGTACTACTACTTTGCGTACATGACGATTTTCTAGGCGTGGTAAACGCTTTTAGAGTTAGGAGGCGAAAATGAAAAATTTTCCTTCAAAAGAAGAATTAGAAGAAGTCCGCAATAACTTGGACAAAGGTATTGCATCTCGGCCGTTACCAAAAAATGCTTCGCACATCGATCGCATCAAATACCGCCTTTGCGAGAAATTTGTAATTTACAAAAACAGCAAAAAGTTAACACAACGCGAGCTGGCCAAATTAGTTGATGTCGACGAGGCCATTATGAGTAAAATTTTGCACTATCACTTCAGTGAATTTACAACCGACCGACTAATAAAATACCTAGCACAAATCTACGACGAAATAGATTTCAATGTAAATGTCGCTTAAACTGTTTGATTGAACATTAGGAACGGGCCTGTGTATCTATACCACTCATTACCACCAAACCTAACGGGTACAACACTTTATCCCTTGAATATGATGAAAGGTATTATAGATGATATTTTCCAAGACCAAGCGAAAAAATATGAAGGAAGAGAGCAGCTTATGCAAACAAAAATTCCAAAGCTTGGTTGCCTTTGGAATGATGTCCTTCACTTCTCCCCAATAAGTTTTGAACAAATGTATAACGCCTTGTACGACTCACTAACAAAATATGCTCCAGAAAATCTTAAAATAAAATACCCAATCCATCGAAAATTTCTAAAAATTGACTCCGAACTACTCAATCAAGACAACCTGTGCATATTTTTAAACCAAGTTGAAATCCCAACCTATAATTTCACCGGTTTTGAAGACCAATTTATTATTTTCCAAAATGAAAAAGAAATTATCCAAATCGATATTTCGCCAACACAAATTGACAAATACAACGAGGCTTTCCAAAAAGGTAGACGGCTATTAATTTATAGCCACTCACCTCACGTGTTCTACAAGGGGTATATTGAGCTTGAAAAATTTGGGATTTGTAATTTTAGTTATTACAGCACTTAACGTCTTAGCGAGAATTAAATCCTTGGCCACCAAACACTTTTTTGACTAACAAATTCAGGAATTCATAAACCTTTATATACTCCCTCGAGTATAAATATCAAACCGAGTTCGGTTCAATAACTACAACAGGCCATTGAATAGTTTTCAAATCAGACCGATAATAAAATTGTCAGGAGGTGGCCACATGAGAACAGATTTGAATGAACTAAAAAATTTTCTCGAATACGATTTTAACAAGAAAATGGAGTTCAATCCACAATACTACAAGAAGGCATTTGCTCGCGATCTTGGAATAAGTGCCACGGCACTAAATGAGTTTCTCGCAGGAAAAAGAGAACTGAGCTATAAAAACATCAACACAGTTTTTCGCTATATTAATTCTAGAGTTCACTGCTCTTGGTGCGATCGCCATAAAGATAATACAAAGTTTCTTATCCAAGGCCCGAGAAATCAGTACATCTGTAACATCTGCGTCGACAAGTGTAACGAAATCGTCCGAGACTACTGTCGCTAATGTCATACGCAACCAACATCAGTATATAGAATAAATGGGAGCAAGCCAAATCATAGTCCCAACGCGTTGAGAAAAATTCCAGAAGCACGAGTTACAAAAAACAGCTCCTCGCCTCAAATAATAATGCATTTCATGATCAATGTACTCACGCCCGTGGGCCCCACAATTGGCCCGGCGTGATCTTTTTAACAGTAATTGCTAGCATGATCAGAAATGCTCCAAGAACTAAAACTCTAATTATAATCCAGGAAACTTTTTAACCCAGCGTACTAATCAATTGTAGCATAATCATCTCTTTACTGTATCTGGTGCTGGTCATAATGTATAAAGAGCTAGATTAAAGAGTCTGTTGACCAAAGTAGCAGGCATCCACCAATAATTTAATGCTTATGGAGGAAATAATATGGAGATACGAGATGATTGGGAGAATATTCAATTTGACGATATTATAGAACTCTACCGCTTAGTCGGATGGGATAATTATACCGACGAACCAAGTTCACTAAAAAGTGCATTTCTGAATTCAACATATGTGGCAGTTGCCATCCAAGAAAATAAGGTTTGTGGTGTGGCAAGATCTATTTCAGATGATGTCTCCATTCATTATCTTCAAGATATAATTGTAGCTCCAAACTTTCAACGACAGGGGGTTGGCAGAAAATTACTTAATGAAGTGTTGAAAAGATTTGCCCATGTTAGGACGCATTTACTTTTAACTGATGATGAAGAAAAGCAGGTTAATTTTTATAAATCACTAGGCTACTCTAATACAAGGGAACTAAAAGAAGTGCCTTTAAACGCCTTTGTTAAAATGAACGGTATTGATTTAAAATAACTAGGAATTGAATATATGCTGTTGCAGTCTATTCGGGATAATATAGTCGGTATATCCGCCACAAAATTAGCAAATGACTCAATATCTGTATTTGGCCCAGAGTTGAACGGTGTTCAAGCAATTCTTTTAGGCGAACCAGATCATGGATCTGGGGCAGCATTTGCGGCCAAGGTACAATCTTAGCTTAACCCACATCTTTTGCTGATTTTTTTTTGACGCAGGGCCGTAGACGCGGGGCCCCAATGACAGACTCA
>MEQL01000020.1 GCA_001770205.1 Bdellovibrionales bacterium RIFOXYD12_FULL_39_22
AGAAATTCATCCTGGATAAGGTAGATCTATTCCGTTCGGAGGGGCAGCGCATGATTGCCTTCGGATAAAAAAGTTAACAAAAGTCGGTAGTCATGAGTTATGAATCCTAAAACAAATCAAATCGAAGAAGTTGTCCTGCGAATACAGAAGGAGTTTGTTCATAAAAAAATTTCCGAGGAAGCAAAAAACTGGAAAAGCACCATCTCCAAAATGGTTGCGGATAAACACGATCCTGACATTAGAAGAGCTGGAAAAATGTTAGAAGAGGAGTATTCAGAAATAATGCGTACTTTGAATAAATCGGGAGTAGAGCTGAATCTTGAAAAGCAGAGTTTGTTGGAACCGCTTGCTGACGAAGGTTATACTAGGGCCGCAAGCAAGACCAATAAAACAAGCTTTGAAATAGACAAAAGTAAGAAGGAGTTAATTGAATCACTGATACCTGCAGAATTTAGATCGCAAATATCCATATTGGAATATATTCCCCATGTTCGTTGGGAGGATATGAATTATATTGAAAAAGCAAAGTTTGCCAAAGACGTAGTAGAGGCAGAAGCTAGAGCAATTGCGAAAGGAAAGTTCGACCCCGAACCACATTTTGCAAATTGGCTAAAACATTCCGGTGAACAGGAGCGAATGGTTAGAATTGATTTTGACAAAATTGTTAGTCTAAAACCCAGCGAAGTGGAATCCCTCAAATCCGTGGTGAGAGTACTTGCAAAAAAAGGCTAAATTCTAGTGATGAACAGGCAATCGCCGCTGATTTTGAATTTTTATTTAAAGAGGTCGGAGGGAAAATTGACGACCCGCTTCCGTACATTAGTCAAGTTATACGCTCTCCAGATTTTCCATCCTCTCAACGAATCTTTGATAGGCTCTCTTATCTTCGCGATCAGATTCAAACACTCCATAATAAGAAAGGCAATGAAACATATATATTGAGTCTGAAAGAAGCACCATCGAGTGCGTCAGCTAGTATGAATAGACTTAGTTTTTACAGATCTTATATGAATGAAAAAGCATTTGACAAAATTTTGGTGAATAATTTGGAATTAAATCCTGTTAGGAATGCATTGAAATTTATTGGGTCAACTCTATCAAGCTGTCTACGAGAACTCTTAACAAAACAATATCTTTTAATGAAAAGATAAATTATAAAGCCAATGGCGAATTTGCTCCGATCCCAGAATATTCTTCGCACATTTCTCTCAAAATGAGAGTGGTGGCACTAGCGCTTAATCGGACATGACTCCAGCTTCAAATAAAGTGTAATCCGATCAACACTGGCCCAAGAAGAACTTTCCTCATCCAAAACGCCAAGCATAAAAGAAGTATTTATTCGCAAAATATCTTGCGCACCACATTTGGAAACTAACACTTCGTTGCGACGAAGAAGCGAACGCCCTTGTAAACCATCGTTGGTAGCAACCACTCTTTTAGACATTGTTGGTGCATGAGCACCGGCGGTAAAAGCTTCTAGTTTCAAATTAGAAAACTCTCCCTCTGTGGCCAAATCAAATTTTTGTCCAATATCAATTTGAGAAATAACCAAGCGTGTATTGGCAGGAACTTTGATTGGAATGGCAAGAGAGCAACTCTTGCGCAAAATAGTAGAAGAACCACTAATACCATTTTTTAACATGTAGTTTTTTGGATAAATATCCAAAATATTTCTCTCATAATCAAAGTCCGCAAATATGGCGGCGCTGCCGGCATGTCCCTGCGGACAACCAGTGCCATTTATAGCAATCTCCTCACTATTAATTACCGAGGCTAGCAATTCATCATCAATCAGTAAAAATTTATCTCCGATATGTGTTACAATTTTAAATCCAACCTGCAATGGATTTAAGTATTGCGAGATAACATAATTATCATCATTGATCGCCGCGGCCCTAAGCATTTCATGAAAAACCAAATAGTATATATCTCGATCTTTCTCAAAATGTTCAAACCAACGATCTCGATCCAGTATGATTTTACCTGGAGCACCAATCGCATCCACCAGCGCCCCTCCATTGTCCCATATCGGGCCGCTTTCAGTGGTAATAACATCTATGGACAGCGTCTGGCGCAAACCTTCCAGATCTAGTTTATGATCAATTAAAAGTTGCAGGCCTTGCTCAGAAGCAACAAGATAATTTAATACTACCTCTCCGGCCTTAATAAAAGTTGCGCGCACATGGTCACCACCATTGCCTTCCCCATGGCCACGAAAGGCCAAGAGATTGGTGCTAACAAAGAGCAGCAGTGACACTAACATAAGCGTTTTGGTAAATTTTTTTCTCTCTTTCATAATTTTCTCCTCTTCTGTTATTGCTCCCCGTCCTTGGTTTGCGTCAATGGAAATAGATTGATGCAAATTTTGTACACTTCATTCTTACAATCATCCTCTAAAAAATCTGACAATTTCTGTCTAAACTCTCTAATCATTTTTTTTGCTTTTGGCAGCTTTTTGATATCAATGGCCATGGTCATTGAAACAAAATCACGTTTCTCCACGCTATCTTTTTCTAGCGATCGCTGGGCCAGTTCTAAATTACGCAAGTGTGCTTTTTTCAAGGCGATATCTGCAATATCATCGGTAGTATTGTAACTTGCGCCAGTTGGTTTTAATTTACCATTTTTACTTTTGCTTAACATATTTAAGCGAATTAAACGCGCAATTGCCATTTTGACTTCATCAACTCCAATGTTTAATCTGCGCGCAATTGCCACTTCATCGCTATCAAAATCATCTGTTTCTGACAGCGATAAAATGGCAAAGTGATACCAATCTGAAATTGTGTGGAACTGATCCATGGCCAATTCGATACTAGGCTTAGTTGATTTTTTTTCTCTATTCTGTATCGTGCCATCTTCGCTACTTTTATCTAACTTCTCATTAACATAAAGATCTAAAATCTGGCCGATCTCTGCGGGCGAAAGACAGAGATTCCGCAAAACCTTTTCCATTCCTTTTTTTGATACACGACGTTTACCGTTTAATATTTCCGATAGTGCCGCAGGGCCAATTCCTGCGCGCCTGGCAAATGCTCGCAATGAATAGGCCCCATTTTTCATCTTCGCGGCCAGAAGTAGCTCTTGTAATTTTTTCTGAAAAGCTAGTTGTGCCGACATTTTTTCTTCCTTTCCCATTAACTACTTTATTTCAAAAATACCGTTATTGGGGCCACATGACTTCACTACTGCGCTAATTACAATTTCTGGCCCAATCTCCACCCAGGCCCACGATCTACGAGAGGAAGGAGATGAGTTTCGAAGTAAAATACTAGTATTAAGACGAAGATTTACATCTTCCCCGCAACCACTCCAAATAATTTCCTCATTCCCGATGGAACCAAAAATGTGGCCCGTTGGCAGATCAATGCTCACCGGATTTCCCACTCCCCCGGCCAGAAAGTATTCAAATCCAATACGCCCTCGTACGTTGGAAGAAAGGTAGCTACTGAAATCTAACGTCTGCACCACAATCCCAACCTGCATACCGGCCGGCACGGAAACAGGAATGGCCATATTACAAGTAACGCGTTTGATTGTTTTTCCCTTCGTTATACTAACATAACCATCAAACTCAATGTTGAGTGCATTTAGTTCATAATCAAATGAGTACGAAACCGTCTCATCAGCACAGCCACTTCCTCCCACTTCCGGATGGCCGAATGATAAAAATCCTGCGGCGGATGCTGCGGTGGCCACCCAAGTAGTGGCCAATACCACTGTTAATCCTTTCTTTAAGCTTTTGAAAATCTCTTTTTTCATGGCAATCTCCCCTGTTTGTGTGCGTTATTCTTATTGTGATTCAGAATTCCCACTCTCCATTTGGTATCCTGATCTCTCAACTATACATTTATCATGATCTTTTTAAGAGGCGCAAGATGTTTTGGAACAAAGTGTTCCAAAACATCTCCAGAGAGCATGGCAATGGAACAGGGCCAACTTGTTACCAGCTATTTTTTTGCCCTAAATATGAAAATATGCAACACTACTATAAAGCGTAAAAATAACGAGGATAGAGATATGTCAATAATCACCCAAAAAAATTCCAGACAAAAAAAATTCGTCTCAGGCCTTGCTCAGTATTTAGATTTCTCTCCAGAAGTAAGAAAGGCCAAGAAAAATAAAGCACCGCTAGTGGCCTTAGAGTCGACCATCATCGCCCATGGCATGCCTTATCCACAAAATCTGGCCACGGCCCAGGCAGTAGAAAAAATTGTACGACAAAATGGAGCTACTCCGGCCACCATCGCAATCTTAGAGGGAAAAATTAAAATTGGCCTAACCAGTGACGAATTAAAACAACTGGCCAGTTCGCCAGATGTAGCAAAAGTCTCTCGTCGGGACATGGCCACCATCATTACTTGTAAAAAAAATGGTGCTACCACCGTCTCCGCCACAATGATTGCCGCACACTTGGCCGGAATTGAACTCTTTGTTACTGGAGGGATTGGTGGTGTTCATCGAGGAGCAGAAAACTCTATGGATATCTCTGCTGATCTCAGTGAACTGGCGCAAACTTCCGTGGCGGTAGTTTGTGCCGGAGCAAAATCAATCTTGGATCTCCCAAAAACACTAGAGTATTTAGAAACACATGGAGTACCTATCATTGGATTTAAGACTGATGAATTTCCAGCCTTCTATTCACGTGCAAGCGGCCTATCCGTTGATCACCATGCTACAAGCGTAGAAGAGGTGGCCAATATCATTCGCTGCAAATGGAAATTAAATCTGGCCGGTGGAATTGTAATTGCCAATCCAATTCCAAGACAAAATGAACTGCTGGCCTCTTTTATCAACCCTTATATTGAAAATGCCATCAAAGAAGCGGCCCGAAAAAATATTTCCGGCAAAGAATTGACTCCCTTCTTATTAAAAGAAATTAAGGAGGCAACCAAAGGTAAAGGATTAGATGCAAATATTGCGCTAGTAAAACATAATGCAATGGTTGGTGCAAAAATTGCTGCCGCACTATCCAAAATTTAAAAGACAACATTAGTCGGGAATTTATTCAAAAGAAGGCCTTTACTTTTTAGGTATTCATAATATCATCTCTTATGTGCTTAAATTTAATTGGAGGCATTGAATGAAAACTATTTTATTTTTATCTCTTATCTCTCTAACCCTGTGCACTTCTGGTTTTTTTGGAGATTCTGCATTTGCTCAAGGCATTGCTATTTCTGGAGCAATGTCTAGCAAAGAAAAACCCTACTGCACTAAGATGAAGAAAAAAAAACAGGCCGCCAAGTGTTGTACTATCGCTGATGCCAAAAAAAAGAACAAATGCGCTGCTAAGTATAAATGTCAGTGCCCATCACCGGCCACCAACTAGTTATTTGTTCAATTGCAATTACTAGTATGAAACTAAATGAAAGTTCGTAAAAACAGAACTGACTAATAAAATTCATCTTATTTTCTGTGCTATAATTTTTGCCTTGATTTGCTCTAAAATTAAATTCTCAGAATCTTCGGGGCAAATTTTAAATGGATCTCCCCAGGAAATATATCCACAAAAAGGCACCAAAATAGAGTCTCCTCGCGGCAGTGAGGCACCAGTATTTTCTAAATATACCGGCACACAAGAAATTTCTGGCATGGCCTTAAGTAAAATTGCTACTCCTTTTTTTAGTTGTTGCCACTCCCCAGGATTACCTCGAGAGCCCTCAGGAAAAATCACTAAACTTTTTCCGGCCCTTAATAAAGTAAGCATTGCCTCAATAGGATCCGTGCCATTTTCTTTTTCTTGTTTGTTGCGATTGATTAAAACAACGTTTAAAAGATGATGCGAAAGAAAACGCGACAGAGAGCTTTTGCCCCAATAGTCCATTGCCGCCACCGGATGAGTGGTAAATATTTTAGAAGCTGGCAGAGAACTCATTATGGCCATGGCATCTATATGACTATTGTGATTGGCCACAATTATAAATTGTTTTTCCTTGCAAATTTTTTCATTTTTATAAACATCTATGCCTACAATAAATTTTAAAATCGGGCGCATGACCAAATAATAGTAGATAAAAATTATAATTTTACTCATAACAACAAAGCAATTCTCTCGGACAATAAACCGTTTTTCCTCCCTTGTTACCAATTAAATTCGTGCTACGATGTGACTATAACTAAGAGAGTCTGCAATATATTGGCATTATACATCAACCTAGGAAAAAGTATTTATGAAAAATTATGAGATCATAGAAGGAAATTTTATCTCTTTTGATAAAACAGAATTATTCTATCGAACTTGGAAACCGAAAAATAGTAACGAGGGTGATATTCCCGGGCGCGTGTTAATTCTTTTGCACCGAGGCCATGAGCATTCTGGACGGCTGCAAGATTTGGTCGAGGGGATTGCTTCCGATGACATGTGGTGTTTTGCCTATGATGGGAGAGGCCATGGAAAAAACCCTGGCCCACGCGGATACGCCCCGGATTTTGGATTTATGATTAAAGATCTTAATTCGTTTGTTCAGTTTCTTATCGAAAAACACAATATCAAAATGGAAAACATCACTATTGTCGCTAACAGTGTTGGCGCAGTAATAACTTCCACCTGGGTGCATGATTATGCTCCTAAAATCAGGGCGATGATATTAGCAGCACCGGCCTTTTACATTAAACTGTATGTGCCCTTTGCTCTCTTTTTCCTCCGTATACTGAACGCTTTTAAGCATCCGGCCTTTATCTCTAGCTATGTTAAATCAAAATTCCTAACTCATGATCCAGCAGAACAGAAAAAATATGATAGCGATCCTCTCATCACTCCTCAAATTGCCGTAAATATCCTACTCGGACTCTACGATCATGCTAATCGCACTGTAATCGATGCTGCGGCAATTCACGTACCGACACTAATTCTATCAGCGGGCTCTGATTGGGTAGTGGGGGTAAAACAGCAAAAACAATTCTTTGATCAACTATCCTCTACTACTAAAGAATTTGTAGAATATCCCACTTTTTATCACGGAGTTTTGTACGAAAAAGAAAAAAACCTACCCTTCCAAAAATCGCGAGAATTTATAGAACGAGTTTATTCTCAGGAATTATTTTCCTATAATCTTATCAATGCCGATCAACAAGGATACACCAAGCAGGAATATGAAAATCTTTTGCGCAAATCACTCCCCCTTTGGAAGGCCTTTTACTATGCGTTCACTCGCTTGATGATGGCCACCTTTGGACGTTTAAGTCAGGGTATCCGAATTGGACTAAATCATGGCTTTGACTCTGGCCTTTCTCTAGACTATGTTTATGAAAATAATCCAAGAGGTATCACGGGAATTGGCCGCTTTATCGATCGCTGTTATCTTGATGCTGTCGGTTGGAAAGGCATTCGTGCCAGAAAAATTAATTTGCAAAAAAACATTGAAGAAACCATAAATCGATTATTGAAAGAACATCGTCCAGTCCGCGTTATGGATATTGCCGCCGGCCCCGGCCGCTACCTTCTAGAAGTGGCGCAGAAATATAATCGGGATGATGTTAAGTTTTTGATTCGCGATTACGATCCGCGTAATATTGAAAAAAGCAGATTGCTGGCACGAGAACTTAATTGCAAAAATGTAGAATTCATTCAAGGTGATGCTTTCGATCCCAAGTCATTTGATGCCAATAATTTTGCGCCCAACGTTATTGTCATCTCCGGCCTATATGAGTTATTTGATGATAATAAAATGGTGGCCAATTCTATTATGGGGGCCACCTCTGTTTTGCAAAAACCAGGATATGTGATTTACACCGGACAGCCTTGGCACCCTCAACTCGAATTAATTGCTCATACACTACCCAATCGCGATGGCAACCGCTGGGTTATGCGTCGAAGAACTCAAGCGGAACTAGATCAGCTATTTTACGGTAGCGGCCTGGTTAAGCAGGATATGAGTATCGATGAGTGGGGGATTTTCACTGTATCCAGAGCACAAAATCAGCAGTAATCGATTTCAATCTAAAACTCATTACGAGAAAAGAGGTTCTGTATGGATCAAGAGGAGAAGCTAAAGGCACTGGAAGTCTATTTTAATTTAATGTCCTTTAATGGCGGCGCTTATATCTTTCAGATCGCTAGCAAAATGAATATTTTTTTACAGTTTAAAAATCAATCATTATCAGTTACTGAAATGGCCACAGCACTTTCCATGCAAGAACGGCCGCTTTCCGCCCTACTGGAATGCTTAGTGGCCATGGGCCTTCTGCAAAGACAGGACGGTAAATACTATCCTTCGCCTACCTTACAATTTTTGCACGGTAATTATCAAAATTTAAGTTCTGACTACTGGGAACATTTGCCCACGCTACTTAAAACCGGTATCCCATATAAAAAAATGGATGCTGTAGAAAATAGCGAAAGTGAGTATAAAACACAGGTAAAATCTCTGGAGTGGATGATGCGTCCTTCTGCGATGCTGGCCGCCCAAATGTTAGGTATTGGGAAATCGATCAACGGAGCAAAAATTTTGGATGTCGGGGCCGGATCAGCTGTTTGGAGTCTGGCCATGTTGCAACAAGACTCAACAGCATCTGCTACCGCACTAGATTGGCCGGCAGTTTTAGAAGTAGCTAACGAGTCAGCAAAAATACAAAATCTAAGCGGCCGCTTTAAAACCATTGCTGGCAACTATCATCAAGTAGAAATTAAAGAACAATATGATTTAATTATTCTTGGCAATGTAACCCATCTAGAAAGCGATGTGGGCAATATTAATCTTCTCTCTCGTCTAAAAAACTATCTCAACCCGCAAGGCCGTTTGATAATTTTTGATGTTTTTAGAGGCCAAAAGCAAGGTGATTTATCGGCGGCCTTATATGAAATGGGGTTGGTGATTAGAACGACTCAAGGCAAAGTATATGGCAAAGAGGAATTAAGTCACTTTTTACATCAGAGTGGATATTCAAAAACTAATTTTATGCCTATAGAAATTACCCCGTACACCATGGGAATGTTGATAGCAGAGGTTTAGTATGGCCATTTTCCTCTCTCTTGTTGCCGCGGCCATTGGGGCCTTAGCACAATATTTTTATAAATTGGGCGCGGCCAGAGTATTAGAAATTCCCATTTATAAAAATGTTTATATTTTTTTAGGACTTATTTCTTTTTCGGCCGTACTGGTGTTGTTTATCGTTGCTTTCCGCTTGGGTGGTAAAATGTTTGTCATCTATCCCGTCTATGCCACCACCTATATTTGGAGTGGACTACTTGCTTATTTCGTGGCCAAAGAGCCTATCAATCATTGGCAAATCATCGGCGTAATCTGCATAATGTTGGGAGTCTCTATAATTTCGCTTGGACATGAACACTAAGACTCGCGCAAAGCACGAACTACTGAACGATCACTCTGTTTAAGATTTTTTTTGCGAATACGAATGTTCAGTGGTGTTACTTCCACCCATTCATCATCATCAATCCAATCCAGTGCCCATTCCAAGGTTCGAGGCGCAATAGGTGGAAGGATAATGTTTTCATCTTTCCCGGCAGTCCGTACACTAGAGAGATGTTTTTCCCTAACAACATTGATATTTGAATCATTTGTTCTGGTGTGTTCTCCCACTACCATCCCCTCGTAAACTGCTTCCCCTGGTTTGATAAACTGTCGCCCAACGGCCAATAAATTAAATAGCGCATACGGCGTAGCATGCCCCGCTCGATCGGAAATAAGTGCTCCATTCTGCCTGGCCAACATATCACCGGCATAAGTTTTATAACCTAAGAAATAGGAAGACATCAATCCTTGGCCCTTGGTATCCGTCAAAAATAGTGAGCGATAGCCAATTACTCCGCGTGAAGGAATAACAAACTCAATCCGAGTACGATTCTCGCCAATTGAAACCATGTTATTCATTCGTCCCTTCCGATTAGATAGTTTTTCAGTAATAGGCCCGGTAAACTCTGAAGGAACATCTAAAATCAACATTTCAAAAGGCTCCAGTTTTGCCCCATTTTCATCGGTTTTCATAATAACTTCCGGCCGCGAAACCATGAATTCAAAACCTTTGCGTCGCAACTCTTCAAAGACAATGGCCAATTGGAATTCACCTCGGCCTTTAAGCATAAATACTTTGGGATCAACCGTTCGAGCATAGCGCAAGGCCACATTCAAGCGACAAGATTCTTCTAAAAATTCTTCTAATTTGCGCGAGGTCAAATATTCTCCCTCTTTACCAGAAAGAGGAGATGTAGAAACCGAGACATTAACCGAAACAGTAGGAGGTTCAATCTCCACTCGTGGCAGCGGATCTGGCCGATCAAAAGAGCAGATAGTATCGCCAATCTCCGCCTCAGAAAATCCAGAAATTATGGCAATTTCCCCCGCACTACAATTATCTACCTCAACCTGTCCTAGGCCGCCAAAAACCTGAATAGATGCCACTTTGAAATTTTTTGTTTTCCCATCACGGCCACACCAAGTGGCCTGTTCTAGTCTTCTAATAAATCCTCGTTGAATACGGCCAATCATCAATGGCCCCATATAGGGAGAATAAGAGAGGTTTGCAACCAGTAATTGCAAGTCCGGCCCTGGTGAAATTTTTGGGGAAGGAAAAAAATCTGAAATTAAAAAATCTAAAAGTGGATGCAAATTTTTCCCTTTTTGCGAAGGATCCTCCAAGTACTCCACCGCCCAACCTTCGCGCGCCGAGGCATATAGCTTGGGAATATGTAAATCAAAATCTTCCAAACTTAAAAGAGAGGCCAACTCCAAGAAAAGATCATCAATTTCGACTTCCACCTCTTTCACTCGTTGATCAGCACGATCCACTTTATTAATAACGACTGCAATTTTAAGTCGACGCTCCATGGCCTTCTGCAAAACAAACCGAGTCTGCGGCAATGGGCCTTCGGAGGCATCTACCAATAAAAATACTGAGTCCACCATCATCAGTGAGCGCTCTACTTCCCCTCCAAAATCAGAGTGTCCAGGAGTATCCAGTAAATTAATTTTTATCCCTTTCCATACAATAGAGCAATTTTTAGCACGAATGGTAATACCTCTCTCCTGCTCTAACTCTCCCGAATCCATCACTCGTTCAGCGGGAGCATCTTTGCCAAAATTTATTCCTGACTGCGAAAGCAGGCCATCCACTAATGTCGTCTTTCCGTGGTCAACGTGAGCAACAATAGCAACATTTTTAATAGGTAAAACTACCGTTGAATCCCCGGTTTTAGTTGTAAGATCATTCATAGTTTGGATTTCCTTTAATCAATTTTGTCTACGATTAGCATTAGCAAGTAGGCGACGATCTCGGTAAAGTGGATGAGTAAGGCAACGCGGCCCTCCTCGCGCACGACAAAGTTCCTCGCCTTTTAACAAAATGGCCGTCTTCTGATTGAAGTTCGGTTCAAAAGTTTGGCTTAAAACTTCGGAAGCATTTACGCAAAGATAACCTGCGCGCGACAACTCTTTAATGGTATTTATATTTCGCGAATAGGTCAAAATAATTCCTGGCGCAATACAAAAGGAGTTGGCCCCTTGAGTCCATTGTTCTCTCTTTTGCGCAATCAAATTATTTTTTCCTCCGCAGTAAATGGGTTTTAGTGGAATTTTCAGATCATTAAGTAAGTCAAAAATTAGATCATATTTTTTCTCTTTAAACTCTGTCTGGTTTAAATCGAAGTAAAAAATATCTGCACGAGTTAAACTCTCTGGAGCAAACAGTGGAGGATAAATCAAACATTCATCTTCGCTAATGCGTGTAAACACCGTATCCAAATGAATAAAGCTAATCTGATTGGGAAGCTTGGCCACAATGAGGTTTTTAACTCCTAGTTTTTTTAATTCTTTAGAAAGTAATTGAATGGATTTAAGACTAGTTCTACGAGACCAGGCAATGGCCACTGTATCCTCATCCAATACCAAAAAATCTCCCCCCTCCAGTGATAGCTTTGTTCCTTCGGTACCCAATTGATGAAGGTCAATAATAGGTTTATCCAAAATCAGCTCAGGATGGTTGGTAAAAATAAAAATCATCAATTTTGCTTCGCGTCTGCGTACTGGTTCGGCCATGGAGGAGGCCAATATACGATTAAAGGCCACAATCACTGGATCTCTAGCAAAGATCAAATTGGGAATAGGTTTTAATAGATATAAGTTCTCATCATCCATTAAATGCTTATCTAGTAAAATACCTTCAATCAAAGCTGCCGCTAATTGCTTGGGTGTTAGTGACTTTAATTTTTTTACAACTTGCAAAGATAGATGTTCTAATAATTGCAATTCATCAACCAGTGCGGCCACTACTTCTTTACTGGCCGCTTCCAAGGCCGTAATCAATAACTCTTTTATCTCTAAAACCTCTACCCCATATTTGCGAAAGACGTTACACATAGCGCGATGTTCTTCCTGGGCCATCTCTCCAAAAAGGATATCTTCAAATAAAAGTTCATTGGCGCCCTCAGGTACAATTATATCAATTTCGGGGCCAGGTGAATGAACCATTACCTTTTTCAAAATTCCAATTTCGGAATATAGATTCGGCGTCATACTACCTACTCTCCTCGCTTGATTGCTAAGAATTTCTTTCCATCCTTAATAATGGGCCGGCCAACAATTTTATACTGAGCTCCGTTCTCAATTTCCATCTGCATTTTTTTATAAAAATCATTATCCAAGGCATCCACTAAAAAATCATATGCAACGGCCACTCGTTCCTTCCCCGATAAGGCGGACAAAAGGCCCAAATCTGTATAGACCGAACGATAGGCCATAGTTTTTTCAAAGGAGTGAGCAGGAGTATAACTCGAATGTACTTCCATATCCGCCAATTGCGAATGAATATGTATGGCCGAGGATTCCCACTGAGTGGCGCCAAACATTTTACCGATATTTAAAACCTTAAGTCCCAATGCCTTTGTCAAAAGTGCCAATCCCGAAAGTGGATAATAATTTCCAATAAAAGAATTGGCCGAACATAAGTTATGGCCGAACCAAGAATCACCACTTGCCATGGGTATGGCAATATACATGGAGAAAGGTACTAGGCCCTTATAATTGCGATCAATTTTATAAATTTTTAAAACTTCTTCCGGTAAATCTGCTGCCATCTTTCCGAGACCTACGATTCCCCCTACCATCTCGCCACAATCAAAAAAAACCCACTTATCCATAGGCATTCCGACTTGTCCAAAAGATAGAGAATCTAGTGTTTGCAAAAGATCAAAAAAAGTGGCGTGTTTTGAATCAATACAAGAAATAATATTCTCTTTTTTTATCTCCAGGCCCCAGGGAGAGAGATTGAAGGCAGGTAAATTGCCAGGGTAACTTAGAACATACAACTCACATTCATTTAAAATGTTTTTGTACTTTTGATTAATTTTATCTAATTCCAATGAAAGCTTCATAATCCTTTCTGGCCTTCCCTATTTTCTCTTTTTCATCAAGGTATACATGATGGCCTTTTGAGCATGCAAGCGATTTTCTGCCTGATCAAAAATTATCGATTGCTTACCATCAATAACCTCATTGGCCACCTCTTCACCTCTATGAGCAGGTAGGCAATGCATGTAAACGGCCTTTTTATTGGCCATGGCCATGACTTCTGGCGTGACTTTGTACGGACCTAGGGCCTGTAGCCGTTTAGCTGACTCTGCCTCTTGGCCCATGCTAGTGAAAGTATCTCCGTAAATAATATCTGAGCCTTTCATGCCTTCTGCGATGTTATCTGTAAAGGTTAATTTAACTTTAGCTGACTTAGCATCTTTTTCACCAGCAGCAATTAGTTCACTGGCCAGCGTATGACTTTTTGGCGAGATCGAACAAAAATCCAATCCAAAACGAATACACGCATTCATTAGAGAGAGAGTCACATTGTTACCATCCCCAACGTACGTTAGCTTAAGACCTTTTAGTTTTTTAAACTTTTCTCGAATAGTCATCATATCCGCCATTGCCTGGCAAGGATGATTAAAATCAGTCAGTCCGTTAATAACTGGGATAGAGGCATGCTGGGCCAATTCAGTTACATCTGAGTGCTTGAAGGTTCTAATCATAATGCCATCGAGATAACGAGATAAAACCTTTGCCGTATCGTAAATAGTCTCTCCACGAGATAGTTGTAAGTCGTTTGCACTGAAAAACAGTCCCTGCCCACCTAGTTGAAAAATCCCAGTTTGAAAGGAAACTCTCGTTCGAGTAGAATTTTTTGTAAAAATCATTCCCAACGTCTGTCCTTGAAGTGACTTGGCGTACTTTTTGGGATGCTTTTTCATATCATCGGCCAAATCAAGTATTTTAGTTAACTCTTTGCTTGAATAATCAATAACGGCGATAAAATCCTTTTTCATAAACGGCTGTGCCTCCTAATGGGTAAATAAAGGGGTAATTTAGCTATAAATATATCGGGATAAATTAGCCGAAAGAAGTAGACAATGGCAATGACATTGATAAAAAAATCGCCTATTCGGCAAAACTTGAAAAATGGAACAATTCTAAGCAAAACAGTCAGAAATTGTCTTGCAATTTCCAAACATTCCCTCTCCATTACCAATGGACATTTTCACAAAATCTTGTATTGTTGTTATCAATAATATTAACGTGAGTATTTTAAGGAGCATTAAATGTCTAACAAACAAACTAACAACAAAAAATTGCTTTCTTGGGTAGATGAGATAACCAAGATGTGTAAACCAGAAAATGTCCATTGGTGTGATGGCTCTGAAGCAGAGTACAACAAATTGGCCGATCAAATGGTAAAAAATGGAACATTCACCAAGTTGAATGATAAAACAAGACCTAATTGCTATCTGGCGCGCTCTCACCCTAGTGATGTGGCCCGCGTCGAGAATAGAACCTTCATCTGCTCAAATAAAAAAGAGGATGCTGGGCCAACAAATAATTGGGCCGACCCTCGAGAAATGAAAGAAATTTTGCGCAAAAAATTTGATGGAGCAATGAAAGGCAGAACCATGTATATTATCCCTTTCTCTATGGGCCCCATCGGTGCTTTGGCCTCTCGAATCGGCATAGAGATTACTGATTCTCCTTACGTTGTATTGAATATGAAAATTATGACTCGCATGGGAGAAAAAGTTCTAAAGGCCCTAGGCGATAACGGTGATTTCGTTCCCTGTCTACACTCTCTGGGTGCTCCTCTTTCTCCAGGACAAAAAGATAGTACCTGGCCATGCGCTCCCAGCATAGATGATAAATTCATCTCTCATTTCCCAGAAGATCCGGCCATCTGGTCTTATGGTTCTGGGTACGGTGGAAATGCCCTCTTGGGAAAAAAATGTTTGGCGCTACGAATCGCTTCTCCAGTAGCAAGAAAAGAGGGATGGCTTGCCGAACATATGCTTATTTTAGCACTTACCTCTCCAGCAAAAAAAACCTATTATGTAGCGGCCGCTTTCCCCTCGGCATGCGGAAAAACTAATTTGGCCATGCTTACTCCTACCATTCCGGGCTGGGATGTAAAGTGTGTCGGTGATGATATTGCCTGGTTACGCTTTGGCAAGGACGGACGGCTTTACGCAATTAATCCTGAATATGGCTTTTTTGGAGTTGCTCCAGGAACCTCGATGGAATCCAATCCAAACGCAATGAAAACCATCACTAAAAATACTATTTTCACCAACGTCGGATTAACTGATGACAAAGATGTGTGGTGGGAAATGATGGGCGTTTCCGCCCCTCAACATCAAGTCGACTGGAAGGGGAATGATTGGACTCCGGCCTCCAAAGAAGTGGCCGCTCACGCCAATTCTCGCTTTACGGCACCGGCCAAACAGTGTCCTGTTATTGATCCCCAATGGGAAAGTCCAGAGGGCGTCCCTATTTCAGCTTTCTTGTTTGGAGGCCGTCGGCCATCAACAATCCCTCTCGTTTATGAGGCACGCTCTTGGGAGCATGGGGTCTTTATCGGCTCAACCATTGCATCAGAAACCACAGCGGCCAACATTTCTGAACAAGGTGTATTAAGACGAGATCCTTTTGCGATGTTGCCATTTTGTGGTTACCACATGGGTGATTATTTTGCGCACTGGATTTCTATGGCCAAAAAAACTGATCGAAAAAATCTTCCCAAGATTTACTCGGTCAACTGGTTTAGAAAATCACCAGAGGGCAAATGGATGTGGCCGGGCTATGGCGAAAACAGTCGCGTTCTAAAATGGATTGTAGAGCGAATTGAAGGGAAGGCCTCGGCAAATGAAACAGCAATTGGTTTTGTGCCAACTGCCGAAAGCTTAGATGTGGCCGGACTTAAAATTGATAAAAATACACTTAATGACCTTTTGGCCGTTAACAAAGATAACTGGAAAAAAGAGGCCGACAGCATCGAGCAACATTTTAAGCAATTTGGGGACAAATTACCTAGCGAACTAACTAAAGAACTAAACGATCTACGTTCTCGTCTAAACTAATAACCGACGCTTTGTGAGGGTGTTTACTTAAACGCCCTCACAATATCTTCGGGCAAAATTTTCTGATAATCACCATCTCTAAAAATGAATTCAAAAAGTTTAGTTCGGGCATTTCCGATATATTGGTTAGCGTAGTACCCCTGCCCAATATCAGCAATAGAAACATAGTTGTATCCATTTCCATGCCATCTTCCCCAACGCATCCCGGAAATATTACGTGCTATTTCATGTCCCCCAGTTTGTGCTCCTATTATAAGTAATGCAACCAAAGTTATCTTGGCCCATTTAAGATCATTCTTAGGATTAACAAAAAATCTGGCCACTAGATATACTAAAACGAAAAGAGATGGCATTGAGGCACGCATCCCAAAATCGTTGGCCGCCCCAAAATGGAAAAAAGGTAAAAGTAGCAATGTGGCCGTAGCAACTGTTAAAAGACGGCGCTCTTCTGTTTTGGTAAATAGTAACAGCGCAAACAGCAAAAACTCAATCAGCACAAAAAAAAGATAATTTAAAAGCTCACTTTTTAAATTGGCACTCTGCCAAATAAACCCACTAACATCTTGTAACAAACGTGCCTGATAAAAAACCCCCACCACAAAAAAAATTAATCCGGCACCTAACAAGTTTTCAAATGACAGTAAGATTTTTCTTGCCTGCCAATTAACTCCGTGACGAAAAAGAATCAAAACACAATAAGGGATAAGGCCCAACATAACAAAGGGCGACCACAGCGCAGAAAGTGATGCTACCCAAACAAACGGCGTGGAAAAATTGCCGTTTTTACCTGATCTCTCATACAAAAAAATTAACATACCCGTAATCAACCAGCTAGTTATAGCATGTTGTGGAACCCACCATAGTTGGGTGGCTTGAGAAGAGTATTGCTGTCCAATCCACCACTCTATGTGGGAGTATAAATTTAAAAAAAGTTTTTTATCAGTGAAGAAAACCCCGACAATGTCCAGTCCTCCAAAAAAAATAAAAAGAAATACTGCCCAAAGATTGACCGATCTAATAATTTTAAAAAACCAGCAAATTGCCAACATAACCCCTATTACCGTTTGCCCCAACATGAAAAAATTTAAATATTCACTACCAAATAATTTTGCCAAAAATGCTGGCGGTAAATAGTATGCCAAATAATAGATTAGATAGTATCGATTGCCGGCCTGATCCTGATAGGTAGAAGGCCAGTGGAAATTACTTAGATCAAAGATAATCGCATTATGTTTTACATAATCTGAACTCTGAGGAAATATCCCGCCACTCCCAGAGCTTACCACCCAAATTAATACAACAAACAAGGCCACTACCCATTGCCACCAATTACCTTGGACTTTTTCCCCGTCCTCATCTTGGATAAAATAATTGAGGGCCTTAAACATGGAAAATATAAATATACCTATCATGGGGATGGCCAGTGATGGCCGTGGCCATCCGGCCAAAAATAATAAATACGGAAATCCTAAATAGGATAATGAAATAATGGATAGCCAATTACCAGAGAAAAACAGTCGCTTGAGGGTAGCAAAATCAAATACCTTATTCATTGAGGATATTCTAGCCGATGATATAATAATTTAGATAGAAAAATTTTATCCGAAAACAAATATGCGCTTGGATGCACAATCAATGGACGAAAAAAAAATTATTATCGATCTAATTCTGCCTTGCTACAACACTAATGAACTAGATCCCTCTCGCCTAATTTCCTACATCCAAGAATTAGAAGCGGCCAAGGCCGTTGCCATTCATCCCATCATTGTATTTGATGGCCCATCGGAAGATATAAACCTAGATGCTCTAAAAGAACAATTTTCTTTGCTCCCTTTAATCTCCTTCGTAAAATATAAAAAAAATCGGGGCAAAGGATTCGCAGTACGCTCGGCATTGCCCTCATCAAAAGGAAAGTTTCACCTCTACACAGATATTGATCTACCATATCCATTAGAATATACCGGCAAAATTATCGACTCGCTTTTGGCCGGCCACGATTTATCTGTAGGAGTTAGACAAAAAATCGTCGATGATAACATCGGAACTCATCGTCGGATCATTAGCTTAGTATTTCGTTTTTTTGCCCACTATATTCTACGACTTCCCTTCAAAGACACTCAATGCGGCCTTAAAGGATTTAATCGCAAAGGAAAATTCTTTCTTAAACATGGCATCATTGATCGTTATACTTTTGATTTAGAATTTTTAGCAAAATGTTTTTTATCAAAAAAAATAAAATCAAATACCATAGATGTGACATTACGCAAAAATGTCATTGCCACCCATTTTCACTGCAAAGTGATCTTACAAGAAGCAATTCAGGCATTTAAATTTTTATTTTACCACTACGGCATTTATCTTTTTATGTTCCTATTTTCTTGGTGGTTAATGTTTTCCTCTTTTAATTTTGACTCTCTAAACAACGTAATTCTAGTAGGCTCACATGCTTTCAGCGATTTTCTTGCCCACGTCCCCATGATTCGCTCCTTTTCTTGGGGAGAAAACTTTCCTATAGAATATCCTTTATACTCAGGAGAACCCATTCGCTATCACTATCTGTTCTATCTTGTCGCTGGCATGTTAGAGCGTTTTTTCTTACGTATCGACTATGCGCTAAATCTAATCAGCTTGGCAGGTTTTTTTCTATTACTACTTATGATTTATAAAATATCACTCTGGTTATTTCGTGATAAGAAGATCAGCGTCCTTTCTGTTTTATTTTTTCTATTCAATGGCACTCTTTCCAGTATTGAATTTTTTTCAAGACATGGTTTAAATATCAATGCCTTCAAAGAACTTTTCACTCAGCAGATGTGGCAATGTTTTTATCCTTACGGTGGAGTTATTGGAAATAGTTGTAACATTACTGCTTTTTCCAATCTTAATATCTATACCAACCAACGACACTTGGGCCCGGCATTTGGAATTGTTCTGGCATTTCTCTATTTTTCCCAAACCTCCAAAATACTAAGCCAAAAGAGGGCCATAATTCAAGGGCTGATCATTGGAATAATCATCTCTATCTTCCCTATCTTCCACCAACCATCACTTCTTTTTTTTGCAATTTTACTCGCTTTTTTTTTCCTCATTTCCCCGGGCAAAAGACTTTTTTATTTTACCGCCGGCCTTATCTCGCTTGTGGGAATTCTCTGGCAGATAAAAGGCGGCAGCTCCACTGGTGCGGCCATCACTTGGCATGTTGGATATCTAATTGAAGGCAAGGTAACCATCATGAACTTTATTAACTTCTGGTGGCGCAACTTGGGCCTTCCTGCACCGCTAGCAATTGCAGGTTTTATCATGATGCCCAAGCGCGGAAAACTTCTGTTAGTTCCGGCAATTTTACTTTTTATCTTGGGCAATACCTTTCAATTTGCCAGCGAAATGTCCGCCAACCACAAACTCTTTAATTTTTCGCTAATCTTTTTCAACATGGCCGCAGCATATGCACTAGTTCGACTATATAATCTTGCGGGGCAAACAATTGGCCATCGCCTACTACTAAAATTTACACAAACAAGCTTGTTGGCCATGGGCCTTTTTTCCATTGCCGGAGGCATTATTGATATCTTTCCTCTCGTAAATGAACATTTTTATCACATTCCGGGATTACAAAAACGCAAACTAGTAGAGTGGTTTAAAAAAAACACTCTCCCCTCTGATGCTATTTTCAATAGTAATTACAACCAACATCCTGCCTCTTTGGCCGGAAGAAAAATATTTATGGGATGGGCATATTTCCCTTTCTCCTTGGGATATGACACCCTGGCGCGCGCTCAAATTATAAAAGAAACCTTAAACGCAAAAAATTTCAAACTCTTTTGCGAAGTTATGAATAAATACAAACTTGCTTATGCGACAATTGAGGAAAATCAAAATGACTCCAACAGTCCTTTTGTTCACTTGCAAGACTACTTAGATCTCAAACAACCAGACTATCTTGATCCTGAAACCAACATGGCCGTCTACTCCAAGAAAAGTATTTGTGCCCCATAAATCACCGTAAATCAAAAATGCCAAAAAAAATGGGCATTTTTCCGGCCAGGCTCATCTTATCAAACCATCATAATTTCAAGCAGTTCTCTTAAATAGCAAAATATAAAACATCAATGATCAAGATTATACAAAAATAGACGATAAGGAAGCTGCAGGGGGATTGTCTAAAATATTGTTAATGTTGTTTTGATGTAACGCGCCCGCAAGACAGTAGTATTGCTTTGAAACTATGAACAGATAACCGGAAGGGATTTATGAAAAAAAATTTGATTGCTAAGGCCGTACCACAAAAAATTTCAGGTCAACAAAAAATTTTAATTTTCTCAATCACCGTGCTTCTTGTTCTCCTCTTTATCGCAATTGCCTTCATTCACAATTTGAATGCTGCAGAGTCTGCCCAACTAGAAGATGCAATGATCTCATCACACACCTCCAAGCAAAATAGTACCGGCCTGCCTCTAACAGAACATTCCCAACCAGAATGCCCATGGCCGGGGAATGACGCATTACCTATCGATAAAATTATGCAAATCCACGAAAGCATCTACCCATATTTAAATGTTAGCACTAATCAAAACAAAACTGACTGTGCCAAACTGGAAATAGATAGTGGCCTTAAAAAAATAGGGGCAGAGTGGGATAGTATCCACAAAGAATATGCTAGAGCGCTTGGTTTTGAAACTTCAGGCCATGAGCGTGGAAAAAAAATGCAAGCGCAGCGAGATCGTGCAGAGGCCCTCTGCTCCTGTCTAAAAAGCGCCAACAAACTAAATAATCCAAAAGATTTCCAATACACCCAGGCAGTTACCGACTTATCGTACGCCCCCCTACTCGATTTTAAAAACGATTACAACTCTCGCGATGCGATTGTTTATTTTTTGCAAACAACCTCCTTTAAAATAAAACAGTCATCGCCCATCGCAGATCAAGAACTATCTTGCAATGATAAAATTGGCCTTGCTCTTGAAAGCGAGGCCTGCAAGAAAGTGGATACAGGAAATATATTCGGACATCTCACAATGCAACCAATTATAAATCCAACTGATACTGCTTTGGAAAAATTCACCTCCGCTATAATTTCGTATATTGACACTATAGCAAAATATAAGACTCTAAAAGAACTTGCTTCTAACTATCCAAAAAGTAAATCCAGTGATCGACAAATTCCCACAACAATTGAGAACATTTTTAAAGACTTGGCCATCAATAATCCGATTCTGCGCCGTGGTTATCTCTTGGATGAAAAATTCAATGACAAAAACTACCAAAGTTTTTATGACGATTTTTCTGAAAGAATAAGACAAAAGGGACAATCTCCCAGCGATAAAAAGGCAGCTATCGAGGAGATTCTAACTTCGATCATGAATGAACGATTTGCGGAATTTAATAAAAACGTCGATTTTGCTTGCGACGAAATAAAGATTAAAAGCTATCTCGAAAACAGTTGCCAACGCATTACCAAATTTGCGGAATCAATTAGTAAAAAAACAGACGGCGACTTCCTCATCAGTAATCCTATCGATGAAAAATACCAAGGAAGTGCGGCCATTTTATATTGTCAAACCCAAACGGTGCAACGGCCAATCAGCAACTCTTTTACATCCAATGTGCATAGCTCTTTTTTACAAGATGTAATGCGCGGGGAATACAAAAGCGGCCATATTTACTCCTCTGGGCCCATTAACAACAGTAAATACAAAAGTAACTTAACTTCCTCATCTTCTCCGGCCTATGCGAATACTGCTGAAGCTGAAAAAGAAGTCCTCTCTACTAACTCAACATCGCTCTTGCCAAAACAGACGGCCGCGAGAGAAAACAATCCCAATAGTTCGGCCAACTCTCACCCGCCAATGTTTCCTGTTAATACAAGCGGCCCTAACTCTCTAGTCTCAACAATTGACGACGAACCAGGAATTATTTCATCTGCAAATTTACCTCCAACTCCTTTCAAGGGCACAGGACAAGTTGCAGCGGCCTATCCTGCCACGAAAGAGGCAGAAAAAAGTCCTTTTGCACCACACAATCCTAAGACTTCTGTGGCAAAAACAGATCTCTCGAAACTATCTCCGACCGAACTGGAAGAGTTAATTAAGGCCGAAGTGGAAAAAGGCAATAAAGGCAACAAAGAATTAATCGAACAATTAAGACAGCAGATCGCCGACTTGAAAAAAGAAAATGGAAAACTACGCCAACCCCTTACGGCCGACGGAGACGATAATCTTAAAAATTATCCCTCTGAACAATATGCGACTCCCTTTAACTCTAAATCTCCTTCATCCTTTAGCTCTGGCCAGCAATTAAATGCACCTCCAACCATAAATCAAAATCAACCAAATAATTCTCGGCCAAACGCGATAGAGCAATCTCGTGAAGATGCCAGATCGGTGGACAATACCCCCCAAAGCGGGCCTGGCAAAATAACACTAACCAGTATTGCCAGTGGCGGAGGAAATATCGTTTTACAACTAGATAGCGAAAAGGACGTGCCTTTAAAAGATGGTGCCATAGATATTAGCGCAATTATTAAAACGCTTATGGAACAATACGGCCGCAGCAATCCAGATGATCTTTCAATGATTGCAATAGAATTGCCTAATAAGCAAAATCTCACCTTCATTCCAGTTCTTGATGCGAAAGGGGAAAGTATTACCTCCTTCAAAATAAAAGAAGAAGATAATGCCCAGGCAGGCCGTGCTCCGGCATTAATGAAAGAAGAAAAAGATGATAAGCAAAAATTTTTCGTTCCAAAACTTGAAGAGCTACTAGACTAGTGCGCGATGTTCACACTACATTAAAGGAACTCGTACAACCACCATTGAACCTTTTCCTACCGCGGAAATTATCTTGGCATCTCCGCCTAATTCGTTGGCCATATTACGAATAGCATTCATTCCCACTTTTTTTCCCTGTTCATCAACAATGGCCGACTTGGAAGAAAATCCATTATCAAAAATATGCTGGATAACTTCCTCATCATTTTCATTTTTTATAATATTTTTTAATCCAATTTTTTCCATCAAACTGCGAATACTCTTGGCACTAATACCCTTTCCGTCATCTCGAACAGAAATCTCCAAAAAACGTTTTTTTTCCTCTCCACTTTTGACCTCTTCTCGGATATCGACCTTAATCGTAATATGTCCCCCTAACTCTTTTTGGGCCAATAGACGATCTTCTGGATCTTCTATCCCATGAAAAAGAGAAAAACGGATTGCGTGCAAAAGAAGCGATAGTAACTTCTCATGTCTAATATCTTTGATTTCCACTTCCCCTCCTATAAACTTTAGAGGGGCAATCTTTTTGTTTAACTCTCCTGCCAATTTTTGTGCGATTTGATCATAATGAGATAAATGATTAATACAAAAATTCTTCTTCTCCTTTTTATGCACTTCTGGTAACCGCGGAACTACCTCCGGCCCAGAGAGCAAAACAACCTCGTCGCGCTCCTTCGCAACAAGTTTCACCGTAGGCCTTCTCAGTCCCATCTGCGTAGGCGTTGGTGGAATAATTTCTTCATCCTTTACAATCTCTACGGCCTTTTTCACTGTTTCTTTTTTTATTTCCTCTAACCCAATAACATCTTCCACGGCCTTAGGCACAAGTGGGGCCACTTTCCTTTTATTGTCTTCCTTGGTTGCTACCAATTTTTGCATGCCAGACTTGGAGAGATCATTAAATGCCAAAACTAAATTTCCTAACTCATCATTAGATTTAAAACTCAAAAGGGTCCCCCAATTACCTCGCGCCATATCTTCAAGTGCAAATGCCATTTTTGATAAAATCATTACCGGATTACTTAATGCTAAAATACCAACTACCAAAGATAACGCGATAATAAATATTATCATCAAGAATCCTTTGGAAAAAATGACATCCCCAATCAATAGTGCTGATTTCCTCTCCTGAATTGTTAGAACAATATAATTTTTATCTGCAAGTTTATAATACCCTCCCAACATGGCACTTCCTTTTTGGGAAGTGAACTCTAAATCACCACTTTGAAAATTATTGGCCAATATCTGATAAAGAGAAGATTCCTTGCTAAAATCAATATCACGAGGTCCAACAATTAATTCTCTATTTTTTTCTAGCAAATAATTGCGATAAGGCCCTCTTTCTGCAAATTGCTCAGCAAGAACTCTATCTCGATAAAATATTACAGAAAGCGCATCGCCTAAACGTCCATTGAGAAAATAAAAACCCCAAACACCACTCTCCTCATCTATTAAATCCAAAAGAGGTATTTTATTTTGAGAAACTCTCTCTAAAACAGATCTATTTCCCAATAACTTATTCTTTATTCGAGCAACCTTAGTCTCATCAAAATATTCCGCAATTTTACTACTACTATTTTTATAAATTGCCACTCCTAGAAACAAACTATTACTGTCAAAAACAGACTTTGCTACTGGAGAAAAAACATTACCACTACTGGCATAGGCGTTTATCGCCCGTATATTAAACTCCCCAACCTCCTCCAACCTATCTCTCACTCCGGCCCCTACTACTTTTGCAGCACGAATAGAAGATGCCACCACATATGCACGCTTATCCGCAGCGGCCATACTCTTGATGATAAAGGTATAAAATAAAAGCGATACCAAAGGAACAAGTGCAATTAATGCCAGATGTTTATATTTTAAGGACATAGTGATATTCTTATCCTAGCGATTGTCATACTAGAATAAGTTTAAAGAGTTTTTGAAGATTTGAATACAAAATATATTAGTCAATTTATCTTGGAAAAAATTAATTAACAAACAGGCCTGCCGCTTATGCAATTTTTTAATCTCCAAAAAAATGACCAGAAAATTATTGTTGGCGCACTAAGTACCTTAGTTATTGTCTCCACACTACTTATCTACGATCGCCTTCTCTTTCCAAGTTTTCATGCTATGTTAAAAATCGATCGACCTTTTATTGTTCCAGATCCTCTTCCTACTGCGACGGCCATTCCCACCGCCACTGTTATCGCACGCTCTTTTCCAAAGATATCCTCCCCAACAAAGAATGCAGCAGTCAGTAATAATTTGCAAACCCCGAAACGACTTGATTCCGCAACTGATGGCCTAATGATCACCAGCTCTCTAAAGCTAGATGGAATTGAGAAAGGTAATGAATTTATTTATCCTGAAGGACAACCAATCAGGCCCATAGAATTAGATTGGGAAGAGATTGCTGGTGCACAAAATTATATTATCGAAATTGCCTCTGATGCCAAATTTAATGATTTAATTATCCAAAACTCTATGCGGCAAAATAAATACTCATTCCCTCCAACTAAATGGATGAATCAAGAAATATATTGGCGAGTTAAAGCGATTAGAGGGAGAGAATCATCTAGCTGGTCAAAAACTCAGCGAATAAAAATTAAGCAGTCAGCACCAATTTAAACTAGGCCTCGGCAGATTTTTCGGCCTTTTTAGCAGCAGGAGCTGCTTCGGCAGCACCTTCAGTTTTATCCTCTCCGCCTTCAGTAACAGTTTTAGCGACAGGTTCTTCCTCTGCCTCTTTCGTAGCGTGAATACTTATAACCACCGTCTCATGGTCGTGCTTGTCTGCCAAGCTAACCCCTGTCGGCAACTTAATTTCACTCATATGAATCTTGGCGTGCAGCTGCAAATGACTAACATCTATTGCAATAGAATCCGGAAGATCTTTGGGTAGGCCACTGATTGTAAGCGTTTCAAACGCCTGGGAAACTGTTCCTGTGGCCGTGACACCGTGTGAGTGGCCAGTCAAAACAATTGGCACTGTTACAGTTGTTTTTTTATCCGCATTGATTTTTAAAAAAGATACATGCAAAATTTTTCCGCTGACGGCATGTTTTTGAATACTCTCAATATTTACGAGTAATTTGTTTTTCCCATCAACCATCAATTCTATGATTTTAGCTTTATGAGAAAGCTGTTTTAACAGCTTCATCTCTGATATTTTTATGGCCAGTGAATCCATCTCCTTACCAAAAACAACACCTGGAACATACCCATCTTTTCTCATTTTATTGAGATTCACTCCATTACCATTGCCTCTGCTCTCTACCTCTAATAGTTCGTACATATAATCTCCGTTACAAATGAATAACTATTCCATGCCTTAAAACTACGTGGGAATTCTACGACGTTTTTTATACAAACGATTATGATATACATTTATTAAAAATGCATTAATAAAAATAGATAGACTGTTTTATTCCCGATCTGTTTTGGCGGGTATTAAACCTACAGATCCAGCTTGGTGTAGGCCTCATCAATAAAACTATCTATGCAACCAGAAATTGCCTCATACACCTTATCAGTATAGGTTAGATATTGTGAGCCCCCGATATTTTCTAATTTAATTAAATCATTTTTGGAAAAAAAGCCGTTTAGAACACAACGCTTCGGTAGCTTAGTAACTTTGCCCTCTACGCTACTTCCATCATAAACTCTCCACAAATAGGCAAAGTCGAAGTAGCAAATCCCTTCGCTTCTCACGCAATTTATAGAATAAAATTCATAATCAAAATCCCCTTCACACCAAGTATCCCCACAGATATTATCAATCTCTTGCAGCAGCTGGCCCTTTTCCGCGCTGGCCAAAATATCACGATAATCACTAGCGTAAACAATGCTAGAAAAGAAAATTATGCAAACTAGTGCCAAGAATAATCTGGCCATATAAAACCTCCCTTGGTGGACTCCTTTTATTAACTACACCCGCTGTATATATCTGTAAAATGTATTAATTATAATAAAACAATCTAATTTACAGATAATACTATTTTCGCCCAATACTCGTATAAATCGGTGGTGCCGACATTGCAAAATAATCATCAATGCCAATCCCCATCATCTTAAAAATCATCGAGTAAAGTGCGCTATTTTTCATTTTCTCAAAAATTAATTCCTCGGTTTTTTTATAGGCCAATCCCACATTATGATTTCCGGCCATACGATATTGTGTGATAAAAAAATCCAGATAGAAAAAATTTCTATTCCACCCTTCATAGGCCAAAACATCTTGGGCCCCTAACTTATGCCAATCACCGGCCAAAGATTCACTAAAACAGCCCTGCATGTATACAAAACGAAGCTGAGTGGCCACTCCTGAAAGTTTAGCGATATCTTTGTATGAGATAAACTCTTCTCCTGCTGACGCTTTAATATGATTTGGAATCCCATGCGTTAACAAATAAAGGTCGTATGGTTTGCCCAGTCTCTCGGCCTGTACAATTGCTTCTTTCAAGCTATCTCGATTAAAATTATCAAAGGTGATATAAATTACTTTGTCATATACAGTCTTTATCTTCTTGGAAAGCTGCCACCAGGCGATATCCTCGGCCCGCGGCCCGGCCTCCTGCCCGTTTTTTTTATAGAGCTTATTTATCTGTGGCTGAAACTGAGGGGCGACGCTATCATCAATGGCCACAAAAATAAGATTTCTATTGGGATTTGTATCAACCAACTCTCCTTCATCAACAATAAGTTTATTATTCATATCATATAAAAAAATTCCCTCTTCTGAGAGAATTTTAAACTTTGAAACATAACGATAATCAGGAGGCGAAGGCAGACAACCGACCAGCAACAGCAAAGAAAATAAGGCCAATACTCCTTTTACATTCTTTTTTATATAGCTTCGCCCAAGGGCCCCTGCGCTAAATAAAAAAATGCCCAAAGAAATAAGCTGACTAGTTGACATCGACATAAAAATATCCTCCCCGCGAAAAGTATCACCTCTGTAAAATTCTGTTATAAAACGTCCAACGGGATACAGCAGTCCCCATATAAAAATAAGCTGTCCGGCCAATTTTTTTCGCAACATTAGAAGAATAAAAAATAACAAAAATCCCAAGAATGAATCATAAAGCTGAACTGGATGAACCGGAATGCCTAGGGCCGGCATAACAGAGCGCGGATCAAAGTAACGAACTGCCCAAGGTAGTCCACTAATTTTTCCCCAACAACAACCATTAGCAAAGCATCCTATCCGCATTAATCCGTAGGAATAACTCAGTGCCAGCGCCGAACTATCCCAGATGGCCAAACGAACGCTGCTATCTTTAATAAAAAATTTATTAAAGAACAAAACAAAGAGCGCACCAGCGGCCAGAGAACCATAGAATGTCATCCCATCAAAGCGAGTTAACTCTGCAACTCCGACACTCTCTTGGCCTGCCTCAAAAAAAAGATAAAAAAATCTAGCACCATAATGTGCCACCCAAGAGGCACCAACTACTAGCACTAAAATTTTATATAGCGGAATCTCTTTATGAAAACGACGAATAAAATATAACAAGGTGATCAAAAATGCTAACAATGCCAGCTGGGTTGCGGTGTGCACTTCAAAAAAAGTGTTAGGAAGAGTTATATATGGAAGCACTAAACACTCCTGAAAAAATTTATCTAACTCCTCAATATATCACCAAATGACGCCGCGCAAAAGTATTTTGCTAGCGGCTTGTAATATTTATCTGGGGACAAAAAAGGCCCACTAGAAGCGGGCCTTTTTTATTCTATTTTAAATTATAAAACTTCTTATCTTAAGGAACCACGAAGCTCGCTAGATAATTTTTCTACTACCTTCAAAGATAAATCTGGATTAATTTGCGCATTTTTCTGCAAATTATCTGCATACTTTCGCATATCTTCATCACGCGCTCCAATAAAGCTGGCCATATCTTCAGTTGTTTTTACATCAACTAGCGCAAAATATTCGTTCATTTTCTTTTCAACACTGCGCTCGTTGATAATACTAGCAACTTTATCATTAAATTCTTTCTGCTCGGCAAATTCTGGAGAAGTTATCAGAGTGCCAAGCAAGCGATCGGTGGCCGCTACGTTTCCATTAACTACTTCTGGAGCACAAGAAGATCCAATGGCCGCTCCAATAATCCCACCAGCTATCGCCCCAATTATAATGTCGCCATCGTGACCGTGATGATGACTAACAGTTACAGTACGACATTGGCGCTCATATCCATAATAGGTTTGACGAGTATGGCAACGATACTCTGTCATGTGGTGGGCCATGGCAGTAGAAGTAAGCATTAAAGCACCTAGTGCAAGTGATAGGCCTTTTTTCATAAATTTTCTCCTTTTGTTGGTTAGCAAGTTTTCGCGAACGCAGCGACTATTGCAATTGCACGGCCAATTTTTTTACTCTTAATAGGCCCACGCTTTATGACGATCCAATCGCAATAACAGTTAGTTGTGAATTTTTTGAAAAAAAGAAATGGAGATAATATGACACCAGAAAAATATAAATGGGGACAAGATGGCCTTCTTTATCACTATCCTTGGATTTTCTCACCCGTTTCAACGGCCGTCATTTGATAGATAATTTTAGCAATCTCACCGGTATATACGTTGATCTGCTTTAATTTATCCATAATATCCATATGAATCTCATGCGTTTCGATAGTCTCTGGACGGGCCTGACGCAAGCGAATCATATGTTTCATACGAAACTCTTCTTCTAGATCCATATAGCGTTCCATCTTTTGAACACCCCGTTGGGCCTTGCTTAAATCATGATCGTGAAAAGCAAATTTAATACGACTAATCTGTTTGCATACCTTTAGATGGAAAAGCTTAAGCTCTTCTTTGCCTTCGGAAGAAAACTCCCGACCTAGCGATTCTTTTTTTACAATCAGCGGCAGCATATTTTTTTCTACAATATCCCCTATGGCCTCTAGATCACTCATAATAGAGATCAGGCCAAAAACTTCTGCGATTTGACGATCTGAAAGCTCCTGCTGAGAAACTTTTAGCAAATACTTGCGAACATTTTCTTCGATAAAATCAACCTTGTTTTCTCTGACATGAATTCCCTCTACAACCGATAGCGTAGGATATTTTTTGTCAAACTGTGGTGTTGAGTTTAAAAATGGGGCAATAACAAACTCCACCATTTTTTCCACCAACTTTATCATATTATGAATTTCAGAACGAGCAAGGCCAATTGACATCTCTGGATTATTAACCACTCCGTAATCAAGGTGTTTGATTATGGGAGTGAGTGTCTGAGAAAGATCCGAAGAGATCGTCTTTTTTTCTGGATAGGCCCAATTAATTAGACGCTCCACATATTTAGTAAAGGGTAAAAAAAATAGCGTTAGACCGACATTATACACAGTATGTGCGTTAGCAATCTGTCTAGCATTAGAGAAATCGTAAAAATAATTCAAACTATGCACTAGTTTGGTGAAACCGGGAATCCACCATACCACCAGCAACGCCCCCACCACCTTAAAACCCACATGCGCGATGGCCACTCTTACGGCCTCGCGCTTAGTTCCAATACTGGCCATTACGGCCGTTATGCAGGTACCTATATTAGTCCCAATCATCAGGGGAATTCCCGCAGTAACAGTAATAATATCTTGCTGCGCTAGCACTACCACTAATCCTAAAAAGGCCCCACTACTATGAATTAGGGCCGTAAACATCATCCCAAAAAGAATTCCCACTAGCGGATTTTCTAAATTTTTCATCGTTTCAATGAAGGGAGTATAGGTACGCACCGGCCCCATGGAATCAATCATAATGCGCATACCAAAAAAAAGTAGCCCAAAACCCAAAATGGCCGTGGATATATTTTTTACTCTATCGCTTTTGATGAAAACTTTTAACAAAAACCCCACAGAGACAACAAAAAGGGCATAATCTGTTAGCTTGAATGCAATAAGTTGGGCCGTAACAGTTGTTCCAATTCCTGTTCCCAGTAAAACTCCTAGCGTCTGTGAAAATTGTAAAAGCCCGGCCTGCACAAAACTAACTAGCATTACAGTAGAAGCAGTGCTGGATTGAATGATCATAGTAATAAAAAGTCCAACAAACATTCCCACAACTCTATTTTGAGTAAGCATCGTAAGCACTCGACGCAAACTGCTTCCGGCCACCTGTTTAAGGCCGGTGCTCATTTTATCCATACCGTATAAAAAGATGGAGATACCGCCAGTCAGTCCGACCACTAGATCAAACCAATCAATGTCCATAGTTGTTATTATTTCTTGCGCCAATAATTTAGAAGAAATAAACAAAGAGAAAAAAGAAATAGAAAGAAGTGTGATTGGCCGCATTCTTATGATTATAATACACTTTTTAGTTCTTCTTCAATTTTTGATAAAATTTTATTTTTAAAAGCACTGTAGATAAAAGGTAGTTCCAATAAAATTTCTACCGCATCTTCAAGGAAGTTAATGGCCAGTACCACCCCCATTCCCTTAGCACTAATTACCTTATCTTTTTGGTGTTCTATTTCCACCCTGATTTGAAATTGCCTAAGATAATCGCTTGTGATTTTTTGCTCCACTTGCGCATAGGCCATCGAACGATCAGAAACTTTGTTATATTTTACTCTAGATTTTGCCTGTGCCACTTAACATACCCCTGTAGAGCCAAACCCTCCCTCACCTCGCTTGGTTGAGGAAAGTTCGGCAGAATAAACATCAATAAAATGCGCCTGAAGCAGTGGGGCAACTACCAACTGCGCAATTCGATCACCATGCTTTATTATCTCTGTCACCGGCCCAAGATTACCCATAATAATTTTTATCTCTCCTCGGTAGTCAGAATCAATAGTGCCGGGAGCATTTAGAATCATAAGTCCTGTTTTAAAAGAGAGTCCCGAGCGAGGCCGCACCTGAATTTCATATCCCGGAGGAATTTCAAAACTTAGTCCTGTAGGTACTAAGACTCTCTCGCCTGGAGCAATTCGCATTTCTGCACCAGGCGAGAGACAACATCTAATATCTGCACCGGCCGCCTCTTCAGTCGTATAGGTCGGCACAGATAAATCATTCGAAAAACTTTCCAGCTTTTTAACTTTTATGGGAACTAATTGCATATCTCTACTGTTTACCTAGTTTTGGGCCCAATTACTTATGCTTTTTAATAACTGGTTTGGCCTCTTTAGCAGAAAGTTTTATCCTGCCCAACTTGTCGATTTCTACTACTTTGATTTCAATTTCATCTCCCACCGCCAAATAATCATTTACATCTTGTACACGCTCGTTGGAAATTTCCGAAACATGAACTAGGCCAGACACGCCAGGAGCAATATCAACAAAAGCACCATACTCTTTTATAGTAACGACTTTCCCGATATAAACAGAACCAATCTCTGGCCCATTTAATAGCAAGTTGCAATGGCCTACACAGTTTTCAAGATTGCCTTTATCCACTCCAATAACCTTAATCGTTCCATCTTCGCCACACTCAATAGTGACATCAAATTGCTCTTGAATGGCCTTGATTACTTTTCCACCTGGGCCAATGAGAGCGCCAATCTGATCTGGCTGGATTTTGAAAGTGGACATGCGTGGAACTCCATCCTTCAACTCTCGGCGATGAACATTAATCGTCTTGCTCATCTCGCCTAAAATATGAAATCTCCCTTTTTTAGCTTGATCTAAGGCCTTAACGATGATCTCTTCGGTAATTCCGGTAATTTTTATATCCATCTGAATGGCCGTAATTCCCTTCTCTGTCCCGGCCACTTTAAAATCCATATCTCCTAGATGATCTTCATCACCTAAAATATCTGTCAAAATCTTAAAATTATTGCCATCCTTAATGAGTCCCATGGCAACCCCGGCCACTGGAGATTTCATAGGAACTCCAGCATCCATCAAGGCCATGGAACCAGAACATACTGATCCCATCGAAGAAGAACCGTTGGATTCTAATACTTCACAAACCAAACGCACAGTATAGCCAAAATCATCAGCGCTGGGAAACACCGCCTTGAGCGCTCGCTCCGCCAAGTTTCCATGGCCTAATTCTCTGCGACTAACACTAAATTTACCTCGCGCCTCTCCCACCGAAAAAGAGGGAAAATTGTAGTGCAAATAAAAGCGGTCATAACCAATTCCTGCAATACCGTCAGTCATCTGCTCACCTTTGGATCCACCAATGGTTACTACTCCCATAACTTGCGTTTCACCGCGAGTAAAAAGCGCAGAGCCATGTGGGCCACTCAAAATATCTGTTTCTGTCTCAATGGGCCGCACAACATCCAATGCTCTTCCACCAATACGTCGATTACTATTTAAAATATCTGATCTCATCATGTGATAAAGCAGTTCATCCACCGCCCCTATCGCAATTTTTGCAAAGGCACTATCCTCACTTAGGCCATAGGCCGCAAAATTTTGTTTCATATCATTGGCCAACTCAGACTCCAGGCCACGTACCCCGGCCTGCCGTTGCAATTTTTCATTTATACTAAGAACTGCTCGCGCCTTTCCAGTAAAAGACTCCGTAACCTTTTCCATCATCTTTTTGTTAGGGGTGGTTGATTCATATTTACGTTTAGGACGACCAACCTCTTTTTCCATCTTCGCTAGCACATCACAAAATTTCTTAATATGATCATGGCCAAATTTTATCGCCTCCAACATCTCCTGTTCAGAGATCTCATGCGACTCTCCTTCTACCATTAAAATAGCATCTCGCGATCCTGCTATCGCCACTTCCAAATCAGAAGTCTCCCACTGATCAGCATTTGGATTTAACACTAGCTGGCCATTAATTCTTCCCACCTTACAACTACCCAAATGTCCGTCAAATGGAACATCCGAAATTGCCAAAGCAGCAAAAGTTCCTAGTCCCGCCAAAACTTCTGGATCACCACCGGCCGGGGCATAGGATAAAACGGTGGCCGTAACTGATGTCTCATTCATATAGCCTTTAGGAAACATTGGACGAATCGGACGATCAATTAATCTGGCGGCCAGTGTTTCTTTGGCCGTCGGCTTACCTTCCCGTTTTAAAAATCCACCCAAAAATTTTCCAGCAGCATAAAACTTTTCAATATAATCTACTGTTAACGGAAAAAAATCCTGTCCATCTTTAACAGTATGTGCAGAGCACACTGCAACCAGAACCTGAGTGCCTCCCGATGTTACCAAAACAGACCCATCGGCCTGCTTTGCCAAACGGCCAGTTTCGATAATTACTTCTTTGCCCCCAAATTCTACTTTGTACTCTCTTTTGTTCTCATTCATAGTTTTTTCCTCTCTTTCCTTTTTCTTTGATATCTCTTGTCTGATTTAAATAAACGAAGCGAGTTTGCAGACAATTTGCAAACTCGCGATAGAACTCTTTTCTATTAGGATTCTTATACAAAACTCTTGTTGCTTACTTTCTCAAATCTAATTCTTTAATAACTTTGGCGTATTGTGCAGGATCAGTGTCTTGCAAATATTTCAGATGGGCCTTTCTTTTTCCAATCATCTGTAAAAGGCCACGATTGGAGTGATAGTCGTGCTCATGTTTTTCAAAATGTGGACGAAGATCGTTAATTCTTTTGGTAAGAAAGGCAATTTGTACTGCTGCTGCGCCAGTGTCTTTCTCATTTCTTCCGAACTTTTTAACTAGTGCTAATTTTTCTTCTTTTGTAATCATCTTTCAATCCTCCGAAAAACCAAGTAGCAAATAGATTAGCGATCAATTTGAAACCTAGTAAGTGGTAACGGTTAATAATATTGACAAAGTCAAGAAGGGCACTCTAACGAATAAACTCTGACATGTAAACCTTTAAGTTATTTATCAACCGCTCCTCTACCTGGCGAATACGCTCCCGCGAAACTCCATATTCATTGGCGATGGCCTGTAATGATTCCGGAACTTCCGCCAATAGCCTTTTTTCAAAAATCTCGCGATCACGCGGTTTAAGGGTAATAACAAAATCCTTGAGATGTTTTTTTAAAATTTCAAGACTTTGGGCCTGCTCTAATTGCTCATCTGGCCCAATTTCGGAAGAAGCAATGGTATCCATAACCTGCATATCAGTGGCCTCACCATCACTCAAAATGGGCCGATCCAAACTGATCTCTCCTCCGGTAGATCCCAGTCGCTCATCCATAACAGTGACTGACTTTTCGGAAACCCCTAGATTGTCAGAAATAAGTTTAGTAGTGGGAGAAATACCCATTCCTTCCAATCGTTGCTTCTCTCTTAGTAAATTATAAAAAAGCTTCTTTTGTTCATTGGTAGTGGATATTTTTACTAGACGAAAATTATCCAAAATATACTTTAAAATATATGAGCGAATCCACCAACTCGCATAATAAGAGAGCTTGGCCCCTTTGGTTGGATCATATTTGGAAACAGCACGCATTAACCCAATATTTCCTTCCTGAATAAGATCCATCACATTTTTATAGGCCGAACGATACTCCATTGCAATCTTCACAACTAAGCGCAAATTGGCCACCACTAATTTTTTAGCAATTTCAATATCACCAGTCTCCGCTAACGCATGGGTTAGCGCCTGTTCCTGCTCAATGGATAGTAGTTCATAACGATTAATCTCTTTAATGTATTGAGTAAGTGGATCCCCTCGTTCTTTAGTTGGCCGCCCCTTAGGAAGCTCTAAGGTATCAGGATTTTCCAGATCTCTATATATAGTTACTTCTTTGCCGGAACTCTCGGAAGGAATTAGGGCGAGCGGATATTCAGCAGGCAACACCTCCACAACCAAAGACGGCGTGGCCTTAGAAATAATCTTGCTTTTTTTCTCCTTTTTCTCTTTCTTCTCTTTTTGCATATTATCTGGTTATATTGTAAAAATCCGTTTTTTTAAAGCATAAAAAAAGGGCGCAAAAATATTATTTTATGCTTCGTATGTATATAACTTGGAGGTCCTAATTATTAAACGACTATCTATCACCATTACGGGCGTTGTACAAGGAGTAGGTTTTCGCCCTCACGTTTATCGGCTAGCAAAAAAATATAACTTGTCCGGACAAGTTAATAACAACAACATAGGGGTACAAATTGAGGTGGAGGGTTCAATTGATAATATTCAAAATTTTATTTCTGACTTGCGCAATTGCCCACCGAAACAATCAAGAATCGACTCCTTTGCTAACTTTGAAATTCCTCTAAAAAATGAAATGGAATTTTCCATAATCATCAGCAGCGGAGATGGCCCTAAGGAGGTAGAGATTTCGCCAGATTTAGCAACCTGCGCTGAATGCCTTACCGATATTTTAGATCCAACTAATCGCCGATATGCCTATCCTTTCACAAACTGCACCAATTGTGGGCCACGCTATTCAATTATTCAAGGCCGCCCTTACGATAGAAAACTTACCTCTATGAAGGCCTTCGCCATGTGTGATGCTTGCGATGCAGAATACAAAAATCCTCTAGATAGACGCTTTCATGCCCAACCAAATTGTTGTCCCAACTGCGGGCCCTCCTTACATACCTTGGGTATCAACGATGGCCCTTCTCCGCTGGAAGCAATTGTAACAAAGATCCAGCAAAACTCACTAATAGCAATCAAAGGAATCGGTGGATTTAACATTGCCTGTGATGCCACCTCCCAAGCGGCCGTGAAAAAATTACGCCTGGCCAAGCGCCGACCGAATCGCGCCTTCGCAATGATGGCCAAAAATATGGCGGCAATAAAAGAGATTTGCCAGGTAAGTACAAATGAGGAAAATGCACTGCAATCAGAAGTTGCTCCCATTGTCCTATTGAAAAAGAAAACAGGCCATTTCAATCACATAAGTCCAGACAACAACTATCTTGGCATCATGCTCCCTTATACTCCATTACATCACCTACTAATGAAACACTTTGATTTTTTAGTAATGACCTCCGCCAATAAGGCCGATGAGCCAATTGCTATTTCTGATGAAGAAATTTTGAAGTTGATTGATGACAAAATCATTGAAGCTGCTCTCTCTCACAACCGCCCAATCCTACATCGCTGCGATGATTCTATTTGGCAATTCCCCAACGGAAAAAGACAAGTTATTCGATTTTCTCGTGGTATGGTTCCCTCCTCTTTCCCTTGCACCTGCAGCGTTAATACTAAGGCACTGGGTGCTAATTTAAAAAATAGCTTTGCTCTAACCAAAAACGGCCGCATCTATCTTTCTCAACATATTGGAGATCTGATAGATTATCGCAATTACCAATTTCAACAAAAAGAGATCGACAACCTAGAGAATCTTCTGGATATTCATCCGGAACATACCATCTGTGACGCGCATCCAGGATATGAAAATTTCAATGCCAATTACCACCAAGTGTTTCATCATCATGCCCATATGTTAAGCGTAGTTGGTGAACATAATCTTAAATGTACTAATATTTTAGGTATAATTGCTGATGGCACGGGCCTTGGCAGTGATGGCAAAATCTGGGGATTTGAATTTTTATTGATCGGCCATGTCAGACAAAAATTTAAGCGAATAGCTCATCTTGAATATTTTGATTTAATCGGTGGAGATAAGGCCACTTCCGAAATTGATCGACTGGCAGTTGCACTTACGGCCCAACATCACTACTCTCTGAACAATATCTCTGCTGATAGAGTTTCTCTTTTAAAGAATTTAGCAAAAAATAAAGTCAATACTCACCAAACATCCTCACTTGGCCGACTCTTTGATGGCGTTGCGGCCATTCTTGGCCTTACCCAATATGCCGAATACGAAGGACAGGCGGCCATTTTACTACAACAATTGGCCGAAAATTATACAAAAGATTACGACAATAATCTCCCCACAGCGCGGTACACTCCGACAATCGAAAATATGATAATCAAGCATCACATCCTAATTGCTGAAATTTTACAAGATCTAGAAAGTGAAGTTGCTAAGAATGAAATAGCTATAAAATTTCACCTCTGGGTCGTTGATACAATTGTAGAGATCATTAATAGTACAAATCACCAGGCCGTTGTCTTTTCTGGCGGATGTTTTCAAAATAGGCTTCTTTGTGAACTACTCCAAAATAAAATTGAGACAATGAAAATTAATTACTATTTTAATGAAAAAATTCCTATTAATGATGGTGGAATATCGTATGGGCAGGCATTCTTTAGCGAATAAAACGAAAAAGGAACCATTATTAGGGGGTCACTGTGGTTTTTATTTTACTCTGTTTTGAAAAATTCTAGAAAAAATTGGTGCCCACTCGCGGAATCGAACCACGGACACAGGGATTTTCAGTCCCTTGCTCTACCGACTGAGCTAAGTGGGCATTAACTATCAAATCTCTATTTAATTAACAGGGATAAAAATAATGCTTTGTTTTAAAAGAGTCAAATTAAATGTATATTTTTTTTATAGCAAATCCAGGCCATCACCAGCACGGCCAATCCAATTCCTGAGATTTTTAAGCATACCTGTTCTGCCAATACGCTCAAAAGGTGTTTGGCCATATTTCCGTCGATACTCACGACTACCAAGAGTAGTAATAACATCCATAATATGTTGAGTATCCGAAGATAAAAATATCTCTATTGGGGTACTAGGGGACAATTTCAACTCTTGTGAAGGAACTTGTCTATTCCAAGGACAGGCCAGTTGACAACTGTCACAGCCAAAAAAATAATCACCCGGGAATTGCCCCAACGAATGAGGAATATTTTTAAAAACCTCCGTCGTGTAGCAACTAACACATCTTCTAGCATCAACCTCTCCATTCGAAGTAATTGCTTGCGTTGGACAACGCTTTAAACATTCCGAGCAATCACCGCATCGTGATTGTTGTACATCTCTTTTGGGTAAATTCAGCTTCGCAGAAAGAAGAATTGTTCCAATTAAAAAATAACTCCCTAGTTCTGGGTTAATAAGCATTGAATTTTTACCAAACCAACCGAGGCCAGCACGATAGGCCAAGTCACGCTCCAAAACAGGCGCACTATCAACCACAATCTTATAATCGATACTTGTGTCCGTAAAAATTTTGTATTTTGCAGCAAACTCGGAATGCGAAATCCAATTCTGCAAATTATCTCTAATAGCAAGATGATAGTCTCGCTCTCCGGAAAAAAAAACAAAATCTGCAATAGGAATACGTTTTTGGGACAAAAGCTGATGTTTATAAGGAAACAAAAAAACCAGGGCAGATTCGCAACGCCCCCAATAATTTTTTAAATCTTCCCGCCGGCCATCATCTTGGGCCAACATATATTTTAAAGGCCCATTGCATCCATCTGTCAGCCATTTTTTATAACGTCGTTTACTATCTAATGAAATGGAAGTTGTCTCAACATAAGCAAAATCAAAAATGCCAAAATTTAAACTTAAATTAAAATCGGAATTAGAATCGGAATCGGAATTAATAGGTTGATCTAAATTGCTACTATGCACGTCTTGAATTTAAATCTTTTTCTTGATCCATTGTCAAACGCATCTTTTCTAATTTTACTTCATACTGTTGTTTCATTGATTCAATCATATGCTCATAGCTCTTAGACATCCGATCATATTCGTGACGACTTGTGCGAATAAGCTGCTCTAGTTCCTTTTTATATTCATTTTCAGTAAAAGAAAGTTTGTCTTCATACTCATTTACAATTTGCGCTTGCTGTTTCTCGCTAACATTCTTTGCCCGGGCCATTTCCAGATCAAAAGCATCTTTCATCGCGGCCTCTTTTTGGGCATTCTCTTGCACTTTATCCAGTAAGGCGCGCTTTGTCTCTCGTAAATCCTCTACCCTTCGATCACCTTCCATTGCGCTACGCGCCTCTAATTCTTTGTAGGTTTTTTCTGCTAAACTATCTAGCTTGCCTTGATACTGCTCCTCCAATTTTTTATTATCTTTTAACAGTTGCTCAACTTTCTGTTCATATCCAGCGATCCGTGCTCCATACACTTTCTTTAACTCATCTTTTAAATTTTCTCGATCATTGTACATTTCCATCTGCATATTTTTATAGAAACTTGTCTTTTCTGACAACAGTCCCTCTTGCATATCTTTTAGTGCTGCTTCATGCCGATCATTCAACTCTTTAATGGTAGTAGTAAAATCCAATTTTTGATTATCAATCATCCTTTTAAACACGGCCCTGTCAGCGAAAAGCTGCCTCTCATGATCGGCCTGAATATTATTGGTATTTTTTTTATATTTTTGATCAATCTCTTCTTTTTCCTTGGCAGATTTTTTTAATACATGATCCATATCGCGAAAATTATCCATTTTTTGTGAGGCAATTTTCTGAGCACTATTTTCAGACCATGCACGCTTAGCATCCTGCATCTCGGTAGAATTTTGATTACGTTCCACCTGATGTTGATAGCGAGCGTTTTCCATCTCTCCTTTAAACTTATTCAACCTTGTTTCATAGGCATCTTTTACTCGATCCGTACGATCTTCGGCGGCCTTAAGAGAGACTTTTTTAGCATTATCCAAGCTCTCATTTAGCTTTCTCATGGACCCCATTTCTCGATTAAACTTATCGTCTGATTCGCGCATTCTATCTGCATGTTCCAAATTCTGTTGGGCCATTGTCTTGGCACTTCGCTCTTGCGCCTCTTTCCCTTTATCAATAAATTCACTAACTGTATTTTGATTTTCGTTCATATGATCTTTGCGAATTGTTTTAACAACATCGCTTTGTCTATTGGCCAATCCCTTGGTGGCAATATCATAATTTTGCCGTAAATTATTAATCTGATCATCTTTTTTATTTTTATAATCACTAAGTTGATTTGCCGAATTATTTAACACATCGGAAATTCTTCCCTCGTACAATTTCGTTAGATCTCGGTCTCGTTCTCGAACATCATCTCTAACCTTTTGAATGGATTTATTAGCAAAATTTTCTACTTCTTTAAATTCTTGATCAGACTGTTGCATGCGCTTTGCCAAAATCTCTTCTTTCTGTGTCTCATTACGATTCAAAGATTTTTGATATTCGCGCTCTTTGGTTCGATAATTTTTTTCGTAGGAATCTTTTACTGTAGTTAATTCATCGCTTAATTTTTTGCGCGTATCTAAATTTTGCCGATTAAATTCCTCTTTTTCATTGTTGAGTGAATTAACATAATCTCTTTTTCTGACCTCTATTGCTTCGGCCGTCTCTCTCCCATATTCTTGTGAAAGGTCTGCAATATTTTCTTGTAAATTTTCCCGTTGATCGTAATAGGTTTGCGCCTGTTTCTTTTCTACCGACTCATGCAAATCATCTAAATCGGCCAACTCCTGCTGATGAACCTTGCGCAAATCATTCGTTTTTTGACGAAAATCATCACGTGCTGAAGAAAGCTGTTTATTATAATCACCTATTTCCATAATCCATCCTAGATTAGAGGTAAACTATACTCTCTACATTATACCAAAAAAACAAAAAGAAATGCCCCTCGGAATTTTATTCCACGGGGGCATGATGTTGACTGTTATGCTCGTTTTCTTTTTTATCCCAACTTAATTACTTGGCCAATTCTTCATCAATAATTTCTATGAATTGGGCAGTTGGCAGCGCACCACTGACTAATTTACCGTTAATAAAAAAAGTCGGTGTAGATTTGACCCCTGCCTTCTCTCCATCATCTAAAGACTGCTCAATACTTTTTAGTTGACGATCAGAGGACAAACACTCTTCCAATTTTGGGAAATTAACACCAGCAATTTTGGATAATTTTCTTAGATTTTGCTCACTCAAATCGTTTTGATTTTCAAAAAAAGAATAATAAAGCTTCCAAAAAAGATCACCAGACTGCTCATTGGCGCAAAGGACGTATTCCGAAGCAAGCTTGGCATCCGAATGAAAAGGCAGAGGAAATGTTTTAAAAACCACTCGCAATTTATTTTTATACTTCTTTTTCAATTCATTTATAGTAAGTGCTGCCTTTGAACAATGAGGGCACTGAAAATCAGAAAATTCCACCAAAGTAACTTTTGCATTTCCCGGCCCATAGAAAACGCCATTTTCAATATTTACTGCAAAGACAGGACGCTCTGGCCTATCAAAGTAAATCTCCAAAGATTTACCCTTTGTCTTGTCCCCCATCCATTCTTCAACGGCCTTCAACTTAATATCCTCTGCCAAAAATGCCTTAATTCTTTCCCTCAGCTGAGGAGTATCTTGCTCTCGCGGTATATTCTTCTCCTTAACAAATTTATCTATATCCTCATTAGTTGGCATTTTCCCTTTGCTGATAACTTTCTCTAAAAACTCATCATTACTCAAATTACCTTTGGACGGATCCTCCATCATTAATTTCTCCAAAAGCATGGCACGTAATTTATTTTTCTTAATTTCATAAACACGCATCTGGGCATCGTAAATATCACTCTCAATTCCCTTTACTAACTCCTCCTCCGTAACTTCTTTATCTCCTAACTTGGCCACAATTCCTTGGCTAGGAGCTGGTTTAAAAATAAAGTTTGGAGCGGAAGTCGCATTCTTGGGCGTACATGAAACAACCACAACCGAAATTAAAGAAAGTATGATCAACGACAATGAGAGCATAATTTTTTTCATAATAAATCCCTTGAAAAAGTAGAATCTTGATTTTCTATTTTACTGCATTTTTCTTCAATTCGACAAATTTTTTAACTAGACAATTTAGTATTGATCGTTAATAAATATTATATACAATTTTTTGTGCGGGCGTAGTTCAGTGGGAGAACGCTTCGTTGACATCGAAGAGGCCGCTGGTTCAATCCCAGCCGTCCGTACCAGGCCATACGATAGACGAACCACCGGACAGACCAATGACGGCCGGTTCGACAAACGGAAATAGAAAGCCACCGGGAGAAGACCCCGGTGGCTTTTTTGTTTTAGGCTCAAATCCCAGCTCTTTTGAATTCTCGGCCAATGAATAGTGAACCTGTAGACCACGCACCGTTAGCCAAAGTTGACTAAAAATCTGACGAAGCAGCCCTTTTTTCAAGACCGGCGTAGCCTTTTTCCATCCTCGCTTAAACTCCAAAACCCTTTCCTCAATTACCTTTCTTGCTACTTTGGTGTCCACGAAAGTGTGACCATTCTGACTCAATTCTTCCAAATTCCGTTCCAATTCCATCTTTTTTGTTGCCAGTGTTTGCAATCTCTCTTTCACCAAATTGCCCCCAGCACATCCGTCTTCGAAGCTAGCTGAGAGTTTGAAGACTGAATCAATCTCTGAAGCAATTTTTGAAATTGCTTTTTCCAATTGTTCAATTTTTGTCTTAAAAAACAATCTACTGGTACCAACGGATTTTTTTATATTATCTTCAACATTATCCATGTAACCAGCACCCAATATAACTTGATCCAAATGTTTTACAATCGCCTCCTCAATTTCATCAGCAGAAAAGCGTTTTATTGGACATTCAATTTTTTCACCCGCCGTGAACTTGTGCCCGTAGTAGCGATGAACTTGGTTTCTCCCGTGCGCTGATTGACCAAACAAAGCACGATTACAATGACCACAACGTAGAAATCCTGAAACGAAAAAAATTCTTTTTTCTGCATTATCAAATCTTCGCCACTCCAACTTCCGTGCTTGTTCAATTAACTTTTGTACCTGATCAAAAATCTCCTTATCAACAATAGCTGGCCAAGATGCTTTTACAATTTGATATTGCTGCCACGCCTTCAAAGTACCTGGGTCTTCGTCCTTATTGCCTTTATTTACTTCTCTCATCCCAGCATATGCATAATTTTGGAGCAAACACTGCACAGATGGCACTGTCCAACGACCATCAGCAACATGACGAGTGTTTGGTCTACCGTTAGCCTTTCGTATCATTTTTTCATCAGTCAATCGCTTTGCCGTTTTGGATAAACTTCCTTCCTCCAAGTACAAAGAAAAAATATATCTAATCAATTTTGCCTCATCTTCGTTGATAATAAGACGGCCAGGATTAGAAGGGTCCCTATCAAGTCCAAGGATTGGATTCCCACCGTTTGCCAACCCTCTTAATGATCTTGAGTGGAAATTCATCGAGACCCTTTCTGACGTTTGCTTACGCTCAAATTGTGCCAAATTTATCATATTAAAGATCATCATTTCACCGGCCGGAGTACTGGTATCGAACTGTTCTTTGACCGAAAGAAATTTTGCTTTGTACTTCTCTAGCTCTTTTAAAAGGATACAAAAGTCAGAGATACTGCGCGAAAGCCTCGAAAGATCGGTAATTAATATTAAGCTAATTTTGCCATTGCGAAGATCTTTCAACATCCGCTGATATGCGGGGCGATTGGTGTTCTTTGCAGAATAGCCGTCATCAATATAAGTTTCGACAACCTTTCCCCAATTTTTCTCTTGTAGATTTTTTACCTCGACAAAGGAGCGCAATCGATGTTGCTGACTTTCAAGCGATCCTTCTGCAATCTGTGCCTGCTCCTCAGTACTTACTCTGTTGTTATGTGAAATTTCACATAACGGACGTTATGCTGAGTAACATATTATGTTAAGAATATTACATTTTGCTCTG
>MEQL01000021.1 GCA_001770205.1 Bdellovibrionales bacterium RIFOXYD12_FULL_39_22
TGCCTCCTTATTTGATAACTATTTTTCAAGGATGGCAGATAAATCAGACTAAATCACTGACTGCTGTGAAAGCCTTACGGTAGAGTTGATAAAAAGATTCAACGCTGACCCTCGGGATGAAGCAACAAAGGCCATTTTGCTCTATAAAGATCTGGTGACACTTCATCCTCTCACAGACGGAAACGGACGAGGATCGCGTGCAATTCTAAGTTTTCTACTATTAAAAAATGGTATTATTCCTCCCTCATTCGAATTAAGTGCAAGTGGTGATATGTACTTAACCGGAAAAGGGTATCTTCAGTTTATGGAAATTTCCATTAACAGAGGCTGGCAATCCTATATCTGGGGTGCTCCGCCGAAATAAAAACTAATTCTGCAAATAAAATAATTTTTAAATGGTAACTACTTAGTAAACTTGCGCTAGGAAATTGAGAACCAGCAAAATTTAACAGCAAAAGAAAAATGAAAATGGCCGCGATGGCACTTCGAGACCGACTGCAACAGTGGGTTGATAGTTAGTACTAATACGGAAAAGCAATCTTTCCGTATAAATATGCAATAATCCCCATCTTGTTCAATAAAAGCGTTCTATATTAACGCCTGCCCCCGTCTGTACTAAAAACCACTGTCCGAATCACAGAGTGGGAAGAGAAGTTGTTGCGAGGTTAATAGTTTTTTTGTACGCTATGATTGGGAAGGGGATTACATTTTATGACAAACTCATCTAAATGGCTCGACAGGGCACTATATGACTTAGAAACAGCTGTCTCTCTACTTAAAGAAGGACGTTTATTATACGTGATGTTCATGTGCCAACAAGCTGTTGAGAAGGCACTTAAGGCCTATTTTTTATACCACCACGAAGCAACTCCACCATATGTGCACAACTTGAGTCGACTCGCTAAAGAATCCGACTTAGAGAATGAATTAACAAGAGCAGACATTGAGTTTTTGGATGATCTAAACTCCTATTATATTGCTTCTCGCTATCCAGACGAAATGGATGAAATAATTCCTTTATGCACTCAAATAAAATGTAGTGAAACTCTTACTTCTAGCAAAAAGTTGGTATCATGGTTAAAAAACAAGATGAAGTAATTAAAACAGGTAAAGAATATCTTAAACTCGTTATGGAGATTTTTCCTGTCGCTGGTGCCTGGCTATATGGTTCATACTCACGCAATGAACAAAACGAGTGGAGTGATATAGATATCGCTATATGCTCCCCAGATTTTGAACATATACCTCGCCCCATTGCGATTAAAATATTAAGTAAAATAGCAAAAAGAATTGATTACGCAATTGAACCATATCCACTGCGCCCAACGGAATGCACTAATAAGGTGATTGGTACTTTGGCCAACGAAATATTAGCAACAGGACTGCAACTTTAACGTCAATTTACAGACACTCTGAAATAGATTGGCCCTTTAGATTACACACGCCTATCAGCGCAAGATGGGCCTTGTACCATGACTCAATCGCCAGAGTCTGTGAATCCAAAAGTCGGCCTTGATCCATTAGAAGGTCATTTACTGAAGATCTTCCCTGTTCAAAGCGTTTGAAACTATCTTCATAAAGAGTATGCGCAAGTTTTAAAACTTGTTGGCCTTTTATCGCATTTTTACTATTAATTAAAAGATCGTTACTTTTTTCAGTCCAGGACGAAGTTAACTCGCGACTTGTTTTTTCTAAATTATTTTGAGCAGTGATCGCTGCTGCATGTTGTTCTCCAACATAAGCATAATCGGTTAGTCCGTTGAAAATTGGGATCGATAGTTTTATTAACCCAATCTGTTCAGTAGTAGTATTACCACTTGCTGTACTCGTATTATATACATAGGATAGATCAACACTCGGAAAAAGTGAACTACGGGCGCTCTTCCAACTACTATTGGCCATTTCAAAATCATATTTTGCTTTTTTAAATTGTGGGCATTTTTCTAAATCAAACGAACTCTCCGAAAGTTGTAGATGTTTTTGCTTTTCAATAAAAGTCACCCAGGGCCAAGCAATTGTCACATCGGTATTTCCAAGTGCAACTAAAAGTCTTGATTTGGTTTTCAGAAAATTCAGTTCACTATTTTCTAATTGAGCTTCAGCCGTTGCTAAATCAATTTCGGTCTTTTGTGATTCTTGCAAAGAAAGCAGTCCACGATCAGTGCGGGCCTGCGCTACTTTAAAGGCCTGCTGTTTTACCTTGGCATATTCTTTGAGTGCATTAAGCGATAGGCCCTGGGAAATATAATCAAGCAGTATTGTAGCAGCTTCATACTCCGCATTATACTCTACTAATTTCTTGTTCCAAAAAACACTTTGTTCATTGCTTGAGGCCGCGGACATTTTAAACCAATCACTTCCAAAGCGAAACACATTAACTGTGCTTGTTATAGATGTATCATCTTTAGTGAGATCACTTTTATAAAATTGGGTACGACCTTTTTCCAAGGCAAGTGTTGGTAAAAAACTCAATTTAGAGGCAAGGGCGGTAGTGGTCGCGGCACCTAGAGATGCGGTTGCCGAAGGTAGATCAACGTTTTTATTTAAAATTCCCTTTAAAGCTTCATCAAACGAAAGTTCCGCCGAAAAAAGATTAACACTAATTAAAACTAACAACGTGGTGATCAAACTTTTCATGCAACTTTTCCATTCTTATTTTGAAAATTTAAAAAAAGTACTTCCAACATTGGTACAATAAAAAGAGTGAAGAGCATGGAAAACCAAAGTCCACCACTCACCGCGATGCCCAGCGGTTGCAATATTTTTCCACCTTCTCCCAAACCTAGAGCGATTGGTAACATCCCTAAAATTGTTGTGAGGGAAGTAATCAAAATTGGACGCAATCTTCTTTTGGCAGCAAGAACAGCCGCTTCCAGTGGAGGATGTCCCTCTTCGTGTAATCTTTTTATAAAATCCACCAAAATAATAGAGTTATTAACGGCCAAGCCGCTAAGCAATATAACACCCAAAATTGAATTCAAAGATAGCGAACTACCAAATATCGCCAGCGACACAATTACGCCAACCACTCCGGTGGGAATGGCGGTCAAGATAATTAGCGTATGAGCAAAATTCCCGAATTGAAAAAGCAAAGTTAAAAAGATTAGTAAGATTGAAAGGGCCACTGCAATGCCAAGCTGTTCAAGCGCATCGTTAAGTTCTTTTTTGGCATCTTCAAAAACATAGTATGGTTTTTCTTCAAAATTAATTTTGGGAAGTTGTTCTTTATCAAATTTTGCCAATAGTTTTTTGGCCTTCTTCAGTGAAGCAGGGGCCTTATATTCCTCGCCACGATTTTCTCTTCCTTCAAGTAAAAAAAGTAGCTGCCCATTTTCGCTATAACTTAAGGCCTTAGACTGCTTTAATTCCATAGAAAAAAATGCACGCAACGGTAGGATTTTTTCCCCTATCCTGATTGGAAATGCTTCCAACTCTTCCCTATTTCTTATGGCCCCAGGTGGATAGCGTAAAAAGATCTCGCGTGTCTTATTTTGAATGGTCATCTGGCCTAGATTTTTTCCATCTGTTGCTACACGAGTTAAATCAATTAAATCGTATGGAGAAAAAGAAACTCCAATTTTTGATAACTCGGCCCAACGCTCCCAACTCGGTCGCATAACTACTTCACTATTTACCCCGCTATTAGGTTTTGTATACATCTCAGGAAAAACCTCTTTTTCTTGCAACACTTGATTTATAGCACTAGCAAGCATTCTGCGATCTTCTGAGGTACCACCCTTAACGGCAATTTTAATTTCTGGTGGATTCGGGATAGGAAGCTCCGCAGGATTCCAGCGCTCAAACCAATAGTAGGTATCTGGTGTATTTTTAAAATATTTCTGCATATCCCGCCAAACTTTATCAATTTCACCTTTATCTTTTAAGCGGGCCATTATATTCGCATTGTTCGGATCATGAATCTGGGTAAAGGTGTATTGTATTTTTTTTCCAAATTTCTTCAAAACATCCGCCTCCACGGTAGACATTTTTGTATCCATCTGTTCGATCATACTATTTCCAGAAACACTAATTCCCAATATCATCCAATCAGTGTCTGGGAGGCCAATGATCTCTTTTTTGAGTTTTGGCACCACAAATACAGAAAGTAATATTAGGACAACTGTTAGCGTTCCCACCGTTGCCCATTTGGCATAACGGCCAACAATAAATTTTTCTAAAAGTTTGGTATAAGTTCTCTCCACCCATTCAATCTGATTGTTGATTGGAGGTAGTGAAAATTTTTCCATTCCGCCACTATGATTTAAAATATGTAATCGAACAGTGGGAACTAGAATCAATGCTACAAAAGCCGAAAACCCATGTGAAAAAACAACCGCCTTGGCCAAATCACCAAGTATAGCGTTAGTTAAATCACTGGTAAAGGCCAGTGGCAAAAATACAACCAGGGAAGCAATGGTAGAGGCCATTACTGGTAAAACCACCTCTTTGACTGATTTAATAATCAGCTCAATTCTCTCCGCGAAAGTAAGTCTTCGATCAATTTTTTCCATGTGGCAAAAAATATTTTCCATCACCACCACAGAGGCATCAACATTCATCCCAGCAGAAAGGGCAAGGCCTCCCAAGGAAATTAGATTGATACTCATATTAGCAAATCGCATACATAAAAACGCCAACACCATCGAAAGGGGAATTTCAATAGCAGCGGTGATGGTGTTTTTTAAATTCCCCAGAAATAAAAACAAAACCAAGACAGCAATGCAGGCGGCAAGTCCAACTTCTCTCATAACATTATTAACTGACTCACGAATAAACTGAGAGGGATCAACTAAGACTTTATATTGTACATCCGCTGGCAAAGAGATATTTTCTACTATATCGAGAATGTCTTCCGCCATCTTTTTAATATTTCCACCACTTTTGGGAGTGGCAAATAGAATAAGACTCTTTGCTCCATTGGTTTTATAAATTCGTTTATTAGAACTACTCTCAATTAAAGATACGCGCGCAACTTTTGAAAGTGGAATAAATTTGCGTTCAGGTGTTTCCACCAAAACTCTCTGTACATCTTCAACACTATTTACTGAACGTTCTAACTGAATATCTAGTTTTTTTTCCCCCAATAAAAAAGAGCCGCCCTTATAACTAATCAATGTCTTTTGCAGGGCCTGCTCAATGTCGCGTGGAAAAATTCCCAGAGTGGTCATGGCCATTTTATCTAATTCAATCCGCACCTCTTTTTGCGCTGGATTCCAAAGTCCTGGATTATCTGCATCGGCAACTTTTTGCAACTCAGGTGAAATGAGTGGATTTATAAGTTCGTACAATTCATCAGGAGTTCTTTTTTCACTATAATAACTGATAGCCACGAAACCTGAATTATCGTTATTAATTCCCACCCAGAAATTATCGCGGATTTCAGTCGGCCACCTTCCACTTAAAGAGGTCAGTAAATTGTTTATTGCTATGCGGGCCTCTTTGGGATCTGCCCCCCATCTGAAATCTACTGCGTATCTGGCACCACTCTGTCGGTAAGTAGCAAAAAGATTATCTACTACTAAATCACCAGACGAGTACGCCATGATTGCTGATTCAATGTCACTTCCATATTGCTTTCTAAATTCGTCGGCGGTTAAATTTCCGTAAGAGATCGAACCATAAACAGTTGGCTTACTACTGTTGGGGTAAAGCGAAATGGGAAGCTTGTATCCAGAAAAGATACCCAGCAGTGCAAATCCAATCAATAAAAGATAGACTTTAAACGGCGACGAGAAAACGGACTTCACAACTAAATATCCTTCTCGTTTTGCACTTCTACTTTATCACCATCGGCCAAAAAAGAGGTTGAACGAACAACGACAACATCATTGTCATTAAGTCCTTTTACAATTTCTGCCACCCCTTTCCGAATTGGCCCAACTTCTACCTCAACTCTCTTAACTGCACCACTGCTCACAACACTCAGAAAAGTTTTTGTTCCAAAGTAATTAATAGCATCAGCACTTATTTCAAATCCCGAATGCATGTTAGTTTGAAAAACCACTTGCCCAATCTCCCCCATCGGTAGCATTTTGCCTTTGTTTTCTTTAGATGGAATCAATTCCAACTCCGCCGGTGAAGTTCCGGTGTAAAAATCAAGTACTGGGGCCATACCAACAATTCGCACCGGGAAGGTAAGTTTTCCACCTGACACGTACAACGTTCCAGTCATCCCGGCCCGCAATCCAACTAGGTCGCTAGAAGTAATTTCAATTTTTATTTTATATACAGAAGGATCGGTAATTTTGACTAGTACTTGCGCTTTACCGACCACGTTTCCTTCGGTGGTTAGAATTTGGGTTACAATACCGTTAATTGGAGAAGTAATTTTCATTGGAACATAATTATAAGCGGGATCTACCTGTTTAACCGCCAAAAGAGTTTCACCCTTTTTAACTTGCTTCCCAAGTGTTACAAAAATTTTTTCTACTGAACCTTGTGATTCCGCAAGTACACTCGCTTCAATTTTGGGAAGTATCTGCGCTGGATAACTTAAGGTATCAAAGATCTCACTAGTTTTAACCTTTGCGGCAAAAACTGATTTGGGTGTAGTTGCGGCGTAGATGCTTGAGAATAAAAAACAAAGAATAGATATTAATGATAGCACTTTCATTTTATAGATTCCTCCCCCAAAAAAGATATTGGTACATGGCGTATAGCACGACGAAAATGATACGCAAACTCCAAATATTTGATCTGTAATAATTTCATCAATACTACGGCAAAAAGCTCGGCCAATTTCACATTCTGTGATTCGGACAGTGGTTTTTAGAGTATAGTTCGCCCAGTCTAATCAAATAATA
>MEQL01000022.1 GCA_001770205.1 Bdellovibrionales bacterium RIFOXYD12_FULL_39_22
ATAAAATGCATTTTTTTTATTTTTTTTAACTTAAAATATTATCTGTGAAAGCCTTACTGTAAAATAGTATGTTGTTTGTCAGGCGAACATGATAATTGGCCTGTATGAAAACATCATTTTTATTTTTATTGGCTATTGGTTTATTCATCCTATCATCTACCTTTGCAGGGCCTGTAATAGAATTAAAGTCCGAATATGCACTAAAGAAAAATATCAAGCAGCGTGATTTTAGTGGGGTGATCCTGGTTGCGCAGGATTCTAAAATCTTAATGAAGCAAGCTTTTGGATATAAAAATTTGAAGACAAAAATTCCTATTACCACGAATGATAGATTTCAAATTGGCTCAAATACAAAACAATTTGTTGCGGCCTCACTCTTATTACTTCAAGAGGATGGAAGATTATCACTCAACGATTCGGTAACAAAATATCTTCCTTCATTAACAGAATATTCAGAAGTTCGTATCGTTGATCTATTAAACCATAGCTCGGGGATCACGAACTTTACTGATCATGAAGAGTTTTGGGGCATGGTGAATTATGATGTAACCATGACATTGGATGATATAATTAACTTTTCTCGAAATTATCCTTTAGATTTTGCACCTCGCGCCAAATGGAGTTACTCAAATACAGGTTATATACTTGCGGGGAAAATTATGGAGCAAGTTAGCGACGAGAGTTGGGATAACTTCATAAAGAATCACTTTCTTCGTCCACTTGAAATGAATGATAGCGGATATCAGATTTACTTTGAACAAGCATCTGATGTATTGGGACATATTAGAAACGAAGGCCGAATGGAATCAGTCCCAAAATTTAACTTGTCATGGGCGCTGTCTGCTGGTGCGCTTTATTCGACTGCCGATGATCTACTTAAGTGGACATCTATATATGACAATTCCACCCTGGTATCAGAGGAGTCCAAAAAGATGATGCAGACACCTTTTTTGGAAAACTATGGATTAGGAGTCAGAATTTTACCGCTGGGGAATGATGTAGTTATTGAACATGGTGGAAGAACACCCGGGTTTGTTTCAAAAATAATGTATCTGAAAAATGCCAAGCTTGCGATCATTGTACTAGACAATATTGATGGTGCTGTTCAAACAGTTCCAGATTTACTGTTTGAGTTTTTTACGTCTGGACATGCGCAGGCCATCCGGCCTGCTAACTATTCTATGCCAGTGGAAACCTATCAGGACTTTGTTGGAAATTATGTGGGGCCAAGACTTTCAGTAAAAATTTTCGTAACTAATGGGCAGTTGTTTTTACAACCAAACGACGGCCAGCCTCCATATTTACTTAGGGCAAATGACAAAGACAGCTTTAATCTAGAAGAGTTTGCGGGAGAGGAATTCATTAGAAATACCGAAGGGGAAGTTGTAGAATTAAAGCACTATCAACATGGACAAGTTAGCTACTTTGAAAAAAAGTAGTACAAGTGCATTGCACCTCCTTCCGATTAAAGCAAGCAAAAATAGAGTTGAGCTTTGCCCGGGTAAAAGAAGAATGTAACTGGTCAGTGTAGTTCTACGTTTTTTTCATAAATGGCGGGATTTCTCCATTGAAAAGCATTCTTAGGGCATCCGTTGGACTGAGGCCATTTTTTCTAGCTGTAACAAAATAGCTTCGTATCAAGCAAAATTCTTGTGCACCATCCATAGACCGAAAACAACCACTGATTTTTTGCTAGACTTTGGTCATTCGAAGATCGTTCTCACCCTGATTATTAGTGAAGGGTACTAATTTTTCTTTCATAAAACGAAGAGTGTCTTCTTCAAAATTAATAAGTCGATCTAATAGATTGCTAGATTTTGACTTTGCTATTTTCCCCTTTTGCCCTTCTTTCCGAGGAGAAATTGGACATTCCTTTTTGCCCTCGTCCCAAATTGCGCGATATCGCTTCTCGTAATATTTAATTTTTTTGCTTGATAAAACACCATCAGATTCTTTTACCAGTTCGTTAATTTTGCTCAGCGTCGTGGCAAAGGGGTTCCTTGTAATAAGGCAAAATACCCATCCTGTTCATTGCCTCTTGTCCTCTTTTTTCGTCTGAATGATACAGTGTTACTTTGTCATTAGAAAGGTTCTGTGGCCAAGCCTTTTTTCCATTTATATTTATTCCCGTTTCGTCAGCGTGGTCAACTGGGGAATTTAATAACTCGTTTTTTGCCCACTCTTTAAAACCAATTTTCTCCAACTTTTCGCAAGCATTGTTTTTGAAGTTGTCAATGGACCCCTTGCTTATTGGAAGACCTACTTGATCATTAAAATAATCTTCAACTCTGGCCAAGGGAACAAGTTGAGATACTGACATGCAAATTGACTCTGCCTTTACTTCGTTGCCATACTGCACGGCCTTCTTAATATCTTCTGCGAATGCAGCAACATATTTAGGGCTCGCGCATAAATAAGTGTTACAACTATGCCCTGGGCAAGATCTCATAGTTCCAATCACCATGAAACACATTTCGCTTAATTTGAATTGATTCCATTTGCTCATCAGTTACAATTTTTCCTGGTTTGTATTTACGTTTATCAGGTTTACATTTTACTCGAAGGCCTGCAGCTGTTTTAGTGGCCGCAATTAATTGAACAATCGTTTCGTAGTTAATCAATGGCTCACCCTTCCAGTTCTGACTTATAAATGAGAAAAACCTGTGCTCAACTTTATTCCATTTACTTGTGCCTGGTGGAAAATGACTTACCATAATAGGCATCTTAGTTTCATCCGCCAGGCGCTGCAACTCCCATTTCCATAAGCGAAGTCGTGTTCCATTACTTCCTCCGGCATCTGCGGTGATAAAAAGTTTTTTTGCTTTGGGATACAGCTTACGACCACAGGATGTCCACCAACCACGAATGGATGCCACCGCGAAACTGGCAGTGTCATGACTGGATTGTGAGAGCGCATTTGCTTAGTTGCCTGCATGTTTATATATTCAAACTGCGCATTTCGATCCGGAGGTTGTTTCCCGGCCAGTGTTTTCTGGTTACCCTGAAGACTGTATTTCATCTTGCGTAGTAACGAGGCCACAAGTCGAGGACAAGCATGATGGCCAAGCCTTACTAATTCTTTTGATAATAGCGTAGTACTCTTACAGGTCCAGCGAATCGACGACATGGGATCTCCGCAAGTCAATGGCTCTACGAGCAATTCAAGATTTGCAATCAAGTCAGGGTCTTTTTCAATGGACTGTTTCCTTCCACCACCAACGGCGCGGATTCTATTGGTGGGATTATCGGAACTCTCAATTTCGTTTAATCCAGCGTGTATTGCACGTCTCGAAATTTTCGTTGCTCGCAACACAATTGAGATTCCACCATATCCGATTGAAGAAGCTTCGATTGCTGCAAACAAACAGCGAGATAAGTTGTAACACTTATTTTTGCGCGAGCCCTGAGGGAGTCACGAAATCGTAAAAAATTCCTACTTTTGATTTTGGAATGAAAATCCATGATATTCAAAATTAACTGCGCAAAACAAACAAAAAAAAATAGACAAGCATGCCCTAAAAAGTTGGCAAAAAAAAACTCCCGAGATGGTTAGCAACTTAAATTGCTTCAAAAAAAACACAAATCCCAAAAACATTCCCTCAATAACTGCTCAAAATCAAAGGCAACGAAATTATGTCCTATCTATCGTAAAACTATGATCTTTTTATTCAAAATCGATTTATAATATACCAATTATGGCAAGTATCCCAAACAAAATTTCTTCCATCCTCATTATGGGAATAACAATTTTGATAATTGCTACCGGATGTGGCAAGGTGGAAATCACCTTTCATTCAAAAAAAGCAATTTTTGACAGATCACCAACTCTCACAACAGCTGCGTTTATTGGCCCTGCAACACCTCCTACTCTTCTCAACATAAACCCTGCCAGTCCTAGTACTTCAACGACCCCTACACTTGATGGCCTAGCAACTACAGATACTGCTACCGTGAAACTCTTTACTTCATCTACTTGTGCTAGCAACGAAATTGGTAGTGGTAGTAAAGACGAATGGGAGACCGGAGGAATCAGCGTTACCCTCATTGCCAATACGGCATCACAAATATATGTACAGGCATATGACTTAATCGGAAATCCATCCATTTGCCAAAGCATTACAATCTACCAACATGACAGCAATGGGCCAACTCCAGTAGACTCGCTCTCTCCTGGATCGGCCACCTTAAACATGCTTTCCCAATCTCCACCAATGAACTGGGCAGGAGGTGCCGTAGACGCTGGAATCGGTTTTGATCACTATGAATATTCCATTGGGACAACTAATGGTGGCACAAATATTGTTGATTGGACTTCTGCCGGAACATCAACCAGCACAACTGCCACCGGTCTTAGCTTGACACCAGAGACCTTCTACTACTTTAATCTAAGAGCAATTGACCTACTTGGAAATTTATCTACCGTCACTACAGCAAGTTGGCAAACCCACGCAGAAGCATTAGCGATAGCCCCAACTTCCGCGAATTTGTTGCCACGTGATTCTCAAACTTTTTCAGCAACAGGTGGATACTTACCAATTATCTACTCCCTCTCAATCGCAACAGGTTCAATAAACTCAACCACCGGGCAATATACATCCCCCAACGATGTTGGCAATGTTACAGTCTATGCAACAGATGATACGGCAACCCAGGTCTCTGCCACAGTAAATATCGCACTGGTCATTGTCGCGACAACTTCCTCAAAAACTCTTGCAACCAATGAAAAATATCAATTTAGCGCCACCAACGGATTTCCAGCTTACACCTGGTTAATTACCAGTGGGTCTGGATCTATAGACTCATCAACTGGTGATTACATTGCACCACTTACTGCTAATATGGCCACAATACGCACTACCGACATCGAAGGGTATTTTGACAATATCTCTATTACCACTAACGAATTTGTAGAATCAGATCGTTGGGGTCTATTTAATGAATTTAATTTTAGGGCACGAGCACTTACAAGAGACAGCGCTGGAAATATCTATGCGGGTGGAGGCGGAGGAGATCGCACCGACGGATCTTTTCCTCATTGGATTATTAGAAAATGGGATGGATCATCGTGGACAACCATCGAAGACTATATGGGATCAACAAATAATCTCTATGCGCTCACATCTGATAATGCAGGGAATATTTATGCTGCCGGAGTCACATCCGGCTACCCTAAATGGACAGTTCGGAAATGGAATGGGACAGCGTGGAGTACTATTGATGAATACCAAATGGAGTTAAACCAAGAAGCAGAAGCTCACGCTCTTACGGCCGATAATTTTGGGAATGTTTATACGGCCGGATATGCCAGGAATACGGCAGGTTACTATTTCTGGATTGTAAAAAAATGGGACGGATCTTCCTGGACGGTCATCGACAACTATCAACTGGCTGCTAACAAAATTGCCCAAGCAAGCGCTCTGACATCAGATGGTACCAATATCTATTCGACAGGATGTGCCCAAGATGCATCTAATTACTTCCATTGGATTGTAAGAAAATGGGATGGGTCATCCTGGAGTACAATTGGTGACTATCGGTATGTAGCAACAAAAGCATCCAATGGGACAGCACTAACTTTAGATGGAAATGGCTACCTTTACACATCTGGTTATGTGAGAGATGCTTCAAACTACCTACATTGGATTGTACGTAAGTGGGATGGATCATCATGGAGTACAATTGATGATTATCAATTGTCAGCAAACAAAGCAGCATTCTCATACGCATTGATTTCGGATAACGGCAACAATGTTTATGCTGGAGGATACGCCCAAGATGCATCTGGAGCACCTCATTGGATCGTAAAGAAATGGAATGGATCATCATGGACTACTGTTGATGATTATTTGGGTGAGCCAGGTAGTTCGGCTGCATATGTTTCAGCATTGACAACCGACAATGCCGGAAGCTTTTATGCCGGCGGATATGTTGTTGAAGCATCTGGGGCGGAACACTGGATTGTAAGAACAGGAGACTCATCATGGAATACTAGCGATAATTTTTCCATGACAGCTAGCATATCCGCCGGAGTAAATGCCTTGGCCCAAGATGGCGCAAGCAATATATATGCAACAGGATGGGCAGATGATGGTTCCGGGGTATATGATTATGGCCACTGGATTGTGAGAAGATGGAATGGATCATCTTGGAGTACGATTGATGATTTTCGATTATCAATCAATGAAGATATCTGGGCGTCTGCCAATGCTGTAACGGTAGATGGATCTGGAAGTATTTATGTCACTGGCTATGCGACTGATGACTCCTATTATGAACACTGGATTGTGAGAAAATGGGATGGCTCCTCATGGAGTACAATTGACGATTATCAACTTGAGCCAACTAAAAAGTCGGTAGGTCATTCTATTGTCGCAGATGGGAGTGGAATTGTTTACGCATCTGGACAGGCCTATGATATATCTAATTACGCCTACTGGATTGTGAGAAAATGGGATGGCTCTTCATGGAGTACGATTGATGATTATCAACTAGAACCAACCAAGACGGCCTCTAGTAATTCGCTAGTGTCTGACAACGCTGGAAATATTTTCATAGCAGGTTCCGCCAAAGATGCCTCCAATTATTATCATTGGATAATCCGAAAATGGGATGGCTCTTCATGGAGTACGATTGATGATTATCAGCTTGAAGTAGGTTATGATGCAATGGCATTCTCGTTAATGCGTAATAACGATGGTACTATATATGTCACTGGTTCCGCCAAAGATGCCTCCAATTATTATCATTGGGTAATCCGAAAATGGGATGGCTCTTCATGGAGTACAATTGATAATTACCAATTGACTGCCGATGGAAGTGCCAATGCATATTCTATTACCCAAGATGGATCTGGTAATCTATATGTAACAGGGAATGCAAATGATACGTCTTATATTTCTCACTGGATTGTTCGTAAATGGAATGGTCAATATTGGAGCACCGTTCGTGACGAAGTATTCAGCTCGACTTTTTGGACTAGATCTGCGACAGGAAATGCTCTAATTTATGACACACTCAATGATCTTATTTACTGTGGCGGTCAGCGAGAAGATGGTTGGAGCAGTGATTGGTATGTCGAGAAGCTGCCTTGATTCAATAAAATAGTCCGGGCCAATTTTTTATCGCACAACACCCCAAAAATAACTTCACAGTCACTGGCGGATAGTGAGCAATGCTCAGGAAGGCGAGCTTTTCTGAGCAAGATCACAAAGACAAAGAAATAACGGGCGCGGCTCAAATGTTTAATATTAATTTGGGATGAAATTTCGCAGTATGGGGGGGGTTGTCTTGAGGTCGGTTTTAATTATTATATTTGTCTTAATCATGGATTTTCATTCAGCCAATAAAGTATCCCCAAACAGCGCATAAAAACTCAATCTCCTTCTCAAATAGACATCAATTCGACGATGTGGTGTATCTGCTTCAGTACAATAAAAAACCATTTTTATAAATCCAAGTTTCTTCATTATTTTCATAAACCTCGATAATCACTGAACTGTGCTTCAAAAAGTTTTTTAGATGTTAAGACACTTCTACTTAATTCTAAAATTTTGTCCCATATTTTTTTCCATGTTTTTGCCTATAGAATAATGTTCTTTTTAATGTTCGACCTCTCTCGTCAATCCGCTTTTCCATTTCCGTTAACATTAGAAAAAACTTAAGCATTTGATCACAAAGGGCATCATCATCTTCGCTGTGTATTTTAAATGGCCTTCGAGCGTGAGCTGAACAACCGGCAAAAAGGATATCAAAGCGCGAGGCCAGTAAAGCACTTGGCTTATTCCAAGCGGCCAAATCGCCCTGTAAAAATATATTTCACTTGAGGGATCATCTTCATTGGAACGGCCAGCGATACAGAACGACTCTTTCGCTGGATATTTTTTTATTTCGCTCTTTGTCTTCTGCGGTGAGCGGATTTTTTTTAGATTTTTTCTTGGGTATTTCTGAATTTTTATGTAGTTTTTGTATGCC
>MEQL01000023.1 GCA_001770205.1 Bdellovibrionales bacterium RIFOXYD12_FULL_39_22
AGGGCCATCTTTCGATGGCCCTTTTTGTCTAAGTTCAAAGACTTAGTCCCCTTTGCAGGGGTGCGAATATGGCAGGGCCATCTTTCGATGGCCCTTTTTGTCTAAGTTCAAAGACTTAGTCCCCTTTGCAGGGGTGCGAATATGGCGGGAGCGAAAAAAGACGTACCCGACACTCAACCAATTGATAATCTGATGGAAATTCTAAAACAGATGGCAACTAATGTAAAGATTAGGGCACTATTTGTAAAATATCAGAGTTTTTCTGGCCAAAAGTAAATTTTGTGCAATCATATATAATTGAAGCTTAAATTATTTTTGCGTTTTTTTGAGGGAGAGGCAGTGCTATATCCGGAAAGTTCTTTGGAATATTGGAGTGTAAAATATAATTTACGCGTAAGAGAAAAAACATGTGCCTCTTGCAAAGAAATCTTTAGGACAACTATTCCAATTTTGATTAGAGGTTATGCTGGCCTTGAAACGCCAACTCATGAATGTGGAAGACAATACAACTCAGCAGTTTTCACCCCGATCACAGAAGAAGCGAAAAATTCTTGGAGCCAAGTATTCTAAGTACTATTTGCCTTTGTAGTATTTCAAATTGTACAGTGCTCTTCTGAGTGAAGCTCTAAAACTTTTTGGTAAAACCAACTCAGACACAGCTTTGGTGACAGTACTTTCAAAAGTACGAAAGAAACCTCTCTTTGTCGCAGATTCTGGATAAAAACCTTTTTTATCTGCACCGTTACCGCCAGAATTATTTTTGGTAAGTTCTACACTTTTTTTAGCCATAGTTCTCATTGAGTAGAGTACCAGTCGCATTGACTCCTCATACGTAGTGGTTCGATCTGTTGAGTCTATTGAGATATCAACTTTTCCTTTGTCATCAATCTCAATCGAGAATTTTATATCTAATAACTCATTTTTGCGGACGTTATCATCATCAGGGCCACCCAAATGTCCCCATAAAGTGCCTGAAGGTAAGTCAACTTTAATAATTACGATGAAAGGCATTTTCTCTTTACGACCTTCTCTAAGATGGTAATGATCCCTATTTGCGATTCGAAGATTTTTTAATAACTGACCATGGTCCTTGTCTGTGTACGAGTGTTGGTCAAATTTTAATACTGCTAAGTTTGTTCTCATTTTCAACTCCATTTGTTTTGCGCCCATCATTGGACTAAGTTTATAGGTTATTCTATGACGTATTGCGCGAAATGGCCCGATTATGGGACTATAATTATTCTAACATTAACTTGCGGCCCCGCGTCAAGTAGTTGATAATAAACAGGTAGTAGTGTGAAAAAATATATTTTATTAATTCTATTGATTGAAAATCTAGGCTTCTACAAATTATAGCAACTAATTTTTAACACTACGGAAAATTGATAGAAATTCAGTTCATATAGTAATTTTCAATTTTTCGTATGTGGGTACAACCAGGAATGATGGTAATAATGATCGCAATAGCCAAACCAAAGAATACGTTTATGGCCAGAAAAATTTGACCGGCGTGTTTACTAAAGTTCCATACATCATAGACTAGAAAAGAAAAAAGAATAAGAGCTACTGGTCTAGTTAAAAGTATAAAATACAAAAACAAAGAATAGAAAAATTTTTGGCTGAAAGTTTGTATCTTTTCTCGCAAGATATCTCTATATCGCCTAGTGAATATACTAATAGCGAAAACAAGATCCGCTATTCCAACTATCACCCCAATTAGTTGAATGATTACTATGCCAACTGAAGGGAAGATAAAACCTATTAACTGTGAAATAAGAGAACCGATGATAACTTCAAAAACAGTTACCATTATGACTAGCTTCAGAGTTTGTACGCTTCCAATTACACCATTGAATGATATGGGCCTTGTGTTCTCTTCAAGTAAAGTGGTTGGTGCGGTATTGGTTACTTCTTTCAAAAATTTTTTATACATTACCTGTTCCTTTTTTTATTTATATTTTAACAGGTGATGATATTTTAGTTAAGAGCGAAACCTTTCAAGATACATTTGTACCTCTATAGATACAAAATTTAAATATTCTCAACGCAATGGTCATCAAGAAGACGCTGTTCAAGGTAATCGATCTCCGTAAGTGTTTCATAATATTTTGATAGTATTTCAGGCGTGGCAATATTTTCAAGAATCAACTTTTCAAATTGAGCTTTTTTGAATCGTTGAATATGCAGATTCCCAGTTAAATATTGCCGAGAAAATTTTGAATCCATCTATTTATTATCCTCCAGATGCGAGGTAAAAGCTCATAGTTTTTTCAAAAGCATTCTATTGAAAGTTATGGAGAACTGAAAAATAGCGAAAAATCTTTGGGCCTTTTTTGCCAAACCTATTGATAATTTCAAAATGAGATTAGATGTAAAAAGTGAAATTGAAGATTACGGGATGGTTGAAATGGTTTTTGAAAAATCAGTGAAGAATGGCCGCAACTACTACGAGTTGATTAGTTTTGGCATAGAGAATGATATTCAAGTTTCTCCCGAGGAAGTTGATCTAGAGGTCTTGTATGCCGTGATGTTGGCCGTACCATATGAGGTTTTAGATGAACGGTTATAAATTTGAAACAGCAAGCAACATCGTTGAACTAAACACTGGCCTACAAGGCGTAATCAAGAAAATAGAAAAAGAAGTATTGAAAAATAACATCAGTTACAATCAGCTCAAATATGTTTTTCGTATTGTTAGAAAAAAATGCAAACTTGAGCAAGATAAGCAGCGTAAAAAGCTATATGAATTGCCAACTCAAGATGAAATTTGCCGGTTCTATGAGGGTATGAAAAATCCTGTCTACAAATTACTATTTGAGACTTTGCAGGGTACCGGGATCAGGGTTGGTGAGTTAGTGGCAATCGAAGTTTCAAATATTAATTTGAAAGAAAATACAATTTTTATAAAAAATGGAAAAGGTGGCAAGGATCGAGTAGTTGTCTTTGGCAATACTCTAAAGGACAAACTAGCACTATATTTAGATGGCCACAAAAAAAATAGATTTCTCTTTCAAAGTAGTAGAAACAAAAACTACTCGACGAGAGGGATGCAGCTTCTGTGTCAAAGATATAAAAAGATTGCTCATATAGAATGCCACTTCACTTGTCACACTTTCCGCCATCTGTTTTTCACGAATCTGGCACATAAGGGCATAAGCAAAGAAAATCGGATGATCATCGCCGGCCACTCATCTGAAAAAGTTCAAGACATCTATACGCATTTGAGTATCAATGGGATTAAAGATGAAATCATCGCGGTATTAGATCGTATCTCTTGAGATACGGAAAGTGTTGTATTGTATCTTCGGCGGTACTGATTGTATCTTGAAAGGTTTTTGCCTTATAGAGTTAGGAGGAAGTGCCGATGTTAATTTGTATGAAATTAACTCTTGATAAAAACCTAGAAAATCTATTGAAGAAAAACAATCTCAATATTCCAAAACTATCAACGGTGACCGCAATTTCAAGACAGACTTTAGCAAACTGGATCGCCGGCCAAAAACCAAGAAATATCGAGCAAGTAAAAATCGTGGCTGATTTTTTTTGTGTCTCGATGGAGTATTTGTGCTTTGGTGAAGAAAATTCCCCTGTAAATCCCATCCAGAAATACGACAATGAAATCAATGCCGGGGTTTACGAAGTTGTATTGAGAAAAGTCCGAAAGTAATTTTTAAAATTGGAGAGAATATGCACAAAATGATTAAGTGGCCGAGTTTTATATTTATTTGGAGCAGTATTGTTTTTAGTATGCTGATATTGCTTATGCCCACTACAGTTCAGGCTTTTTCAGTAAGACCCGATAAATATAAAATCACTTATGAGTATGAGGTTACTACGATTGGTACGAATGACTATACTTCGCTAGATGGAGAGGGATATGAAGGTGTAGGGCGTCAGAAAATTCTTGAATATGATATTGACCCTGTCAGGGTGAGCGAGTTGGGAATCGATCTTTTTTGGAAACAAATGAAACTAAAAATATTCTATAAAGATAATAAGTTTTTATTTCCTGGTGGTAACAATGCAACAACAACTGCGGTTAAGTCGTTCGGGCTTGATGAGAAATACAGTTATGCACTTGGAACATTATTTACAATCAACAACATAGAAGTAGAGGTAGAGCATCACGCCTTCTCAACGGGGACGGTTACCACAAAAGATGTAAGTGCTGACGTAGCCGGAAGAGAGGGGACTGTTATCTCAAAAGACCACTATAAAATAGATTATACTTCTCTAATCTTCAAATATTTCATTGATGATAAAGTATATACGCGTTTCAAAATGCCGATGTCCGTTGATTTAATAAGTTTTACCGTTCCAAGAATTCCTTATACGTTTAAAGTACTCGATGAGTCTCTTCAGTATGTTTATCAGAGTGAGGGCAAGCCACAGCTAATAACAATTAATACAATATTTATAAACCCATTGGCTGCAGAATTCAGAACCAATTGGAATGATCAAGGGAATAGGCTGATCCTTGGGTTTAATATGGGTATTGGTGCCTCCTCATATTCCTTTCTAGATGCAACCAATAAAAAGGAAAATAAAATTGATCCTGCAGTATCATTAAAAATGTACGGTAGCTATCGCCACGAGTTTGCAACATCGTGGGGTACATTTCAAGGAAATGCAGGGGTGTTACTAAAATATCAAAGTTTTAGTATAAAAATGGATCAAGGGAGTAGGGTCGGAGATAAAACCACAACGATTGATGCTCTCGATATAATTTTTACTGGAAATATAGGCATAAGTTATCTTTTTTAAAATTTACTCACTGAGTAATTCTAGCATTGGAGAGAATATGCACAAAGTGATTAAGTGGCCGCGTTTTATATTTATTTGGATTGTTATTTTTTTTAATGTGGGAAGTTATGCAAAAGACACTAAAGAGTTGCTTGAGATAAAATCATTTTTAAAGCGGTATGACATCGGGATTAATCAAAAGCTTAATGTTAGCAAGCTAGATTCTATGTGTCAGACTATAGACGATTACAAGTCAGCCCCATTCCATACTGGATGGGAGTGTCAGCCTAATAATTCTACTGTTGATAGGTTTGTTATTCATCGTTATCTCGGAAGCGCATATCCTCATTGGTTCGTGATTGGATTTTCTGCCTGTAGAGAAAAAAAACAAAAAGAAGAACGTGTGAAATGTTCGTGCGAAAAAATAAAACAAATTGTCGGTGATAAAAAAAATGCTAAGTTGGGTTGTCCTGAGATTATTGAGGGGAGTTTTGTTGAAAATAATGAAGAGTGGTCAGTAAGTGGTATTACCAATACTCCAGATACAACAACTACAATGGTTAGTATAAGTAATAATGGTCCAGGTATCGAAGAGCTAATTAAAATTGAAAGACGGTTGATTGAGTTGGCGGCAATGGGTGGGCTTAATAGTAGAAATGATTTTGATCACTTCTATAACACAATAGATAAAACACATCCTGCTTTTTCCAGGGCAATAAAAGAAAAAACTAACGGAAATTTATATCTAGAAGACATAAAGACAATTTGGAATGATAAGGAAAAAATGTGGTCAATTATTTCGAAAATAAATAAACCGGATATCTCTGTGGCAGAGGTCCGTGCTGTAAAGATGGAAAATGACGTAGTCGATTATTACGACCAATGCTTTATGGGTGGAGTATTTGGCCTAAAAAGCATAAACAGAAAAGAACTAAATAATAATGACTTGCTCTCAATAATTGAAAGCTGTAAAAAAATCATACATCCAAAGTTGGACGAACTAAAAAATAAAAAAATTGAAGATGCTAATTTGATTGCCTGTACTTTTGGAATGCACCAGTTTTCTGCGGAAGTTTACTACACAACAAGAGATGTAAGTGTTGATGCGGCTGATGCTTTGAAAGCGAATATTACCAAAATATTGGGAAGACCATCTTGGTTTTGGGAAGATTTTGTTAACGAGAGCTGCAAAAAATTAGAAGAAAGTCCATCTAAGGACAAAGATTTTTCACGATATTTAAAATTATGTCAAAAGATTTCATATGTAGCCTTGACGGATCTTGGATTTGCAATTACTGAGCAAGTTGAAAAAGAGGTTGCCGAATTCTGTTTAAGTTTCCCTGAAAAACCAACTGAGCAAATAGCAAATATCATTAGTGATTATAGGAATTTTGATCACGGTTCTTGCCTTGTGGGAACTAGGTTTGTCAAAGACGTTTATAATAAATACAAAGACAATTCAAATTTTAAAGAAGCATCGGATAAAACAATTGCAGCGCTTACAAAAAAAGATAAGTGGACCTGGGAAGAGTACGAAAACGTTTATTGCAAATAAGAGAGAGACCGCTGAAATTTTTTACGTTAGCTTTAGCGGCAATCTTGTTTTTTTGTGCTTCAAATCGTCATTCTGTACATCTGGCCGCCAACAATCTTTAATTGTAGTCGGCAATATAAAAAATTGTCATACTGAAGCTGTGATTTCTAGTAGGATCAATACCAAGGAAAATCCGGTAACAACCCTTGGCATATCTTGCTGGAATTCACAGCCACTAATAATAACACTAACAAACAATTTGATTTTTTATGCTGTAATTGTAATTGGCCTATCGGGGCAACACATACATTTTCCAAAATAAATATATGCACGATTTTCGTGTAGGCGATCTTCTATAACTTCGCTTTTGATTTTGGGGTAGCGAAAAAGTAAGTGTTTTTCAGCACAAAATAGAAAAAAGGTTATCATTTTGGGAGAGATCGTTCGCTATCTGGGATATTTTGCGAACTCACTAATCGCTGGTTAATGTTACAGTCCAACCTCTTCTTTTTATTTCATCGACAAGAGATTTCAGGCTTGCCGATTGTAAGACATCATCTTTTTCTTCAGTGCTAACTTCAGGTAGATCTTTGTTTGTTTCAAGATAAAGTTTTTTTAGAGCTTCCCAGTTTTTTTTATTCATTTTTCCAGACTTATGAGTAACGTACCAAAAACCACCTTTGCTAAGCCCAATTTTCTTTCCAACAACACCTTTCGTCAAAGGAATCTTGCGAAGCATTTCTAGTATAAGTTCAGTGCCAAGATCAATCATTTTTTGCTCGGATTTTTTTTGCTTCATTTTTTACCACTCCTTTTTACTATTAAGATAAATGTTAATGCCCGGTACGGTATTTGGACAAGTAAAAAATACAATTGGTTGTCAAAAAATTGACTTTGGTTCGATAAGATAGTACAAGGTCTAATAAATATCGAACCCAATGAGGTGTGGTTCGACCCAGAAGGAGGGAAATAATGAACACAAGAAAAGCATTAGTTTTGCACCCGAGATATCAACAAATGCCGTACAGAAGAAAACGTAAGTTGATAATAAAGGCATCTAGAGGCTTAGAACGCAATAACGAGATGGTTTTTGATGAAAAAAAAGAGTTGATAAAAAAAGTTATCCTTCACTTGGGATTTCCTTCTTGTTCGGGGCTTGCCCTTTTTTTGTCATACGTACCACCAGATCCGTCATTAAGATTGGTGATAAAAGCTCGACGTAGAAAAATCAAACCAGTTTATATGCACTAGGGGTATTCATATGAAGTTAGGAAAAGCCGGACTTGATTCAGGTCAAGAAAGCACTATTGACCCAGATGATGATTTTTCAATTATTGACACTGTTGATGAAGAAAGGCAAGGACCAGAGTGTGAGCAAGAAAAAAATCAGGTAGAGTCGTTAAGTGCTACTACGGAATATAATCAATCAAACGAATTTAAAGAGAGTCAGCATTTAGACACAGTTTCTCAGACGAAAACACCAAATACTGAAACAGCTCTGGCAGTACTCGAAAAAAAGCAAATATCATATCAAGATAAATGTAGATTGGTAGAATTGGCATCGAAAGCGTTGGCCAGTAGATATGATCTTAAATACCGCCAAAAAGTAGGGATCATAAAAAAATGCATTAAAAGACTAGACTTCATTTCGACTAAGGGACTGGAAATTTTCTCATCATTTGTAAAAGTATCGACTTCTGATTCTTATGAGATGGAGAAAGAGGGGGTGAATAAAGAGTTGAGGAGCTTTATTGGGAGAGTTTCATTATATCGAGATGTTGAGGGAAAAGATCATAACCATTTAATTTATATTGATAACGAAAATAAGTGTCAGGGGAGATTAGAGCTATCTACAATATTGCAGGTACTAACGTCAAATGAAGAACGGCAAAATTTAAAGCAAAATAGGATTTGTACCTGCCATTTTGAATTCTCACCACACAAAAAAAACTTTTTTGGTTTGTCGGCAAGCTATCTTCCGGTCTTTAATACATATCAGCCTCCAGAGTGGAGAAAAGATGAATACTATTGTGGCACTAGGTTGCCGGTAGAAGAAAAGTGTCCTGAAATCTATGTTGTTTTTTTTGAGCATTTGCTAAACGGAAACAAAGAATCAATTGATTTTCTAATTTTGTGGATGGCATTTAGTTTGATTGGCCGGAATCCAACTATGCTTGTAGCAGTTGGCGCAAAAGGTGTCGGCAAGACGTTGTTGTTTGAAATGATTTTGCGATTACTTCACGGCGTTGGCAATTCTGTAGCTGCCAGAGATCAGTTTTTTAAATCTCAATTCAACAGTCAGATCAGCGGATGTACTTTGATTTATTTCGATGAAATATTTATCCCTCAAAATGCAAAAAATGAAATCAATCGATTAAAACTTATTGCCAATGAATTCATTGAAGTTGAAGCAAAAGGTGTGTCAGCGACAAATATTAGAAATTATGCAAACGTTTACATTACCTCCAATCACTACAATGGTATACCTCTGGAAAAAGATGATCGACGGTTATCTATTCTTGAGATTACTAATACCAAGATTATAGACAATCCAGAACTAAAAACTAGAATCAATGAGTTGAGTGATCCAGATAATATTTCAAAGTTGGGCAGATACTTGCTTGGCCTTAATGTAACCAGGGAGCAGGTGGAAAAAAACCTGGTTTCGGTGACAAATAGTTTAATTGAAGAGGCAAATCTCGCTGAATGGGAATCCTGGGTTATTAACGAATGGGTTGTGCAAAATCGCCATTTGTCTAATATCACGATCAAAAATTTTCAAGATGATTGCAGAATGCGTTTTCCTGACTTGACTCCTCCTGGGCATACAAAGCTTGAAAACCTATCAAAAAAATATCCAGGTAATTTTATTTTGAAAAAAAGGCCATCGAGTTGTGGGGGCGATCGTTACTTCGAATTCCCTCCACCGGAGTCGTAAATGATTCTTTTGGCGAATTGCTACTTGTTTTCCCCAGTTCCCCGCTTCCCCGCTTCCCCGCTACTTCGGCGGGAAGTTTGGTTACTGTAATTTTACAGGAGTTATTTTTGTGAAGACGTTAGAGAAGTTTTTTTCAGCTTTATTTGATCCAGGTGAACTGGTTTGTTTTTCAAAAAATAAGTATGGGACAAGAGTTTACTATGTTTCTAGTTACTGCCCTTACTTTTTTGGACTTTTTGGCATCAACCCTTGTACTTATCGTAAAGGGATATATGTTACAGCTTTTAGAAGTTTTCTAATTGAGTTTGATGATAGATCACTCAAGGCCCAATACGATTTTGCCAAGGAGATCGGGTTACCATATACGACAATAGTTTATTCTGGCCATAGGTCGCTCCACTTTATAATTAGTCTCGCCACCGCTCTTCTTAGTATTGCTGACTATAAGGAAACAGCAATACGATTAATGCGAGCTGTGCCAGGGGCAGACAAGTCAACAAAAGACCCTTGTCGCTTTAGCAGGGCACCAATGGCCCTTAGAGAGGATACTGGAAAAGTTCAGGGTATCGTAGAAATCAAAGAACGAATTCCAAACGACTACTTTTTTCAGTGGCTAGACAGCAGAGCACCTGCACCGGCTAAAAAGGAAGTCGCCGCTAAGAAAATATACACAAAAGCATTCAATGAGCGGGGAACTGGGGAAACGGGGAAAAATATAAAACTAACCCAGCTACCCCCTTTTGTTTATCGGCGATTACTTGAAGACCGGGAATCACCAGACGAGGGGCGTAATAATTTTTGGCACTGGATTGGACATTGGTGCCGCAAAAAAGGTTTTGATGTTGAAGATGCTGTAGACCAACTTGAATATTACTTTGATGAAGAGGGTGACTTTAGGAGGGATGAGTGGAAACGGGCAATTGAAAATGCATATGTCTATCATACTGACAACTAGATCGATGTAGCAAAAAATATGAGCTGAGATTTGAATTGAATTCCATCCTCAATAACGAGGATAGGATTTTTATTAACTTTTTTCCAAAGGAGGAAAAAATGAATGTTGAAGATTGTGATATTGAAAGTGGAATTTATATTCCATTTCGACGAATTGAAGGCGGAGCACTTTTTAAGAAAATGTTTGATGAAATTGTTGCTGGGGTAGATCGGCATAAAGATGACCTTTATTGTTACACCGGCGACATTGATTCATATCGAGTAATAGATATTGTTCAGGAGGTCTATTATAAATTTTATGAGAATTCGCATTCATTAGAATCAAAAGAACTGGTTGCGACGTTACCAGAGTTCGTAGGTGCTTTAAGACGATACGATTCAAGAAAAATCGATATTGATTTGAAGTATGAAATATTGAGTGCAATGGTGTGTGCTTTTATTAGGTAGTTTAAGCTTTGCAAAGTAGATGGTTTTTTGAGTATTTCGCTTCATTCCTCACAGAGGGAAGAAATTAATAATTTTTACAAGGAGAATAAAATGAAAAAATTAATTGCAAATTTTGATTTTCACGCAAGAGTAATCGGAGTAGAGGCTTCAATATGTAAGATAAACAAGGCAGTTGTTAAGGAGGTTCAGAAAAAAGAAAAGAAAATTTTTTTGGAAAAAGGAAAAATAAACTATGGGTTGATTTATCGCATTTTTGACCGTAATTGGCAAAAATACAAGCCACTAGACTGTTATCAACTTGTTCATATTAGTGTTGAATTAACAGAATTATCGTATCAAATTGCCAGAAAATCTAGATTCAAATTTTCGGGAAATTGCTGGTATAAAATAAACTGTCTGTTGATGCTTGCATTTTTAGAAAAATGTAATGTTAACAAATTGTTTAAAGAGCTTCAGCGAGATGACAAACAGCTAGTCCAAGCAATAAAGGATGGTGAAATCGATCCATTAGATTTGCAAGCGTGAGGTATCGATGCTTTCCTTTTTGACAAAGTTTAAAATAAACTGGGCCTTTTCAAACAAGCCTCGGCAAATTAGAAGTCGCAGGAGAGATTTGTAATGCGATTTGAAAAAAGAACAGTCAAATCAACGGGCGAAACTTACTATAGTTTCGTCCTGTTTGATCCAGAGACAAACAAACGAACGAGAATTTCTAGAGAGGATACTAGAAATAGATTTGGCAAAGATATCACAACAGAGGAAGAAGCTATTCGATGTCTTGGTCTACTAGAGGCCGAAGTTGATTCTGCAAAAGCAAGATGCATCAAGCGCTTGACTTGGAAGGATAAGTATTACAGTTTTGGCAGATTGTTGGAACTATATGAATCAAAAAGAAAAAGGAAAGCTCCGAACTCTTACAAGAATAATGTTTTTTACCTGAAGTATTACGTACTACATTATTTTTTAAATATTAAAGAATTGAACAATATCAATCTCTGGTATGATCACTATGAAGATTTTAAACTTTGGCTTGAAAAAGATGCTTGCCTAGTCCGAAAACCACAGCAAAAAATTTCATATGCTTCGAAGAATCACTCAATCAAGGCATTGAACGTGTTTATGAGGCATCTCAAAGAAGAAAATGTTATTACTGAGGTAAAAATATTAGAGGCCTTTGAAGAGCATCTGCTTAATGAAAGAACTGCAGATGATCTGGTTATTTTTGAACAGATGGTAAAAATAGAGCAATCGCTTAGAATAGATGGTAATCACCAAGAGGCAGACTTCTATCGTTTTCTATACTACACAGGATTGCGCTTCAACGAAGCGATTGGCATTAGCTTTGTTGATCTTTATCAGGGCGATTTAGAAAATGGCCTTTTGAAAAATTTGATAGACAAAAATAGCATCAAATATTTTGGTTACTTGTTACTTGATAGTCAGCCAGCGGCCCAGAACAGAGCGCAGAGAGATCCAGTTACATTGAAAGTTCCTCGCAAGCCACTAAAGGGCCGCAAGAAGATTTCGGAAAAAAACTGCCGGATTATTCCAATCATAGATAAAACTACTTGGAATCTCTTAGTGATGAGGGCCAAGCAGCAATATGATCTATATCAAAAAGGAAGTTATGGCAGTGATAAAAAGGATTACTTGCTTTTTGACTGCCTTAGCAAGGCCACCAGTGCTACCAGACTTAGAGAGGCCCACAAAAAAGAAAAACTTCGATACAAATGTTGGCATCTTTTGCGGCATACGAGGGGTACACTTTTGTTCGGAGAAACAGGGGACCGGGAATTGTCAAAAATGTGGCTCGGCCATAGCTCCAATAAAGTCTTCGAAAAATATAACCATACCTATCAACAGATGGTCAGAGGTGCAAAAAAATCAACCAGAGAACGTGATGGCCTTGGGTTGGAGATGGTGTGATTTATGTCAGTTTTTAACAGGGGTAGATATATTTATAGGAATCCTTTTCAGAATTTCCTTTTGGATAACGGGGTGAAACTCTTCATACATTGCATTATTTCTTACATTGTTTTTTTCTTTTACTTTATCTTTTGTAATTCTAAATTCAGAATCATCAATCCATTTTACCGACCTTTTGATTTTAACAATTTTATCACTTGTTATTTCATTATCCAAGATGATCGAAATCCCCTTTATAATTATATCTGGAGATGATGGGGAGAATGATTTTATGTAGACAATATCACCAACTTTTAATGATTGTATCATCTGATGCAGCTCAAGTGCTTCAGTCTCTTTCCATATGATTCCAATAATACCCTCGTTCTTGAATTTACCTGATAAATCTTCTTTGTCAAAATGAGCGCCAATCCCGTAAATTGTCATAAGTTATTCCTGGTATAATTTAGTAGTGGCAATATATCGGTTTATTTTCGGTGAGCTTTATTGAAAAGATATGGAAGTAATTTACTCTTTTGATATAAATTTGTCAGGCCATGAAAATATTTGCACCTGTTGTTTTTTTTGTAAAGTTATTTTCTCTGATTCCGAACAGAATTTGAAAATAGGCAAAGAGGTCAATAGTAGCAATTGGTGAAGTTTTCAGTCTTAGTCTGAATTGTTTTGCTATTAATTTTCTCAGATGGTGTATTTACTCATACCCAGACTCTGAAAAAATCCAGCACAATCTCTTCAAGACTGGTCGAGAAGGTAAATGAAAGTAAACGATATTCAAAAAACGTAACGAATGGTTTGTTATTTGGTGGTTATATGAATAATAGAATTGAAGTGGACTATGTCCATCATCTCAGTCTTTTAGAGGGGAATGAATTTCAGGCTGAAATTGAAAAATTGTTGAATAATACATTTTGGGATTTTCAAACAATTATTGGGGATTCTGGTGATGGCGGAACAGATGGATTATATGATGGTAACACGATCCTTTGTTGTTGTTATGGCTTAAAAACTGTTGGGAAAAAACTTTCTGACGCAGATAAAAAGCAAAAGGTTATAATCAAATTTACAAACGATATTAAAAGAGTGCTTGAGATGAGGACTAGCGGGAGAGGAAAAAACAAAAAATATGAACATAGCGAGAATAATATTCTTGGAGATATTTTAGGAGAAAGAATTAAAATCAAACAATTAACCCTAATTGTTAACTACTACGATAACTCACTAATAGGTAGATTAAATGATATCTTTGATGAGTTAAAGCAAAAATCACAACTAAATTTTATAAGCCCTAAATGCACACTTGTTATACATGGCCCTGAAAAGATATATAGTTTGTGTAATATTACAGAAAATGATTTGGTCCGATTAAAATATAAAAAAATATTGTCCATACTTGAAATGGCAGTTAGTGCTGACCGACCAGTTGATTTGCTAGAGCAATCAGACCTTAAAGAATATGAAGAAAAAATAAAATATTTAGAAGAAAACTTTTGTGATACTGAAGAAAAACGCCAAACACTTGTTGATTACAAAAATGACAATCTTGAAGCCTGGTGCCGTTATATAATATTTATGCAAAAACTAAAAAAAGAAGCACCTCGAATATTTGAGAAAGCAATAATACAAGGCAATAACGTGTTAAAAGAAATGAAAAATTTGATTTTTGGAAAAACATTGGATCCATACGAAAAAATCGAAAAGTTTGAAGAAAAGCTAAAAGACAAATGGGTAAAAATATTTGACAATAATGAAAATGATAAAATTCAAGATATTATTAATATGGATTGTGCCAATTTAATAGGAACCTGCCCGCTAGATTGGCGAGATAATAGGAAAAAAAGTGCATAACAATCTTATATCATTTCTGAAAAGCAAAAATATTAAGATTGATCTTAATGAGGACAGGATAACTAAATTAGTAGATTTGGATATCGAATTAAAAACAACAATTCTTTTAATTGTTGTTGATGTTTTTGGTAAAAGCTCCAATAACTCCAGTAGAAAAATTATTAACCGCAATTATTTAAAGCTTTTGTTATATCTCGCATTGAATCCTCTGGAATTAGAAAATGTATGCAGGCTCAAGAGTGCTTCCTCTGGTACGTTTTTTGAGCACTTAACTGGACTGGAAACGTTCTATAAAACGTGGAGTTATTTTGAAAAAGTGTTCACTTTTCTTAAGGTCCAGGGGGTTTTTAAAGAAGTTTCAAAAACGCAAATAGAGTTATGCGACAAAGGTGTAACAGCGTTAGAAATATTAAATACAAAGATAAAAGACCAATCGTTGTTTGTTGATCAATTTAACGCTTTGATTGAATTTAAGAATATGAAATTGAAATTATCAGATCTTGGAGTAAAATGATTCAAATTGAGAAGCTAGAAATTTTTGGTGAATCTGAAAATGGAAAATTTTGTGGCGACATTAATTTTTGTCCAGGCCTTAATGTTATTAATGCTGTAAATGGATATGGGAAGACTTTGATTTTTTCGGGAATAATTTGGAGTTTAGGACTAGAGCAATATTTGACGAACCTTCCTAATGATTTATCAATTTGGAGCGATGCTGTTGTAGATAGGGTTCAGCTGAAAGATGGTAAGCAATATATTGTTAAAAAGTCATTAGCTGCACTAACATTCATCACTGAGGACAAGACGCGTATTAGGTTAACAAGATCAATTATTGGGGGCGATAAAGAAACAGTTTTATGTGAAGAGCTTGGCCAGACGAATGATTCTGAATCGCAAAAAGTTAAGAAGCAATTCAACCTTTATACATCTAGGCAAAAAACATTTTCGAACGAAAACATTAGCTTGATGAGAAATATATACAAATGGGCTGGGATTGATTTTTTGGAAGTATACACAAGGTCTGGTGATAGCCGAATTTATTTAGAGAACTTAGCTCCATATTTCATTATTGCTCAAATGGGTGGATGGAATGACCTGTTCGCTGATCAGGTTCGAAAGTATGGAATTATAGAGATTGATCAAATTGCGTTTGAGCATATCCTCAATTTGAAGGGTTATCTTCAAAAAAGATTGGCTAAAATTAAATATGATTTGAATAATTCTATGTTTCGAAGTGAGTTGTTAACAATTTTGTTAAAAATTAATGAGTTGATAAGCAAGTTTAGCGACGATAGCCTTTCGGTTGCAACAAAAAACTTGGAAACACTCATTAAAGAATATTCTGACTTTTCTATTGATAATTATTTTGAAAAAAAATTTAATTTTGTATTTGCGAAAGAAAAGGAGAGGTTAATCGATTCTCAAAAATTAATTTATAAAAAAATTGATCTTACCGAAGAGAACAATCCAGAAATTAAAAAGAGCAGTGGGCTTGATGAAAAACGGGAGAAATTACTGGTCCTCAAAAAAGAACGTCGTGAAATTGATGAAAAACTTGATTTCGTGAATAGTCAGCTTATCGATGATTCTGTAGCGATTAGAGAAGAACGAACAAAATTGAACTTATACACAAACTTAAAAATTCTAAAGAAAGATGGGGTAGGCCTTTTACAAGAAAATTATTGTTGTCCAACCTGCACACAAAATGTAAATCCAGAGCGATATGATGTAAAAAATCTCAATGAAAGCGATGTTGAGTTGTCTGTAGAAATAAAAAAAGTAGAAATTTCCGCACTAACGACTTCCCTAGAGAAAAGAAACCAACAGAGGAATAAACTTTTGGAATTTCGAGAATCAATACAAGGCGAGATAAAAAAATTTGAAGAAGAATTTAAAACTCTAGACAACTCCTTTTCAATCAATAAGCGTTACTTGTTGGAATGTTCTGCAAAGTTATCTGAAATTCAAAGCGAAATTGATAAGCTTGATAACTTTAAAACAAAAACGGAAACAGTTCAGAATGAGTTAAATCAAAAAATAAAGGATATTTCCGGGCACATGGAGAACAAAGAGCTTCAGATAAAGGAACAAGAAATTTTAATTGTCAAAAAGTTTAATCAAAAATTCATTGAATATGTTGAGAAGATACAGTTAACTGCTTTTAAGCTTGATACCTCTGGCGTAGAACATAAGAAAATAACAATTGATGAATCTAATGATTACATTCCTTTTCTGGACAATAAACCACTAAAAAGATATTGCTCAGCTAGTGATCAAAGTAAAATAATATTTGCATATTTACTTGCTATGCAATCAGTTGCCTGCCAGCGAGATGGAGCAAATCACTTAGGATTTACTCTATTTGATGAACCCATCCAACAGAACCCAGGTGGAGAATATCGATCAACCATAATTGATTTTTTTTCCTACCTCAGCAAAAGTACCGAGGGGCAAATTATAATTTTCACAAAGTTAGAAAAAGGGGAAGAAGATAAGCTAAGTTCCTCTTCTTTTTTTCAAGATTTGACGGGAAAAAGGTTTTTAAAAAATTGTTCCTGATTCCATTTTAGCAAGTACTTCTGAATTCAATTTTCAATTGAGTTAGTAGACTCACTGTTACGTAGCCGAACACAACTAATAGAGTTTAATTGGCAGTTTCCCCAATATTTTCTTAAAGGAGGGAGCTTATTATTTCAAATGGGTTTTTGGCAAAATCCTCAAAAGATTTATTTGTATAATTTATCGAAGAGGCTCCAAGAAAACGTTCATATCTATATTTTTCATCAGCACAAATGCTAGGTTTTTTATCTTTGTAATGATTGATTACTGTAAAATGTAATTGGGATCTTCTATTAACTTGGGCGCGCTTAAGCAAATATTTTATGTGAATATCAGCATCAGGGAAGGAGTAACCACAGAAAATAATGTGTTTAACCTTTCTAAGTATGTTATCTGCTTTATTCCAAATCTCACCAAGAAAAACATTATTCATATCCTTGTGAAAAGACGGTGGGATAATAATTGGAGAGTATATTCCGTCACATTCTTTGCACGCAGCATCTTCAAAATTTGTAATAAGTTTTGTTACAACCCCTTTCTCTTTGGGAGTTATTTCCAACTCGTTGCAGGTTGGACAAAAAAGCCAATTTAGTGATCCATGTAACTTTAGGAGATAAACATTCTTCGAAAGCTTGGGGCGTTTCCAGTCATCGGGCCAATTAAAGTTTCTAAAATCTACGCCGTAGTTAAGATCGACCGAATGGAACTTATCTGTGAGAGCATTATCAATAAGGATATCGTAGTTAGTAGAAATAAAGGCTGTCTTCTTCAATAGATTTGCATTTAATAACTGCCCCACAAGCTGTTTGTGGATTGTTGTTGATGTTTTAAGCTTTTGATCCAGTGTTTTTGCCACAAGAAATACTAGGTGCTGAGCGATCGTACGGAGACGTCCACTATTGGAAGCACGGTTTTCAAGATCAAAATCCTTAAAGGATTCTTTTCGTAATAGACCGAGATCAATCATACCAAGAACTTCTTCAAATGTTGGGAATATGATGTTTTTTAAATTTTCTTTTTTATCAATTTCAATATTAAACATAGAATTAAAAAATGTTGCAAGTTCCCGATCCATTTCATTCGAGTTTTTTTGAAATTCATTAGAGGAAAAGTAATCATAAAATAATTCACCCTGGAGAGGAGCGCCTTCTGCTTTTGAAGCACCTGCGCCTAAAAAAATTGCAACATCAATTGTCATAGTAATTTCCAAATTACGTTTTGAAATGATTTTTTTAAAATTTCTTGATTTAGTTGTTAATTACACTCTGAGATTCTATGATCGAATGATGTTATATCGGGAGATTGTCCTTGCTTTGTACATAATTGATTGGCCTCTGTAATGTTTGAGGCTTCCAAAACGACTACCATGTGATGTTCGTCAATAAAATTTTTCAATTTATCTTTAAAAGAATAATTGCACTTACAGGTAAGTTTGGTTGTTTCTTTTGGTTGTTCCATTTTTGGTGTGGCGCAGGAAGCAAGGAGTGATAATAAAATAACAAGACTAAAAAGTTTCATAATATCCTTATGTGAATAAAAGAGGTTAATAATTTATCATTATATCAGACAAAAGTTTTTTTGCGATTATATTTTTTTCCTAAAATACACAACTCTTTCTGTTTCTTTAAACCCCCAGGCATTGTGCGCCTGTATCGAAATATGATTTTCAATACCGCAGTCTGAACAAATTTCTTTATACCCATTGGCCTTTCCCCAGACTTCTAGTTTCTCAATGAGGGTATTGGCAATTTTGTTTCTACGGTGAGATTGATCTACCCAAATTCCCTCCGCAAAGAGTACTGGTTGATGTTCACAGCCATTGGCATATTTTCTGATACACGCTTCAAGAAAACCAATGAGATTTTTGTTTTCATCTTCAACAACAAAACAGAGAAATTCTTTATCGTTGAATGATGTTGATATGTCGGTAATATGTTTTTCTATTGTAGAAGGCCAAAGTTTTTGTCTCAAAGTGGCCCACGCCTGGATATCTCTTGTTGATGCTGATCGAATTTTGAAATTCATTTTTTCCTTGTAAGTCTAAAAGTTAACGCACTTCTCCGGTCACTATGAACCATATACCTTTTTATAAGGCTTATACGCTGATTTTGGGTAATTAATCTGTTTATAGAAAAAGTATTCATTTTTTCAGATTCAATGATTGTTCATTTGCCCTAAGATATTCTTCAACATCGTTAAAAACAGGGAAAAGATTTTCATTCGGATATGAACCAGGTCTGATTCTTGGCCACCTGCGTAGATAATATGGATGACTTTCAATTCTTTTATGATTGGTACTTGCAAACAATTTCATATTAAATTCTTTAACAAACTCTATATTCCCCTCAATTTTATTTTCTTTTCGGTTTTTTTCAATTTCAGTTACAAGGTGTTTTAGCATATCTCTACAAAAGGAAAAAATCAGGTATTTTTTTTGGTTCAAATATTTACTAAACTCTACCTCTTGTTTTTCTATCAATCTGAAGACGGCTTGAACTCTAAAAATGACAATTTCATTTAAATAGTCAATCGCCCTAGAATCTGGAATGTCTAACTCTCTTAATTTTTCCCAAAGCTCATAGGGAAGGATTTTTCTATCTAAATGTCCAACTGTTTGTTTAAGTCCATGACACCTCCCTATTCTTGTTAGCTGAGAACTATGCAAATAAGTCAGGAAAGGAATTTTGCTTAATTGGTTTTGAATTCGAGATAATTCCTTTGTGTATTTTCTGCGGTTATAAAAAAACTCGTAATATGGTCTTATCATTAAAATGAAAACTGCTAGTAAGGATCCAGTTCCAACATTTTTTAGTATCTTGAAGTAGTTGATGGTACTTGCAAAGTGCGCGGTATTATCTACTATGTCTGAAAGCATTCTGTTCATTTACTTTCTCCTTGATCAGTTCAGTTTTTACTCGTTCATTAGGATTCATAAACTAGGTTTTTATCTTTAAACTGATCTATTAAACTACTAACTGAACAACAGTATTTGAAAGTCCAATAATATTTCTCCCATATTTTTTTATCTTTCTCAAAAAGTTCCAAACATTTATGGAGAAATTGCATTGCCCGCATTGCCTGTTGGTCAGCACTAGCATTTAAATTTTTCCTTGTTGGTGAATTATCAATAAATCTACCGTAATTTATAAAGTAACGGTCTAAATGATCTTTTATATATAAATCTGTTTTAATATCTACTATTGAACCTGAATTGGTTACTAACAAATCTTGAATTAATATATATGGCAATGAATGATTGGTATTTTTTTCTGCACCTAGATATGCTTTTAAATATCCGTCTCCAAAAATAACGCCATTTTTATGAAAGCATTTGCCTCTCGAAATGAACCCCCTGATTAAATAATTCCATTTCCATAGGATTTCCCATTGCATCAAGGCTAATTCAATGGATAGTAAATTGAATGCAATTGGGATTGCTGGGTATGAAACTATAATTGAATCTGATACAACTATACATTCAAATCCATTTTCAAGTATTTCTTTATCACTGTCTGATATATCTGGTAATGAACCAAACAGTTTGTTTTTTTCTTTTTTGTCTTCAAGTTTTTTCATCGTCTCCAATATTTTTTTGACACGCATAAATTTGTCATAATCGACACCAATTTCATTAACTTCATTTGTGAAGCCCTGAAGGTCTATATATGCCACTATCCTATCTTCAAATTCACTTAACTTATTTTCCATGGTCATTTCCATTTTAGATTTTATACTGTTCGGAAGTTTACCAACCATCAAGTTTTGAGATCCCTAATAAAAAAAGCGCCAGCCAAAATCTAATCCTCCAACTCCAGCCCGAGGATCTTGTTGTAAAGCATTTGCATAGACTCTGATTATTAATGGAGGCCAAATTATCCATTCCATGAAGGCACTAAATCCTCGATTTCGATCTAAAGAATTCATTGCATAACCAAATCCCATTTTATATGACAAAAATCCTTTCCCAAGGTAGCAACCGATATTGAAAGACATAATATAATTAGTCTGACCAGGCCATTTGCCCGTATCATTGAATTTTACCATTTTCAGCATTGGATTAAATGTAAAGGCAACACTTTTAAAATTTAAAAAACGATAATCATAATCAATGCCATATCCAAGTTCACTAAACGTTGCTCCAGTGTGAATATTTTTATCTGGGCTATTCAGGGAATAAAATCCTGTTAGATACAGTCCATAAGATGACTTATATTTATCAACTGGACTTTCGTACGATGAATATGCTGTTGTTGAAAATAAAATGAACAAGGTCAACGCAATACATTGCTTCATTCTAAAAACCCCTCGTACCCCTGAAAATGCAAAAGGGCCATCTTTCGATGGCCCTTTTTGTCTAAGTTCAAAGACTTAGTCCCCTTTGCAGGGGTGCGAATATGGCGGGAGCGAAGGGGCTCGAACCCTCGGCCTTCTGCGTGACAGGCAGACGTTATAACCAACTTAACTACGCCCCCAAAAAATTTAACAAGTTGATGTTTTGAAGAATATATGGAGATTTGCCATTTTCGTCAAGCAAAAAGATCGGTGTAGATCGCTGCTATTTATTCAATTGTTATTTTGGCGTTTTCAATAATGGCATCAAATTTATAGCCCGAACCAATATCTTTTCCATAAGTGATTTTGCCGGTAACAATGATGGTCTGCCCCACCTTTACTTCTTGGCCGGCAGTAACAATAAGATCATTAGTGCCCTCTTTTCCACTGCCATCCTGGATATGTATCCAGTTCGTCCCCATAATTTGGCCATTAAATTTTACTACCTTGCCTCTGATCTTTATCTCTTTCCCGGCCAAAGTTGCTTGTAGAGTATAGGCTTCTTCTACTGTCTGGCCTCCTTCGATCCTGGGAATAGATCCGGCCTCGACTTTCGTGGCAGTATTTTGCGCATGCATGTCAGTGGCCCCGCTATTACCAATAGACGGATGTCCTGGCGGTAACTCTCCGCCATTTGTAGTATCTTGTGCCGGTGATGCACTTGTTGAGGAAACTTGGTTGCTATTTATTGGGTCTGCCTGCTCTACCTTAAAATCCTTCTTGCACGAAGCAAGAAGGATTGCAAATGCAAATAATAGGGCGAGCAGTAATTTATTACTGTCCACCGGTCTCCCCCTCTGCTGGAGCAGCTTCTTCCGTCATCGGAGTTGCTTCAGCTGGAGCGGCTTCCACTGGCTGTGCTTCCACTGCTGGTGCTTCGGCCGGTGCGGCTTCAGCGGCAGCTTCTACTGCTGGTGCAGTCTCAGTTGCTGGTTGCTCATCTTTTTTGCATGCTGAAAAGATGAATAGGGCACATAGGGACAACGCTAAAATGGTCTTTAATTTCATTTTTCTCTCCTGTTGTTGTTGTTGTCGTTGTTAATATTGTTACTACTTTTCATATGGATCAAAAAATTTCCAATCTGTATAAATGGCCTCTAGTCTTGGGCCAACCAATTGATGATAATTTTTAAATAGCTGTTGGCGAGAAGAATCTTTTTGAGCATGCCTTCCAAGCACTCTTAGCGTTTCAATATATGCCAAACCTTGACAAATTGTCTCTGCATGCATCATCAAAACTTCAACCCTTGCTGGATCTTGCCAAGCTTTCGCATTAAAAATATCTAGCGTATCCGGTTTTAATACACGAAAGAGGAGCATGGCAATATTTCTTTTAAAACGAAAATGAATCTTTTTAAAATCATCTCCATGTGAAATATCGCTGTGAATAATATTATTTTGTTGTGGAGCTATGAGCATTGATTGAACAAATTTAGTTGGATTCTTCAATGTGTCTTTTAGCAAATCCTTCATCGCCATCAAGGCCTGAATTTGTGAAGTCCCCTCGTAGAGAAGTGGTGCGAAGCTATCGCGATGAAGTCGTTCGGCATCATAATCTCTCATCATTCCGTATCCGCCATGTACTTGAATGGCCTCTTTTGATAGCTTGGTAAATAATTCCGCTCCATAATATTTTACCAGCGGCGTTCGTCTACGCGTCCACTTACGTGCTTCAAGAAATAGCTTTTCTTCTTCAGAAGAAAATGTCACTTTGTGCCGTTTTTTAAAGTCTAGCTTTTGATAGATATCAAAATAGACGGCCGTATCAACCATCAGTGCGCGAAAAGCATCCACTTCAATTTTCATCTCCGCCAGAATTCGTTTAAGTAGCGGCAGCTCCGCAATAGGACGGCCGAACTGACGACGCTCATTCGCGTAGTTTGTAGCAATTTCTAAACATGCCTGAATGCCTCCAAGTGTCTGCATTCCCACCGCAATTCGCGCCTCGTTCATTAGATGCAGCATATATTGAAAGCCCTGATGAGGTTCTCCAACGAGTGTCGCCAAACTATTTTCGTAGATAACTTCGCAAGTAAATGAGCCGTGAAGTCCCATTTTATCTTCATTTTTTCCGATATAATAGTTGTGCTTACGTCCACCCTTCTCGTCATCAATCCATTCTTCCGTAAAAAACAGAGAAATACCTTCTAGTCCCTCTGGAGCACCCTTAATTCGTGCCAATACAAAACCAACACCGCCCCCTCCGTTAGAAATAAAACATTTTGTCCCATTCAATAAATATTTGCCATCTGCTGTTGGAGTAGCGGAGGTTTTAAGGGCCCCAACATCTGAACCAGCACCAGGCTCCGTCAAGCACATGGCACCAGATAGTTGGCCTTGAACCATTTGAGGAACAATGCGCTTTTTAGTATCGTCATTACAAAAACGCTCCACCATATCTATGATGGAAGTAAAAAATCCAAGTTGCACAGTAGATGCCTGGCACGATTGGGCGGTCATCGCAAAAACAAGTAACATCACTGAGGAGGGAGCATTCATTCCTCCAAATTCTCGCTGCGCCCCTAAGGCAAAATAACCTAATTCCTGGGCCTCGCGATATAAATCCTTGAGCAAATCACTCGGGATGGTTTCGCCATTTTCCACTCTCCCTGCTCCATGGCGATCAAGTTCTCGTGCCCGATTTCTCATTGCTGTTGCCGACCATCCGGCAATTGAAGAAAGTAGTTCCTCATAAAATTTAACAACTTCTTCTGGTGACTCTTGCCCATCTTCGGTGGGAAAAGTCGGATAATATAGTGGAATTAATTTTTTCCAGTCAAAAGCATTTTTAAAGAGCCACTGCCATTCGCTGGAATCAGTGTAGTAATTGGCCATTGAACAATCCTTTGTTAGCAATGAACACACAATTCGATTATTTGTGAAATACCAGATTATTTTAACTCACTTAATTTAGAAGCACAAATATCTTATCAAAAAAAATAAATGGGCATACAATTATGCTTATCGTTTAAATCTTAAATTCAATTTAGCTAGGAGTTCTTATGTTTTTCGATGGCAAATTTATCAGAGCGCAGATGGTGGATGGCCATATCTGCGAAGCTACTTTTGACAACCAAACAGACAAGGTTAATAAATTTAATCTGGCGACACTAAAAGAACTAAAAGAGCTGATAGAAAAAATTAAAAATGACAACAGCATAAAAGGAATCCTCTTTAAGAGCAGTAAAGATACTTTTATTGTTGGTGCTGATGTCACTGAATTTTTAAGTTATCGCGGTATGAGCGATATTGAATTTTCAAATTTTTTACTCGACACTCACCATACTTTTAATAGTATCGAAGATCTTCCCATTCCTTCGGTAGCGGCCATCAATGGTGCGGCCATGGGAGGAGGGTTTGAACTTTGTTTGGCCTGTACTTTTCGAATGGCCGCCGACACGGCGTCAGTCGGCCAGCCAGAAACCAAACTAGGAATTATTCCTGGCTGGGGTGGAACAATTCGTTTACCACGCTTAATTGGGGCAGATAATGCCATTGAATGGATTGCCTCTGGAGAAAAATATAGTGCCGAAATTGCCCTTAAAAATGGGGCCGTAAGTGGAGTAACTTCCTTAGAACAACTAGGTGTAGAAAGCTTAGCGCTTCTTAAGCGGGCCATCGCTGGAGAAATCGAGTGGAAATCCACTCTTTCTATAAAAAAATCAAAAATGAAACTAAATGATATTGAAGCAGGAATGGTTTTTGAGGGGGCCAAGGGATTTGTATTGGCCAAAGCAGGAACTAATTATCCTGCTCCACTTAAGGCCATTGAAGTAATGCAAAAGGGACGAAAGCTGGAAAGAGAAGAAGCAATGAAGTTAGAAGTTGCCGGCTTCGTAGAACTTATAAAAGGGCCGGTATCAGAATCACTAATTAGAATTTTTTTAGGTGATATGTATGTCAATCGTGTGGCCAAGGGATTAACAAAGAACGCTCAGGTGGTAAAAAAAGCGGCCGTTTTGGGTGCTGGAATTATGGGAGGCGGAGTAGCATATCAATCGGCCTCCACCGGAACTCCCATCGTAATGAAGGATATTCGTGAAGATGCCCTGGCCAAAGGTATGGCCGAGGCCACTAATCTTTTAGAAAAAAAATTTAGTAAAGGAGGCATGGATCTTAAAGGCGTTGCTCATACCCTATCGCAAATTCGCCCGACACTTCTTAACGAAGATTTGAAAGAGGTTGATCTGGTGGTTGAAGCAGTAGTGGAAAATATTAAAATAAAAAAGAGTGTACTAGCAGAATTGGAAAATGTTGTGCGCACTGATACAATTATTACCTCTAATACGTCGACCATCTCTATCACTAAACTGGCGGAGGGATTAAAACGGCCGGATAATTTTTGTGGAATGCATTTTTTTAATCCCGTTCCTAGAATGCCACTAGTAGAGGTTATTCGCGGCAAACAGAGTTCAGAAAAGGCCATTGCCACTACCGTGGCGTATGCACTGTCTATGCGAAAAACTCCTATTGTCGTGCAAGATTGTGCTGGTTTTTTAGTCAATCGAGTACTCTTCCCCTATTTCGGTGGCTTTATAAAACTACTCAATGATGGCGTTCCTTTCGAACGCATCGATAAGATCATGGAAAAATTTGGCTGGCCAATGGGGCCGGCCTATCTCGGCGATGTGGTTGGTATAGATACGGCCTATCACGCTAATGAAATTATGGCCGAGGCCTTTCCTGATCGTATGAAACATGAAGGCCTTTCCGCCTTCAAGGTGATGTTTGAGGCCAAACGCTTTGGCCAAAAGAATGGAATAGGATTTTACAAATATGTGCTAGATAAAAAAGGACGCTTTAATAAAGAAAAAGATCCCGCAGTAGAAATGCTGCTCTCACCACTTTACAAAAGTAAAAATGATGCCATCAGCGATGATGAAATTAAAGAGCGCATGATGCTGCCGATGATTTTTGAATCAGCACTTTGTGTCGAAGAAAAAATTGTGGCCACTCCCACGGAAGTAGATATTGGCGTAGTTTACGGACTAGGTTTTCCTCCTTTTCGCGGAGGAGTTATGCAATACGCAGACTCTATTGGATCGGCCAAATTAGTTGAGCTTTCAAAGAAATATCAACATCTGGGGAATATGTATCGGCCCAATGCAATGTTGATAGAAATGGCAAAAAATAATAAAAAGTTTTACGAAACTAACACGAGGGAAAAAATATGAAAGAAGCAGTAATCATAGACGCCGTAAGAACCCCCATGGGAAGATCAAAGGGAGGAATGTTTCGCAACGTCCGCGCTGATGATCTTTCCGCTGAATTAATTAAACATCTTTTAAAAAAATATCCTCAAATACCTACCAACGAAATCGAAGATGTAATCTGGGGTTGTGTGCAACAAACTTTAGAGCAAGGATATAACATTGCCCGCTTTGCAGCTTTACTAGCAGAACTTCCTCACTCTGTTTCGGCGCAAACAATTAATCGCCTTTGTGGTTCCTCTATGAGTGCCGTACATATTGCCGCCACTTCGATCATGGCCGGACAAGGAGATATTTTTATCTGTGGAGGAGTCGAGCATATGGGACATGTGCCCATGACTCATGGGGTTGACGTTAATCCCAAGGCCTCTTTACATTATGCCAAGGCATCCATGATGATGGGCCTAACCGCAGAATACCTTTCAAAAATGCATCGCATTGGTCGGGCCGAGCAAGATAAATTTGCACTAAGGTCACATCAAAAAGCGCAGCACGCCACTATAAATGGGAAATTTAAAAAAGAGATTGTCCCTCTAAATGGCCATGATGAGAATGGAACTCCCAAAGTTTATAACTACGACGAGGTCATTCGTGCCGATACTACGATGGAATCGCTTTCTGCCCTTACCCCCGTTTTTGATCCCAAGGGAGGGACTGTTACCGCCGGAAACTCTTCTGCCATCTCCGATGGGGCCTCTGCACTTATTGTTATGTCGGCTGAGCGCGCTAAAAGTTTAGGATTAAAACCAAGAGCAAAGATCAAGGCCATGGCCGCGGCCGGATGTGATCCCTCTATCATGGGATATGGGCCTGTTCCGGCGGTGCAAAAAGCGCTTAAACGGGCCAACTTGCAAATTAGCGACATTGGTGCTTTTGAGTTAAACGAAGCTTTTGCCGCACAATCACTTCCGGTACTAAAAGATTTAGGTCTTCTAGATGTCATGGAAGAGAGGGTAAATATTTTTGGAGGAGCGATTGCTTTAGGACATCCGCTGGGTTGCTCGGGAACTCGCATTATTGCAACGCTAATGAATGCCATGGAAGAGAAAAATAGTAATTTGGGAGTTGCCACCATGTGCATCGGCCTAGGCCAAGGAATTGCAACAGTTATTGAGCGAGTCTAATTCCCGACCAAAGCATTTTACTCTGTGGCCTTTATTCTATTCCAAAAAAATGACACTTAAGATTTGAATTACTTTGTCGATAACAATATCGATGAATAGTAATCTTCTAAGTATATTTATTTTTGCCTTCCTGCTCATCTTAATAAATTCTTGTGCCAATACAAGGCCATTTCTTAACATTGATGCCAATCAAAAAGAAGTCGATGTTTTTGCAAAAACGGCCGGAGAAAAAGAGTTTAAAAAAGTTGGGACGACTCCCTATAAAGTAGAATTCAATGAATTGCGCAAAACCATGAATCTTAGCAAAATACCAATGGTTTTTGAGATAAGAAAAGCAACCTACATAACTCGCCAATTTGTAGTCGTTGATATGGGAAGTGCCGATATGAATTTGTATTTTGAATTAGAAGAGAGTCGCGACCTAGAAGAAGTAGATAGAATGAATAAACTCTCCAGTAGACTTTTTGAGGCACAACGATTAATTAGGGCAAAAAATTATAACGACGGAACCAAGCTACTTGCAGAATTAGCGCAAGAATATCCCTACGCATCTATCGTCTATGAACTACAAGGCGGCCTTTACTATCTAAAAAAAGAGATGCAAAATGCGTTGGATGCTTTCTCTACGGCCTTAAAGTATGATCCGAAAAATGTAGTGGCCTTTAGAATGAAACGTTTCTTGGAAGCAAAGCTAAACGTTACCAGGCCATATCAGGAGGAGAAACGATGAAGGCCAATAGCGACGCTTTCTTAAAAACCATCTTCCTCTCTTTACTTTTAACTTTTCCGCTTGTCGCCCTGGACAATGGGCAAGCATCTGTAGAATGGCAAAAAATCCTTTTGGAAGAAAAAATTCAAGGCCATTTACAAAATCTAATTTCAACCATCTTATTAAAAAATGAATTCACCGTAGTTGCCACTGTCAAAGTAGAATCCCCAGAGCTAACTGATCTTGCGAGTAATGATTCTGAGGGGGAAAATCAAAATAATAGTAATAGTGGAATAAAATTTTCAGATATACCGGCCAGCGTTGATGGAGGAGATGACCTAATCTTATTAGAAAAATTGGGGATAGCAGCACCATCATATCCTAGCGAAACTCAGGATAAAGCATCACCCATGCTCTTGCAAAATAGCATTAAGGAGCAGGCCGAGTTACTCTCCAAGTTTGATCTCTTTAAATTTATCACTGAAGTTTCTATTCGAATCATCATCGACGAAAAAGTTGATAATGCCAAAAAAGATGCTGTAAAAAAACTGCTCTCGGAACTCTCCTTAAAATTTGGAGAGTTTCAAGCGACTATTGAAACTAAATTTATGGCACTAGACTTTTCAAGCGAACAGGCGCCAATTAAAGAGAAGGTCGTCTGGTGGGAGATACCGCTCAAATTTGCCAATGCTCTGGGAATGATTATGGCCGCTATTATTCTATCGATACTAGCGGTTACTCTCTTTAAACGACACCATGCCTTTTTAGAACAGCGCTCTGAAGATGGAAAATCTGATAACGAGAATAACTCCCAAGCAGAAATTGATGCGGTCACTGCGCTACAAGGTAGCAGTGTCGGAGGCCCTGCCGCAACAGCAGGAGGAGGCAGCGGAGAGACAAATAATTCTTCGCAATCTTTTTTAAAAAAGGAGAGCGGCCCAGAACGATTTAAAAATTTACTTAAAGAACATCCAAGTCGCGCCGGCCTATTGATCAAGCGTTGGATCAAGATAAAATCTCCCAAAAGTAGTTGGGGATTATCTCTTATTACGTCTCGCTTAGAAACTAAAGAATTGGCATCAATTTTTAAATTGGTTTCAGAGCAAGAACGCAACGAATGGCGACGATTAATTTCTCCTCTAAATTCCAGCGAAGAGTCCGAGGCAGAGTTATTTGTTGAGGCCCAAATAATGGAAGAATTGCTATCCACTTCGATGCTACCCTTAGAGGCAAACACTCTTCTTTCTTCTCTTTCTATAAAAGATGCTGTGGAATTATCCTCTAAAAATCTAAAGGTGGGAGTTCTTTTAATCAACAGTATGAATACTCAATTTGTCACATCCCTACTGGCCGGACTGGGGGCCGATACCGTTGCTAAGCTAATAACCGAAAGTATGAAAGTCACCTCCGAAATCCTTCCTCGTCTTTTTGAGGATATCCGTGGCGAATTAGAAGCAAAATTACAGCGGCCAGAAAAATCTCCTTTTATAAAGAGAATTGCCGAACTAATTCCTACTGCCACCCTAGAATTGGAATATGAATTTTGGAATGTTCTAGTTGCAAATCGAGAATTTGCTGCAATTCAAGAAATTTCTAAAAGCTACTTTCCTTCTCTGTTAATGTCTCAACTTCCTCTTCCTCTTGTTCGACAAACACTAGTAGCATATCCCAAAGCAAAACGAATTGAATTTTTCATTTCGCAAGATGCAGATCTACGCAAATTATATATCGACTCTTTTTGCCAAGAGGGATCAAAACTTCGAGAATTACTTGATTTAGATATTGATACTATTGAGCGCAATCAGATCTTGGCCCGCAGGATCAAACGCAACGCTAACGAAATTATCAAGGACTTTTACGATTTTAGTCGTCAACTACTAAGACAAAATCCAGATCTTCAAGACAAAGCACAAGACACAGTAATATCTTGGTTAGAGGAACTCCAAAATAGCGTCCAAGGAACAAAGCAAAAAACAAAACTTGCCGCTTAATAAATCATAACCAGATTTAAAAAAAGACACCCAGTCCAATCTTATCGCGAGGAGCATCTTTGGGATATAATACCTTAATAATTACTCTTCGATTATGCCGCCGATTTTCCAAAATGGGTTTTCCCAATCCATTAACCTCAGAATAAAGCGGCCTGGCCGATCCAAAGCCGACGGCCACTAATCTCTCTGGAGGAAATCCTGCCCGTTCAAATTTACGCAAAACATAGGCCGCACGCACGGAGGATAGTTCCCAATTAGAAGGATAAATTTTGCTATTTAATGGCACACCATCGGTATGGCCTTCTATCATAATGGGAAAGTTATATCCGGCATTTTTAATTATATCGATTAAAAAATCAATTGACTCTTCTACCTCTCGATCCGGCGCCACATGGCCTGATTCAAAAAAATTCGAGGAGGTAAAAACAATTTCTAATCCTTGCTCATAGCTAACGGTCACTGTTTTTGAAGAATCAGAAAACTCTTTTACTGAGGCCAATAGCTGCTGCATCTGCACTTTTTCTTGTTCGGCCTTTTCCTTTTCTGCTGCTGATTGTTCTAAATCTTGTTTTTGCATCTCTTCACTTTGCTCACTAGTGCTAGTCGGCGAAGCTGCTTCTGATTGATCCACCATTTCTCCCACAATAGGTTCTAGTACTCGCTCGTTTTTCTTGCCTTGTTTGGTACTTTTTTGTGAAGCAGAAACATCCACTTCCCCTTTCTCTCCAGAATCCTCAATTAGCGAACCATTAAAATAGCGGGCCATCTCCTGCGCACGCTTTTGAAATATGGGATCTTCATAATTGGCAAAACCCACCAATAAAATGAAAAAACAGGCCATCAGCGACATTAAATCAGCGTAAGAGGTTAACCATGTTCCTTCGGTGTTGGCCTTGGCCGATGATGAATCATCTAATACTCTGCGTCTTTTTTTTCTCACACTTTGCTCAGTCATTATCTACCTGCCCTGACACTTTTCCAATCTAACCGACTAGATGGAAGTAAGTAGGAATTTAATATCTCGGCCAATAAGATGGGATTAGTTTTTTCTAAGATTAGTTCTACTCCTCGAATAATAATTTTATTTTTTACAAAAACCTCTTCCGATGAATCGAGCAAGTTTTCACCTACTGGTAAAATGACCATATTTGAAATAACCGCACCGTACAGGGTGGTTATCAAGCAAATTCCCATGGCCGGGCCCATTGTTTTCATCGCATCTTTTTCGCCTAAACTTCCTAAGAGAACAATCATTCCAATAGTTGTTCCCATCATTCCAAAGGCCGGAGGATATTTGGCCAATGACATAAAACGATTAGCGTCCTTAACGTACATACTATTTAAATTCTGGGCCCGCTCATCTAAAATTTCTAACAACCGATCGGCCTCTGCCACTTCATCAACAATAAGCTGTAGTGACTCTCTTAAAAATGCATCTTTTACGTTGGGAAGTATTTTTTCTAATGATGTTCCCGTGCGATAATCTTCACAAACTTGCATTAGCTCTTTGATGGTGACGGCATAATCGGCACGTTTAAAGCGCAGCACTCTACTAAAAAATACTTTTACTAGGCGCAGTACTCGGTCAAATTGTAGCGCTATGGCCGAAGAAACGATAGAACCGCCCACTACGATGAAAATAGAAATTAAATCAAAAAAAACTTTGATTCCACCTGAATTTTGCGCCGATAGCTCCAAGCTGAAATAGAGAACTATCGATCCAGCAATCATTGCTAGCACGGCATATATATTCATATTCTAACTCCCTTCATAAACTCCTTACGGATACAAAATAGATACAACCTAATTATACTAGAACAATCCTCCCAGTGACAGTAGGAAGGAGTCTCCCTGTATAAGCAATTCTCCATTTGTATCATTTCGCACAAGATCTGTTTTGAAATACTCGCCAGAAAAAGTTGGACGAATTCCAAAGTAGCGGCGAAAAAAATTAAAGCGATATTTCACACCATATGAATATCCATTTAACCCCTCTCCACCAACAGAAATTGGATAGCGAAAAAGCAACTGAAGTGAATGCGAATACAGCTCCAATGCTGGCCCCAATTCTGGCCATAATATCGAAGAAGAATTCAGTTGTACTCCTTCCCAAATTCGATTTAGTGCAAAATAGTCAAACCTCGACCAATCAAGGCCACCAAAAATATAAAAATAGCGAAAAAGTGAGCTGGCCCAAACTACTTCAAAAGATAGTCGATCTGGTGGAGTTTTAGGTTCCGTGGATAAAAAACTTACATAAGAAAGCTTAACTCCCCAAAGATCTGGGAAACGTACATTGGGCCTTCTAAAACGCAAAAAACCATATCCCCCAAGTGAACGTAACGACGCATCCACATTAACAATCCCCAAAGATATTACGTTTTCTTGTAAAAACCCCAAGGTTCCAATCATCCAAAACTTCCATGGCCCAAAAAAGGAAAAATCATTTTGATAGAAACTATTTGCCTGCGAGGTCGATTTTCCAACGTTCCAGGTCTCCTCCGCTCTTTTGGCCACATTCCTCGCATCGCTCTTAGAATTTTCTTCCTCGTTTTGTAAGGCCAGCGCTGTTTCTATTTTATCTTGTCTGCTCGTAATCTCTTCAATAGGAGGCGCTGTTTCTCCATTCTTTATTTGTTTTATGCGACTGTTTTGTTCATCTATTTTTAATATAATCAACTTGCCCTTGTTATCAATCTGTTCGCTTAATTTTTTTTCCACCCGCCGCCGCTTTTGCTTAGACATATCTATATCAATATCGCGATCAACTAGTAGGTCATATAGGTTTAGTCGTTGCTTCATCTTTTCTAACTTAACAGCGGCCGCAGCTGGAGAGAGTTGTGAAATGGCAACAGTTTCGGCCTCAATGTCAAGATTACTGGCCTCTCCTAAAAAAGAGTTACTAACCTCTTTGGTGATCTCTTCTTGTTTTTTTAATTCATTTCTAATTTCGGCAACTCTCTTTTCTGCTTCTAATTTGAGAGGTATTTCATTATCTTCTACAAATTTTTTCCCAAAAATAAATTCGTAGAGCGCAAAACGTAATCTCGATACAATCTGATCGCGCGGAACCCAAATTTTACGCAAAGATTTAACTTGTTTGACGGCCACTCCTTCAAAAAGAAAAAGTTGCAACCGATAATACTTCCCTATTCTCTGGGTACGAATTTTATATTTTAAAATAAATTGTTCTTCGATATTCTCCGGAAAAAATAGTGGTACTTTATTAAAAACCAAAAGATATTTTTGTGAACGCAACACTACATCAATAACATTCCGCTTGAGTTCACGACGAAGGCCATCCAAACTATCTGGTAACTCACTATCAAATAAAAAAAGCGGTGGATTCTCTGATACCCTATTTTGCTGCTCAACTTTTTGCCCATATGATTGTGCGGGCCATCCAACAATAAGATAAAATAGCACGACAAATCGCAAAGTTGTTCTAAAAATAAAACAATACCTCATATCAGGAGGATAACTGAACCAGACAATATCAACTACCATTGGCAAAATATTCCCCTTCTATCATTGGCCTGAACATCATGGGATAATTGTTAGCATGAGTAGATATAATAAATTGCTAACCTTTTTTTCCAAGAAAAAATTATCCACTGGCGAAGAAGACGCTCTAAATCGCCTTATCCAAAAGTTTCAAGACGCAGAACTACTTGCGGGCCCAACAGCTCAAACTTCTTGCTCTATTTTGGAACAGGAAAAAATTGAACTTCCATCTGACTCTTCCTTTCCTCCCCCGTTGCCTCAAGGCGTGGCAACCGCAAATAAGGCCGTGACAACTGCCAAGAACCAACCCGAACCTCTCCCACCACTTCCTGCAGTGCCCACAAAAAAATCCAAAAACAGGCGGGAAAAAAAAGTGCCCGGACCTAGACATATGACGATATCAAGCAACTCCGCAAATGACCTCCGAGAAATTTTAAAGAAAAATTTTAACACCTCTAATATTCAAATTTCTCGTTACGCCGACAATGAATCTATGTTGACCACGGTACATTTTGAACGACAAGAGAACTTTTCGGCAGAAGAAATTCGCATTTTAGAAGAACTCCTCGTACCTTTGCGAGGGCAAATTAAAAAGTTTGCCGGCGAATTAGATTTTGTAAATCCACTAACTAAAGAGAGTCTTGCTAACCAACTTACTTTTGTTATAATTCTCCCTCTTGACTTACCTACTCCTGGGGCCTCTTCCTCCAAAAGTCGAAGAGTGTCGGCCTCTGGCGCAGATACCACATGAAAAAAAAGTTTATCCTAAAAATCTTTTACCTGATAATCACCATTTTTATCTTTGCTGCCCCCTTAATGGCAGAAAATAAATCTGCTTCTCCCTTTGCTCCACTCTTATCCGGACGAATGGGCGTATCCATGGTCAGTTTTGCCCAAGTTGCATCCTCTTCCGAAGGAACTGCCACCGAAAGCGTTGCCGCCGCCCCGGAAAGCGGAAGTATCTCCACCACTATTGCCTCTATACAATATGAAATTTTCCAAAACAATACTCGCTCATTTTTTTTTAACGGCGTAGGATCAATCTCCACTACCAGTCTAGACAAGTATTACGCCATTGGCCTAGGTATGAATTGGTATCTAAACGGCGCGGCGGCCCTGGCCACCTTTTTAGATAGTGGTATGAAAATTCAGATCGTTCCTAAAATTCGTTATTACGCTGGAATTGATGTACTCGGACGCTATCTGGCCTACACAACCAGTACCGAAACCCGTGGAGATGTGGGTTTTGAAATTGGCGGACATCTTGGGGCCATCTATGGTATCGACGACATTCGTGGAATAAAAGCAGAGGCCGGAGTCTTTCAAGGCGTAGGAATTGAAACCAGCTCTACCAATATTCAAATTATGCTGGGTGGAACTTATTTCCTATAGCATCTTAATTTCAATCCGAAGGAATGGGAACTGCGCAGCGAACTCCGGTGGCACCTCTAATTTGATCAATTAATCTTCCTAAATTAAGCGTATAGCGCGAAGAGGCATTGGCCGACCAATTATAACCGGAGAGAAATGTCATATAGCTATTAACCGTATTATTAAGAGGTAAAACATAAAATCCTCCATCGTTAGGAAAAACATAAGTTGCTCCTGCAATAATGGGTGTTTTCCAAGTCATAATCATATTATCATCAGGACTTGTTCCCCCACAACTATCCCCACTACAAGAGAGACCTAATCCCAAAACAGGCGAGAAAAAATTGGCATTATTAAAATTTTTCCAATCATAAAAGGTTGTTGACGGAGCAGTTGCAATACCAACTGCTGAAAACTCTAAATAGTTCCCATCACCATTTCTTAAGTTCTCTTTGTTTGCAGCATCTATTGAAGGTATTATATCCGCAGTACAAGTTGTTAAGTTACAAAAAATTTGATCTGAGTTTAACTCTTCTATATTCCCCGTCATATCCTGGATACCATATCTAGATTGACAATTTCGTGATCCCCAGGTTCCGTTAGACCCCGTGCGCAGGGCCCTTGAAGCATTTGTGTTTACACTGGTCAAAGTACCAGGATATCTGTCATCACTGTAGTCGTTGTTGGCAAAATTTCCACCTTTTAAATTGGCATTGCAATAGGTATCTGTACCGCTACCATCTTCCACGCTTCTGATTGCTACCCCACTCCCATACATATATCGTGGAGCTGTGTAACTGGCCGCAAGTCCAGTAGCACGCTCTCCCCAATCCTGTGCACGCCAAGCAGCGGCAGAAATAAACTCTTTCCGGCGCAAAATACGTTTCCCATACTCTACAGCGGTGGAGTTGGTTGTGATATTTATTTTTGTTCCCTGACAAATTCGCCAAGCGGCGGTGGCCTGGCCAATATAAACAAGAGGTGGAAGATAAGCACGATTTGATGCTATTTTCTCTGCATTGGCCTCAACTCTATCCAGCGAAACATCCGCAATTCTTTTCCAGCTTGCTCCAGGTGTCTCTACAAAAGGGTCTAATCCTTGAATTGAACAATAGGGATTGTCCCTACGATAATAAACGGTATATTGATCGGCCACCGCTACTGGATCACCTGTTCCCAAGCAAGCACCACCACTACAGCCAGTGGTGGAAAAATTACAACCCACTTCAAAACGATCAACTAACAAGTCATGCAACATATCGTAGTAGCGAGGAGATCCTGGCCCTGTCTGGCCATCCTCTAAAACAGATGCCAGGCCGTTATACTCACACTTATAGTTGTCGCTGGGCAAAATAGGCCGATGCAATATCTCACACATCTCTTTATTGGCCATCATCCTATGCATCAAGGCCATATTCTCCGGAGGTAGTATGACACGAACTACACTAGGATGAGTGTTGGCCCCACTGTAAAAATTAAGTTCAGTTCCATCATAATCGACCACCACTTTAAACCAATAGGTCGTTCCCGGGGCCATTCCAGGTAACTGCACCATCTGGCCATCAATAGCAACAGAGCCAAAAACGATCTCATATTTACTAACCCCAACAGAAATAGGGATGGTGGCCACTTCTGTGAAAGGCCCACTTTCCGAAATAGTTGAATAATAGACCTTCTGAGTTACCAATCCTCCTGCTGCAAAGTCTGAAAGTGGTCTGGTACTACCATATATGGAAAAAGCGTCCCATTTAAGACGAATAATTCCGGAGGTACTTCCCGCTGGATCCTCGCGATAATTTCTAGTTAACGGATCAAGTGACTCTGCGATAACTGCACCATTTGCAAGGCCAGAAGTCTTCGGCCCAATAGCAAAAATATCATCCCAGCCATTGTGTCGTAATTCTGGATTAGTGGTTTTACAGGAATTATCTGTTGCGACTGCCGAAGCATTAACTCTAAAAATTTGTCCCTCACTATTTTGATAATAGGTAGAAATACCAATTTGATAGTTTGTTGCAAAAAATGGTAGGCCCACAAGAGCATAGGATGTCTCTAATCCACCGGCCAAAATCATCACTTTATGATAAACACTCTCTGCGGTGTCACTGATAGCATCTGCAAAACTAAATGCACTGCTTCCATTATACTCGGCAGCACTATCTTTGTAGAAAACTTCATAATGGGTGAATACTCCATTATTAGTCGGACGATCCCAACTAATCTCCAGCGAATCAAAAGTTTGATTTTCACATAAATTTTTTATTCCGCTAAAATCAGGGGCCGTATAAGTAGGTTTACCACAACGAACCACTTGCCACAAAATTGTGCGCGGTCCAAGGATAGGATGTAACGGCGAAGACGAATATGGTTTCAATACAAAACAAACTGTCTGATCCGTACGAACACCTGACACCTGAATCGAGGTTGATTTAGTAGAAAGTGGAGTGGAAGAATCGATATATATACCATTGGGATTAGCGGAAGAGTAGGCGGTAATTTGAGATTGTATCCCAGATAACGAATCATTGTTGTCGATAGGGTCTCCATTACTATCAACACGAAATAAACGATACTCGTTAAAGGCGCCGGAAGCACTATCAGCGGCATACCAGCTAAGGATTAAAGAAGTTAATCCTATTGTCCCTTCCGGTTGTGTAATATTATCGCGCAATCCATCAAAAGGAGCTACCGGCGGCGTAGTCGTAATCAAAGATGATTGATTCTGTCCCAACATGTCAGACCCCGAACATTGATCAGAACTTCTACAGGCCACCACATAAACGTAATAATTAGTATGTGGATCGAGTCCACTAATCCGGCCTTGCAAGTAGTCAGAGGTTAAAGTAGCTTTGCGATATAATTCATCCTTTGCAGGATCTACTGGCCGTGCTTCTTTTAAAGCATAAAGACGAAACTCGCTACAAGCAACACATGCCGGCCAAACGACATCCGCTTTGGTAAAACCATCAACATTATTCGGAATAGTGGCCGAAGTAATCCCATCAAACTCGATTGGCCGATCCGTCAGCGTCTTAGCAAAAATGTACTTCTCATTTAATTCAAATTGATTTGGTGATGCCGAATTGCGTGCACGCACTGTTATATAATGGCCCTCTCCTGGAACTAGCGGGATAGAAGAACCCAAAATATATTCTGCTGCCGAAGGATTATTTAGCGACACTGTGTAAACATTATTGGCCAAATTATCCATCAATTGCGCTAATGTATTAGCGTAATATATGTAGTAACCGGAAATACTATGATCAGAAGAAAAAACATCACCAATTATGATTGTTGGCCGAGAAGCAGGAATCCATTGAAGCTTCAGTTGCGTCATGGCCTCTACCCCGGGCATATTACTCACTAACTGCAGTCCTTCAAAAACAGGAAGATGAAATGGAGCTGTGGAAATAACTATGCCGTCAGTTCTCTCACTGTAGATATCATTTTCTACATCGTATGCTTGCATACTTATGTGATAAGCAGTATTGACTCGCAAGTCACTGATGGTCAAAGAAAGCAGGCCCTCTCCATCAACGACCAAAGTTTCCGCGGGAACTGAGGCGGCAGGAACCGTACCGCCATTTAGAAAGGCGTGATAATAGTAACTGCCAGATCCACCTGTTGCGCCCTTAAATTTAATCATTATCTTGGTATCAGAAATATATTTACCAGAACTTATTCCTGTCAAACTGACACTCTTAACCGCCACTTCTTCTGCCTTATTCGCCCCACTTTTGCGAATTGAACCAACACACGACAACAGAAGCTGAGACGAAATTATAGCAAAAATTAATATTTTCATAACTTGCTCCCAGTTAATCCTCTGTCACATCTACCGCACATCGAACCGCCGCGGCCCAACCTTCATTTGGTCTAGAAATTATATCTGATGAAAAACGGCCGGCCCCAGAACCACTGTCCCACTTGCCCCCGCTATACATATAGCGAACAAAGGTATTGGGGACTATATTGTTTAGAGAGATGATTAATCTGTCACTGTTATATGGGAAAGTAACATACGTCGCCCCCGAGGACTTGGCGGTTATCAACTTATTATCGTCGTCTGGTTGAATATCACACGTACCACTCGCACAGTTAAGCGAAAGGCCAAGTGCTGGTGAAAAATAATTTGCATTAATGGGGCTAGCGTATTGCCATTCCGCAGTTCCCGTTACCGAAGTGGCCAAACCAGTAGCAGAAAATTCCAAGTAATTTCCATCCCCATTTTTCAAAGTCTCTTGTGCTACGGCATCTAGTGGAGTGGTAACATTGGCGCTACAGGTAATATTTGGACTATTATATTCACAATAAACTTGGTCAGAAGTCATATCCCAAGCATTTCCAATCATGTCTTGCAACCCATAGCGAGATTGACAATCCTTACTGCTATAAGCTCCATTAGAACCAGTTCGTAAAATATATATAGAATCCGCGGGATCTGCTGCCCCCGGATAACGATCGTTATCCTCAAAAGTATCCAAAGGCCAATTTCCACCTTTGTTATTATTATTACAAAAACTGGTAGTGGTGTTGCTGGTATATTCAACCGTTGTTATATCGTAATGATTTCCATAAATATAGCGCGGCCCTGTCAAACTTTGGGCCGGCCCCGTGGCCGCTGCTCCCCAGGGATCTGAACGCCAAGCGGCAGCTGCAATAAATTCTTTCTTGCGTAACATCCTTCTATTAAAACTTGATGCCTCTCCATTGGTAGTAAGCGAAATAGAAGTACCTTTGCATAAGTTGTATCCTCCTAACTCTTGAGTGATACGCATCAGTGGTGGTAAATAGGCCCGTGTTGAGACAATCTCTTCTGCCGCTGCTTCAACAACCACTGCCCCCAATCCATTTATCTCTTTCCAATTTGAGCCACTAGGAGAGTTTTGCTGCATGGAGCAGTAGCCATTATAACGATTATAATAAATTGCCCCTTGAACGGCAGAATATCCCAAGGTTAACGGGTTACCAAGGCCAATGCAGGGTGCAGAGACTCCTCCAACTATGCAGTTAACTTTTCTAAAGTTGCAACCATTTTCAAAACGATCAATCAACATATCATTTTGAATATCATAATAGTGAGTTCCGCCGTCTAATATGGAGGTAAGTCCGTTAAATTCACAACGATAATTACTTTCTTCATCTACACTCTTATGCAGCATTGCACACATCTCTTGATTGGCGATCCAGCGATGCATCAAGGCCATATTATCTGGCGGCAAAATAACTCTGGCCACTTCGGGATGTGTACTCGTGGCATGAAATGCCAGATCTACCCCGTCAAATCTTCCAATAATTTTGAACCAATATTTTACTCCAGGAGTCATTCCTAAAAATGCCACCATGGCCGCACTATTATCCGATCCTAAAATAAGTTCATATTTGGAAGTTCCATACACCGTTGGGACCGAAGCAATGTGCACAAAAGAACTACTGTCTGTTGCCGAAACTGATGACGCATACACCTCATAAGAGACAGAACCGGCGGCAGCAAAATCCGAAAGCCTTAGTGCCGAATTAGGGATACCAAAATCTTTCCAAACTAACCTTATAATCCCACTGTTACTTCCGGCAATATCCTCTTTATAGTTTTTCGTTACAGGATCAATAGATTCTCGCACTACTACTTTTTGAGCGGAATCCAAAACCAGGCCAGAAGTTTTTGGCCCAATTGCAAAAATGTCATCCCAACCTCCATGAACTAATTCTGGATTTGAGGTAATACAAGCATCGGTTGCAACCTTAGAATTATTTACTCGAAAAATACCACCTATTCCATTGTCATAATAGGTGGAAACCCCAATTTCATAGGCAGTACTAAATGCCGGAAGATTTCTTATTTCATAGGGTAACGCCACTTCTGCGTCTACTACGATACGATGGTAAACACTATACTCGTCGTCTGCAATCGCGTCGTCGTAACGAAAATCGTCATGGCCATTTTCATAGACGGCATCCTTTAACTTATAAAATATTTCGTAATGAGTAAAAATACCACTTGATGGCCGAGTCCAATTAATCGATAGAGAGTTAAATGTTTGATTCGTACAAGCAGTATCCACTCCATTAAAATCAGGAGCAGCATAAACAGGCTTTCCACACCTAATTACTCTTGAACTTAAAGTACGCGGGCCACTGGGGTGTGCCGGAGAAGTAGAATACGGCAAAAGAACAAAGCAAGAGGTTTCATCCGTTGGTAATCCCGCAACCTTTATACTCGTGGAGGCAACATTAAGTGGTGTGGCAGCATCAATGTATGCGCCACTTGGGTTTGATGAAGAGTAAATTGTAATCTGTGACTGAACTCCCGCAAGTACAGGGTTATTATCCACGGCCTCTCCATCTTCTTTCACCCTAAATAGTCGGTACTCGTTAAAAACTCCGCTCGCGGTATCCGCCGGCAACCACGACAGTGTCAAAGTGGTCAGTCCAACAGTACCTGCTGGTTGTGTTATACTTTGAATACCATCGAAGGGAGAAACAGGAGGGGTAGTGGTAGCATCGCGATAGATATTGTTCCCCATAACATCTTCTCTCTCTGAACAACGGGCAGCATCTCTACAGGCCACAACGTAGATGTAATTGGTAGTATGCGGAATTAATCCACTGATTCGATGAGAAAGTGTCGTTGACTCCAACGTGGCCATTAAAAATGCACCATCTTTATCAGGATCGACGGCCCGCATCTCATTTAGCGCATATATCCGAAATTCACCACAGGCAGTGCAACTGCCCCAAGAAACATCTACCTTAGTAAAACCATCCGTGTTGCTGGGAACTACGGCGGCCTCAATACCGGAAAATTCCATTGGACGATTCAAGAAAGTTTTGGCAACAACGTAATGCTCGTTTAACTCATATTTGCTAGGACTCGCGGAATTTTTGGCCCGCATAGCGATATAGTAAGTTGCTCCTGGAGTTAGTGGTGTCGATTCACCCAAAATGTATTCTGCGGCAACAGGGTCAGAAAAAACAATGGGTGCCGCTTCCGCAACATCTGCAGAGTGTAATTTGGTGAAAAGTTCATCTAAGGAGGTAGCGTAATAAATGTAGTAACCGGAGATAACATGCTCGCCAGAAAATGGGTCACCGATAATTATATCCGGAGAAACTGCTGGAATCCACTGCAGCTTTAATTGTGTCATAGCAGCAACTCCCGGCATATTAGCAGCAGTTGCCACCCCTTCAAAAACTGGTAAATGGTTGGGAGCGGTCGAAACAATTATCCCTTTGGTTCTATCGCTCAGTTTATCATTGTCTACGTCGTAGGCCAGCATGCTTATGTGGTAAGCGGTGTTGACGCGCAAATCACCAATTTCCAAATAAAGTTCTCCATCCGAATTCTCTCGCAACAGTTCAGATGGTATCGAGACTGAAGGCTCCGTGCTACCGTTTAAATAGACCCGATAGTAGTAAACTCCGGAACCACCGGTGGCAGCGTTAAACTTAACCATAATTTTAGTATCCGAAATATATTGGCCAGAAGTAACCCCGGCAAAGGATAGCGGCTTGGTGTTTACCAGCTGTACCTTGTCTGTCCCACTCTTGCGAATAGAACCGACGCACGAAACAAGCAGTGTTGTAACCAGCAAAATAATTATCGACAAAACGGTAGTAAAAATTTTATTTGCGCTCATACGTTCCTCATCGACACACTGGCGCAATATCTTAACCGGCCCAGTGCCATCAATGACGATATTCTATGCCTGAAATGCCCCCAAATTGTTGCGCACATAATTTTCAATAAGTTGCCCACTTCGAATCAAAGAAAAACTTATCTAAACTGCCCAGAAAAGTTGGCAGTCTTACTTTTTTTTAGGCCACTAAATACCCAGTATAAACAGTTCAACTATTTGAAAATAAGCAGCAAGAACAATAGACGCATCTTCTGGCCAAAATAACGGTAATATTGAGGGTGATTACTGACGAGGAGATCTTCATGAGAAACTATTTACTCTCAATACACTCGGTGATGCTTTTAGTGATGCTGGCCATCTTGTCAGCATGTAAACTTGATCCCAGTGTGGCAGTCTCTGCCGGTAAAAGCACCCCCGCCTCGCTTTCCCTTACTGGCCACGAATTAGGAGTTAGAGAAACTGGTGAAGAATTTGATTTTTCTATCACTTTAAAAAATAACGGCAACGTCGCAGCAAAAGAGCTAAAATTAATCACTCAACTTTCAACGCCCTTCACTTTTAAAGATGGTGAATATCCTGGTACAGGCGGTGACTGTCACAACCAGGTGGCCGGCAATGACGAATGCACAATCGTGGTTACCTTCAAAAGTGAAGAAGATGGTGAATACCTCACCGATTTAAGTTTCTCCTACAATGACGGTGTAGAAATAAAGAAATCTGCCAACACCCTCCGGCTGCAAACTAAAACCAAGGCAAAATTGGTAGTCCGTACAATGACGGAAGAAGATCAACTGACCAGCTTCAACTTTGGGATTAAATCACTTGGAACTTCTCATTTGCAAACACTTTATCTGGTAAACGAAGGAAGCTTTGATGCAACCATCATTGCTACTCCCGTAATGAGCGCACCTATCATCTATAACGGTAATGGTGTGTTTCCAGGATTAGGTGGAAGCTGCGGAGGAATCGTGGCCGGTAATAGCTCTTGCTCCATCATCGTTGCCTTTGCACCAGAAGTAGTTGGGCCCGAGGCCAGAAATCTCAATTTGCAATACTCTGACGGAGTTGGAAACATCACTACCTTAGGATACGCCATCTTTGGAATAAGTGCCAATCTGCGCGGCAACATCGTCTTCGATGACGGAGAGGCCTACCAACTTGGCAACTATCCAATAAACACCCCCAGCAACGGATACGTCTATCAGGTGGTGGTAAATAACACTCGAGAAATTGATTCTATCAATTTAACAGCGTCTCTCTCGAATCTATCCGATTTCAGTTTTTTAGGAGGGAGTTATCCCGGCCTTGGCGGCAACTGCAGCACCACTTTAGCGTCACAGTCAAATTGCTCTATCTTTCTCTCGTTCCATCCACAAAGTTTAGGGATTAAAGAGAGTATTCTGCGCATAGATTTTAATGACAATAACGAACTTGACCCACAAAATAGTTTTTCCCAAATTATCTACAGCGGAAATGGAGTAAATCCTGGAAACTTGCAGGTAACACTTGAATCCCCTTCTACCGTTTTTGAACTACTAGAATCTGGAGGAGTCGAGAGCAAAACCTTTATGCTGAGGAATGTTGGAAGTTACAAAGTATCAGATATTCGCGCCGGAGAGATGCCCTCTCCCTTCTTATGGGACGGAGGAACCTGTTTTGCCACCAACGCGCTTATCGCTCCCAACGGAACTTGCACTATCGTAGTGAAATTTGCACCAACCATTGCCGGCAGTTTTTCGACTCCGCTACCGTTAATCTACAACGGCGGACAAGGAGAAACATCTACCTCCGCTATCATCATTTCTGGAAGTTCTTCGGCAGTTGGTAAATTGACCACTACACATTCCGAGATTGGCACTGATCTGGTAATACCGCCATCGATGTTCGGAGCGATCACTAGCGATTACACCATAACGCTAGAGAATATTGGAGAAGCAGTTGCCTCAGAGATAACTTTCCCCTTGGCCACCGATATTGCTCCTTTTGAAGTGGTTAGCAACAATTGTGGGACGGCCCTAAATGCTGGTGCCAGTTGTCAATTTGTTATCCATTTCTCCCCAACTACCGCTGGCCAATACACCAGATCTTTCTACATCAACTACAATAATCAAATACGCCTAAGCAGTCGCCTCTTCTCTCTTGTCTCTTCCGCACTCTCCGCGGCAACATTTGATTTATCTCCGACAACTTTGGATTTAAAAGGGGCCAATGTTGGTGATACCGTAAGTGATTTCATCACCCTCACTAATCTGGGTACCGCTAGTGCAACGGGAATAACGGCCGTAAATATTGCGCCACCTTTTTCCATTGTTCCAGGCGGCACATGCCTTTCGACTTCCAATTTTGTCCTTCCTCAACTGAGGCCAGGATATTCCAACACCTATGACATTGCTTGTACTTTACGGGTGAATTTTACACCCTCGGCCTTAGGTGCCTTTAATGGTGAAGTGGCCTTCTCTTTTTATAACGGAGAGGCAACTGTTACTTCTGGAACGATCATATTACAAGGTCTGGGAGCAAATCTGGGAAAGCTAGATCTTATCACCCCAACTTTAGGCCCAGGTACCGGGCTTGATTTGAATGAGGGTAGTCTATATATGGGGGCCGCAGCACTTAATACAGACGCTTTACAAATTTTTACCTATAGAAATTATGGGGCAGCAAATGCCACCAACATCTCACTCTCTGCTCTCTCGGCCCCTTTTTCATATACCGCCGATACATGCAGTGGCGCAACTATCATGCCAAATGGAACTTGCCAATTCACCGTGGCCTTTCATCCAACAATTAGAAACTACACCCTGAATAATAATCTGTGGCCCTCCATCATTACATTAAATTTTGATGACGGCCTTGAGGCCAAATATAGACGAATTCTTCTAACCGCCACCGCCAACAACCCTCCCGACATTACTATAGAGGATATCGATGGGGCAGGATCATACGATTACGGCGACGTGGCCGTTAATGTGGCCACGCTGCGTGGATATAAAATTAAAAACAATGGCGAAACTGCCGCCACAGGACTTTCTGTCTCCTTGCTAAACATTAGTGACATGCCCTACAGTATAAAAAATAGTAATTGCCAAACGTCACTAAGCGCCAAGGCCAACTGTACTTTCAATGTAGAATTTCGGCCGGCACTACAAACTTCATTCATCTCGCAAATTAACACCATCTACAGCAATAATAGCGGAGGACAAATACTACCTACAACCTTTGCCATCAGAGGAAACGGCGTAAATCCAGTAGCAGTTATGTCCACCTGGAACGATATATACGCCGCCAGTGACACCGACAGTGGATCTGTACATCTTGGCTGGAACGCCATGACAACTCCTTCCGCCATCACCTTTACTAAATATAATATTTACCGCGCAGAGACCCCTCTTCCGATTTCCACGGCCGACCTGGCCGCTGGAGGATTTCTTCTGGCCAGTGTAACTGCCGCTAGTAGCAGCTACTACGACACCGACCCTTCTCTAGAACTAGGAAAAAGTTATTACTATACCATTCGCCCCATCTACGGTACTGCTCCCGAAACACTAGTAGAAGTTGATGCTGGAGATGTTAGTGCTCAAATAAAAATTACCATTCCCCCACCCAACATGAGTTTGGTACATCGCTGGATAAGCAACATTGAACAATGTGCCCTAATGGCCAGAGATGTCGATAAAAATAATAATTTTCGCTGCAACTATGCCGGAATTGATAACAAAGATGGATTCCTTGATCAAGGATATGATCTTTTTGTTGATCGATACGAAACATCTGTTAACGTAGCTGGTGATGGACAAAGTGTCCCGGCCGTTTTACCTAGTGGCAGACTTAGTCAGCTAGCGGCCAATACCCTTTGCCAAACAATGGAAGAATCAATTAATGGATCACTCTATCAAAAACGTCTTCTTCGTCGAACAGAACAAGTTGTGGCCTCCTCCTGGCCGTCAACATTGCTTGATGCTGATAGAGAAAAAATTGAAAATGGAACAGTAAGCGGGGCCTGCGCCAATACGCAGACCGAGATTCAAGTGGCCGGCAGTAAGGCCCTCTGCGTCTCTCGTTATGGCATCTACGATATGATCGGCAATCTATGGGAATGGGCATCAGATAGAACTAGTAATGGCATAGGAGTCGCTACTAGTCTTGACCCGGACAATACGGCGATCATAGGAATATTTGTCGGAGGTATAAATGCTGGTGCTATTATCAGTAATGCCACTTGTTTTTCGACTGTACTGGGCTCTCCTCGACCGATTTCTGGTGGAGTATGTATGAATGACAGCATGGCCATAGCTTCCTTGGGCACGAACAAACTAGAAGGAGACTACTACTGGCCGCCTATTGGCAGTGGCGGCAAAGGTGTGCGCGGCGGAGGGGGACTAGGAATCAGTGTTACCGATCCCTTTAAAGGAAAATCTGGCCGTTATACTGTTGATTGGTACACCCCTATTAGCCCCACTACCGAAGTTCCTCTTACTCACTACCTATATACCGGCGGCAGATGTGGGTTTGCAGTCCACTAAATTAATTCTAAAACTTTACAACTCCCACTGCCGCAACGGTGGTGATATTATCTTCGATTTCTTCGTACAACATACCTAACACTTTTTGCTTATATGAGGCGATCTGATAGATCAGCGATAATTCTAATTTATCAGATAAAAAACCAACCCGTAGTGCATACTCGGAAATATCTCTATCTTCCGCTGAAATATCTAAATCAGTAGTGTACGCTAATGTCCCTATTTTAATTTGCGGAGTAATAAAAAAGTTTTGCATAAGAAACAACGACAATTCAAACCCATACTCTGTTAATTTATTTTCTACCTCTTCAGCATAATCTTTTTCGCTATCTTGCTTTAACTTGGCAATCAGCTCTATGTCATTTTGCGCCCACACCAATTCCGCCTCAACACAACTGCGTTCCCCAATCGCCCATTCCCCATCTTGCACCGGTGCCCGCAAGAGATAGGATAAATCTAAACTGGTTCCCTGGCGCCCTCCTTCGCGAAAATCGCTATACCCAATTGATGCTACGAAATGAGAAAAAGAGATTTTCTGCTCAGAGATTCCAGCGGTAGCAGAAGAATTACTATCTAATAAAAAGCGGCCACCAAAATAGAAAACGGAAGAGCGAAAACTACCACCAAGGCCCATGGTATTTTGGATAGCTTCGATATCTGGCATACCTTCAAATTTTTCAGAAGAGCTCTCATATTCCGCACCTAAAGCAAAACTATCACTCAAGCGCCACCCCAAATAAAGGGCCGTCTCCGTAACCTTATAATCAATGGCCGGGTTATCAAGATTTTTATATTCACGATTGCCAGTATGATAGCTGGCATCTATCGAAAATTTATCTACGTTTGCAAAAAGATATGGAATCATTGCTGACTCATTTATTTGCGACACTTCGCTTCCATCTTGTTTATTAGAAGTAGAAATAACTAAGTATTTCGCTCCTAGGCCATTTCTCTTTGACCAAGCAGTGGCCAATGAAGAGTTATTCGTTTCTAAATTATGTCGTCTGCTGTAGGGAGTAATGCTTCCGGCCCAAAGCTGTTGATTAAAAACAATGGCCCCCAAAAAAAAGGGCAAAACTCGCGCAAATAAATTCATCTTTTCTCCATTTTATTTTATTTTATTTTATTCTATTCGCAATATACTCGATACTCCCTATCATTTTATTTCATGCCTAGAGTGAGAACAATCTTTTTTATGGCCTAATACCCAAGACCTCTTTCTTGACCATTGCGCTCAGGATCTGCCCAGACAATATCCTCGTTGACAGTCTCCAAATATTTTTATGTACTCTTGCTAACCTCACTTTCACTTAATCGGAGCAATTGATATATGATTAATCGATACGACTCTGCCGAAATCAGCTATATCTGGAGCGACGAATTTAAATTTAAAACATTTCTCCGCGTTGAATTGGCCCTCCTTCGCGCTCTTGAGAGTAATCAAATTATTCCACCGAATATTGCTAACGAAGTGGAAAAAAAGGCCCAAATTAATCCTGCCCGCATAGATGAATTGGAATTACAAACGAAGCATGATGTTATTGCTTTTTGCTCCTCTATTACTGAACAACTTCCTGCTTCTGTTGGTAAATTTTTTCATTACGGTGTAACTTCTTCTGATATCATTGATACTTCTCTATCTCTCCAAATGCGCGCCTCACTGGAACTAATCGAGAGCAAACTAGTAAAAGTACTCAGCACTCTTAAACATCGCGCACTAGAGTCCAAAAATATTATCTCTATTGGAAGATCTCATGGAATGCATGCGGAACCTTTAAGTTTTGGCCAGAAATTACTAGGCCATTATTGTGAATTTAAGCGACGTCATGACGATCTAATAACCTTTATGCAAACAGAATTAACTGCCCAATTTTCAGGCGCAGTGGGGAACTACACCATTCTCACCCCAGAAGTTGAACTGCAGGCCGCGGCGGCCTTGGGACTTACCGTTGAAGAGCTATCAACCCAAATTATCCCCCGCGATCATATTGCCAAAGCAGTCTCAATCGGTGCCATGATCGCTGCGGCCATAGAACGCCTAGCGGTAGAAATCCGCCACCTTTCACGCTCAGAAGTTCAAGATGTAGCAGAGGGATTTTCGAAAAAGCAAAAAGGCTCTTCAACAATGCCTCACAAGAAAAACCCCATCTCTTCTGAAAATATCTCGGGCCTTGCCCGCGTAATTAAATCGCATCAGGCAATTGCGCTAGAAAATATTGTGCTCTGGCATGAACGCGACATCTCTCATTCCAGCGCAGAACGGTTATATCTGCCTGATCACTTTGGACTACTTTACTATGCGCTGGGAAGATTAGACGACATGCTAACTAATTTAACTATCAATAAAGAAAAAATTGAAAGCAAAATTGCCATCGACTTTAGCTATCTATCCAGTTATTTTTTACATTTAATTATTACCGAATGCGAGATAACTCGCGAAGCGGCCTATGAAATTATCCAAAAAAGTTCTTTTGAACTATCTCCTCAAGAAAAGTCCGAAAATAATCTAAAACAATTTATAGATAAGTTAGAGAACAATCTGGCACTCGCTAAAGTAAAGTACAAACTGCCTTCTCTAGATTTAGAAAAAATTCGCAGCATCTATACCAAACAAATCGACAAAGTATTTAATCGCGTTCTTTCTTAGGCCTGGCCATTTATAATGGCCAACCCTTTAAGCGCATCGCTCTTATTTTTCTCCCCACTCGACAGTTAAGGCAACTAAGGTCTCTAGTGATTTATGCATGCCATCTAGCGATATCCACTCATATCGCCCATGATAGTTGGAACCACCTACAAATATATTCGGCGTTGGCACTCCCATAAAAGATAATCTGGCACCATCCGTTCCTCCCCGAACTGGTTTTATGCGCGGAGTAATCCCGACTGATTCCATTGAACGCAACAATTTTTTCATCACCTGAGGATGTTTATCTATCACAATTTTCATATTGCGATATTGCTCTCTAAACTTAAGAACAATCTGCGCCAACGGATATTTTTTCTTTTTCTCCTCTACAATAGCGGCCATTAACTCTTCCATTCCATGCATTTTGCTAAGATCATGATCTCGGACAATCCCTCTAATTGAGGCCTTCTCAACACCTCCACTTACACTCATAATGCCAATAAATCCTTCATGCTTTTCGGTCGATTCGGGTAGCATATTTGCCGGCCAAGCAGCTATGATGTCGGAAGCAATAATAACAGCATTGGCCATTTTATTTTTTGCACTCCCCGGATGAACGCTCTTACCACTAATTTCAATTGTCAATTCATCGGCATTAAATGTTTCATTTTCCACAAACCCTACTAAGTCGCCATCAACGGTGTAAGCGGCCTCTGCGGCAAAGCGCTTAACATCAAAATGATCCATTCCACGGCCAATTTCTTCATCCGGAGTAAAAGCAAAATATATTGGCCCATGCTCCCAAGTTTTCTTTTGTAACAACTCCACTAATGTCATAAGAATTGCTACTCCCGCCTTATTATCCGCTCCTAGTAAAGTATCTCCGCTAGCGGTTACAATATCGTGCCCTTTGTAGTCCGCTAGTTCAGGAAAATGTTGAGGCGATAAAATGACATCGTCACTTATTTTGATATCGCCTCCCGAATAAGCACTATGTCGCTTGGGCCTTACATTTTTTCCCGAAGCATCCTCGGCAGTATCCAAATGGGCCAAAAATCCAATGGCCGGAATATTGGCGGCCGTCTTTTTACTTCCCTCAATAGAAAAATATAAATATCCCCGATCAAGATAGGAATTTTTCACTCCCAACTCCTCTAACTCTTTTTGTAATTCTCTGGCCAATAGCTCCTGTCCGGAAGAAGACGGAACAGTAGAACTTTTACTATTTGCCTGAGTATCAATCTTTACATATTTTTGGAAACGATTCCAAAGTGACTCTTTCATCTCCATAATAAGCTCTCCTTTAATTTATTATTATTGGCGAAAATTATCGGGTAGAAAAATTGATTATACAAGAGCGAGATTATTTCCACTGGCCCTAGGCCATAAGTAACGATATTATTTGTTAATCAGGCCTAGGCCTAAAAACAAGGATGTTTTTTATGCTATCAGTTCTTTTTAATCCTAGAATGCTAGTAACGCTGCTCATGGCGTTTTCTTCTGGAATTCCTTTGGCACTAACCAGCTCCACTTTACAGGCCTGGATGACTGAAGAGAAAATCGACATTGGAACCATGGGAATTTTTTCACTAATCGCCTTGCCATATTCGCTAAAATTTCTATGGGCACCACTAATTGACCGCTACGTTCCACCACTTTTAGGAAGACGGACTGGATGGATTTTAATTGCTCAACTAATGCTGGCCCTTTCTATCGCGGCCATGGGCTTTATTCCCCCTTCGGCCATGGTTTCCTACTGGCCCTTGGCCCTCGTTCCTCTTTTAGTCGCTTTTTTTAGTGCCTCTCAAGATATTGTTGTTGATGCTTATCGAGCAGATCTACTTACTCCTAAAGAGCGAGGTTTTGGATCGGCCTTATACGTTACCGGCTACCGAATTGCCATGCTAGTTTCTGGCGGCGTTACGCTAATTTTAGCGGATCATATGCCCTGGAAATCAGTTTATCTGATTATGTCTGCCACTATGATAGTAGGAATTTTGGCCTCAATTTTTGCCCCTGAACCTGCCCAGTCGGTGGCAACTCCCAAAACACTAAAAGATGCCGTGGCCCTACCCTTTATAGATTTCTTCACGAGAAAGGGAGCATATGAAATTTTAGTTTTCGTCCTCCTATATAAAATGGACGTTGTCATGACGGTTGCCTTTACTACAAAGTTCATGATGGATCTTGGTTTTTCTAAAACCGAAATTGGAATCGTCTTTAAATTTTTTGGCCTTTTTGCCACTTTGGGAGGAACTTTACTTGGTGGTGCGGCGATGGTGCGACTCGGATTAAAAAAGTCCCTATGGTTATTTGGCATCACACAAGGCGCGGCCGGATTAACCTTTATGTGGCTGGCCACCCAAGGAATGCAAAAATCTATCAATCTATTTGAGATCATAAAAAATTTCTCCGGCCTAACATTTTCTTTTTTGGAAGAACTAGGAACGATTGATCCCCTCATGGTCAGCTCTATCGCCATAGAAAACTTTTGCAGTGGGATGGGCAACGCTGCCTATTCTGCTTTCCTTTTAAGTTTATGTTCTAAAAAATTCAGCGCAACCCAATTTGCGCTGCTAACCAGTTTAATGGCCGCCTCACGTACTATCATTCAAACACCATCAGGGTACATTCAAGCGGCCGTGGGTTGGCCGATGTATTATCTAATTGCCACCCTGATTGCAATTCCCAGTTTATTGATGCTTTTGCGCTATGATAGGTGGCATAAATTAGATGAAGAATAATTATATTGTCTGCGGTTTCTTCTGCGTGAAGAGTGAAACCACAATCAATACCAAAAATCCAAGAGGTATTGTTACAATTGCCGGCTGACTAAAAGGGACAATGGCCATGGCCGGATCTATCCCGTAAACATCCTTGTATGCCTGCGCACTCAACAATATCCAAGATAAAGAAGAGAGCATTCCCACCAAAATGGCCGAAGATATTCCTTCCTTAGTTGTCTTACTCCAAAAAAGCAACATGACCAAGGCCGGCAAATTGGATGAAGCGGCAATGTTGAAGGCCCATCCCACTAAAAAGTTAACATTCATTTTGGCAAACAAGATACCTAAAATAATGGCCAATAGTCCCACTGCAATAGAGGCAAATTTGGCGGAACGAACTTTTTGAAAATCATCCATATCAATCTTCAGATAGTTGCTCATGATATCATGCGCGACAGCTCCGCTGGCGGCCATAATTAATCCGCTAACCGTTCCCAATACGGTAGTAAATGCCACCGCTGAAATAATGGAAAAAAGTAGTTCATTAAAACTTCTGGCCAATAAAGGTGCGGCCATATTTGAATCCGACACATCCATAGTCCCACTAGTCATGGCCCCTAGTCCTAAAAATAGTGTCAGAACGTAGAAAAAGCCAATGGCCGCAATCCCCACTACCGTGCTCTTGCGAGCACTAATCTGATCTTTTACGGTGTAATAACGAATTAAAATATGAGGAAGCGAGGCCGTTCCACAAAACAGGGCCAACATTAGAGAAAGAAAATCTAACTTATCAGTTAATTTTTTGCTCCTTACTTTTTTAAAAGTTGGACTCGATCCCGGTGTCATGAAATCGCTTCCAGGAGATGGACGCTGATAATAGACTGTAGTGGCCGTACCATCTTGCTCCATAATTTTATCGCTACCCCACAAAATGACATTAGAGCTTTGCATCGTCTGAATAAAAGATAGTGGCCCCAATGGCCCCGTCTCTTTGACTCCCCCTGGTAGCGCATATGCATAACCAACTGGACTTAAATCTCCTTGGCCTTCTCCTTTCCCATGCGGTTTTCCGTTGGCCATTTTTCGGCCATCTTTGTAAGCAACCATCGTCTGGGTTTCAAAATATTTATCACCTTCTTCCTTACGCCAAACACTCACCTCTCCACTGGTTTTATCCAATATACGAACGTAGGGTTTATCTACCCAGCCCTCTGATGGAGGGATCAATTCTCGCTGTGCATCTCCTGGTAGTGGTATTACCTCCGCACTAGAAAGATCATGTTTAAAGATTTTAACAGGTGTACCATCAGATTTTTTTGGTTCAGTAGAAATCCCTCTATTTAAAATCATAATAGTAATAACAAAACACAAACAAACAAGTAACGAACCTTTGATGAACTGTACCCAAGTAGTTGAGACCATTCCAGCAGTAACCACGATAGTGATAACAACCAGGCCAACAATAATTACTCCGACGTAATGGGGAAATCCTAAAAGTGGTTGCACTAATGCCCCCGCTCCAACCATTTGTGGAATTAGATAGAAAATACTAACAACCAAAGTACTGATTGCAGCAGTAAGTTTGATGCTCCGAGAATTAAATTTGTTATCTAGCGCATCAGCAAAAGTGTAGCGTCCAAGACGCTTAAGTGGTTCCGCAATAATAAATAGTGCAACGATCCAGCCGGCCAAGTAGCCAATCGAGTACAAAAATCCATCATACCCAAAAAAAGCAATCATTCCACAAATACCAAGAAAAGATGCCGCCGAGAGATAATCTCCCGCAAAAGCAATTCCATTTACTGCCCAGTGAATTGTTCCTCCGGCAGTAAAGTATCCCTTGGATGATTTTGCTTTGGCCCCGAGATAGAAGCTAATTCCCAAAACAACGCTGATGAAGGCCAGAAAAATTATTATTGCTACTGGTGATGATGAGTGAATCATGACTGTTGCCCTCCGTTACCTGTTTTTTTACAAAGCTTCATGTAAATAACCGCTAAAACTAATGCTAAGACGATAAGAAAAAAACCGTAACTAACAGAGAGATTAAGTCCAAACAAAATTTCTCCGCCCATACGTTCTGGAAAAAAAGAGCTCAAGGCCATAAAACCGGCATAGGCGGCAACATATATGACAAACAAAAATGCCCCTATACGTGAATTGTATTTCACGACCAACTCATCCTCATGCTCTTTTGGTATTTCCGATTTAAAATCAAGACTGCCCATGGCCCCTCCTAATTGAGACACATTTTTATTTTTATCTTGCCGATAATAAAATCAAACCTCATTATTACGGTAGAGCATATTTGTTGATAACTCAATACAATAAATGAAATTTAGATTAAAAAATTTTCTCCTCAATATCGTCTCGCCGGCCATCGTCGCAATTGCTCTTTTTGAAATTTCTATTTTCGCAATCTTCATACCGGCCATGCGTACAGCACTGATTGAAAAAAAGAGAGAAACCATTCGAGAATTAACTCTTGTGGCGATAAGCGAACTAGATGAATTACACAAAAAAGAGATTGCCGGCCTAATTTCTAAAGAGGCGGCCCAAAAACTGGCACTTGAGCAAATTGGTAATATTCGTTACGGCAGCGAAAACAAAGATTATTTTTGGGCCACAGATGAAAAGCCGATTATGCTAATTCACCCCTACCGCCCCGAACTCAACGGACAAGATGTTTCTAACTATGCCGATCCGGCGGGAAAAAAACTTTTCTTAGAATTTGTTCGCGCCGTAAATAAGGATCAAAGCAACGGCCAGGCATATATCGACTATCTATGGCAGTGGAAGGATGATCCTAGTCGAGTAGTTCCCAAACTATCATATATCAAAAAATTTGCGCCTTGGGGATGGATTATCGGAACCGGCATATACGTAGAGGACGTAGACGAAGAGATTGCGCAAATCACTCAAAAAAACATTTGGGTGACGGCCGTTATCTCGGCGTTACTGATTCTCTTAATGGCCTATATGGCCAAACAGGCCATTAATTTGGAAAAAGATCGAGAAAAAGTGGCAATGGCACTTAAAACTTCCGAGAACAAATATCGCTTGCTGGTTGAATCCAGTATTGAGGGCATTGCACTTTGTGTCCACGAACAAATTATCTATGCCAACAAAGCTCTGCAAGATATGTTGGGTTACTCTCAAAATGAGCTGTTAAAATTATCTATCTCCGATATTATCGCCGGCCCCTCGCTCAACTTAATTGGTAAAAATGGCCACAGCGATATCCCCGATAAGATCTCCTTACGCAGTAAAACAGGTACTCCTTTGGAGGTAGTGGTTAGCTACTCCGAAATGAATTTGGAAGAAAAAAATGGTGAAATTTACACTTTCAAAAATATCGCCCACCGCAATAAGCAAACGGAATTTTTATCGCAAATGCTCAATGAACTACAGCACTCTCTTCTAATGCCCAGCTCTCCGGTAGAACAGTTTGTTCGCCCCATTGCCGAATGTGCCCTAGATACTCCGATAAAAAAGGCCATCGAAATTATTTCCAAATCTCAGGCCCGCGCTATTTTAGTTAAAACACCTTCTGGTGAGCACATCGGAATTATTACTGATCACGATCTGCGTAATCGTGTCTACTTAAAAAATTATGACTTAAACCATCCGGCCTCCAGCATCATGACCTCTCCCATCGTGGCCATCTCCAAAGATGCGCTGCTCTTTGAGGCAACGATGATGCTACAGTCTCGAGACATTCATCACCTAGCGGTAACCGATAAAGAAGGAAAAACTATTGGCCTAATTAGTACCGATGAAGTTTTACAAACACAAAGACATCCGGCCTCTATCCTTCTTAAGGAAATGCAAAATTCCACAACTTCTGATTTAATCATTGGCCACTATAAATGTCTTCCCGCTCTAGTAAGTGCACTGCTTGACAATGATGCTAAAATTGAAAGTATCACTAGAATCCTCTCCTCTACTGCGGATACCATGGCCGCTAAATTTTTAGATTTTGCTGACGACCAACTGGGGCCGCCCCCGGCCAAATTTGCTTTTGTTGTTTTTGGTAGTGAAGCACGCGGGGAGCAAACCATGCGCACAGACATGGATAATGGAATTGTCTTTGAAGATGTTGCTCCCGAAAAACTAGAAGCAACACAAAAATATTTTTTACAGATGGGAAAAAAAGTTTGCGACTGGCTACATGAGGCCGGTTACGATTACTGTCGAGGCGAAGTCATGGCCATGAATCCAAAATGGTGTCGCCCACTAGCTAGCTGGAAAAAATATTTTTTCGACACCATCTCGGCAGCTAATTCCAATGAGCTGGCAGAAATTCATGTACTCTTTGATTTTCGCGCAATTTATGGCGACACTACTTTAACGGCCAATTTGCGCCAATCACTAGACTCTATGCTAACCAACGCTCACGCTTTCTTTTTTGTCTTGGCGCAAATCACTCTACAATATCGGCCACCATTGGGATTTTTTGGCAATCTACAAACCGAGGCAAAAGACAATAATAGTCCGGCACTAAATGTAAAGGCCGCTCTTTTACCTATAATAAATTTTGCGCGCATATACGCCCTAAAGCATGGCATCGAAGAAACTGGAACGCTAGCACGTTTGGCCACTTTGCACAAAAAAGGAGTACTGGCCGAATCCAGTCTTCTCGAACTAAATCAGGCCTTTAGTTTTTTACTCGGAATTCGCTTACAACATCAGGCCAATCAAATTTTGTCCAAAAAAGAGGCCGACAACCTCATAGAACTTGAAGAGTTGACCCAAATAGAAAAAACAATGTTAAAAAGAATTTTATCCGACATCTTGGTCTTTCAATCTCGCGTAGATCGCGACTTCGCCCGAACAACTTAGTTTAATATAATAGTGGGTGATATTATGAGAATACTTTTAATCGGCGACATTCATGGGGATATCCATCATCTCCCTCAAAGACTGGCGCTAATGCGCTCACAATTTAGAGTTAGTGCTGCTATTTGTCTCGGTGATTTTGGATTTTTTCCAGATATCTTCGCAACTCTTTCGGAAGAATCTTTTCATTTACCGATTCCGCTCTACACCATCGATGGCAATCACGAAGACCACCACTGGCTGGCACAAATGGCCGCATCTGGTGCGATCGAAACTTGGCGCACTTCTTACAATCTAATCTACCAACCCCGAGGCAGCGTTGCCCAAATTGGCAATAGTACCGTGGGCCTTTTGGGAGGAGCGCTAAATATTGACCGTCCTCAACAGATAGACAACTTTTCTAGTGTCTCCAATACAATTTCGGCCACACAGCGATTATCTGCATCCTCGGCCTTCAACCACTTCCACCCCGAACTTATCGTCACTCACTCCTCTCCGGCCGGAATTGGTGTCGGAATGTGTGGAGAGCTAGCACTTAAGCAAAGTATCACCAATCATGTTGTCAGTGTAGGTTTTGATCCCGGGCCAGATAATGATTGCGGAGAAATTGAATTGGCCAACCTATGGCACTCTTTAGAACAGAAACCGGCAGTTTGGGCCTTTGGACACTTTCATAAATTTCATGAAACAAAAATAGAAGACACAACTTTTGTCTGTGTTCCTATGTTGTCAAAAAATAGTATCTGGCCAATCATAATGTGGGATAGTGATGAAAAAAGAATAATCATCATAAAACAGTAAAAAGTTTTAATTAATCAGTACTCCAGATCCATAGGTGCTCGGTATTAGATAAGTGATAAAATCAAGGGATATCAAGAAACCGTTAACTGCTCTAATAACAATCAACTAACACTCGCCGAGTCTCTTCGCCAATCCAACGACAAGAATCAGTAAGTTCATCCCACTCTACGATCTGACACTCCTGAATTTCCATACAAATATTACGTGATGCTCGGCTATTGTCTTGAGCAACCACCTCGCAAATTGTTTGACAATCTTCGAAGGCCAGGCCGCTCACATTTTCCATATTTGCTTCCGCTAAAACCGAAAGAGAATTTAAAGAAAGTAATCCACAAACTAATCCTTTCAAACTGTTTTGCATAATGCCTCCTAAGTTACATATATCCCAACCTTACCGGAGATATATACATCTTTTAAGCATTTTATTAAGTGCCTATAAATTTTTCATGGCCATCTTGCAATCTCTCGCACTCTGTTAGCTGACTATAGATGAATTCGGGATTTTTAAGATTACCTATTAACTAACCAAAATAGTTCATCAATTGATATATCGCTAAACAAGAGATACTATTGGATCAGGGAGTGTTCTATGAAAAAAATTATCCTCTTCACAACGACAGTACTGCTTTTGACAAATTGTTCTACAACGACCAACAAGCAAGACAAAAGTTATGCCTCAAGACTCAATGGAAATAACGTCTCGGTACATACTGTTGTCGGTGGAATCATTCCCATTAGCACCAAACATAAAAATACTTCAATTAGTGGCCGAGCTATTACAAAAAAAGGCGATAATATTCTTCCGGTTAGATTTTGCGAAGTAGCGCTAATACAAAAAGATGTTGAAATTACTTCGGCCAAATGCGATCACGAAGGAAAATTCACATTAAATGGAAAAATAGATGATGGGCCTTATCAATTAAAAATTACCAACCAGACAAAAAATAATCAAACCAAGAATATTCGAGTGGAAGGATTCGACATCTCTCTTGGTGAACTTCTTGTGTTTTAAAGCTGCCAGGCCACCATTTTATGACAAAACGATAAAAACAGAGGTGAGGTAGTGAGAGCATCCTCTATTGAAATTCGTTTATTGAAGTTCTATGGCCAGAAATACCTGATAACGGGCCACTTGCTAAAACTACTTAACTGTTTTTACGACGCGACAGTTTATTGTTTTAAGCAAATAGGAAGAAATTATATCAACAGGTAACGAACCCATTGCCAATACATTATCACTAAAACATTTTTCAGAATATTTATCTTTTAGCTGTTCTTTAATCTGCTCTCGTAACTTTTTAAGTTTTAAAAGGCCATAATAATATGTGGGAGCTTGGCCAGGTTGTTCAAAAGTATATCTGCGTAATTCCAATCCGGCCATTACTGGAGAGACGCCTAGTTCTTTTGTAAAGACTTCTACTACACGTTCTTGTTTTATTTTGCCAAGTTGAAGACTCTGATAAATATAATTCTATCTCTTTTTTGAGAGAATAATATTTCTTATGATTTTTAAATTTGGCCTCTCTAAAAAGTATTCGGTTTTTATACGCTTCTAGTAGTGGTTTGTATTTTTCATGCCCATTTACATAGGCCTTAAAGCGGTCTACTGCGGCCTTTTTCCTCTCCGTTGGTGATTGATTATTAATTAATTCTTGCAACCCACTAAAAATTGACTTGGTTGCCGAGTAAAACGGAATGTCTCCATATTTCTCGTTAATTTTTAATCCTACCAAAGCATTGTCAACTGACTTTTGCAAAACCTGTAAATCCATTTTGTAATTTACATCAGTTACTGATTTAATTTCATTTTTTAATCGTTTTTTTCATTTAGCATAAAACACCAAATCCTTTGTTTCCATATCATTTTCAAAATTAACTGCCATGGAATCAAACTGAGAGTAACCTAAACTTGACGCTGTTTCTGGTGAGTCTTTAGCGATATCCATCGTAAATTCTTCGGCAATTTTGTTTGACTTTAGTATCCAGTCTTGAGCATAACTATTAATAGAAATAATACAGAATAATGCGGAGGTTAATTTTTTCATTACGTACCCCTTACAGACATAATGTCTTTAAAAATTATTGATTGATTGAAAAAGTATAATTATAAATTTTGGAATAACAAGAGTAATCACAAATTATAATGAGCAGATCTCACCGAGATAGCTTCGGTAGCTTTGGCCTAGCGCATAAGTTCCACCTCTCTCGGTGACAATTCGAAATGCTCTGCCCAACTAGAAATTAGATTATCAACAGGAATTGTTAGTTTATAATACTTATTAAAAAAGGTCGTCACATTTTTTAAATCTCGCAGGAGCAATTCCATACCCAAATGATTATCTACCGCATCGATCTTAACAGACTGGGGAAAATCTATGATAGTTATTTTCTCATTTTCATCACACAAAATGTTATATGGCGAAAGGTCTCCATGCACAATTCCAGCATTGATAAAAATTGTCATATTATGCAGAATCGTTTTATAGATGCGTTCGGGATTTTTCAAATTACTTCTCCACTCACCCAATTTTGTCGAGACATTGTTCTCATCGCGACAGCACTCCATCATAAACGAGCGAACTCCTTCGGTAATAACTCTCGGAACATTTGCCCCAAATTTATGAAGTCGTCTTAAAGTATTAATCTCGCGCGAATGCCAGAAGTCTTCTTCCAATTCTTTTCCAAAGGAACTTTTATTCTTTATTGCCCGGGCCTCGCGTCGATGAGACTCAAACATCGTCATGGTATAATCAGTGCGACATTTAAAACTACGTTCATCGGCCTCTTTGAAGATCTTTATGGCACGATATTCTTCACCTAATAATGCCAAGTAAACTTGCGCCTCCTTTCCGCTACTGAGAGGTCCCAAAATTGTATCTACGTGGCCTTCCTCTAAATATGTGGCCAAAATATCGTCATTTGTAATATTAACCATGATTACTCCAATGTCTTCTAATTCCTGCCAGTGTGCAGCCGTTACTCTCGAAAACTTTGGCCATTGCAATATTTTCTACATGGGTTGATCCCCAATATTTTGTTGCCCCGAGCTTGGTAATCTCTTCCAGCCCTTTAGCATGTAGAATTTTTGCCCAACCCTTTTGGCGAAAAGAGGAGGTTACTCCTATATACCCCAGTGTTCCCTTTTTTGGCTCATCAGAAAAAATATCTGGAAGAATAATTCCAACTATCTGCTTATCAGTCGTAGCAACTTTCCATGCCGTTGCGTAGGGTTGACGATAGTTTTCAATAAGCTCTGCATAGGCCTCTGAGACAGGTATTTGCAGATCTTCGGTAGGATCCTTGACTCTAATATCCTCTAAGATATTTAACAATATATCGAGATCAAGCTTGTTTAATTGTTCATACTCAAATAAATCACAATATGGCGATTTATAGTTAACAATATCTTTGAAAAAATATTTCTTTTCATAAAGAATTTTATAACCAAGTGTTGGTAAAAGCGCTTCGTATTCTTTGCTCTCTTCTTTTTTCCAGCTCATGAAATGCACTAGTACATTAGGATGTCGTTTTTTTACTTCTTCGAACAAACTTACTGCAACTTCCTCCTTTTCTCCGTCAGAGAATATTTCCAAATTTGTACCAACAAAATGGCGTGAACTGGTTAATGTTCCGTATAATTTTCCAAGACAATTTTCATCCCGATCTAATGCCATTAGACCGCCGGCAAATGTTTTAACTTCCATTTAAGCTCCAAGTTAATTGCAATAACAATTAACACAAACAGATTAACTGCAATTGCATTTTTAATTTAAATTTTTGCGATTTTTATCAGTAGGCAGTCTGTTACTTACTCGAAGTAGAAGAGGCCACTTTTTTTATAATAATATTTTTCATAAGGTAACCTCCCATTGTTGTTTTAATTGATGATTCATTAATTTAAAGCAAGTCCATGCTTTAGTCAATTACTCATCTCGACTAATTCTAAAAAACCTTTAGCATTCTTAACTTATTTGTCGAGGTGACCCGTTATAAATTTTTTGCTCCACTAATTTTTTTAAAATAAAATTAGCAGTATATTTTTGTTTCCTATGGACTTTTTTTCAACTTCTTCATCAATAAAAGAATTTATTGCAACAATAACATTCTCCGTAATAACCGATTTTGATTTGGTGCGCGTTGGCGTCTTGCTCAACTCCTCTGAACTTAGATGAACATATCGATTAACGGTATTCCCTGAACGATGATGCTTTTGAGAAATTTTATTGATACTTAAGTTTTTAACAGAAAAGTCTTTTCTAATTTTATTAACTTGATCCATGCGAAGCATCCTTACCTCCAGGTTTTCTATTCTCTATATAGAATAACCTACGAGGGAAAACTCCGATTGTTTTGGTCAGGTTCGCAGTTTTATAGGGCCACACCTCTCATTTTTATACGGCGATTACTAATGCCTCCCACACAAAAGATTATTTCCATATTGCAGGATATAATTGGGGCCCTGGAAATATCGATGAATTGCCACAGGGTAAAAAACTCATTGATGATTTTAACAAGCACTCCAATGGCAAAATGAAGCTTTTAATAGTAGGTCGAGGATATTTATCTGGAGAATTTATCACCTATATTAAGGGACTGTCAAAAAATAACTGCTCATTCTTAAGATAGATCTTGGCCTCGTATGAATATTATGATTTA
>MEQL01000024.1 GCA_001770205.1 Bdellovibrionales bacterium RIFOXYD12_FULL_39_22
AAGGTTACCTAGTGGCTAAAGAAGAATTTGGCGGAAATTAAAAAAAATCACTAAATAAATGTGGGTTTAGATAAGGTTCCAATTCCTCTATATAAATAAACCACTCCATTTTGCAGCTCAGGTTGGTTTTTTTCGTTAATAAATTGATAACTACCATGCTGAATAAAAATATTCTTATCCTCATGTTCGTAAATAGCAACTGGCGCAGCCACTTTTGTCTGAAAGATTTGGCCATTTTCTCGGTACACACAACTACTCACTCCCATTCGACAATTATTCCAAAAGGCAAAAAGTGGCCCAATGGTGAGATCTCTAAAATTATATCCAAAATACCTATGCTCTCTTTTGTTAATTTTCTCGTTAAAAATATCCGGAATAATCCAAGTATACTGGAAATAATAATCTCGATCCGGTGGTGATTCTGGAGTATATGCAAGAGAGCCATGGGCCGCCAACCATGGCACAATCGTTGTTTCGGTGATTAGCGTTGAAGTGGAAAATTTTTTATTCACAATTGATTAATAATCTATGCCGCTTTTAAGTCAATTAGAATTTCACTATAATCAACAGTAGGTGTCTTAACTTCACGGCCATCAACCACCTTTCGTTTCACAGATATTGCTCCGGCCTCTTCCAAAAATATGATAATCTTATTTAAGTTAGATAGATCCATTCCCATCAACTGGGCAAGTTCGTATACAGAATTTGGTTTATACGCAATGATCGCTGATAATATGAAAATATTTCTAGCAAACTTTTCGAAACGTTCTCTACTATCAAATGATATTTCATAGTGTGGTTCTTTGATTTTCTTTGCTTTAGCCTTTTTTAAAGCTTTTTTAAAATCATCCATTACCTCGGAAGAATTTTTAAGTGACACAACTAATTTCTTCATAACTTTACCCCCAAATTATCTAGAACCAATTTTTTAAAATCATCAATCAATTTGTCTGTCGTATTAAAATCATATGACATTTCGTTATCGTCAATATGAACGTGATGCCCCTTGGGACTGTGATTATCTATTAATATTTTCTTCATCGTTTTTTTATCTACACAAATAAGGCTATACTTGATTCCGCCAGGATAGCTACGAGAAACACCAACATCATAGATGATTATCTCAGTAATAAAGCGTCCTTGAATTTCTGCTTTTTGTCGATATATTAACTTTGCCTTCATGCTGGTTGAATTATACCAGTATTGTATAGAAAATACCAGCTTTAATAATTTATACCGTGGCAAAATATTGGAAAGGAATGCGAACAGGAATTAAAATGCTGCTAACAACACCCATCAATTATTTATCACGGTATCCTTGAGTTTGTCGGAATAACCGACAAACTGCTACAAAAAACAATCTCAATCTCTGGTGGGATTAAGCAACATAGAGCATTTATAAAATTGTTATATGTCACCAGATTAGTAAAGATCGTCCTATAAAAAATTTATCTGTGCAGGAGGAGACATTTATATCGAAAAATGTCCATTCCCGCCGAGGAATGAAATCTTCGCTAGTCGCTACATAGTTTTCAAAAATGAAAAAAACCTTTTACTTTGAGAAAATTAATTGAAACTCTGGGTCAAACTGTTCTACTTATCAATCGTTCGATTAGTACCTCCTAATCGGTTTGCATGTGTACCAATTCTGCAGACACTGTCTGTCAAATTCAACCAGTGTTCTTATTTAAGAACACCAAGAACACATTTATTCTAGAATTGGAACACCCTCAAAAATCTCTCACTTAATAAATTTAATAAGATGGCCATTTTGGAGAGCAAAACAGATTGGCAACGCAATTGCTTTAGTGGATGCCGTGAAGATGGAATTTTTTATCAAGCAGAGGCTACTTTATCGGTAACTGCATATGGGAGGTTAATATGAAAGCGCATGATGATTTATTGGATAAAACATCTGCTAATGAGTTTTTACGGGAGTGTCTTAAGCAATTGAAGGAAGATGCCGGTGGCGTTACCACTATCCATCTTTCCAGAAAACTTGGAATACCCAATTCTACTCTCGGTAGAATCGAAAATCGCGAAGTTGAAACACCCGATTTTAACAACGCACTGAAGATTGTTCGGGCCAAATGCAAGGAGGACGCGGTAATTAAATTTATCAATAAGTTCTATCCGCAGATGGCAACAACATTCAAAGCAGTCTATGCCGGCAACTCAGAAGTCCCGTTTGTTTCAATGAATGTAGAACCATTTTTTGAGGATATCAGCACCTATGAGTTTATGCTGCTGGCCTCGACAAAAATGAAGATTACGGAAGAGATGATTTTCAATAACTACGGCAAGCGTGGATTGGCCAAAGTTCATGAGCTTTTAGAACAAGGTGTACTAAAAAAGCGCGGCGATGCCATTCTTCTTGCAAGCAGCAACATCAATGCTGGCCAAGAAGTGGTTCACCGCCTATTTCAAAATTTAATAACACACAACTACGATGTGACCGCATTTGGCGATAAAGAAAACTGGCTTTCGCTACAATACGAATCAGTCGACAAGGAAGTAGTTATGCCAGCAATGTTGAAAGTTTTGAGAGAGGCAAATCAAAAAATCCGTGAGATTTTGCAAGCGCCCTCATCGAGAGGGAATGATGTTGTGTGGGCAGGACTTTCAGCCGATACCATCGACAAACTTGACCCAATTTACAGACAAGAAAAACAAATATCAATGGCCGTAGGAGGTGCACAATGAAATTAGTAAATACTGTAGCAACAACTTTAATATTCACATTAGCATTCAGCACGGTGAGTACAGCAAGTACTGTTAGAGATCAATATTTGGCAATGGATGTAGATAACGTCGTTGACCTAAAGACCGTTGACGGGAATGTGGTTACCATCGATGAATTACGCGATGGATATTCACAGGTATCAGAAACGAAAGTAGTTGGTCGAAAATTACTTACCAAGCGAAGCGCACCAATTGTTGATATGCAACTATTTAACGGACAGATTATTGACTTCCAAACTGCTCGAACAATGATGATGGGCGGAGATATGGGAGGCGGCGGTAAAGGTGGCGCAAAGCTCTAGCTTTTGAGTGAATGTGATTTTGATGTTTTGAAAAAGAATGGTCGCGCCGGACCACTAAACAGGCCTAGCGGCGCGGTTCGTTTTTTATTTAAATATTAAGTACATGCGTAGGCATGAAAAAAATTCTTAATCACTCAATAAAATTGTGTATAACTCAGAGATAATATATAGTTCGCAACCAAAATAACGTTGTGTGCAAAACCATGATAAGGAGAACAAAATGGGGAACAGTAATAATCTTAGAAAAATTCTTGTATCTGTTTTACTAATGGCAGGTGTTTATTCAACAAATGTTGCCGCCAACTCATATGTTGAGCAATTAAGTTCTGATGAAATTATTCAAGTGCTCAACGATCTAAAAGCTAGTGGCGTAGATTTCAATATAATTATTTCGACGCAAGATGGAGAAAAGTTGGAATACCGCGGAATTGATCCAGCGATATTCCAAAAAATGACAGATAAAAAAATGGGAACACCTGGCGCCTTCGGTTCCAAGTAGCGATAGCGGAACTATTAATGAAATTTGGAATAATGCTTGGGTTTGCCTGCAATGCTCATTGCGAGCATTGCACGACAAGCAGCGGGCCAGGTAACAAGACACATCTAACTGACTTTGAAAAAAGCAAGATTGCATCTTTTTTTAACGAGAATGCAAAACAGATACACAAGGTAGTCTTCTCCGGCGGAGAACCATTTCTATACATAGACGATATAAATCAGATCTTAACTTCTTTCACGTCCATCAGCAGTGATTTTCAAGTGGAAGTTATCACTAACGCAATCTTTGCATCATCAGCAGAAAAATGCGCGAAAGAATTTTCCAGACTAAAGATGGTCAACTCCGTTATAATCTCATATGATGAATTTCACTCGCCGTTTTGCTCCCAACAAAATATTCTAACTCTTGTAAAATACTGCAAGGAAAATAACATCAACGTCTGTGCAAGCGTCACCAAGGGATCGTATAAGGCAATCGAATATGTTAAACTTTTTTCTGATCTAAATGTTGAGAGCCAAGTTACCGATTTCAAATATACAGGAAGAGGAGCTCTGTTAACAAAAAAATATTTCAACGATGCCATACAACCGAACTCTGATATTTTAGATTCAAAATGTCCGCTAATCAACACCGTAAATTATTTCCCTGGTAAAGGATTTAGTTTTTGCTGCGGGCATCTAATGTTCAACATGGAATACAACTCCCCCATTAAACGATTTGCTTTTGACTCCTATGCAGACATGATCAGTAGCCATCTCTATCAAGAACTAAAAAATCATAATTTTTCCGAAATACTAGCAAAAATAAAATGCCCAACCACATATACTAGCGTCTGTGACATTTGCCAGCATTTCTACGAGGAGACTATGTGAAGACAAATGTTGAGTCTGCATCACAAATATCGCTACAAGACGGAAAAATCTATTTTGACAACAGCGCAATTAATTCTTTTAAACGCAACTCCATCATCAAACACAAGCACAATCACTATTTCATATTGGACAAATCAAGCAATATCAATATCACCTCGCAAATAGAGCTGGTTTTTCAGGAATTACAAATAGACAGGCTCATAATCTCAGCTCCCGATGTTCAATTAGTTGGAGAGGCGATTAAAGATTATTTTTATGATCACGGCATTTGGTATGTTCAATACAACGGAGAATTTAATTTCAAAAGGCAGGAATTAATTAATATCCCGCAAGATATAGTTACAATTGAAGAATATCCGAACGGAATTAACGAGCAACAGACAATTGAATATTTAAAGCAACAGTGGAACAAAGACCATTTTACCCCTTATATAGTGCCTTGCTCTTCATATGTGGCCAAACAACACTGGGCCCTTTTCGAAAATTTGTTAAAGGATGGACGACATATTTTGTTTCGCCAATCAAATAACATTGTAGGCCACTTGGCATTAATTCCAATGGACGATCCATTTCTCCTTGCCCCCGTTATTGCCATCCATATATGGATAAACTCAGGCTGTCCTGATGATATGAGAAAGATGATTCATAAAACCCTTCTTACTAGCGCTGAACAGTGTATTGGCCAATCGTCCGTCGCTTTGCACGCTTCGATTTTTTTGAAAAACTACAGATCTTTCAAGTATTTTGTAAAAAACAATTTTAAACCGACATTTTTGTGCATAAAAAAATTTAACAAGGCCCAATGATGAAACTTAAAAGGTTATTAACTTCAATCTGCGCTGCCTGTATATTTTCTAATTTCAGTTTTTCTGCCGAACAAGTTTACAGCGTTGTATTGGTTGATATTCCTAAGTCAGTGCATCCAAAAGATGGGATGATAAATCACATTTCTTTTATCCTCAAGCAATTACATGAACCTCTTTTTACCTACGATAGCAGCGGTTATAGATCGAATGTTTTATCTAGCTGGCAAACAAATGAAGCTCGCACCGAATACACCATGTGCCTGAAGAAAGGCCTGCAATATTCTGATCGAACCGTGGCCACGCCCGATGATCTTTATCAAGACCTGAAATATTTTAGTAAAATGAATTATTTTACCAGTATACTGACTAACATCTCACCCCCCAAGCAAAGATGGCTGCGTAAAATTGCAATTTAAGGACCCATACAACACACTTGTGCGAGATCTACAATACTACACCACTCCACTTCTTCGGCCATCTACAATTACCTCTGACTCGCCGACCGGAGTATCGCCATATCGAATTTTAACTATTACGGGAGACACCATCGAGCTTCAACTTGATAGGTCAATGTGTCCTTCATGTAAGTATGACAAGATCAAATTCTATCGTTATGACAAGAAACTCAAGCTAGTACTGCGACAATTTAATTTTTGCCGGTTTTTACCCTACTTTTTTTGGGCTTAATTCGTTTTA
>MEQL01000025.1 GCA_001770205.1 Bdellovibrionales bacterium RIFOXYD12_FULL_39_22
GTATAAAAACAATACCTGACAATACTGTTAGGTGTTCGTTTTTTTGGGGAAAACTTGACTAAATCAAGTTTTCCCATCTTATTAAAAAATGGTTGAAACATTTTTACCTGTATATTAAGCGGTATTCCCGCTCCAGCATCTACCACCGTAATGACTAGCCTATCTTGTTTGACCTTGCCACTAATATTTATCCACTTATCCTTTAAATCTTTTATAGCATCAATACCATTACTGATCAGGTTTACAAAGACTTGTGAGAGATCACTCTCTCTGCATTGGATGATGGTCTTGCTTTCTACTGGGGTAAAGGTGATCTTAACATTATTTTGTTTTATCTTGTCGGTTAAAATATCTAGTGATTCGTTAATGATCTCGTTTAAATCAAAATCTTCATATGGATCATTTTCAGAATCCCGGGAGAAGCTTTTTAATCCTTTGATTATTTTTGAAATTCTATGCACTGTTTTTTCGATCTTATGGCCAACATTAAATATATCTTCAATAGTGGCATATTTTTTTTGCAGTTGGATTCCTTGCATTTGGAGAAATGTTAGAGGGTTATTTATTTCATGGGCAATCCCTGCTGCCATCTCTCCAAGAGTTGACAACGGGAACCACTGGACGAGGAGGAATTGGTAACTTCAGTTCCAAAAATGACTACTGGGTAATTTCTAAATTAACGGCCTCCGGCCATTATGGTGGAACAAGTGGCTTTGCAAACGGGCGAATTGTTGGCTGCGAATTTACTGGTAGAAGTGGCATAACGCCGCTGGGTGCCGGAGCACTAATAGATGCCGGGGCAAATTTTGCAATTTCCTTTGGCGTAAATACCATTGATAATCTAAAGGTTTTTGGTAATTACCTTCATGATTTTGGTACACCCGCATCAAATAATAATTTATTGCATACTATGTACTTTAGAATTCGATCTAACACTAGAACATTGAGAGCTCCTGAAATTGGATGGAATTATTTACATGATAAAGATGGCCCTCGATTTGGGATTCATTATTATGATGAAGGTAGTGATGTAGATGGGGAGCCGGATGTTGGAACATTTATAGATGTTATGCGTATTCATGACAATGTTGTGAGGGATCAGACGGGGCCGGGAATAAATATAGGAACACTAACCTCTGGTACAAATAACGCCAACTTTAATGTAGAAATTTATAATAATCTTCTGATCGACTGCGGAAGAGATCGTGTGCTTACGGGAACGAATGTTCATGCCTTTCAAATTTACGGAGCACGAATGACTGGACACTTTTCCATTTACAATAATACCATATATGGATTTGGGGAACCAGAAAACGGAACCGGTTACGCACTATACATACCCAAAACGGCCTCTTTGGGAATTAAGTCTGAATTTGGTGGGTCTTTTGAGTTGAAGAATAATATCTTCGTGGACACTAATAATTTAGAGTTTATTGATTTTAATAATTTGGCACTCCCCTCCACGTCCACAAATAATATATGGTATTCCTCCTATGGACATCAACCTCCATCATTTGAAATTAATCCAATAATATCAAATCCCATGTTTGTAAACGCAGCATCTTTTGATTTTAATATTAGAGAGAATAGTCCGGGAAGAAATTCAGGCGCCGATACCAGCTCAGTGCTAACAACCGATATTCTCGGAGTAGTTAGAAACATATTTGATATTGGTGCATTTGAATATTAATACTCATACTCAATAAATATAATAATTAGAAAAATTTAACTATTGATTCCCCATCAAATTTGTAAATCTCAACATAGTTTGGATGGAGATCCAAAAGCAGCTGTAGCGACTCATTGTCACCATTAATGAAATTAGCAATCAGCTTGAAAGATACAATCGGAGGACCTTTCAAAAAATTTTCGTTGGGTAATCGTTCGAAAATTTTTTGCTCAAGTGGCAAAAAAATCTGAATGGGAAAATGTAATATAGTGGCATCCGCCACTTGCGATACTTTTGTTGATTTTCCAGCAAAAATGGACATCGCTGATTTAACTTCAAAACCCTCCAACCAATCCCCCGAACTTATCACCGTATTACACTCAGGCGTAATTACACCGCACTTTGTATAAAACTTTGCTGGCGCAAAAAAAGTGCCTGGCCGTATTATTCGATAGTCACGAAAATGCAGTAAAACATTTTCTGGATGATCCGCGGCCATAACTCCCCCAGCGATATGCGGAAGTCCCATTATATGGCCAATCTCATGCCGAAGCACTTCAAATAAAACCCCATCATTTTTAAAAAGCCCCGGAGGAATATTACTATTTTTACCATATGCATGCGCACCAATATCTGAAGTGATATAGATAAATCCTTTTCCTCTAAGCATGATTTTGTCATAAGCTGTTCTGATTGTTAATCCAACATAATTTTCAAAACTTTCACCCATTGTGGCGAAAGTAGCAAGTTGCTCTGCGGATAAAGTGCCATAACCAAACTGAAATTTCACGTCTTCAAACCCATCACAATCTTGCAAAATGAAATTATGCATACCTATTCCGGTCAACGATCCAACCGGCGCAAACTCAGACCTCCAATAGTCTATGGCGGCCTTAGTAATACGCAAAACATCCTCTTTGCTGGCGGAAATACCCTGTTCATCAAAGGCCAAACAATACTTTACATCAAAAAAGGTCCCTTCAATATCTTTTACAAACCATGGATTGTAGCGATCTTTGATAAACTCGCCTCCAGAGGATCCCCAATCTCCGGCCAAAAGTCCTGTGCAAGAAAACAGGAAACTAGTTATCAAAAATATCTTTCTCATCGGCCCTCCAAATAAAAACCAGGCGGCCATGGCCAACCTGGTTTATTTCCATATTGTGATACCGATAACTATTTCCTGACTTTCTGAAATTGACAACTAACTTTTTTCTCCATAACGCTATCTAATCCCATCCAAAAACCTAGTGTTGCATCAATATCCAGTTGTGAGTCAGATCTTTTTGAAAGGACACTAGCAATTCTGCCATTAAGTGGAAGTGGAAGATCAGTTAGATCAATAGAAGTCAACGCTTGGGCCACTAGCGATCCATCTTCTTGCCAACGACTAGACCAAGCAACTGAAAGAAATGATCCAGCAAATGGACTTACAGTAGCTGAGCCATTCTCGCCAACACTAAAACTCTCTTTATTCACTGACAAATCAGAGCAATTTGTACGAGTAAGCTCAATTTCTACATCTACTTCTTCATCCGCAAGTCCACTACATTTACCGGCCCAATTTCCAGACATGTCTACACATTCTTCCTCTTTGGTGGCATGTTTTTGTGCCAAATAAGCTTGTCCATATTCTTCAATTTGCTTTCCAACTATCTTGTTTACAATTCCTGGAATTCCGTTAAGCGCAAACGCCGAAAATTGAAAAGAGCTGGCCACGACTAAAGATGCTAATAATTTTGTTCTTGTTTTCATTTTGACTCTCCTTGATGTCATGTTATTAATTTGGTCTCATCATTTTTTGAATCAACCTTTCATGCTTTCATGATCGTCAAAATTTCCACTTTATTGTATTAATTAATTGTCTAATTTTTATAAAATAGTTATACTTTTTATATAATATGAATGTTTTTAGAGAAGATAACTACAAAGAGATCATAAAAAAACGGGTTAAAGAAGTGTCCAAGCTCAAGGCACAATCGTTAACTTTGCGTAAACTAGCACAAAGCATCTCCATTCAATATACCTATCTATCCAAGGCACTTAACCACGAGACTACTCACCTTAGTGAAGATAATCTTTATGATCTTTGCCAATATCTGGAATTTTTTCCTGATGAAGTAGACTTTATATTATTACTCCGATCTGCTCAGATTGCCAGTAGTCCAAAACGCAAAGATTTTCTCGCAAAAAAAATTTCCAAAATGCGTAAAGCAAAAGAATTGCATGCTGATCAAAGCTCCTCATATCCTACAGGCAGAGAGATAAATTTTTTACTTTCCCCTCTGGCATGGCTAACTTTTTTTGCTTTAGGCATAAAGGAAATACGTCACGATCCGGGTTTGTTATGCAAGCTTTTAAATATTAATCTCTATCAACTCAAATCAATCTTACAAAATTTATCAGACTTAGATTTAATTAATACCGATGCAAATCTTTTGAATATAATCAAGATTAACAAGTATCACACCCACTACGGTGTCGATCATCCGCTGGCCCGTATTCATCAGCAAATGCTACGTCCCTTTTGCGACACACGCATCTTTACTTTACCAGAGCAAGATAAGTATCGCTTCATGGCCACCTTTAATGCAAATAACGCTAGCATCAAAATAATCCAGGATAAATTTTTGGACTTTATTAAAGAAGTTGAAAAAGTGGTAATACCTGCGCCTGGAGAGAATACCTTTCAGTTAAATTTCGATCTATTTAAATGGTTTTAAATTTTTCACAACTCCAGAAGAAGCTGGAAGAATTACCATCGCAAAAGAGAGCGGATCTATCATTTGCACAAAATCTTCTGATGAAATTTTACTATTGTCGACTAACAAAAATTTTACCAAATCATCATCTTCATTATCTCCATCATCTCCAGCTTCATTCTCTGTCCATCGCATAGTTGTTTTCAAAATACTCCTCATAGAAAAACTTCTCATTTCATAAGGGATATTTCTGGCCTTCAATATGTTTGTGTCAATGGCCAGCCATCCAAGAATAAAGGATCCATCGTAGGTCCTGGTTATTTGAGTGATTTGATATCCCTCGATAGGCGAATCCGGATAAATAGACTCTGAAATGTTAACGTTACCAATTGAACATACGTAAAACTTGTTTCCATCTTGGCCCAAATATACTCCTTTAGAAATACGACGAATGGTGGCATTCATCTTATTCAACGTCCCATCTTTATTTGGCATAGTAAATCTAAAACGACCCTCAAGGTTAGGCATATCAATACGATATTTTTCAGTGCAAACTTGCTTTGTATAGTACATACAAGATTGTAACACTGGTAATAGTATGAAAATAACAGATAGTTTTGCTACCAAATTTAACTTCGCCATAAACTATGCCCTCCTTCAAAAAAACCATTCAATTAAAGTATTAACAAATTAATACAGAGTATAAAGAAAAAAAATCGCAAATATAGCAAAAGTTTTTTTACATGACTAAAATATTAATTCGAAAAAAGTCTTTTGAAATTCTTACAAAATATTAATTTAGACTGACTAAAAAACTGCCCAACTATTAGACAGTCTAAATTAATATTTTGTAAGAATTTCAAAAATCTATTTTCAATTTTAAATTTCGATTACCATCTAGGTAACGAATAACCGGGCCCGGCACTCGGGTGATGAATAAGCACATCAGTTCTGGGACAATATCCATATCGAGGAGCGGCCATGAAAATTAAAATCATTTCAAAATTACCACTAATTGTCTTATCACTATTTTCTATTACCTCTTTTGCAAACAGTGTTCTTGATGATATAGAGCGAAGTATTGTAAAAAATCATGATAAAGTAGGAACGGAAAAAGTTACTCCTGACGTGAGAAAACATGCGAACGATATCTGTAGATCGCCTTTTATTAAGAGAATTAACAAGTTTTTAGACACAAACACCAACTACGAGCTAATTAATGCAGATACTCAAATTAGACCTGATCAACTGGACCAGTTTGACGAGAAAGATCGCACCGCAATAATGCAAGATTTTAATTATGACAAAGATCTTAAGGGCCATGTTTCGGCCTGGGTTTATACCAGCGGAGCAGGGGCTGAATATGATGGACGATATTTAGGCGCAGCATATTTTGCAAAAACATTATTGCTTGATATCGCTGCAGATAAAGTTGTCATCATTGAAGATGTGCGCATTTATGATTCAGGAAGAATTTCTTTTATGTTTTTAAAAGTAAGGCCAGACTCCTGTGAAGAGACAGAAGGGCGTCTTATGTTACGATCAAATTCTGATTCTTCTAATCGTATATATTTTGAGGATTAAAGTGACAAAATCGCCGAAAAAAGTAGTTGGTGGAGGTATCTATTTATTTCAGATAGTCCATGGGAAATACCCCTTTTCTCTCGCTCGTGCAAACATCATTTCGCCGGCCGCTCTAGTATCACCATATTTTTCCATGGCCGCCTGATGAAAATTTTCCACGATCAAAGTCCTTCCTAACTGCCGCAATACAGCTATAGGATCGCTAATCAAAAGTGGTCGATGACGTTCAATCCAAATAGGTGCAATTTGCGAAGAACAAATGATCTTCGTCTGAGGGCCAAAATAGCGCTGAAAGCGTAAGGCCTCATACGGCTCCAATGCTATTAATAAATCCAGCTCTCTTTCTAAAATTTGCGACGAATAGTATTCATAATCTACAGTTTTAGAAAAAAATATTCTCATTGTTGAATATACTGAACCAAGTGTCTGTGCTCCACCTTTAAAAATGGCCCCTTGAACCGAAAAACTACTTTTCTGAGATAGAGTCCAAATGGATTTAGTGAGACGAGAAATTCCCTGGCCACCGATTCCAGTAATAATTATGTTAAATGGTGGTTGATAGTGCAGTGACATCAAACATCCTTTGCCAGTAATGCTTGCGCCAGTTTCATCCAATTAACATTGGCCGAGATGGCCCCGTTTGGGCAGACTTGCTTACAAACGCGGCATCGTTTGCAACGATCTAAATCAATGGAAAAATGTGGTAAGTTCGTTGTCTTTTTAACTATGGCCGGACATTGAAGCTCTCTATAACACAAAGTACAATCCTGGCATTTGGAACTATTAATTGTAGGAGAAAAGGCCTCTCTCCTTTTTATTGCCTGTGCAGGCAACATCTTCGAACAAGCACCTTTAACCCACAAAACCCGAACTCCTCGAGAGTGCACTAACTGCTTTAATTTTTTTTCATACGAAGATAAATCAAAAGCATCAACAGTAAATAATTTGTCTACTCCCAAAGCATAAAGAAGCTTTTCATGGTCTAGCTTAGGATTAGAAGAAAGAGAGGCCTGGTGTCCAGTCATTGCAATATATTCATTATCAAAAACAAGGTGTAAAAGATCTACTTTGTTATGTACAGCAGAGGCAATTCCGCTAATACCCGCATGAAAAAAACTAGCATCTCCCCCTGTAGAGATGACTAATTGAGAAGAGGCCATTGCCGTAATTCCCTGAGAAATTCCTACTCCGGCATTCATACACAAAAGCCAATCAGCACGCTGAGGAGGAAGAGAGGAGCAACCAATATCTCCACCAATAACCCAACGATCATCTCCTTGTTCTGCCCGCAAAACCTTCTCGATGATATAAAAAGAGGCCCGATGAGGACAACCTTCACAAAAAGTTCCCAGTCGTTCTGGCACTTCTATCTCATGAGGTGCTTGCAAATTTTCTCCCATTTGTCTTATTGCAATATCAAATTTATCAGCAAAAAAATTGTAGATCGAAGAAAAAGAGATTTCGCCGTAAGGCGTAAAAAAGATTTTTCCCTCCATGGCCGTTTGAATTTTTCCATAAAACAAAGATTTTAAACTATTTTCTAAAAATCCTCCCTGATCTTCAATCACTACCACTTCTTTTTTATTGGCAAAAAAAGGCAACAACTTTGCTTCATTTAGAGGATACGTCATATCAATATTGAGTAGATGAACTTTCTCACTTAGCTCTAATCTTAAAATAGACTCATAACTATGTCCAAAAGTGGCACCACGAGTAATAACTCCTATCGCGCTATTAGCATTAAAAAACTCTTTACCAAAAAAAACGTCCTGAGAGATTGTCTCCATTTTAGCAAATAATTTTTTACTGTTTGCTACACATTGAGCACCAACATTAATATAGCTGGCCGGATTTTTTATAAATTTAAACTCTCTCTGTGCTTGTCCAATTTTGCTTTCATCCGTCAACAGACTATCATGATTAAAACAAAGCCTAGTTGGTAAAAAGACAACTACGGCCGTGGCATATTTTTCTGACAATAAAAAGGCCTCTTTGGTTTGATAATAAATCTGCGAAATAGTAGTTGGTTCAAAAAGTGGTAAATTAATTTGGGGTAAATACCAATGAGGATCTTCCTCTCCAGTACTACATTGTGCCCCAGGATCGGTACCTACAACTAATAACATTCCTCCCCTAATACCAGTGTATCCAATATAGTTTAGCGGATCAGCGGCAATATTCATCCCGACATGCTTCATAACTACCATCGAGCGCGCGCCTGACAGACTTGCACCTAGGGCCGAAAGAGTGGCCACATGCTCATTGATGGCATCATTAAAAACCACACTGCCTTTGTATTTACTATTTAGTTCATAAATGGCCGGAGCAATCTTATTAACCGGTGAGCCGGGATAGTGGGAAAAATAATTAAGTCCCATCTCCATGGCCGCCCAAGCAACCGCCTCATTTCCATTAATAATATTTCTCACCCATCACCTGCGCTAATTGTTCCTGTGGAATAGATTTTATATCACCCTTGAACTTGGGAGCATTGATATTTAAAATGGCCAATGCTTGACACTGTTTCACACAGGCCAAACATTCACAACACTCCAGCTCTAATTGAAAGGATGGATACCCGTTATCTTCTTCGCCAATTATTCCTTTAGGGCAAATATTTTGACAGGCGTGACACTTAGTACATCGCTCACTAACTAACTTTGGCCCAAAATAACTCTTATTATTAAATGTACAAAGCCAATTTGCCACTGAAGATTTAAAGTGAATCGTTGATCCTAAAATATCCATACAAATTAAAATAGTAAAAACAGAATTGGCCAATAAATATATCGGAAGCATATGGATGAAGGCCGGGTAACTTTCTACATACCACCACAAAAAAAAGTAAGAAGGAATACTAATCACCATAAGATTGTTGGTTGCCCATTTAAAGGGCAAAAAATCCAAAAAAGGTGTTAGTAAAATTGTTATGGTGTAGGCAATGGTAATAAGAAAAACATCATGATTATATTGCATGCCTAAAAAAAGCGCAAAAATAATATAATACTTTAGATAAGACAAAAAATAAGTCCCTACCATTCCAATGGCCAATTCCATCCGATCAAAAAATGGCATGCGCAAAATATGCATCCGCTCTGAAATAGATCTTTTATCTTGCGCCAGATATTCTGGGAGATCGTAAAAACTGGCCGGCCCCCACTCTCCATTAAAACCACTTCGTTGCCGCAAAATCTGCAAATCAACTCCCACTGCTGCCAACTGTGGCAAAATGACTCTTCTGTGTGATACCAATTCATCCAACTTATAAGTAAAAATAGCATCTACGACTTTATTTTCATTAAAATCTCCGGCACCTGCGGCACACCAAACATTAACTCCCGCCGAATCCACTACCAATATGTAGCAATTCAAATTTTTTAATATCCTTTTCAGCTTAAAAACTGTTAGAAAATAGTTGCCGGAAATTAGCACCAAAGAATTTTTATCTGGATGGCCTAAGGCCACGATTCCCGGGGGATACCTCAAGGGAAAATATCTAAATAGTATCGAACAACAATACCAAAAATAATCTTTCAATGAAAAAAATCTCCATTCATGGCCTTTTGCTCACTTTTAAAAAGACTATTCCCCCTCCCATATTTTTCTTTTCATCTATTTTCAGATTAAGCTTTGCAAGATCGTCAGGAAGATTTTTTACAGGACGAATCACTGTTCTCGTAAAAAGAAAATTTGGAATAAAAGAGATACAAAAAAGCAAGTTATAAAAAAAGGCCTTAATCTTTACATCTGGCCAAAGCTCATCATTTATCAGAATAAATCCCTTATCTTTAAGATGATCTCTCATCTGCATTAAAGTTCTAAATCGTAAATCATCAATTAGTTCTCCCAACATCAGCGAGGCAATAATCACATCAAATTTCTCTCCATTTAAAACTTTATCCATACTGGCCGATCCCGCATTAACAATTTTAATATTGGAAGATAGTGATTGCTTTTTAGCGCGAGAACGCAAAATATCTAACATCTGTATCGAACTATCCAAAGCAACAACTTGTGCCCCTTTTTTAGCACAACCAAGTGCAACTTTTCCACTGCCACATCCAACATCTAAAACACTATCACCGACACTAACTTGCTCAATTAATTTTTCAAGAGAGCGGCCATATCGACCTAGCGAAATTATATTCATAAACTTTTCGTAATGAAAAGGTGCCTGCTCCACGAATTTCATCAAACCATAAATTAGCACCCATTACCCCCATAGCAAATATTTTAGATGACGAGCCTCGATTTTTTTTTGCAAAATCCTGTAACGTTTTTCTATGATATCCGAAGAAATTTTATTCGGATAGGTTGACGCTAAAGTATGCGGACGATCTTCATACTTAAAAACCATGTACATCCCAAACTTTGCCTGCTCCACTACTTCTACCGATTTATCAAAATCCTCCTCCGTCTCACCAGGGAAACCGACAATGATATTAGAGCTAATCATGCCTACCTTTGTTTTGGTAATTACCTCATTGACAGTGTCTACCACCTCTCTTGCAGAATAAAAGCGCTTCATCTGCGCCAATACTTGATCTGAACCAGACTGAATGGGAGAGCAAAATGCCTTTATCCGGCCAGTAGCAAAAATTGGCATCAACTTATCTTTCAACTTCACCAACCAAAAAGGATCGATGTAGCGAAGATTAACAACAAAATTAGAATCAACGGCCAAAATTGCGGATAAAAGATCTGCCAAATCTAATCCAATATCAAATCCATATCCCCCTTGATCTTCTCCGGTTAGAGCAATCTCTCGCTGCCCTTGTGCCACCCCTTTTCGCACTTGGGACAAAATTAAATCAAGTGGATCACTTTTTATTGGGCCATGGGCATGCTTAATTCCACAATAACTACATTTTCCTGTACATCCCATCGCACAGCGAATTAAAAACCATTTCTCTGAAGGCACAGTATATAAAATTTTAGGAACACGAACTCCGGGAATAAAGGACAATTTCTCAAAACGCTTACGAGTACGGAAGTAGCTATGTATTTTGGGATCAGTATTATATTCATCCTCTGAAACAAAATGGTTGTCAAACTCCTCAATCTTTTTTTCTACACTCACCACTTTATTAAAATCGGTCATCTCTTGAATGCGTATATATTTTCCTGCAAAAATCTTGTCTACGGCCGTGCGATTAATCTGGGGCAGACATCCGGTTAGAACTACTTCGGCATCACTTTTTTTACCCTTCGTATACTCTTCTATTTTTTGTAATTCATGATTCTCCTCACTTTGAGAAAAACCGCAGGTAGAAACAATGATAAAATCTGCTTCTTTAAAATTACTCGTCACCTCCCAATCATTGGCACTATACCAGCGTTTTAGCATATTTAAATTCATTGCGTTCTCTGTACAAGGATGATTAGTAGAGTGAAAAAATACTTTTTTTGTTATCATCGTTAATAAACCTTATCCACAAGTATCGTTATTTTTAAAGCGCCACGAATACATTTATCTTGTTAGGCATAATAAAATTTATTAGACTATTTAACAAGTAAACACTCTATGCAAAGGCCAAAAGAAAATGTCACAACAAAAATCTCTAACGGAATGGTCTGGTTTTCGCGGCACCTTCAACTCTTGGTTTTTTAGCACTGCCGCCCGTCGACTAATTGAGAAAACAGTTTTTGGAAATTATTGGCCAACCTTTTACACCCAGCTTGAAAAAAATATAAAAACAGGCAATGAGACTATTTTGGACGTCGCCGCAGGATCGGGCAATTTTAGTATTCCCATTGCCCGCAGACTGCAAAATGGAAAAGTTATTTGTATCGATCGCTCCAAAGAGATGTGTCACTACCTAGCAAAGCGGGCCACTAAAGAGGCCCTTCTTTCCCGCATAGAAATTATTAATCACGATATTTTAGAAGATGGCCCCCAAGACAACTCGATTGATTGGGCCATTTCTGGAAATTTTATGCACGAATGCTCTCGCCCTGAGAAAATATTTAGCAAAATGTATCAAACATTAAGGCCCGGCGGCACCATCTTGGTTGTCGATTTCCGTGATTGGCATGGATATGATGGCGGTGATTCTCATGGCCCATTTCACCCCGATGAATTTGGCCAACTATTTACCAATGCTAATTTTAAAAATATTAACATTCAAACCAAGCGACACTTCGTCATTGGAACTGCCAACAAATAGCTTCTTAGGGTGCATTATGAAAACTTTTTGTGTTGTTCCGTCCGCCCATGCCTGTACCGAACTAGTAGTAGAAACCAATCAACTGCGCACTTATATGAAGGCCGCCAATTTTGAAGAGATTGATAATAAGTTAAAAAGCGATGCTGAGTATATTTTGGTGGCAACCTGTGCTTTCAATCAAGAGTTTGAAAATGAGGCCTTCGCTAATATTACCAGTGCCATAAAGCAAAAACGCGCCGATGCTAAAGTGATCGTCTCTGGATGTTATCCAAAAATTGCACCACTTACCTATAAAAGTTTTGCCAATGAGACGGTAGACATTCCACCACTTAATATGAAAAAAATTGAAACAATTGTTCCGGCAAAAGTGGCCTTTAATGAAACTATCCCGAATACTGTAAATCTTCATGAATATTTAAAAGATAGAGTCTTTGCCAAAGGAATAAAACTAAAAAATTTCTGTCGCACTTTAAATAAAATTTTACCCTTTAATACGGAACCCAAATGGCTAGACTCTCTTCCCATGACAGATTGGTATTTTATTCAAGGCGGTAATGGCTGCTTAGGAAAATGTACTTTTTGTGCCATAAAACATGCGCGCGGAGGTATTCAAAGTGTGGGAATTGATCAAATCATTCCTCAGGTAGAAAAAGCAGTACGCCGAGGATATCAAACCATCTCTTTTGCCGCCACTGATATGGGATGCTGGGGGGCCGAACGTGGCCAAACTCTGGCCGACCTTTTAAAAGAAGTTATCAAAGTAAAAGGCGACTTTGTAGTTGATATGCACTACTTTGAGCCAGAATGGCTGATTAAAAATTTAGGTGAGCTTACCCCTGTTTTTCAATCAGGGAAGATAAAATCTTTTGGAACTCCCGTGCAATCTGGCTCTAATAAAATTTTAGAAAAAATGGGGCGAGCATACAAAATTGAAGAGTTTATTTCCGCTGTAAATTTTGTCTTAGAAAAAACTAAAGTACGCAGCTTAAACTCCATTATAATGGTGGGCTTTCCTTCTGAAACAGTAGAAGACTATTTGGCCTCCTATAATCTTATTAACAAGGTAAAAGTATCTTACTGGTGCCTTTTAAAATATGAGGGACGCTATAAGGTGGAAAGTGAATTGTTGCCTGATAAGGTTTCTGAAGAGATTAAAAATGGCCGACTAGAACGGATTAAACTAAAGGCCATGCTACGCAACTATGTAGGATTACCAGATCTTCTTACTGAAAAAATGGTCTCTGCCAAATATGGCCCAGTTCGTTAACCAAGTTAGTGCTAATTTTTCCAGAAGTTTTTTTATAGACTCCTTCTTTTTATTCAAGAATAATAATAGTGAGTATTTTTATTATAAATTTAGGAGGATTTTATGGCAAAAAAATGGGGATCTTTAATTGTCCTGACATTTCTGTTTTTACATAATGTTTTTGCAATCAGCACAAAGGCCACCGCCGAATCTACTAGCGAACTTAAAGCTCCGGCAATTACCTTTAAAATTTTAACTGACGTAACCATGGCACCCCTTTTAAAGCAGGCCGCTGAGCGGGCCAAACGCCGGGCCGTCGCCTCTGATCAACTAATCGATCCAACGAAAATGAGCAAAGAATATACTTCCTTTCGTGATAGATTTATCAACGCCAAATCTCCTGATGATGTGGCCCGCGAAGTGGCATTCTTAGAAAAAGGTTATAGTGATTTCCCTCTGGACTTACAATATTTTGCTGCGCAGATGATCCCCATTAAGGCCTTTCGTGGAATAGTCTACCGCATGGTTCCCTTGGCAGAAAAAGAGAACATCACGCACAGTGCTCTTTTAACTACAGTGCAAGGTTTTGTTGAACAAATGGGCATTTATATCCCCAAGGATCACGCCAAAGCACTCTTAGATTATCTTTTGTCTCCCTATGTAACTGAGGACAATAGCATTGTTACACAAATAAAGTCCTCAGCAGATCTACAACGTTATGTGGCACAAGAAGTTATTCCTATGACCTCCAACGCCATTTTTCGCCTGCAAGAAATCCAAATTGGCAACAATGACGTTATTTGGGACAATACTATAATTTACGGTAACACGGCATTCCTGGACGATATAAGACGCTATAGAATAATTGCTGATGTCGATCGTTATGCCGCTATTGCCCATCTTCATTCTGCCTTAGCGCACTTGTGCTTTTTAGATGCTTATAACCTAGATCGCCTCTCCGAGTTACTTAAAGATGAGGGTAAATTAGTGGGATTAGATGGCTTCTTAGCAAAAAAAATCGAAGGCGCCACCTCACTGGATCGAGCGGAGGTCATGCAAAAAGAGCGCTATGAAAAACTATTTGTCACGACTAACTATGCAAATACCAAAGAGTGGATGGCACTCTCTTTTACCAACTTGGAACAAAGTATTCGTAATATTCGTCTAGTATGGAACGAGACTAAAAATCGTCCGGCCGAAGAGTTTGCCATTTTGGATTCTACCAAAGTTATTCCTTGGGAAAAAGATATTGAAATTAATCTTTCTATTGCCGAGGTCATCATGGAAGGAAAGGCCCAAATTCGTAGTGCCGTTTCAGGAGAGAAGTTGACAATTAATCTGCCTGGTTTTTTCGAAAATCCACCCAAAGATTTGAAAAAACTTTTACCAATCGTTCCGGCAAATTGGAAAAAAACTGATCGCTACGCATATTTAAAGCTTCCTCCTAACGTTAAAAATCCTAATAACCGTAGTTATGATGATTTAGAAGGAAATCCTGGGACAAACAAGAAGGATTTTCAGTATCGAAACTACTATCATGGCCAGGCCAAAGAGTGGAATTTGGACGCTTACAAAACTCTCTTTCCAGAGCTGGCCAGCGGAAAAGATATTAAAAAGGCCGTACGCATTTTAAGCGAGACTTGGAATAGTTCTCAGGTAACGGCCATCTCTTTCATGCAATAATCTTTTTTTTTACTTAATGAATCTATTAGAACGTTTTGAAGCTCTGCTACTTGCTCTTTACCAGGCAAGTAGCAGACATCCTCGCTTGATAGTTCTATTTTTTATACTCTTGTCTTTTTTCTTTTCTTTTTTTATTCCTAAGCTTTTTTTTCATATTAACACTGAAAATCTTGTAGATAAAAATTCTCTCTCTAGTAACCGATTGGAAAAATTGCAACAAGACTTTCCGACAAAAAATTCACTCTACCTTTTCTTTCACTCTCCCACTCCCTTTGTGGGAAACACTCTATGCACCATAGATAGTTGGTTAAAGGCACAAGGCCGCCACAATACTCACATCAGTGCCATTCGCTCTCCATTTTTTTTGCGACGCCCCCAGGTTAACAATGAACTGCTTTTTTATCCGTACCTAATACCTCCTCCTTGCCTGAAAGAAAATAGAGATAAGGTATATGACTTTTCTCTGATTGATCAATCGCCTTGGCGACAAATTCTTACTACTAAGGCCGGAGATTTTTTTGGAGTAGAAATTTTATTTCATGATACTCCCGGCGGCAGTCAATTTGGCAAATTTGATCCAGCAATTTTACGTGCTTTCAAACATGAGTTTGATTCATTTATCCGAAACACCCTTCCAACCATCAAAACTGATTTTTTAGGCCACATGGGATATTTCCATTACGGCATAGAGGGGTTAGCGCAAACTAATCTTTTAAATGTTGCTCTTATTCTTCTTCTAATCTTTTTATGTAAATTGGCCTTTGGAACCTATAAGTCCGGCCTTCTTCTTACTTTGACCTTAGTAATGATGGGAGGAGTATTATATGGCGCCATGGCCCTCTTTGGTAGTCCGGTGGATACTCTTAATGCTGGACTATTTCTCATCGTCACCATCGCAGTTGCTGAAGATTTTTTTTTCCTCTCTGTCTGGCAATTACAACATCCGAAAGATCACGAAGATCTTTTTGTAAAATTTCTTGTTCCCTGTTTTTTTACCTCCTTCACCACCATTATAGGCTTTGGCTCTCTTTGCTTAACAGACCTTACCATTATTCAACGCTTCGGGTTTTGGGCGGCCTTTGGGGCCCTTTGGGAATGGCTTTTAATTTTCTTTTTTCTGCCGGCCTTTTTACAACTCTTTCCCAACTGGAAAATTTGGACAGATCAGCGAAAAGCAAGATTTTATAAATTTTCAAAAAGAATCCTTTTACGCCAACTTCCCTCGCCTTTAATAAGGCCACTCATAATATTAGGCTGCTTTTCACTTTTTTTACTCTTTCATTTAAAGATTGCAGATGCTCCTTTTAAAATCTTCCCCCAAGATCATCCCTTTCGAGCAGGTATTTTACGGATTCAAGAAAAAAGTGGATGGCAAGTATCATTTGATATGATCTTCGAAAATAAAGACGATCAAGTTTTTAATGAAATGATTATGCAAAAATTGGCCAATGATCCACTAATTAGCTTTGTGCAAAATCCCTACGAAATTGAACGCTACTACACCCAAGATTTTCCTCCTCTGACTCAAAAACTTATTTTACGTGAATATTCTTGGACGACAGATTACAAACGCCATAAATCTTCTCAAGGCCAGCTCCATTCTACGATCTTTGGCCGAGAAAATAGCATTGAAGATTTTTCTCAGTTAATTGCTAAAATTAACACCTGGTGTGAGAATGGCAAAAGATGCTATCCCACCGGAGATGCGATCTCTTTTGCAGAAATTGCCATGCAAATTCCAAAAGTTTTAATTGAAAGTTTTTTTTATAGCGTCTTTTTTGTTACGGCCATATTAGTTTTCATTCTGGCACAAACTGGACATGGAAGTGTCCGAAACATTTTTGCCACTCTGGTCTCTTCATTGTGGGGGCCCTCTATCATGATTTTAATTTTTTGGGCCTTTGGCGTCTCTTTAAATTTTATCACCTGCACCTTTGCCAGTGTTTTGGTGGGACTAACTGGAGATAATGCCGTTCAATTTATTTTTGCGGCCCGCAGAAAAAATATCTCGGTGGGAATTGTGGAACAAGGAGTCAGTTCTATTCATATTGCCATTATAACCTTTTTGGCCAGCAGTGTATTTTTATTTTCCTATTTTGAAGCAATGCGGACAATGGGCCTTTTAACCGCCACCGGCATCGTGATTATGAATTTTGGGGATATTTGGCCTTTAAAAAAGCTACTCTCTTAATCATCCTCCCCCAGCTGAATTCTAATTTTTAAAAAAAGATTCCGTTGGATAGTAGGCACGATCATCTAGTTTGAAGGCCTCCAATTCAACATCTTGAGGATATTCACATGTAAAAGATAATTCTTGGGGATGAGTACGTGTGACTAAAAAGCGATGACTGGGCCCTTTTGGTTTTATTTCAATCATCTCCTGTTGTGTGGAACCATCGCGAAATTGTCGTATCATTTGCGCCTGAACTTTCTGCCCTTCTTGTTTATTTATCTGCAAGTGCAAAAGAAAATATCGCTCATCCCATGTATAATCTAGCTTTTTCATAATACCCCTCTAGCTCAAAACAATTGGAAGTTTATGGCCACATCTGGTGCAGCAGCTCTCTGCAGAAAATGTCTCTTTAATGTAGGTAGATAGGCCGAAACGTTCAATTAAAAGTTCATGGCATTGTGGACAATAGGTATTTAGGCCAATGGCCTCAAAGGCATTGCCGACATAGGGATACATTACTCCCTTATCTAAAGCTCTATTTCTAGCACTCATCACATCTTCCAGTGGAGTTTGCTTTACATCCATATATTTGTAGTCTGGATGGAAACGTGTGAAATGAATTGGCGTAGTCGGTGCCAATTCTGATAAAATAAAATTAATCATCTTATCGTAATTATCATTATTATTTGTAAGATCAGTCACAACTAAATTACTGATCTCATAGTGTATTCCGCTGCGATGAATTTGATTGGCATTATCCAAAACCGGCCGCAACCATCCTTTTGTAAACTTAGTATAATATCCCTCATCCATGGCCTTTATAGAAATAGCAAATACATCAATAACCTCGACCAACATTTTGACCGCTTCTGGTGTTAGGAAAAATGCCGATTTAAAAAGATTTTTTAGCCCTCTTTTTTTTGCTTCCTTGGCAGTATCAATCACAAATTCAAACCATACTGCCGGATCGTTGTATGTCCAGCTAAGAATTGGAATATTGTCTTCTAGTGCTTTTTCTATTACTTGCGCACTTGTGTACTCTTGAATGGTGTGCTCTGGCGTATATTGAAATTGTGAGTAGGTCCAATTTTGACAATAGTCACAATCTAAATTACACCCAAAATTCCCTAGAGATAAAATCTTGGCCCCAGGCATGTAATGAAAAACGGCCTCGGCCTCAATACGCTCTACTGTGACATGAGTGGCCTTGCCATAATTTTGAGTATAGAGAATTCCTTCAATATTTTTTCGAACTTTGCAAAAACCAACATGGCCTTTCGCAATTTTACACTTTCTTGGACAAACCAAACACTGCACTTTGTTATCGGCCAACTTATCATACAAATACGCCTCTTTTCTGGTATCGTTCCACACTTTATGTAAATCGTAACGAACGACATCTTCACTATAAGGATTGCTCAATTTTCACTCCTTTAATCATGTCTGCTGTCATAACTCGGCCATGGTTGAGTAATACGATACTTCATCCTCTACAAAGAGGCCACTTTCTAGACGCCGCTTTAAATTAATGTAAAACGTTTAAACCTCATTTAAGAAAAGGAACAAAAACGCCGAAAAGGGAAAGGCGGAGGTTATTACTATGCCCAATATAATCGATATATTTAATAAAAAACAATCACTGCTTTTTGGCATTTTAGTTGCTTTGTTATTTTCTTACTCTTGCTCCTTGGCCCCCCTTAATCGGACACCCGCCAATGAAGGCCAAACATTCTCTTCTTTGGCCACCTTTGGAGCGGAATTTACATTTACCAATCGGGACATTATTCGCGAAAGCTCTATCTCATACGATCAAGTGCGGCCCATACGCAAAAAGGCCAAAGATGATCTAATCGCTACTATTTTAAAAAGTTGTGATGGATGCTACCTGGACAAAAACTTCATCTATTACCCAAACGGAATCTGGATTGATGTCTCCCTGGATCCTTCAGTAGTAGAAGTCAGAATGAAACCAGTGACGGTGGAAGAGTTTGAGCATTTTGCACCAACATTGCAAAAAGATCTCTTTGAAAATGCCAAAAACTTAGGACTTTTACCTGATCCAGAATATGGCGGCGGCCATATTCATATTGGATTGGAATCTGCTTTTGAAAATGATGATCTTTTATTCCGCAACTTTATGGTAGATTTTTTTAATCATCCTGAAATAGCATCTGGCATATGGAAAGAGGACCTGCTCAACGCTCCACATCTAACCAAGCTACCTAACGAAAAAATTAATCGCTTCATTGAGCTTGTGGAAACTTTTGATAATGGGAAATTAAATCTCTGGGACTTGCTGTGGGCCATAACCAACGAGGTATACGATGTAAACTTGGCCCCCAAATCATGGAGTGAAGATGCCTCTCCCGATAAATACCAGGCCTTCAACATCAGACGCATTGTTGGTTCTTTTGCAAAAGAAGAAAAAACTGCAGAAATTAGATGCTCTAAAGCACAAAATGATGCGTTTGAATTTTTAGCGCAAATAAAACTTCTGCAAAATAGAATTAACTACCTCCGGCAACTCGGCCATCCTATCCGCCCGGTAATTTTAAAAAATCTTTCTCCTCAGCAAAAGGTAGATAACTATTTTGACTATATAACAGAAAGCGGCGGAAACTGGAGAATGTACAAAGAACTTCTTCATTCTGAATATAAACATCTAACTCCTGAGCATGCCAGGAATGGAACATTATGGAAAAATGAAATGCTAAAAAAATTGGCGCAAACCAATATTGAATGGACGGAAATCTACCGCGAACTCAAAGGGGTCGATATTATCTCGGAAGATGTTTTAGAGGTAACAACTATTGCACTAAAAAATGCCAAGATAGAAACTATTGAGTATCAAGAACTCTCTACTATTTTTAATTATGGCCATTGGAAAAATGATTCCCTGGGAAAAAATATTGTAAACATGACAGAAAAAAAATTAGAAAATTATAACGCCTTCCCTCGAAAAATTATACGCTCTTGTCTTGGTGCCTTGATGAATTTAATTTGGCCAGTTTCTAAATAGACACTCCTTAGATGATATTTGTAAACTTTAATTAAATTACTCCGAGTAGCTCAACACAAAAAAATTCTATCCGCAGGAGCACCCGTTATGTCCATCTCTTTTGCCTCTCTTAAATTTGATAAAAAAATCTTAATCCTTTTTTTCATTTCCACACTATCGTTAGTAATTGCGATGGGAATCATCTCTTACCTAAACGCTAAAAAAGCAATCTATGCTCAAGTAGAGGAAAAACTAAACTACCAAGTTCGGGCACTGCGTGACTCTTTTGAGACAAAATTTGCTAATATTCCCCAGGAACTTACTAAGGCAAAAGATATTGCCGAACGCTCTGTTATGCAACAAGCAAAAATCATCAACGATTTCATCTTAAAATATAACCTCACTAACAACGAGGAGGAATTAAAAAATTTATTGTCCAAATTTGCCGTAGGACAAACTGGCTACGTTTACATTTTGGACTACCAGGGAAATTATGTACTCAGCAGCAAACGCGCATCCGATGGCAAAAACATTTGGAATGTGCAAGATGCTAATGGAGATTTTGTCATTCAGAAAATTGTGGCCGCAGGCAAGGCCTTAAAAAATGCGGAATTTACAACCATCTCCTATCCCTGGAAAAATCAAGGAGAGACCAATGCACGTGATAAAGTGGCCGCTCTTTTTCACATCCCTGAAAAAAATTGGGTGGTAGGGGCATCGGCCTACTACGATGATTTAATAGATTTCACTATGGAAAAAAAGCTTTCTGATGATTTCAAGACGGCAATTCAAAAAGAGCCGGTGGGAAAAACTGGTTACGCCTACGTCATGAACTCCAAGGGAGACTTAATTATCCATCCAAAACAAGAGGGCACAAATATTTCACAATTCCCTTTCATTCAACAAATCTGCAAAGAGAAAGAGGGTTTTATTAGCTATGACTGGGAAGGATCAAAAAAGATTGTCTCATATGTTTATTTAAAAGATAAAGATTATATCATTGCCGCCGGCAGTTACTTACGCGACTTTACCGATGAATTGCAGGCCATCTTTATTTCTACTATCGCCTCTATCATTGTGGCACTATTGCTGGTGGCGGTTATCTCCTGGTATATAAAAGTCTTTATAAAAAAACTTTCTACCGATCTAATCCATAGCTCTCAGAAAATCAAAAATAATTCCAATCAAATTTCTACTGGAAATCAAGACTTGGCATCTCGCACTCAAGAGCAGGCCTCAGCATTAGAGGAAACGGCCGCGACACTAGAAGAGATTACCTCTACAATAAAACAAACTTCTGAAAATGCAGGACTGGCATCTAATCTAGTGGTCGATTCCGAACAAAAAGCATTAAGCGGAGGAGCTCTTTCGCTGTCTGTGGAAAAAGCAATGAATGAAATCTCTGACAGTAGTCAAAAAATAGTGGATATTACCAACTTAGTAGATGAAATTGCCTTTCAAACAAATATTTTGGCCATCAATGCGGCCATCGAAGCGGCAAAGGCCGGAGAGTCTGGAAAGGGATTTGCTGTCGTTGCAATAGAAGTTCGCGATTTAGCACAACGTGCTTCTAGCGCTGCCACTGATATTAAAAATTTAATTGACTCCAACATGTTAAAAATTAAAGATGGCTCTTCATTGGTGGCCCAAAACTCACTACAGTTGAAGGATATTGAATCCAGTGTAAAAAAAGTGGCAGAAATTATGGCCGACATTTCTAAGGCGACCAAAGAGCAATCGTCTGCTATTGAAGAAATAAATAAAGCGGTAACGGAACTAGACTCCGTTACTCAACAAAACTCTTCTTTAGTTGAACAAGTTGCTACCAACTCTCAGGGACTATCCGGTGAGGCCGATGAAATGAATCGTTTAATTTTAGATAATTTTTCCACTTAAATTTATTAATTTGATCCTACTTCCGCTACTTCTTACTTAATTTTATGGCCATGATTCCGATAGGATTGCACACAACAAAAAACAGTATCTCAATTTAATTATGAGTATTTTGGCAAGAGTTTTAATTATTGGCCCAATTGCAGAAGATCGCCAGGTACTTGCGCAGGCCATTTTTTCTCTTGGACATACTGTCATTGAAACATCTTCAGAAAAAGATGCTCTGCTTAAATTTAAAACGGTAAGGCCAGATTTAGTATTACTCTCCGTTGGGGCCGCCTGCCCCGAGCATTTTGAAATTCTTGATTACATTAAATATGATGTCTCTTCTCACAACATCTCCGTAATTGTAATCTCTGATGGTGCGGACATTTCCAGCATTGTAAAGAGCATTGAAATGGGAGCTGATGATTACCTAACCCGGCCAGTGCAGGCCCCAATTCTTAAGGCAAAAGTCAACGCCTCGATTGAAAAAAAATTACTTCGCGATCGCGATGAGAACTATCGTAATCAAATTGAATTATACCTTGAAGAAGTAAAAGATAAAAATGCGCAAGTACAAAGTCTTTTGCGAGTTTTAACTCACGATATAGCCAATCCGTTAACTATCATTCAAGGCAATATTTCTATTGCTCACTCCAATTTCAAAAACAAAAAAGAACTTTCTGAAAAATATTTTGAAAAGATTGAGCGAGCTACACAAAACATTGCCGACATTCTTCAACACGTTCGCCAGATGCAGGCCATTGAAAGTGGGAAATTAACCGTCAAACTTGGCCCTGTAGATATTGGGGAGGCCATCGGGGATGGCCTCTTTACTTTCAAAGAAAAACTAGATGCTAAGAAAGTTTCATTGGTGGTGGAAAATCAATTGCCAGCAGATAGAAAAATAATGGCCGAAAAAATAAGTTTTAGTAATCAAGTTCTAAATAATTTAATTTCTAACGCTATAAAATTTTCTGCAGAAAATAATATCATTACTATCTGTGCTAAAGAGGTTGAACATAATTTTGTGCAAATCAATATCTGCGATCAAGGTATTGGCATACCCACTACTTTGTTAAGCAATATTTTCATGCCTAATAAAAAAACCTCTCGAAAGGGAACGGCCGGCGAAGAAGGAACTGGTTTTGGAATGCCTCTAGTAAAAACCTACATCGAGCGTTATGGCGGCTCTATTGAAATCAAGAGCAAAACCATTGATGAATTTCCTGATTCTCACGGGACAGAGGTTATTCTCAAATTAAAAAGGGCAATATGACAACAACCTCAGAAGATAGCATTTTGCGTTTTAGATATACTTTCAAAATCCATGATAGCGATCGCGTCGTCGACTATCAATTTGCCCTTAACAGTAAAACCCTACTTTTCATCCCACAAGAAACCGGCCCTGCAAAACTTTCTTCGTGGGCCGATCTCACTTTTTGCCAATGCTCCAATTGCCCCTTAGATAGTAAAAAAATTTCTCAGTGTCCAATTGCTTCCAACATAAATAATCTCGTCTATTCTTTTAATGATTTTCGCTCATACCAGAAGGCCACAATCATTGTCTCAACTCCCGAGAGAAAGTATTTCACAGAAGACTCTGTGCAAATTGGTCTCTTCTCTATTTTTGGAGTTATAATGGCAACAAGTGGTTGTCCGCACATGAATTTCTTGCGGCCGATGGCCCGCTTTCATCTACCTTTTGCTACTGTAGAAGAGACAATTTTTCGCTCTACCTCTACTTTTTTACTTAGAGAATATTTAATAAAGAAAACACAAAACAGTAAGCATGAAATTTCTTTGGATAATATGGCCGACCTCTATAAGAGTGTAGAATTAGTCAACGACGGAATTCTAAAACGCATTCACAGCATTGCCATCGCCGATGCCGACCAAAATGCACTTGTTATTTTAAACAGTTTTGCTCAAATCATCGGGATGGAATCAGAAAATGACTATTCAGAATTAACAAAAATATTTTTCCCCTGATCAACTAACAGCCGGAAGTTTTATCTCAAAAACTGGCCCACCTGTGGAAGCATTATAGACTCTCATTTCTCCTCCATGATCGGCCACAATACCATGACTTACCGAAAGGCCCAGCCCTGTTCCTTTTCCAATTGGTTTTGTGGTGAAAAAGGGTTCCATCACTTTATCTATAATATCAGGCGCAATATTTGGCCCACTATTGTGAATATGTAGAACAATCCATCTCTTAATTATGACTTCATTTTCACCCATGCGCTGTTTATCATTTTCCACCAGAACATCCACCACAAAATCTCCTCCTCCCAACTCCTCCATGGCATCTACCGCATTATTGGCCAAATTTAAAAATACCTGGGAAAGCTCATTGGCATTACCCCAAATGGCCGGCAGAGCACTCTCTCCCTCTAATCGAAAATTAATTTTGTTCTTAATAAAACGGGGACGCACTAACTCCACAGCATCATGGATTGCCGCTAATATATCAAATTCTCCCTTTTGCGCAGATTTTCTGCGTGAAAAGGCCAACAGGCCACTAACAATCTCCGAAATTCGCGTGGCCTGCTTAACAATTCGAGTCATATATTTTTCAACATAATCAGGAATCACCCCTGGATTAGTTGCTTCACTCTCTCGAAGACGTCCTAAAACATATTGTGCACCTGCAATGATCACGCCGTTGGGATTGTTGATCTCATGGGCAACTCCTCCTGCTAACTCTCCTACCGCCGCCAGTTTGGATGATTGCAACAACTGCTTATTTGACTCTTCTAATTTCTTTCTCTCTACATTCAGTTGAGAAGTAAGTTGTTGATTAAAATTTTGCAAAGTATCTTGTGCTTTTTTTTCATTGGTAATATCGCTATACTGCACAATAATAGCAATGACGCCCTTATCCTTATCTCGCAATAAATGGGCAGTGCAAGCATAACTGCGTCGCCCCCCTCCTCCCTGTGCCTCGATCTCCACATCTTCCGTTTGAAATGATAAGGTTGAAAGTAATCTATCCACAATGGCCGCTAGTCGTTCATGGCCAGACTCAAAGACAGAAAGTCCCTGCCCGACCAAGTCAGAGGTAGAAATACCTCCAAAAATCTCAAGAATATATTTGTTAACCAGAACTACTTTTTTATCTGCAGACAACATTATGACTCCGGTCAATAGGCCATCAAAAATTGCCTGAAGGGTGTCCTTGGTGCTAATTAATTGATCTTCACGCTGTTCCAATTCTTTCATCAGATTATCAAAGTTACTCAAATAAAAATTGCTCTCTAGGCCAATCCCGGGCAGCGTTAAAGGATGCGTAGAATCAAGGTCTCTTCTATTTTCTAAAACCAAAGCAATTTTTTCCACAAAGTAAGAAAGATGGGTATCGACAAATATCAAAGTTCCCAGCAAAAAAATAAATGCCGTGATAAATAAAACCACAAACAAAGCAAAAAGATCCCTAATCAACGTGTAAACCGGCGCGTAAGAGATCCCCACCTCTAAGGCCTCTGCTTCATTGTTAAATTTTCCCAAAGCTAAGTGAAGTCTATACTTGGCCTCCGAAAGATTTAATACCTTAGGCCGCAGAATCTGCTTGGCCACTTGTGAATGGCCGGCAATATCTATTTGCCTTAATCCTTTTTGAAATTTAACCGAAACCTCAATGCCTGATCTCGCTACCACGATGCCGTTTCGAAAATATTTTGCCCACATCACCAATTTATTATTTTGCAACATTGATACGGCCAATTCTGGGGAAAGCGAATGTAGCTCATCTTGGTAAGATATGGTGGCCAACTCCAAGGCAAGTCGATCCACTGCTTCTTCTGCTAATTTTTTTTGCTGCATGAAACTTATCGACATGGAAGGAAACAAAATGGCAGCGCAGACTGAGGCAAAGATCAAAGTTTTGAGATAACCAGACGGCCAAACAAATCGCCTTGCACTAATTGTTCTCTTCATTGTTTCACCTAGGCAGATTAAAACATACTAATATAAAATCAATACCTTATCACTTCCAGGTCTCACCCCCTAAAGAGTGTGACAATCTTTATAACCTTCTGATTTTTATCAACTTCTCTTAAACTAATGCGACAAGCATGTCTCACTTTTTAATTATAAAATAAAAAAAATGGAACTTTTTTTTATTAATTCGTTGAATTTAAAGGATTCTATCTAATTGGCAATCCTATTGCAATAGGATTGGCAGGACTTTTAGATTAATAAACTTTTCTTAGATATTTTACCAAGGAGACTTTATGAATGAAACACAGCACGCATCAAGTGAAAACTTCTCTCTGACTGACAAAATGGGCATCTTTATCGGCACCATCATTTTTCTTTTAATAATGCCACTCACCCTTTTAATTTCTTCCCTCCCTATAGCCATATTAAAAAATATAATTTCCAACAGTGTGATTATCATGTTTGGCGGTTTTTTTCTTATGCTCATTGGTGGGGCCGTATCACTGGTTATGTCACTTATTTTCGGGATCATCATCTCTTATACAATGAACAAAATTGATAAATTTATCAATGTCTCAGAATTTTTCTTCCGCTTAGTAAGAAATGATCGTCCATTCCAAAATAGCTCTTTTTCTAACACCGGCGCCTTGATTGGTGGAGCACTCTCCATGATTGGACTAATTATCAAAGGTGGCGAACCCATTCACACTGTAACTGCCAAAATTGAACACCTCTTCCCGGCCCCATTAATATTGAGCTTAGGTGATATCGTGACTTTAAACTTTGCTCATGGATATGCGGTGGCCACTGGCTTTCTAACTATTGGTTTACTATTCCTTATCGCTGGTGTAGCATCTGGCAGTATCACAGGTATCATTTTCGATAGATTATCTCACAAAAAACATGAGTAGAGGGGAAATGGTTTCATCAAGAGCGGTTTTTTTATTCGTTACAATAATAACAACACTCATTGGCCTGCGCAGTAATAGTGCATGGGCCAATGATCTTCAACTGGCCGATAACGAAGTAGTAAAACTTTTTTCGGAAATGCCAAAAGAAGTTCACCTGGCCGCTAGTTGTCTTGCTTGCCACAAAGAAAAACTGAGTGAATTAGAACAAAGCATCCACGGCAAAGCGGGATTGTTATCTCAACACCCTCCAGGGGCAATCTGCCTTACCTGCCATGAAATCAACCATCGCTCTAATAAACCCATCAGCATTGAAAAAAATAATTTGGATTTTTCTCATGCGCTCCCAAAGGAGCGGGCATGTATGAAGTGTCATGGCTCGGAAGCTCTGGCAGCTCAGTTTGGTTTTTCGCCTCACGTTCCTAGCGAATTCGAAGAGTCTATGCATTACCGCAAAGTAACAATTGGAGAAAAGAAGGCCCCTCTTTGCTTTGACTGTCATGGAGCACATAACGTACAAAGCATGCAGGCGCCAAATTCTTTAAAAAATAGTCCGGCAGAACGCGCCAAAGTATGTTCAAAATGTCATCGCGGTTCCAATGAAACATTTGCCATGACCTTTGACCATCGACCTACCACTTGGGAAGAAAAACCGCTGCAATACGCCGTCATTGCTATGTTTAAAACGCTAACGCTGGGAACCTTCGTGGGCCTGGGCCTCTTCATGTTATTAGATATTTCCAGTCTTATTCGCTGTATTGTTTTTAGAAAAAAAATGGGACTGCACGCTCATCACAAACCAAAAAAAGTGGAATATGTCGAACGACTTACCGCCTCACAACGTTGGCAACATTTTTTTATGCTCTCTAGTGTTCTCACATTAGTGGTGACCGGCTGGCCGCTTTTTTCTCCCGAATCAGAAACTTCTATCGCTGTTATGAATTTATTAGGCGGTGCCGGAACGGTGGCCATTATCCACCGCACCGCTGGCCTGGTAATGATCGCGGACTTCCTATACCATCTCTATTACCTCTTCACACTCTTTCGCAAAGGTGGAAAAATTTTGGCCTTCCCAATGCTACCCACGCCTAAAGACGTTATAGATGCTTGGGGGTTAATCCTCTTTTTCTTTGGCCTACGAAAAGATAAACCGGCCTTCAAGCAATTTGCTTTTTTTGAAAAATTTGATTATTGGGCAGTATTTTGGGGTGTGGCCATGATGGGTTTTAGTGGACTTATGTTGATGTTTCCCACCGTTGTAACTCGTGTTTTACCCTCTTGGTCTGTTAGCTTGTCTGAAATTATTCATGCCGATGAATCCTTACTTGCCGGAGTAGTACTAATTATCTGGCACTTCTATAACGTCCACTTTAAACCTGGAATTTTCCCAATGAATTGGGCCTGGTTGTCAGGGAAAATGCCAAAACATCACTACGAAGAAGAGCACGCCGCTCACGTGGAAGAGTTGAAAAAAGAAGGAAAGTGGAAAGAATAATTTTTCCTATTTTTTTATTGGCCCAGCAGTAGAAATACTTTTGATTACATTCAAAACCTTGGTTTTAAGAGCACTCTCCTCGAAAGGTTTTACCATAAAATTTTTAGCGCCATTTTTTATGGCATTTTCTAATACGGTTTTATCCAGTTCACCAGACACAATGATGATGCTATTGAGATTTTGATTTTTCATTTCTTTAATTTGCGAAAGAATTTTTACCCCATCTTTTTTAGGAAGATTTAGATCCAGCAATATTACATCAAACTGCTGATTAGATAACTTATTCGTGGCCGTGACACCATCGTTGGCAACAATAATATTTTTAAAAATTCCAATTCCTTCCAGACAAAGCGAAATCACTTCGCAAATATTTGGGTCATCATCTATTACCATAGCATTATATCGCGCTACCATCTTATTGTCCTGCCTCATATAAGTTTGTGAAACATAATATTCACTATTACTAAATTATATGGCCTCATCTTTTCTTTTTCAACTGACAATTCCTCAAGCAAAAATCACCCACTTTTTGTAAATTGTTTAGACGCCCTCACAAAAAATAGACGGCCCTCCATGCCAACTACTGTCAATCATTTGCGCAAAACGGTCAGGTTCTGGCATATATCTTGTAATGTAGCTCACTATGAATAAAAAATTAGTGCTGCCACTATGTGCATTACTCTCTCTCTCTCTGCTTTTTCCACTATCTGCCGAAGAAAGTAGTGACAACGAAATTGATTGTGAGAAAGATGAGGAACTTACCAAGGAACTTACTGCTAAGGTAAAGAAGTTGGAAGATGAGCTGGAAGAGATTTATGAAACGCTTGAATTAGCAAACAGCACAGATAGCGCATTGGCCAAATTACAAAAAAAAATATCCAAAGATACTAGTGCTGACTTAATTGATCCACATCTCTCCGCTCAACTAGCGCAAATTCTAATAGATAATTTTGGCAATGATTTCTTGACTGCCGCCCCACCTATTTTTCAATACAATGGCCCTTGGGCCACCCAATACGATCCATATAGTGGTGCCATTACTGATCCCTATGTCGTAGAGGCATACCAATTTAAAAACAGTATGGCCTCTCAGATCCCTTACGGATACGGACTAGATTTTCACAACTATCTCGAAAATAGCGGTATTGCCAAAAATTTTAGTAATGACTTGGCAGAGTACTACAATCCCAATATTGGAAATAATACTCCCCGCGAAAGTATCGATAGAATGAACACCACTCACACTTTTGTCCCCTCTCGCAATGATTATCGCTACTATCAATTCGAACCGGCCACCAAACCGGCCGACCCTTCCTACCTAAATGAACATCTCTTTTATGATTTTGATCAAAAGACAGTTGAATTAAATGAGAGTGAGCTTATTTGGATTTAATTTGCTTGGCCGATCCACGACTTAGGGAAGACCTCTCCTGCTCCAATATGAGTTTTGGGCATTACTACCGCATGTGGAGCAACATAGGCTCCCTCTCCCACCACGACATCCCCCATAATGCTGGCCTTAAGCCCTACCGTAGAACCATTTTTTATTAACACCGGAGCACAAACCACAAATCCTTTCTGAGCGTAATGAGCAAAGATCGTTACCGAGCCTCCGATTGTGACATAATCTCCCACTGTGATTAAACAAGGATCTGAGATGTTGGCAGTATTAACAATGGATCCCTTGCCTATTTTCATCCCCATTAAACGTAGGTAGAGAACATTTAAAGGCGAAGGAGTAATAAACTCTAAAAATGTATAACGAACCAAATAATGAAGCGCATTGTGAGTAGACCAGGCCAATGATTGATTGGAAAACCAAGGTGCACGATAAGGACGAAGTTTAAAGGGATTTAAAAAATTAAAAAATGGAACGACAAAGATGATGGACAGGCCATAGGCAAGATAAGCGGCCCCTAATGTCACTGCTTGCGCCAACGCCGCCACCACAAAATGACTATTAGCAACTGCCGACGAAATGGCCTTATAAATCATCATCCCGGGAAAAAGGGATAACCCAATAGAGAAAATATAGGCCCCCACCATTCCTACCATTACCGCTAAATAGGCCAGCGTACGAAATCTCCGGATAAAAGTCTCGCCCAATCCTTTCCATCCAGTAAGTTCCGAGTTCTTTGATAGAACGTCAATCCGCTTTTCTTTTTCAGGAACACTCATTGCAAATTCTCCAACTGATTTTTCTGAATGCCAATTGATTCGGCGTGAATAGTTTGAAACAGATTATTTACAAAATCACCACTCAATCCACAAGAAGTTCCATAGGCCAAACGATCATGAATGATTTCCTTCCAGCGATCAGATTGATAAAGAGATAAGTTAGAATGTGACTTAAGATAAGCAATCTTCTTTACTACTTCCATGCGCGAAGACATTGCATCTAAAATATCTTGATCGAAGCGATCTATTTCCTCTCGAAGGGCGGTTAACTCACACATAACTTTTTTATCTTCTGCCAAACTATCTCGTCTTTTTAGGCCGGCCAATAGTGTTTGCAAGGTGTTGGGGTATAACTGTTGGGCCTTATCACTTAGTGCTAACTCCGGCCGATAATGTGATTCAATCATTAGTCCATCAAAATTTAAATCTAGCGCATATTGCGCTAACTCCGCCACATACTCGCTCTTTCCCGCAATATGACTAGGATCAACAATAATGGGAAGTGAAGGGAATTTCTGTTTTAAGGCAAAGGCCATAGACCAGTTAGGATTATTTCTATATTTCTGTGGACGAAAGCTATAACATCCGCGATGAATAGCTGCCATTTTAGAAATACCTACTGCATAAATCCGTTCAATGCTTCCAATCCAAGCATCTAAATCAGCATGCATTGGATTTTTTACCATCACCACCAACTCGCTCTGGCCTCTAAGTGCCGAAGCAATTTCTTCCACATAAAAAGGATTCACCGTAGTTCGCGCCCCCAGCCAAACTGCATCAACTTTATGCTCCACTGCTACTTCTGCTTGCTCTTTAGTCCCCACCTCAACAGCAATTTTAAGGCCAGTTTTTTCCCGAACCTCTTGCAGCCAAGCAAAGGCCTCCGGCCCGGCACCTTGAAAATTACCCGGCCTAGTCCGCGGCTTCCATACTCCGGCGCGAAAATAGTTAATCCCTGGAATTTTGGCAATCTGTATGGCCGTAGTTAGTAGCTGTTTGCGATTTTCTGCGGCACAGGGGCCAGCAATCACCAGCGGATGAGTAAAATCCCTAATCCAATCATTGAGTGGTTGAAAATTCATAAGATCTGCTTATATATATTGGATACACGACAAGTTCAAGAAAGTTGATGAGATATTAACAATATTACAGAGTAAAAAGGATAATCGGCCAAACACTATTTGAAAATCTCCGAGGCCTTGTCCTCCGCTTGATCCTCTTTAATAAATAAAAAGCTGTTTTTTACATCACGCCCATGACAATCAACGCATCCCCACCCCGGCCGCATTAAACGTTTACCACCCTCATGGCAGCGCTCACACTTGCCAGCATAGGTTCTGGCCACCTTGTTATGCCATCCTAGGCGAAAATATTTTTCATGTGGAATATCTACGTGGCAAGCATCACAGCTAGGCAGCTTCGAGGCCCCATATTTTTTGGCAAACTCTCCATCTTTTTTGTGACAATCCAAGCAGGATATTTTAACCACTTTCTTCTTCTCTTCTTGCACATATGATTGGCCATGATTTTTGGCCAATGCCCAAGACTTCGGATGTGGATAATTATGACATTTAAAGCAGACCGAAGCACTATTGATTCCCTTGCTACCACCATCCAATCGGTGACAATCTATGCACATCTGCGGTTTTTTCAAATATGCTTTTCCATGCGAACTCCCTTTCGCAAACTGCTTTTCATGTGGATAGGCCTGATGACAGCGATCACAACTTTTTTTGGAAGGCCCGCCTTTAAAATCTGTTCCGTGACACTTCTGGCAAAGTTCTTTATTTTTTTGAAAACACTCTCCACCGTGATCTTTGGTTGATCTGAATTTTTCGGTGTGAGAGTAACAGTTTTTGCTCTCTTTTATCATTGAGAACATCTCCTCTTGGGCCATTAGTCCGCCGGCCAGCAAAAACGAGATTACTAATAGAAACTTGGGGGTAAAATTGTATTTTGTTTTCATGACACTGTTTTCGTAAAAAAATGTCTGTTTCTTGAGAACTTTATTTGCCAATCAAATTTTCGTATGAAACACTTTTTGTCAGGAAAAATTTAACACAATAGCAAACTATTATTGTCAGTATTAAAAAGGAGATTGAATGAAACTAATTATTACCATTATTACCATTTCCCTTATTATTCCACTATCCCTGTATGCTAACCTCCCAATCGATACTGTTAGCTTCGTACCCGAAAATAATTTGCGCGTTACTATTTATGATAAAAATGCATCTAACGTAACAGAGCAAGATTTTAACGCAATTTTGGACAAAGTAGAGAGCATCTACGCCTCCATCGTTGCCGAAAAAGGTGGACGCCTGGAGGTAGTACGCAATTGGGGAGATTCAACAGTAAACGCTTATGCCAATCGCGAAGGCGCCAATTGGAAAATTCATATGTTTGGTGGACTGGCCAGACACAATAGTATGACTCATGATGGTTTTGTTCTAGTGGCCTGCCATGAGTTAGGCCATCAAATTGGTGGAGCACCTAAAGGACGAACCCTCTTTTTTAAAAGTTGGGCCTCCAATGAAGGCCAATCGGACTATTTTGCAGCACTCAAATGTTTAAAACGAGTTTTTGAGAAGGAAGATAACATTACTGATGTGGCCTCTATGCAGGTTGATCCTGTTGCCGCTAACGCTTGTGAGCAAAGTCTCCCAAATCTCTATGAGCAAAGTATTTGTAAACGAGTGGCAATGGCCGGACAATCTGTGGCCAGATTATTTGCTGCTTTGGGCGGCGGAAGTGGCAGCTTTTCTACTCCTGATAGAAACGTAGTCTCTCGTACTAATAATTCGCATCCTTCTACACAATGTCGTCTAGATACCTACTTGGCCGGAGCACTCTGCCATCAAGATCCATATCTAGACTTAAGTGACAAAGATGAGCAGATCGGTGCTTGTAATGAGGCAGAAGGCCACACTATCGGTTTTCGGCCACGTTGCTGGTATCGTCCATAAATAAGAGATAAGATATCTACTACCTGGGCCTGCCTATATTTTAAGCGGCCATGTAATTATTAGCTGATGGCGCCCAGGGGTATGACATACACAAAATAGTAAAGTAAAATTCTCTTATTTGAGTATCTACTTCTTTGGAGGATTTTTATGTCTAGCAAAGTGATTAAAACCATTTCATTTTATTTGCTAGCTATAATTATTGCAGCAATGGGCAAACTCTTTGCTTATGAACCAGGTTTAGGAATAGAGTCTTGCGTTGGTTGCCATCCCACCAAAAACTATGGAGGTAACGGCCATGGTGGAATCGCTAAAAATTGCTTTAACTGTCATGGAAAAAGTCGCTTTGATACCCCGTACCGTTATAATTTGAATGATGAAACAAATACCATATGCTACAGCTGTCACGAGCAATTTGACCCGGCCTTTGGCACCTATGGAAATCCTGCTGGTGGCCATCCAGTGGCCAAACATCCGGTAGCAGGAGGTAATGATATGCTCTATCCGGAAAAGGAATTTTCCTGCGCTTCCTGCCATAATCCTCACGGTTCTCCGATGAGAGATATGTTTCGATATGAATCTCGCCCTGGCGAAGATCGCTGCAAGATCTGTCATAATAAAATTCTCTATGGTAATGGCAACCGCCGGCAACCGCCCCCTTGGGAAATCACCGATGGCAAAGTAGATTTCAAGGATATTCCGAAGCGTCCACCTCGTGTACTAGGAAAAAAACGACTTTTGTAATTATTTAAAATTCGCGGTAAACTTTCAGCATGGCAAATGGCCGAATCAAACTACTCTTTTTTTTGTCGCTTTTTTTTCTTATTTTCAACATAGCGACAATTGAAGCATCTCAGACTGCCTATATCTCTAGTGACACGGCCGTGATATATGCTGACAGCAGCCTTACAGCTCCCATTGGATTTGCTCGTAATGGCCGGCAGGTTTTAGTAGGAGAAGTACCTAGAAAAAACGGCACTGTTTTACCCATTTACGTGTCCGGCAAAATTGGTTATATAAAAATTTCCGATATAATTACTGAAGGGGGCAAAAGAGAAAAAAGTGAAAGCGAAATGACCTCCATCACTCGCGCTACTGATATCCCTGAAGAAAAAAATTCTGCCATCGAACTGACCTATGCTCAGACCGCCCTCGGTAGTGATTGGAATAAATTTTCACAAACACTTGGCGAAGAAAGTAATGACAACGCTATTTATAATTATCGTCTGGCCTACCAATATCTTCCTGATCGATGGAATCTTTTCTTAGGACTGGGTATAAGCTATAGCACAATCCTACAAGAGCGCGTTGCCTACGCACACTACGCCATAGATGCTACTCTTTACTGGAGCCTCTTTCGCACCTCTCCTCTGGCCTTAGACTTGTACGTGGGAGGATTTGCTATTCCGGCATTTTTGGTTGATTTGCAAATTAATAATAAAATCGAAACTCAAGAAGGTTGGGGGCTTGGAAATATGGCAGGTGCTCAATTGCGCTTTTTTCCTGGCCACCTTTTTAATTTAATCATCGGGGCCGATTATCGAGTGGCATATACCAAATCCAGCAGTAAAAATCCCGAGATAGAATTTGAGGGATTCGACGGTATTAGTTTTTTTGGCGGCCTTAGCGTACGTTTTTAATTTTTACTAAATTACCAACAATCCTGACCTACATCCCTTGCAAAATAAGAGTAAAACTGCAAAGCTCCTCTAATGCACAAAATTATTTTGGCCACAATAAATTCTAAGTACTCTCACTGCGCACTTGGCCTCCGTTATCTCTTGGCCAATCTAAAAGAGTTAATCTCAGAGACGTCTATAAGAGAATTCACCTCCGAACAAAGGCCGGTTGATATTGCAGAAGAATTACTACAAGAAGATCCCACTATCGTTGCCCTTGGAATTTATATTTGGAATCTAGAAATTTCTACCGAAGTGGTAAAAATCATAAAGCAAATTAATCCTCAATGTTGCATAGTCCTTGGTGGGCCCGAAATTAGCTACGAATATCACCATCGTGAAATTTTTATACATTGCGATTTCCTAATTACCGGCGAGGCCGAAGAGGCCTTCTATAATCTCTGCCTTAGAATTTTATCTGGAGACAAATGCTCGCTTCCTAAAGTTATAACTCCTGCTCCTCCAGATCTAACTACTCTTACACTCCCTTACGATTACTATCTGCCGGCGGACATCCAAAATAGAATTATCTATTTAGAAGCATCTCGCGGCTGTCCTTACGGCTGCGAATTTTGCCTATCCTCCATTGGGCCCAACCTGCGCTATTTTAATATCGAACAAATTATGGCCGCCATCGAAGCTTTGTGGTCAAAAGGAGTGCGCTCATTCAAATTCATTGATCGTACTTTTAATTTACAAATTAATAGTTGTAAAAAAATCCTTTCCTATTTTTTGCACAAATTACCCGAGACTTTTTTTATTCACTTTGAAATGGTACCGGATCTATTACCCGAAGAACTAAAAAAAATAGTTACTCAATTTCCGCCAGAACATTTGCAGTTTGAAATTGGAATTCAAACTTTTAATGAAGAAGTTTGCCATCGCATCGGCCGTAAACAAAACAGTCAGCAATCGATAGCAAACCTCTCCTTTCTTTTGGCCAAAACTTCTGTCCATTTACATACAGATCTCATCATTGGCCTTCCCGGAGAGAGCATCGAAAGCATTAAAAATAGCTTCGATAAACTTCTCTCTTTGGTGCCACATGAAATCCAAGTAGGTCTTTTAAAAAAATTAAAAGGAACTACTCTTGGCCGACACGATACTGCCTATCAAATGAAGTACTCTTTCAATACGCCTTACGAAATATTAGAAAATAGTGAAATTGATTTCATGACAATGCAACGACTAAAACGCTTTGCCCGCTTCTGGGAACTTTTCTATAATAAGAAAAATTTTCCCATGACACTGGCACTGCTATGGAATAATGACAAAAACAGTTCTCCCTTTGAACAATTTTGGAACTTTTCAGATTGGGCCTATGGCCATTTTAATAGAACATTTCAAATATCTTTGAATCATCAGGCAGAGGCCTTGGCCAAATATTTAATAGAATTATTACTGATTGATAAACAGGAGATAGCAAAAACAATCAGCATAGACTACCGGGGCAGAAAAAGAAATCTGCCCCCGTCGTTAATTAACTTATTTTAACTACGCCTCTTGAATTGCTGACTCCTCGTCGAGAGCACGCCCAGCTCTGCCTTCCTGCAACGCTAAATAGCTATCCAAGGTAGCATCATGGTCACGTAACATGGCCTGCTTCAATCCTTCTGGATTGATATCTAATACTTCAGAAACCTTCCGTAACATTTTGAGTGGAATATTGCATAGGCCACGCTCAACATTGCTTATAAATTGGCCGTTTTTATAACCTAAAATTTCCGACAATTCGGCCTGAGAATAAGATTTTGGATGGCCAACTCTTTTTTCACGTATTAATTTTGCTATATGCTTAAATGATCTCATAAATTCCTCCTTACAATGGGTTATTTGCTCCGCGTCTAAATTTTTTCTCTTCTTGCTTGAAGATACTCGCTTATCAGATTATCTGTAAGAGTTGTTTAGGGGGAGTTAATGGGGGGCGAATTCCAACCCTACCCTTGCGCGTGGCATTAAAACAAAAAGCAGCGGTTTTATTATTATTTTTATTTGGATATATAATTAAATTTATCGTAATAATATAATATCTGTTCACTATACATAATACATACTCTTGGGGGCATATGCTCGAAAATGAAAAAATTTTAGTTGTAGAAGATGATTCTGTTGATCGTCTTATATTTGAAAAATTTGCTAAACGCTCTGAATTTCAATATCCATATAAAATTGTTCCCTCCGTTGCCGAGGCCCATGCGGCCATAAATAGCGAGCAATTTGCGGCCATCGTCTCTGATTATAATTTAGGAGATGGCACGGCATTGGATATTTTGCAGCGCCTGCGAGGTACTCCACTTATTGTGGTAACCGGACTAGGAGATGAAAAAGTGGCCGTCCGCGCACTAAAAAGTGGGGCCTATGATTATATTGTGAAAGAGCCTTCTGGTGGCCATCTCGAAACGATTCCGCTCTCTATTGAGCGGGCCATCGCGAATAAAAAGCAACAGGATGAATTGGCCAAATATAAAAAATATCTCGAAGAGATGGTGCAAGAGCGTACCGAAAAATTAAATAAAGAAATTACTCGCCATAAAGAAACTTTACAAGTTTTAGAGGCCAGCCAAGCACAATTAAAACTTGCTTACACTGAGCTGCAAGAAAAAAATATTCTTCTAAAGGGTGTGCTTAGTCAAATCGAGAAAGAAAAAAATGTAGTCTATGAAAACATTGCCCAAAATATAGAACGTAATATTTTTCCCATGCTCAAGCAACTAAAGATTGGTGCCAATGAACACAAGTTGCCAACCTGTATGCGGACCATTGAACTTGTGGAAAAATATCTTCTGGATATCAATAAGGACTTCTTTAAAAGCCTCGAAGGATTGAAAATAAAATTAACTCCAACCGAAATTAAGATTTGTCACTACATCAAGGCCGGGCATGGGATTAAGGAAATCAGTGAACTATTAAGTTGTTCAGCGGAAACAATTAAAGGACATAATAAAAATATTCGCAAAAAAATTGGCATTAGCAACAGCAAGGTTTCCCTTAAGGCATATTTAGAAAAACTCTCCGATCTCTAGAACTATCTACTCCCATTCAATAGTCCCTGGAGGTTTAGAAGTTATATCGTAAACCACTCGGGTAACTCCACTGACTTCGTTGGTAATTCTACTAGAGACCGTCTGTAAAAAGTTATAGGGAAGGTCTGGCCAATTGGCGGTCATTCCATCAACACTATTTACAATCCTGAGACAAACTACCTCTTCATAAGCTCGGCCATCTCCTTTAACTCCAACTGTTTTAACTGGTAAAAAAACCGTAAATGCTTGCCAAACATTATCGTAGAGCTGAAATTTTTCTAACTCCTCTAGTACAATTTGATCGGATTGCTGTACGATGGCCACTCTCTCTTCACTAATTGGGCCCATGACTCTAATTCCAATACCCGGGCCAGGAAAGGGGTGGCGATAGATCCATCTTTTCGGTAATTCTAATCTCTTCCCTAGTGCACGCACCTCATCTTTAAAAATCTCCCGCAGTGGCTCTAACAATTTAATATTCATCCTATCTGGCAATCCACCGACATTATGATGCGACTTAATAGTCACCGATTTGCCTCCCTTGCCGTGAGGACTTTTTGATTCAATCACATCCGAATAAAGTGTGCCCTGTAAAAGCAAATCGAATTTAATTCCATGCTCTTTTTCAAACTGTACAACTTTCTCTTGAAAGACATCTATAAACGTTGATCCAATAATTTTTCTCTTCGTTTCAGGATCACCAACTAATGCCAACTTATCAAAAAAGAGTTTTTTAGCATCGATGATGTTAATATTCAGTCCGCTCTGCTCCATTAAAATTTTAATATGCGAATAATCTTGCGGCCGCAGTAGCCCATGATCTACAAAAAAACAAAATAAATTAGAGGGGTCTACTTGGGCAACAAGTTTTGCCGCCACCAAAGAATCAACTCCACCAGAGAATGCACATAAAACTTTCTTTCCCTTTATAGCGTTTATCTGCTCTACAATTTCCAGATAAATAGTATCGGCACTCCAATCTTTTTGCAGATGTGCCATCTCTTTTAAAAAATATTCTATAATCTCTCGTCCATATTGCGAATGATGAACTTCTGGATGAAATTGCAATCCCAAAATAGGCCGACTTTTATGGCGAATCCCGGCAACAATGCCACTGCTGCTTTTTAAAACCACTTCAAGCTCATCTGAAATGGTAGCAACGTGATCGGCATGGCTCATCCAAACATCCAAAGTTTGTGGTAAATTGGCAAAACGAAATTTATCCTGAAGAAAAAAAATCAAAGCTCGGCCATACTCAAAAGTTTTTCCTTTCTGTACAGTGCCTTTAAAGTAATGACCTAAAAGCTGCATTCCATAGCAAATTCCCAAAATAGGCATCTTCTCATTTTGAAAGAGAAAATTATAATTTTCATTATCTTCATATATCGACTGAGGCCCACCAGATAGAATAACTGCCCGCGGTAGTCGGCCATGAAAAAAGCGCTCTTTTGCATCTTCGACTGTTACAATTTCGCAGGAGTAGGCCAATTCTCTACACTTTCTGGCAATAAGTTGCGTGTATTGAGAGCCAAAATCGATGATAAGCACTTGTCTGATCTTTTTTATCATATTCTCTACTCCTAATTTCCATCTGCCGTTAAACAGAGAAAAATATTTCCCCGGTTGACGCAACTAATTCCAAATAGAATACTGGTTAGATGCTGGTATTATTTTTTGAGGGATTGTAACAATGAATCTTCTATATTTAAACAACAATGATGAGCAAAGTGATCTGATCGCCCTCCAATTGGAAGGTGAAAGTAGCTATGATGTTTGTCTAGTTAATTCGGCCGAAGAGGCCATCGAGCTTTTAAAATTCAAGCAAGATCAAATTCACCTCATCATTAGCGATCTAAATGAATGCCTATCTGATACCTGTTTGGTCTGTGCCCATATCATAAAATCATCTATTGAAAATATTCCCCTAATCCTTTTAGGCCAACCACCTGCTGTCGGACCTCGTGAAATTGAAATTGCCAAAGAAAAAATCACTATCAAACATATTAACAATTCCAAAAACATTGAAGAAATCGTTCAGATGGCCAATGATTTTTCCAACGAAATTGCCACTCGCAATGATAGTGAGTTTTGCAAAATTGCGCTTGTACGTTTTCTGCAATTTTCTTCCATAAATTGTGACGTTTTCATACGACTCTCGGAAGAAAAATTTATAAAGATCATTGCTAAAAATGACAGCTTCCGCCAAGAATTAATAATTAAATTCATGAAAAAAGATTGCAAATATTTCTACGTTCATAAAAAAGATTTTAAAAGCTTTTCACTAGAATATGGAAAAAAAATTAGTGGTGATCTGTCCATAGAAAAAAAATCTCCCCACTCCCTCCTAAGTCAGACTCTCTTGCTACAAGTAAGTGGACTTGAGCTAATTCATGAACAGATAATGGGCCTTGGAATTGATGAAGACGCAATCAAAAATGTGGATATTCTTCTTGAATCATGTATGGCCATGTTGAAAAAAAACAATCTTTTTAAAGAGATCCTAAAGGATGGCCTTAATGCCAACGAATATCATCACAAACACGCGCTACTAATTGCTTATTTATGTGGGGCAATTGCTATTCAAATGAGTTGGGATTTAGGAAAAACAGCAGAAAAATTAGTAATGGCCGCCCTTTTACACGACCAATATTTTGATGTCGGCCAGATGGGAGAAATTCATGATCTCCATCCTGAAAAAGTGGCCGAACGCCATCAGAAAATTCAGCAAATGGTTAAGGAGCACTCCGAAAAGGCCGCAGGCCTTGTTCGCGAAGGCCGAGGCCTTCCAATGGATGTAGACACTATCATAGCTTGCCATCATGAGCGTCCGGATGGAAGTGGATATCCAAGAGGAATGACTGCTCAAAATATTCCGGCACTGGCCGCGGCCTTTATTGTTGCCGAAGATTTTATTGTAAAAATTGTCGATAAAAAATTCGATAGCAATTTAATTGCTTCTGTTATGAGTGAGATGGATGCCTATTATTCTAGCGGCCATTTCGCCAAAATTATACCTGCACTAAAAATGGCGCTAGGCCTATAATATAATTTATAACTGACAACTAAACTCTGTTTCCGCTGAGTCTGTCTCTATCTTTTCGCAATCATTTTCATCGGTGCCATAATCACAAGCAGCATAAGAGGCCCCGGTACGGCCATCATCACACACCCCATCATTGGCAAAGCGACAATCATTGGCACTGCTACCTTGCTCATAAATATCAAAACTGTAGATCGCAGATGGAAGAGCGGTTATTTTAGTGGCCCACTCCCCAGAACATCCTCCCACCGGACATTTTTTTGATTCATAACAAACAGGAGTAGCGCTACTATTTGCCACTAAATCTTCCTCTCCACTAATCAGAAGGCCTTCTACTTCTAATGTCATATTATTAATTATAGGTGAACCAGAATTGCCCCCATAGCTGTCAAGGTTGGAAATAAAATAGGAGCTAGCAACCCCACGCACCGATCCATTAGTATCGGCCTTAAAGGGTAGTCCCATTGGATAACCTAGCACCGAGACCCGATCATCTGGGGCCACACTGCCATTTTTATTCTGACGCAACTTAAGCGGTAACCTATCTAACACCGGACGATCTAGACGAAAAATAGTATAGTCTACCCCCGAAACAGAAGTACTGCGATACAAAATTCGTTCACAGCTATAAACACTATCTTCCGATAAAACTTTTGGGCCGGTTTGATCAGCAGTTGAAGAGGCGATCGCATAATCAAAAAGTACACTAATTTCGTCACAATCAGCAGCATCCAGCACACAATGGCCGGCAGTTACCATAATGTCCGGAGCAATAAGGAAAGAAGAACAAAAGGCCAAAGAGTCTTGGGCGCGATATGGTTCGCTACTGCATAGGTTATAGGAATCACCATAAGAAGCAGAAAAAAAAGAAAAACTCTCCGTGGCCAGATTTTCACGTAATCTACTAGTCGAAACTAAGGCCCCTACAGAGCGCGATAAATGCTGAATTTTTGTACTGCTCTGAAAAAACTCATGTCGGTCATCACTGCCATAGATGACTTTCTGCGAGATTTTTCCACATGATTGCCCTAAATCCTGAGTTTGCTCTTGCAGCAAATCTTCTTGATTTACCACTTTGGGGCCGCAAGAAAAAAGGGTGATGTTTAAAATAAGAATAATTAAAAATGAGGTTATTTTCATATGGAGTAAAACTGCAAAGGCGAGGCCATTTTAAAAGATATAAATTTGCAAGGTTGCAGTAGATAGAAAAAAGCTCATGTATAAAAAATACAAAGCTGTATAGAAGTTAGACGATTATTCAATTAAAAACGATAAGAAAATCCTAGCAAACCACGTAGGCCACCAAAAACCACGTTGTAACTTAAACCACCAGTAAGTGAATAACTTTCCTTGCGCGAATAATAGTCTGCAACGGCAGTAACTCCAAATCCATTTTCCCAAAAATACTTAACTCCCATTCCTCCATAATAAAAAAAACTTCCACCTTTGTCGTTGTTATTCGTCGTAGCAGAGGGAGAAGTTGTCGTTCCTACCCCCATTCCTAAAGTCAAAAAGGGAATCATACTTTTGTACGCCAGCGGATCTTCCAAGAAATGCCAGGTTAAATCTACCCCAAACTCAGCGGCCGCATAATAGTCCTCACTGTCTACGCCCTTAATAGTAGTAGCGGCAGAATGGTAGAAAATACCAGTGGAGAAGTTATGCAAAATACTATTTTTATCTGCAAAATATTTCTCCAACCCAACAGTAAAAAACAGACTCGAAGAATCAGCACTTGCCCCTCCATAATAATCAGAATCACCAGAGGCCGAAGCAGATAATCCGGGGAAATATAGTTTAAAATAGAACTCCAGGGTACGCCCACTAATTCCCCCACTCCCGACAATATCAAAATCACCTTCTCCACGAATCATCTCCATTTCACTTTTATCATCTGCGTTCAAATTGCCGGCCGTAATAGAGGCATGTCCATAGCGTTCATCTGAACCCGGAACTTCGGGAATTTCGGGTGTTAACATTTTAGTAGCATCAGAGGTCAGCTTTACTGCCGAAGAAATTTTCAAACTCATAACATTATCTTCTTTCACTTCACTATCATCCACTATGCGATATACCGACCAAATAGAACGAGAAGGGGCAACTTTAATTAACACTCCACGAGCGACTACACCCGTAGTCACAAAAAATTTGGCATGATCCCCAACAAGAAGGCCATCTTCCGTTCCCCGATTGACTAGAATTGTTTTTTTAGAATTAGAAACTCGCAAAATTCTCATGGTCAATTTTTCATCGATCTCCAATGCCAATAGTTGAAAAGCGCTCAGCATTACCAAAAAAAATACAAACACCTTTAATAACTCTACTTTTTTCATATGACAGTCCTAATAGTAAAAAGAAAATCCAATTCCTATCCTCAAATTTTGATTCTCCACCATGCCACTAACTAGCTGGCCATAGGTCTCATTGGCAGAAAGTAACAACGTCTCATAGCTTAACACTAAATTCATCCCCGCTCCAAATCTAAAAAAATCGCCCAACTCATCTCCGCCGGAGAAACGATACTTCACCCCTAATTGATAGGAGGGCAGCGCCGATATTTGATAATCAACACTTCGACTCAAGTCTTCCGCATAAACTCGGGCGTTACCAAACTTAAATCCGGCACCCAGATAGCACATATAGCGACGAACTGATGATGGTGTATTATAAAAATACCAATTAAGAGAACTTTTAAAATAATACTCCGATGAATAAGTATTAAGTGCTCCCGTTAAATAATAATTAATTCCTTGGTAGTAAAAAAATTCTGCGGAAAAAGAACTAAATAACTCTCCCGTTCTGGCCAAATTGAGATCATAACCAACCCCTAAATCCATTCCATGGCCTTGATTATCTGCATCTTCTGGTGCAGAAAGATTATTTATGGCCCAATCGTAGCGTAAAATAAGCTCGTGAGAGATTTTATTATTTAAAGCATTTTGTTGCCTTATTTTCTCATCCGCAATTCCTGTTTTCAAAACATAATAACGGAGCTCTTCATCTGAAAAGTTTGCTGACCACAAGGGGCCTTCTTGATCCATTTTATGAAGGGCGCCAGGAATTATCACTTGATCGGCCTGCTCACTTTTATCATATGTTTCAAAAAGACTGTCCAGCGCATCAATTGGCCGGCCCTCCTCTGTGGTGCGCCGATTATATCCACCGTCTGGAATCTCATCTTTTTCAAAAGCATTTAGTTGATTGACAAAAATTTTATCCGCTATCTCTTTTCTAATCGTCTTGCTGCGTCGATAATTTTCTTCTAAATTGGCCAACGAAGAACCCACTTCCTGGCCATACTGTTCAAAATAATAAATATCTCCTTCCGACCAATTCTGGGCACGATTTTCCTCCACATCTTCCCAGCGATGTACCTTTGTTTGGGACAAAGTCGCTCGATCCTCACTATAGTTATCTTTTTTTACAACTATACGCTCAGGATGGCCTTGAACCTCCTGCGCCTTTGACTGCCCACTCGGATAAACATTTTTCTTATGCAAAATTTTTAGAAAATCACGTCCCCCAACTACCTCGTTAACAGATATAAAAGATAGTTTTTCTCCAGCGATCAGGGCCGACGGCTCCTTCACTTTATCCAGATACCAATAGGAGTAGGTATCGTGAACTTTCACCGCCTCTCCTACTGCCACCTCTTGTAATATTCGTTCCCTACTACTAATACGGTCTGCCGATGGGAGATAGAATTTCCCTCTATCTCCTATTTCAATTTTATCCAAAGAACCAACATCAATTTTAATGCTTTTTTTACTGCGACTAATTTCTAAAATATTTATATCGTCAAGTGGAACATGCAAGGCCCAAGAACTCAGAGTTAAAAAACAGGTTAAAACTGTCAACTTTGTACTTTTTTTCACCATCGCCTCTTGCTTTCGCTATAATGTAGTATTATCGCACTGCCTAAGGCCCAGTGCAAAGAGGCAAACATCTCCACATAACTTGACAAAAAGGCCTCTTTGGCCGATAAATGAGCAAATACTTTTAGCGAGGGCCTCCCCATGTCAAAGAAAAAATTTAAAGAGACTTACGTCTGCAAATGTACTATCACCGGCCAAGAATTTATCACCACCAAAAGGCCGGCCAATCCGGAAGAATTAATTTCTGTGAAGGCCTACTATCAACTCCACCAAGATGAAGATGATCGGCCAGAAAAAATTAAAATGAGATTGGCCTCAGTAGAGGCCAACACCCCATCAGGAGATGAGAGTGATGAACAGTCGTAATTGTATCATCGTCGGCACAGGCCCTGCCGGATATACTGCCGCCATCTATGCGGCGCGGGCCAATCTTGCACCTCTGATTATTGAAGGCAATCAACCAGGTGGACAACTAACCACCACCACCGAAGTAGAAAATTTTCCCGGTTTCCCCAACGGAATTGATGGGCCTCAGTTAATGGAGAACATGCGCAAACAGGCCACGCGCTTTGGTGCAGAATTTATGGCCACTTTGGCAACAAGCGTTGATTTGAAAAAATACCCTTTTAAAGTGACGTTAGAAGATGGCCAAACAATAACTACTAAAAGTTTAATTGTGGCAACTGGTGCCAGTGCCAAATATTTGGGAATACCTCACGAAAAAGAACTCATTGGCAAAGGGGTTAGTGCCTGTGCTACCTGCGATGGCTTCTTTTATCGGAATAAAATAGTTCACATTGTAGGTGGTGGGGATACTGCCATGGAAGAAGCAACTTTTTTAACAAAGTTTGCTTCCAAGGTTTTCGTCATTCACCGACGCGATTCTCTTAAGGCCTCCAAAGCAATGCAAGAACGTGCTTTTAGTAATCCTAAAATTGAATTTCTTTGGAATAGTACTGTTTCAAAAATTCTTTTTGATCAGGCCGGTGTTACTGGCATTGAATTAGAAAATTTAAAAGATGGCAGTAAAAAAGAGCGAAAGACAGATGGCCTTTTTATGGCCATTGGCCATCAACCCAATACCAATTTTTTAAATAAGCAGCTGGCATTAGATGATCATGGCTTTATCAAAACTCATGAAGGGCCTTATACCTCGGTAGAAGGAGTTTTTGCCTGTGGCGATGTCCAAGATCCTCATTTTCGCCAGGCCATTTCCGCGGCCGGAAGCGGATGCATGGCGGCCATCGCTGCTGAGCGTTTTATCTCCTCTAAAATGTAATTAGAAGTACTAAATACCAAGATGCAGTTTAGCAGCAATAATGGCCAAAAAGCTAAAAAGATAGAACCCAACTCCGCGCATAAAAATCCACCACCAGTTTGATAATTTCAAGGCCACTATCCAGGTAAAAATAGCATGGGCAATGAAACTAAATCCCATATAAAGGGAGCTGAGTTTTAGAAATTCTATAAATACAGGAATGGCCACCATGGCCTTAAATTCCTCCGGTAAATAGTTTTGATATTTAATTGAAAAAACGTAAAAAAGCGGTTGGCCCATAAAATAGGAAATAATAAATGTTATGCCAAAAAGTGCGCTTAAAATCACCGGCTGCATCTTAAAATGGAGTGAACTATTTTGACGATACGAAAAATAGGCCAACAATACAACCAGCAAAAAGGAGGTAATGGTCAACCAATCAATCTCTCCAAAATAGTATAAGGAAAAAAGTAACTCAAATAATGCCATCAAAACGGCACTAATCAAAGCGGCCTTAAGATTGGATATACTATCTATTATGACAAAAAGTAGCAGCGGAACAATACCCAAAAAAAGAGAAATACTCATGGAATTAAAATCGCTTGGTTCGCCCATATTGACGGCGAAAGATTCCCTTCTTGGAAAAATCACTCTGCTTGGTCTGTCTGGTTTCGTCCGGAATATTATTTTTATCGGCACATTCACAGCATAGCCATTGTGCCGAGACGGTAGGATTTTTATGAAAATATTGTTCTACATCAGGGTAGGTCCGCTCACAATTATCGCAAAAATTTCTTTCCAGTTGATGTTGATTATATTTTATACTCTTGCCTTGCTCTTTCTTCGGCCGCTCATTTTCCCGCTTACTGGGTTTAAATCCCGCATCATTCAAAGCATCTTTTAAACTCTTAACCATAATTAAATCCCGTTAAACCATACAAGAAAACTCAAATGTATCAATAAATAAATACACAAAAAAAAAGTATTAGTAAATATGCTGTTGTACTTTCCTTGATAGCACTGGCCGGCCAGTATAAAATAAAGGGTAAATTGTATCGGAGGAATGAGCTATTTTTAAAATATTAGTAGTAGAAACAGATGAGCGTGTGAAGCGAATTGTAAAAAATGCGCTAATGAGTGAATTTAATGCCGAAGTTTTGGCCACAGACTCTGCGGCGGCCGCAATATCACTAATTGAACATGAAAATATCCCCTTTAATATAATTGTATCTCGAAATAAATTAGATGAAGAGGCCTCGGCCTTGACACTACTAAATTACAACTACGACCGCACTCCCTCCATTCCCATCATCGTTTTAGGAGATGTGGAATTTTCCGGAAGTAATTACATTAAAACTGCCGATCGTTTTAGAACCGAAGAAATTTTTCGCCACATTATTGATCTGCTCAACATTAGCAAAGAGGAATTAGCGGAAATAAAACTTCCTGAATACATTCCAGTCCCCATAGAGATTTTTATTCGTAGCAAACTGACCATTTGCGATGTTTACATAAAAATCTCCAAAAAGCATGATCCTGATCAATATGTTAAAATCATGCATACCAATCATGAAATTAATCATGAACATATCACTCGTTATCAACAAAAAGAGGTCACTCACCTCTATGTAAAAAAAGCTGATCGCAATAAATTTTTTGACTCGATGATTGAGCAATCAGTGGCCATCCTTGAAAAACAAGACTTGCCATCAAACGTCATAGTTGATGTTGCGGCAGAACACTACGGAATTAGTCAAAATCTTATTACCCAAATGGGCATTACGCCTCACTGCGTGAAATTAGTTAATAGCTCGGTTAAGGCCATTGCTAAAGTTGTTCAAGGACATACCTCCTTGGGGCCCTTGCTTAAACTACTTTTAAATAATCGTGGCAGCTACGCCTATCGCCATTGTCACCTTATTACCCTTTTCTCTCATCGCGTTTTAAATATAGTTGATTGGTGTGATGAAAAACAATTTGATCAAAACTTTGAAAAGATCTCTTTTGTGGCCTTTTTGCACGATATTACTCTCCCTGAAGATCAACTAGTTCAGATTAATAACAAGCTTGATCTATATAAGTTAAACCTCTCCAAAGAAAAAAAAGATTTAGTACTAAATCATGCCAACACCATTTCCACCATTGTACAAACTTTCCCCAAAGCTCCTTCTGGGGCCGATATATTTTTGCGTCAACATCATGGTGTAAGTAATGGAATTGGTTTTGCTGATACCTTTGTAAGCAACCTGTCGATACATGCCATTTTATTTATTGTTGTTGAAGATTTCGCTCATCATCTTTTGAATTTCAAAGAGAATAAACTGACTATGAGTGAGATTTTTATAAAATTATACCAGCGCTATCCTCTTCCCTCTTATCGTAAAATCGTTGATGCCTTAAAGACAATGATTGTTGGCGGAATGTAATATAGTTAGCCCTAACTATATTGGCCGGCAGCTCGGGCCAAACTCTCGATGCTTCTGAATATTTTGGAAAAAACTGGCCCTTTGAAATTATCCTTGCTGTTGTTGTAATAGTTCATATAGGTCCAATCCGGTTTTGCCAAAATATAGTGCGCAAAATCTATTGCGATAGATAAAACGATGGAAAATGGCATAATGCGAGTAGGTGAAATCTGAGCAGGAAAGCCGTCACGATTTGGGCGCTCATGATGCTGTAATATAATTGCCATCGCGTCTTGCGGTGCCAAAAAATCTTTTTCAACAATTTTTGCCACATCTTCCGGATGTTTTAAAAAAAGTTCCTTTTCTTCTTTTGAAATTTCTCCTCGACTCATTTTATCTTCTAACTCCGAAAGATATAAAATTTTAGTTAATTTCAAGTTAGAAAGAAGTGTTAAATCATGAATATAGGCCAAATAGACAAATTTTTCAAAAACAGCATCCGAGGCCCATTCTAAATCAATGAGGATAGCGCATGCAATATTACTAATTAGTCCAATACGATTTTTAATATATTTGCTATCTTCCCGATTAATAGATATTTGAGTCAAATATTTAGCGATATTTTTATTTTTCTTTAGGTTGTCCAAAACTATTTTACTCTTCTCTCGAATAGTATGTAGATACTCCTGTTCAATAGCAAACGGCCCTTGCTCGGCGGAGGCCACCTCTCCTAATAGATCGGCCCTTAAGGAGTCAATTTCTACCTCTGTGCCCGTATCAATAACTGCAGCGTGTAGTCCGGCAATTAAGTCAACACTATTTGTCTCTTTTAATTTCCAAATAGTCGGGGCCTTTTTTATATAAAAAAAATTAACTCCCTTCCCACTATATTTTTCGATATCACGAGATGCCAACAAGTCGTTGGCCGAAAACAATTTTACAAATCGTCCGGAGGCCATTTTAAGATATAGATCATCTGGCAAATTATGGCCTACTACACAACGCTGCAAAATAGGAGTATATTCCACAGGTAAAGTGACCTCTGGTTCCATAACTTCTTTTAGGGCCTGCGACAGTAAATTCATGGATATTTTTTGTGCCCAAGCTGTGGCCAAAATTTTATCAAATTCTACCTCGGCCATAGCATCGGTACAAAGTACCGGGAGATGCAGTTTATTAGAAGCAATATAGTTAATAAGCTCCTCTGTTTTCTGGCCCACTTTATCATCCACCAATAAAACCAAACGAACCGCTCCCATCGGAAAACTGTTAAAACTGGGAATATCTTCTATGCATACAGTGGCCAATCCAAAAAAGCTGCCCAATAAATAGCAGAAATTGGCACTGGCCTTATTACCATCAACGACGATAGCGATATAATTTTGTCTCTCATCCATTGCAATATTAAAAAGAAAAAAAGCTATAAAGTCAAAAGATTCTGGCCTTTACGGCCAAATCTAAATATAGTTCGCCATTACATAATCACTCAACAAAAAGAGAATAAAATAAGCGACAGGACTATTCAAACATTCACTGCGCTCTTGGATAAAATCAAATGCGCGATTGCCAGTTTACCAAATTTAGAAAAATCGCCCTGGAGCAGTCTGGAAATGGCCTGCCCAGAAATTGCTCCACACTTTATGGAGCTATTAACTTCTTCGCTCTTTCCTCTTTGCTATTTTAAATCGAGAAATGGACAAGAAGAAGTTATTGCCATGGGTAGTTGGCAAGAACTAGATAATTGCGCGACTTCCGAATTAATCGCCTCTTTCCCTAAATTAACTATTATATATAAAACACCTTTTTCAAATAAAAGTCCCTGCTCCGCTGAATGGTCACTTTTTACCCAACATTCCGCCTATCTGCCAATAATGCTCTTTTTTAAACAAAAAAATAACTACTCTCTTAAAATTCAATTTAACGATAATTTATCTCAAACAAATGAACTCCTTGAACAATGTTGTACCAAAATTGAAGAGGCACTATGCTCAACATGCTCCCAAAAAAATATCCCCCTACTGCCCACTTCTCAAACGCAAGAAGAGATCCCAACGCTTTTTACCTGGAATATAATAATAAAAAAAGTACTTCAGGCCTTAGAAGATAAGTTTTTATCTAAGGTGGTTTTAGCACGAAAGCAGCTTATTAATTACGATACACCTCTTGACCCATTAACTTTTCTTGATAAAGTTCAAAGCAAGAATGACCACTCCTATCTATTTTTTTACGCTCCTAAGCAAGGCCATGCCTTCATCTCCAAAACTCCCGAAAGACTCTTCTGGCAAAATAAAAATATTCTAGAAGTTGATGCCATTGCTGGCACTCGTTTGCGAGGTGATACCCCAGAAGAAGATACTAGACTGGCCGCAGAACTTTTGAGCTCGGCAAAAGAGCTTGCCGAGCATCGCATTGTTACCCAAACGATAAAAAAAAAGCTAGAGTTAATTTGTGCCGATATACAACTTACTGAATGCGAGCAGATTAATAAGTTGAACTATGTACAACACATTAGAAGTCAATTTAAAGGCCTCCTTCTACCTAAAATTGACCCTGTATCAATTATAAATTTACTCCACCCTACTCCGGCAGTAGGCGGAGATCCTCAAGAGATCGCCTGTCAGTACATTAACGAACTCGAACCCTTTGAGCGCGGACTCTATGCCGCACCAGTGGGAATTATTTCCCAAAACCAATCAGAAGTGATAGTAGGAATTCGAAGTATTCTTATTGATGGCCAGCAGCTCCACATCTTTGGAGGTGCTGGAATAGTTGCAGGCTCAACGGGGATAGCAGAATGGAAAGAGATAACGGCCAAGATGAACAATTTTCTCAATCTACTCTAGCAACGAAAGGCATCCATAACCTTTCGCGGCTCTGGTCTTTGCTGATTATTCATGAAATGATCTGCTGTAATATCGATCATTTTTTTATTTCTCCAGGCCTTCGTAACACTCCATTGATCAAAGCACTCACCCTCTTTCCTCTTGTCAAAAAGATTATTGCGATCGATGAACGCTCCTTGGCCTATCAAGCACTGGGATATACCAAAGCATCAGGGAAAATGGCCGTACTCCTTTGTACTTCAGGAACGGCCATGGCCAACTACTCTCCGGCCTTAATTGAGGCCAGTAAATACCACCTCCCCTTGCTAGTACTCAGCGCTGATCGCCCTTTTGAATTAGTAGCAGTTAATGACAATCAAACCATGGAACAGGCCAACTTCTTTAGGCAGTGGGCCTATGACACGCTCAATCTGCCAGATCCTCAAATGGCCATTGCCCCAAACAAACTCAAAAAAATTGTATCGCATTTTTTGACTCAAAATAAAGGCCAAGGCCCGTTACATATAAATGTTCCCCTTCGCCAACCACTAGATATTGAAAATGAAAATATTGATGAGTCTTTTATCAATAGTGCTGTAGCGCTTTTGAATAAAAAAACTCCCGCCATCCAAATAACCAAAGCTCATAACGAGGTAGGGCCCATTAACCTTGCCAAAATTGATCTATTGCTAATAGGAGAACTCCCTCCGGCGCTAGATAAAAATGCCATTCTTTCGATAATTAAAAATTTCCCTGGCCCGATCTACATAGATATTACCTCGGGATTGAAACATTTCCATCCATCTTTAGATTTATCCACCATCTCTTCTTTAATTTTCTCAAGCAAAACACCACTTAAAATTGTCCAAATTGGTGATGGTTTTACTGCTAAATTATTATATCAGTATCTAGCACAACTTCCGGCCGACAGCAGACATATTCAGATAACCAATGGCCGGCAACTAATTGATCCGGCCTTTTCTCTTACTGAACAAATTATTGGTGAGCTTGAAAAAATTCTCCCGTCCTTAACAATTCATGCAAAAAATATTTTACCTCCAATCTTTAGGCCAGATTTAAAGAAGGTACTAGAAGAACTTCCTTTTTCTTTTGCTCACATTGCCAGCGTGTTAAATGAGCTAATCCCAAATGATTCTAATCTCTTTTTGGCCAACAGCTCGGCCATTCGCATTTTTGACAGCTATACTTATGGACAGAGTAAAAATATCTTTCTTTTTTCTAATCGTGGAGTAAGTGGCATTGAAGGTAACATTTCCACCTCTTGTGGAATAGCTCACCACCTCCCTACACAAGTTACCACTATGGTAATCGGAGATATTTCGTTTCTTCATGATATGGGATCATTACTCGAAGTAAGTAAGGCCGTTGGGAAAATTATTATCGTTTTGGCCAACGATTTTGGTGGTGGTATTTTTAAGCAACTACCTATTGCGCAGGACCATGAAGTACTAGAAGTCATTACCACTTCTCACCAATATACCTTTGAAAAACTGGCCGCCCAATTTTCTTTAAACTACCAATGTGCCAACAATGTTGGTGAATTGCGCGGCCACTATCTCAAAGCACTTTCTAGATCTGGCCCAGAAATCATTGAAGTAATTTTAGATTCAAAACAAAATTTACACACCCTCAATCAATTAACTAATATTTTTCAAGCATAAAATATAAAAGAAAGGAGAATAAAATGAGTAAAACAGTAAAATGGATTCCCACCGGTGATTATCAAGACATTAAATATGGAAAATATCAAGGCATTGCTAAAATAACTATCAATCGTCCAGAGGTGCGCAATGCCTTCCGCCCACAAACCGTAAAAGAAATGATCATAGCACTAGATGATGCTCGCAACGACCCGGCGGTTGGTGTAATAATTTTAACTGGCGAAGGAGAAAAGGCCTTCTGCTCCGGTGGAGACCAACGTATTCGGAAAGAGGCCGGCTATGCTGACGAAGTGGGGACTCCGCGTCTAAACGTGTTAGACTTCCAAAGACAGATTCGCACCTGCCCAAAACCTATTATCGCTATGGTTGCCGGATACGCCATTGGAGGAGGCCATGTTTTACATTTAGTATGTGATCTAACCATTGCTGCAGATAATGCTATCTTTGGCCAAACGGGCCCAAAGGTTGGCTCTTTTGATGGCGGCTTTGGAGCAAGCTATATGGCCCGTATTATTGGGCAGAAAAAAGCTCGCGAAATTTGGTATCTATGTCGACAATACAATGCTCGCGAAGCATTAGAGATGGGACTAGTTAATACGGTCGTGCCCTACGAAAAATTGGAATCAACTACTTTAGAGTGGTGCCAAGAAATTTTAGAAAAATCACCACTGGCGCTTCGCTGCTTAAAGGCGGCCTTTAATGCTGATTGCGATGGCCAGGCCGGACTACAAGAATTGGCCGGCGCGGCCACTATGCTTTACTATATGACCGATGAAGGGACAGAAGGGAAAAATGCTTTTTTAGAAAAACGCAAACCAGAATATGATAACACAAACAAATTTCCACGCCTCCCCTAACGTATACTTTACTTGCTAGAGCTTTAAATTTTTTAATTTGGCGAAAGGGTTATTCTTGGCCGGCGAGTCATCGACAATACGCTTGCTATTATCGCCTGTTTTTTTTCCACTTCCTTGATTGGATGATTCTGGATTTGAAGCTTTGCTAGTACTAGTACTATTACTATTGCCTCCGCTTTTACAAGACATGGCAATTCGCTTACGATCAAAATCAATCTCAACCACCCGAACCTTAACCTCCTGGCCCACACTAACCACGTCCAGCGGATTTTCAATAAACTTATCTGCCAACTGGGAGATATGCACGAGTCCAGATTCTTTAATTCCAATATCTACAAAAGCACCAAAATTGGTAATATTATTCACTACTCCCACGTACCAATTTCCTACTATCAGATCATTAATAGTACGAACGTTTTTGGCAAAATCAGTACTTTTAAAAACAGTCCGCGGATCTTGCACCGGAGCAGTCAGTGCTTTAAAAATATCATTAAAGGTGTGTTCACCTAATTTTGCACGTAATAATTTATCGCCTTTGAATTTCTGCTGAATCTCACTATTTTCCACTAAACTGTTAACGCTGACTTGATTATCCGCACACCACTTTGCAATATCCGCAAACCGTTCAGGATGAATAAAGGTGCTATCCAAAATATTATCTCCACCATAGATACGTAAAAAACCGGCGGATTGCTGAAAAATTTTCTCTGAAAATCGCCCAACGTTTAAAAGTTCTTGGCGATTTTTAAATTTACCATGCTTATTGCGATACTCACTAATTCCCTTGGCCAAGCTGGCCCCAATTCCAGAGATATAGGAGAGTAATTGATAGCTAGCAGTATTTAAATCCACTCCAACATAGTTAACGCAATCTTCTACCACATTTGTCAGAGACTTTTGCAATTTTGACTGATTCATATCATGCTGATACTGTCCAACCCCAATGGCCTTGGGATCAATCTTTACTAGCTCGGCCAGCGGATCTTGAAAACGACGAGCTATCGAGACCGCTCCACGCACTGTAACATCTTTATCTGGAAATTCCTCAATGGCCATCTCTGACGCAGAATAAACCGAAGCTCCGGCCTCAGAAACAAGCGTAGCGCGAACTTTATTTTCTTTCACCACTCCAATGTTATCCTCCACAAAAGCTAAGGTCTCTCGGCCATAGGTACCACTGCCAATTGCGATATATTCCACCATGAATTTCTCAATCACTTTCTCCAATATCATCGCTGATTTTTCTACTTCCCGTTTCGGTTCATGAGGATAAATAACAAAATCCACCAAAAGTTTACCATGCTGATTAATCACGACAACCTTGCAACCAGTACGTACGCCCGGATCAATTCCCATAATTGTTTTCTGCCCAAGGTATGGTGCCAGCAGCAAACTTTTTAAATTATGGCCAAAAACCTCTATAGAAGCATCTTCGGCGATCTTGCGCAGCTCGGCCATAATTTCTAATTCTACCGAAGTATGTAAAGAGGCCTTATAGGCCTTTGAAACACAATCCATTATTGTCGGCAGACATCCCTGCTCTCTACCGCGCATAACCACCGTTTTTTGCGCCAATTCAATAGCACGTTTATCATCAACATCTATCGAAACTTTTAAAACTTTCAGTAACATCCCTCGACGCATGGCCAAGAAACGATGGGAGGCCTTGGGGGAATAGAGATTTTTTACTGGTTCTGCAAATTCAAAATAATCTTTGAATTTTAAATAATCAGTAATTTGATTAGCATCCTTTTTTAGAGCGGAAGTAAACATTGCCTCACTCTTATATAGCTCTCTTAGGCCACTCTTCACATTCTCTCCGTGAACAACCTTCTCTATGATAATATGCTTGGCCCCCTCTAACGCCTCTTCCCAAGTGGCCACCTTTTCAGTTGGAACGAAGGCCTGCTCCAGCTGCTTAATAGTTTTGGCGGTTTCAATTATTTCGACGGCCAGTGGTTCCAATCCATTTTCTCGCGCAATCATCCCTTTCGTTTTTTTCTTGCTCTTGTAGGGTGCATAAATATCTTCCAACTCCATTAGAGTTTCGGCCTTGGTAACAATTCTGGCCAATTCCGGCGTTAAAACCTCCATTTTTTCTAATGTCTCTAAGATAAATTTTCGACGTTTTTCGGTCTCGTTATATTCGTTATACAACTCTTCCACCAAGCGAATCTGAGTTTCATCTAAATTACCAGTTACCTCTTTGCGATAACGAGCAATAAAGGGTACGGTACATTGTTCCTCAAACAGAAGTTTTAAAACTTGTTGTATCTGGTTTTTAGAAATTTGTGACTTTACTGCAACGAAATCAACAACCATCGGCACTCCCTAATTAAAGTTATACAGAAAGAGAAAGATTTAAACATGACAGCACTCCCAACTTCAACACTTTTTTGCTATTTGATAATTAAAAATAATCGATTATAATCTTTCTATCAAATTATGTTTAAGCAAACAGCACAGATCACGGCATTTCTCTTTTTATCGCTAAATATTTTGGCCATAGAAATAGGAGAAAAATACGAAGTAACTATTTTGGATAGCTCCCAATCGAAACGAACAATTCTCCTAAATCGAGGGTTATCTTCTGGACTTACCATTGAAAATCATGCCAACTTTTACGATGATGTTGGGCCTATCGCTCGCGGCGTGGCCATTGAAGTTGCGCCAATGCGCTCGGTATGGGCCCTCTACACCGTTGAAGATATCAGCAAAATTGCAAGCAACAGCAAAGTAAAAATGAAAATCACCTCTCCTGTTAAATTAACAAAAGATCAATCGAAAATGATACGGCCAGCGATTGCTATCTCCGACGAAGAAACCTACTCTCCCTCCCCCGACGCTCGCCATTTTTACAACAAACTACCAACCGTCATAAAAAGTGAATTTGAAATAGAGAAGGAAAGAGAAGACGAAAAAAATAAAGGACTTTTTTCGCAGCGATATCATGAAGTTTGGGGAGTAGTTGATTTCGCTCTTTTTGATACCTCAGAAGGCCTAGTTAACAGCTCTATAAAAAACTCCAGCACTTTGGATATAGAATATTTACTAGGATATGAATACTATATCGGCAAATACATAAAAGAACTCTCTTTTAATCTTTTTTTGCATGAAGAATACCGAACCTATCGGCAAGAAAATGAGCAAAAAAGTAGAATAAATTTCCTTGAAATCGGCCTAGGGCCTGATTGGCATTTTTACCATGATCCCATGGCCTATGGCGATCTTATCGGCCACGGCTATTTTCATTTTGGGTTTGGCACAATGGATTCAGAGGCGGTTTCAGCAGCAAGCGAAGGCGATACTAGCTTTATCGCCGTGGGAATTGGCGGAAAATATTATTTGAGTAGCGGACTCGGTATGCGCCTGGCAATTGAGTATAACTACTCTAAAAAAGACCTAGTCGATAACTCGGTAACAAACAGAACCACTAGTAGTGGAGTAAAAAACTATTTTGGACTCTCCTATCGTTTCTAGTCTGGCCTTGGATAACTTTTCCTTAAATTTTGTTCTTCCCCCTTACGCCCACTATGATCTATCATAATAGGTATGAATCCAGATAAATTTGAAGAAATCTTTTTAAATTTACGCATTCTTGTTGTCGATGATGTTCCCATCATGCGCTTGTTTGTTGTAAACACACTTAAAGAATTGGGAGTAAAAAAAATTCTAGAAGCAGAAGATGGAAATGCGGCCTTGACCTTGGTGGAAGAAGGTTTGATGAACAATAAAAAAATCGACTTAATTGTATCTGATATCAATATGCCGAATATGGATGGTATTGATCTTTTGCAGGCCATCCGTAAAAACAATGTCAAAGAAATTAAATCTATGCCTTTTTTGATTGTTTCGGCCTCTAACGAAACTTCAAAAATTTTAAAGGCCTCGGAGTTGGGAGTTACCAATTATATTTTAAAACCCTATTCTCCGGCCAATTTGAAGAAAAAAATTAGAGAAGTTTTTATTTCGCAAAACGATTAAAATAAATTACGGAGATTGCTAAAATGAACGATTCCGCAGAAGGTGTATATAAGCGATTTGGTAAATATCTACTTCTAGACCATGTCGTTGATGGTGGTATGGCCGAACTTTATATGGCCCGCGAATTGGCGGAAAATGTAGAAAAAATTGTTGCAGATAAAGTGGTCGCCATAAAGGTAATCAAAAAACAATTCTCTGAAGACCCCAATTTTAAAAAGATGTTTTTGGATGAGATAAAAATTGCTTTCGGACTCGTTCACCCCAATATTGCCCAAACTTACAACTACGGTGAACTAAGCGGAAAGATTTTTACCGTACTAGAGTATGTTCACGGACAAAACTTGCAGCAAATCAACAAAAGTTTAAAAAAGAAATCACTTTCCTTTCCTATTGAGATGGCGGTTTATATCGCGGCCCAAATCTGTCAAGGCCTTGATTATGCCCATAAGTTCACCGACAAGCTCTCTGGAAAAAAATTGAATCTCGTTCATCGCGATATCTCTCCTCACAATGTTATGCTTGATTATGATGGCATGGTAAAAGTAATAGATTTTGGAATTGCTAAAGCTGAAACTAACACTGAGGCCACGCAAGCAGGAACCATCAAAGGAAAAGTATCCTATATTGCCCCAGAGTATTTAGTAGAAGGTGGCAAAATTGATCATCGGTATGATCAATTTGCAGTAGGACTGGTGCTATGGGAAACGCTGGCCGGCCGAAAGGTTTTCTCCGGAGAAAACGATATGGCCATTTTGAAAAAAGTTTTTGAATGCAAAGTTCCAGCGCCCTCTTCTTTTAATCCCAACGTTCCCAAAGAACTAGAGGCCATCTTGGCCAAAGCGCTATCTCGCGATCCCAATAATCGCTTTCCAGATATGGATCAATTTGGCAGACATCTAACAAAGTTTTTGCATGTGAAATATCCAGATTTTACGACTAACGATCTTGGCCAATTTTTGCAAAACAACTTCTCTTCCGAAGTGGTTGAAGCGCGTGAAAAATTAAAAGTTTTTGGAAAAATACCTCTTCGTCCCTTTTGCGAAGACCTAAAGGCCGAAATAGAAGGGCGGCCTTCTTCTGCCGATGCTCCATCTCTACCCAACACAAATCTATTGGGTCAAGATGCCACTACTTCTCGAAAGTTATCTAGCGGCTCAAACACCGACTCGGCCATCGGCTCCTCTACGCAACGAAGAATTTTTGGACAAAGCTCCGTAACTGACACCAGTGATAAAACAATCAGTCCCTTTATCCAACAGATGCGTACAAAAAAACTAGAACAAACCAAAAGCAATATTCAAATACAAGATGTTCGCAAAGAGTTAGAAAAAAAAGAAAGAGGAAAGTAGTAGAAGCTACTAGGACAGTTCTTTCTCGCGTCTGTACATCTCTTCAACCTTCTCGGAAAATCTGGCCAAAATAACTTTCTTTCTAAGTTTTAAAGAAGGAGTTAAATGCCCTCCCTCAATAGTGAATTCTTCTGGCGAAATAATAAATTTCTTTATAGTTTCAAATTTTGCCAATTTCTGATTCAAGGCATTTATATCTGCCTGCACTAACGCTTGCACCTTCTCATTTACTGCCAACTCTGCGATGGTAACATTCTTTATCTCTTTTCCAATCCCCAAACTATCATATATTAGGCGAAAACGATCTATCTCTATTCCCACAATTGCTGTTAAATACTTTTGCTTATCTCCGATTACCATCAAATGACTAATATACCTCTGCGTTTTGGCCATATTTTCAATCTTTTGAGGTGCAATGTTTTTTCCTCCTGAGGTAATTATTATATCTTTTTTACGATCAGTTATTTTTAAATGGCCATCCGCAGTCAATTCACCAATATCTCCAGAATAAAACCATCCATTTTTCATCACCTCATCCGTATGCTCTTTAGATTTATAATATTCTGAAAACATCGCTTCCGTTTTAATTAAAATTTCACCGTCTTCAGCAAAGCCAATTTGCACATCGCCAATAGGTATTCCTACTGTCCCGGCCACTTGTTTCCAGGTGGGATTAACACAACAAGGAGCAATTGTTTCTGTCAGGCCATATCCCTCCAAAATAGTAAGGTTGGCGTTTTGCAAAAATTTTATTATTTTCACAGAAAGAGGTGCTCCTCCTGAAATAAAATAACGAACTCTTCCTCCAAAGCGATTATAGATTTTCGATAACACCAATTTATAGGCCAATTTGTGATTTAAAATCTCTTGCATGCTAGGAGCTTCTTCATTTTCTATCTTATTATAGTAAACTTCTGTAACCTCTTCGGCCCAAGCAAATAGTTTTTTCTTAATAAATGATCCTCCCTCTACCTGCTCCATAACCTTGGCATAAATTTTTTCAAAGATGCGAGGAACTGCAAACATAATTGTCGGGCGAACAATTGCTAAATTATTAACTAAAGCATCTACCGACTCGGCATAAACGGTGCGATATCCCAAAACCAAAAACATCATTGAATCACAGCGGCCTAAAACATGAGATAGAGGTAAAAAAGTTAAAGAACAGTCGTCATGCGAAAATTTTCCCTGAAAAGCAGTCCGAACATTTTCTAACATGGTGGTAAAAGCATGATTAGAAATAACAGTTCCCTTTGGTTCCCCGGTAGTCCCAGAAGTATAGATTATCGAGACAACATCATTACCCTGCTGTTGTGCAACTATCTCCTCTAACCAATGCTTATTCTCGTTGTAGCGCTTCTCTCCAAGCTTCTTAAACTCCTCCATGGTAAAAAATTTAATATCATTTCTTAAGTTTCCTTTTAAAAGATCACTAACTTCCTTAATTGAAATAATAGTGCGAAGTGCCGGAAGTTTTTTTTGCACTCTTATAATTTTCTCAAGTTGATCAGCACTATCTATTACCATCATAGAAGCACCAGAGTGATTAGAAATAAACTCCACTTCTTCTGCCAAATAAGTTGGATAGATGGGAACTGTTACGGCCCTAGAAGCAATGATGCTCATATCAAAAAGGTGCCACTCCAAAGAGGTATTTCCTAGTATGGCCACTTTATCTTGTACTGCAAGGCCAAGCTCTCTAAAACCATTTGCCAAAACATTTAAAACTTCCCAATAGCTGTTGTAGGAATAGAAATTAATTCGGCCATCACTTATACTGCCCATTAAATCTAAGTCGCCACCTTTTTTTACAACCTTCATTAAAAGCTTGCCAATTACCCTAGTATTGCCATCAACCATACGTCTCCCTCTATTTCTATATCCTTTGCTACATTGTGATTATACTCGCATATACGCTAAAATAAAGTCAAAAAAAACCGACAAGACAGTGAGGGGAATGCATCATGGCCATTGAACAAAACGGAGCTAGATTATGAATGACGAAGAGATCGGGAATAAAATTCTTTTACTTATTGGGAAAGAAGAACGGATTAATAGTTTCACGAGCAATTGGATCCAAGCAAAATCAGGTCTGGCCACCGAACAAATTAATCGCGGCATTAAACATCTTGCCAATAATGGGGCCATCCAAAAAATTATTACTCCTGACTCTGGGCCCTTTGAATTTAGTAGTGTCATTCTTCTGCCGCGCGGTAAATATCTTTACTCCTATGTGGTTGAGGCCAATAACGTCTTGAGGGTCAGTTCTAATCAGTCCGAAGTTTTGAATTTCTTGACTATGGCGCAAACAAAAAATTTAAAAATTACTCTCTGGCAAAAGATTCAGGATGAAGTTGTTATCAATTATGGTGAAATTCAAAATATTAACCGACAAAATAAATCCATTCAAATTTCCTTAGAAAATAGTCATATTAAATTCAATATGAATCAGTTAACTCACATTTTTATTCGCGATATTGATAACAGTGTTCTTTTTAAGGAATCCATTACTTTCGATGAAGGCCATCAACTAACTTTTGCTATTCCAAAAAATCTTCGCATAATTGAAAAAAGATCCACCTCTCGTTATATTTTTAGCTCCCATGATCTCAAGGAAGTAAAGATTTCAAAAATTTCAGACTCCTCTTATCATCGAGTCATAGATTTTCAACTCTCTGACTTATCCAACCTGGGAATGTCTTTAATGGTATTGCCTGATGAAATTGATAAATTTGCCACCGGAGATACTTTTTTGATTCACAAAATGGCCTGTGAAACATTCACTCCACCACTACAGGCCTCGGTAATTTATATTGCTAAGAGCGAATACAAAAAGAAAAAGCGCTATTTTCGTGCCTTTAAAGTTGGTCTAAAATTTACTGACGTTTTAGACAATCGCATCGTCAACAGAGTTAATCTTGATGATACTACCCAAAAAGATGATGATGACGATGATGATGAAAAAATCAGTGCATAGAATTATTGCTTTATCATACTCAACGCATCACATGAGCTTGCAGAGAACGATTTGTTGAGCTGAGTTCCTATTATTGCTCCGCTTGCAAAAACTTTAATATGTGATATTTCTTCCGCAACTTCCGGAAAAATTTTATCCACTAACTCCACATACTTTGAACGGGCAGCTAACGTTATGAATCTATCTATTAGTCGCTCCCCATTCTGATCATAGGCGTTCAATTCAATCTCCACGCTAGTATCTTCGATATTGGTAAGCGCTAATGTTACACTATCTTCTCTGGATAAATTGGTAAAAACGCCAGCATATATCCCCTCGCTAGCTGCCTCAACGCCGGCCGCACATCGTCCATCTGTTCGCCCATAGACGACAATACCACTAATCGGAGTGGATGATATTATTTCTTGCCAATCACCATTGACGGCCTTGGAAAACTTTTTACGCTCCCCCAATGTAAGCTCCTGTTGTTGGATAATCTCCCCAGCTTTTGAAACCGATTTAATTGCTATTTTGCTGTTAACTGCTTCAAAATTAGTTAGTACTAATCCACTCCAAATTTCATTATCAGTTCGTGTTTCTGCAACATAAATTTTTCTTGCAATCTCATCTCCCAGTTGTGATCCTGAAAGATACCTGTTTTTTGACTCAGGCCTTGTTCCATTTAAGTTTAAGGCCACCACCCCTTCACTCCCACGAATAATAGCAGAAGATAGTGCGGGAACAACTTCTCCTTGAAACAGAGTATCCATAGTGAAAGCACGATGCTCCCCGGCCGCCAACGTGATATCTTTGTATATTTCACTGCCAAACGATAATTTTAAATTTTTAATTTGCGAAGTCGTATTTAAAAGCGCGAGTCCAGTCCACCAAGTTTTATCAGACGCGATATGTGGCATATATATAGTTCCATTTGAAGGAATGGTAATAGCGCTGGCCACCACCGAATCTCCATCTTTTTGAGAAAACTTTAAATGCCCACGAACGTTGGCCCCTCGATCTTTAACATAAATCATACTTTTAATTTTGGCCGGATCACTAAAAACTTCCTCTACCTGAACTGTAATCTTGCGGTTAGGGGCCAGCAAAATATTTTTCTGTTCTATAACATTCCCTGCCTCATCAAAAGCGTAAAGCCACCCATTAACTTCCTTCATGTCATTAATATTTACCAAAACGACTTCACTATCCCAACCGCTGTTTGCGGCAATATGAGGGAAGTATAGTCTGTCATCAAAATATGCCCAGTTAATTATTGCTCCAAGATCTGCATGAAAATGACTATGATGATTGTAGGCCACCACTTCGTCTCCACCAATGAATTTATTAAATAACGCGTCTACCACTTCTTTCCCGTAACGCGCACTGGCCTTTTCTTTCGTATAAATCACCAATTTCTCATTTGCCGAAATCCTTACTTCCGGAAAGGCCTGTGATAGCATCTTCCATATTTTATAAGTGCGATCCCAATCATAAGTTTTAACATCCACTATTTTTTTTCCATTAAGATCTTTTACCACACTAACCATTTGAATGTTCACCACCCCACGAATTTTCTGCGTGTAGTTGGTCGGGCCATTGGTAAAATAGGTAAGATCAATATCTTCCCCGCTCGTATGCGTTGGATGCCCCTGACATTTTACACGATTATTCATATCTGCCACATACATAATATCTTCGCCACCAGCGGGCACAGGAAATTCAAGCCTGGCCTGTTTAAAAAGATATGCTAGCGCACGCTTATGTCCACTCTTAATTCCAATGCAGTTATTGGAAAAATACACATGTGAAAGTTCCGTCCAAGTTGTCCAGGAATTATCACTTTCTATGGGCCCAATGGGTACAAGTGTACGATCGAAGCTCGCACTGGCCGCCAGAAGCATTTGGCCAAATATTAACGTAGAAAATAAAAAGAAATAGACAGTTGCTTTTTTTTTCATTGCCTCACCCTCTTCTAAATACCCAAAGCATAGGCGCTTTCTCACCTAATCATGATCCTGCTATATTCTTGTCGGTTAATTTGGTTGAAAAATAAGCACCACTACAGCAGCAGAAGTGCCCGAAGAGAATCTTGTGGGACAGAAAACTGTGCTACACTGGAGAAAAACAATCAACATTGTTTCTGTTCAGTAATAACTAATTAGCAAAATAATCTGCATTGTTTTGTACTAACGCCATTTTCAGTGCCTGCATAAAATTGATATAGCGTAAGGAGTAGTAATCAACATCTTTAATATTTTTTAACTTGGCCACATCTACAATTCGCATAGTCGTGGTAAGCAGTAAATTTCTCAATGTTTCATCGCTATTATCCAAAGCATATTTACCTAGATCAAAAAAATAGTGATAGACATAATCTTCAAACTCACTTTTTTTATCTGGCGGAATCTGGTTTTGTAGATAAAAATCTATTACTGAAAAAGGGCCTAGCGCGCCATTATCTGTGGGGTAAGCAAAAATATCTTTATAGTCAAAGTACCAACTAATATTGCCGAAAAATGTTTGCTTAAAATCATCTAATGAACTTTGAGCGTTCTTATCAAGAGAGGTTGTAAACTCTAAAATTTGAATATTATTTGTTTCAACAGAAATCAAACGCTCTACCCACTGCGTCTCCAAAGGCCGATGAGTCAACGTTTGACGAAACTGTAAAAATTGTTGGCCACCAATTTGAACAACCTCCATCTGCGGCATTCCCTCGCCTCCCGACTCTGCCACTGATAACAGCACATTGCGAATTAAAACATCTCCCTTGATAAATGGCCCGGCCTTCATCACGTGCGGCCATAAGTTTTTTAGACTAAGCTCCAATGCTTGTTGAATGCAAGTACGAATTTCTTTTAACACTTCCGAAGAGAGGGCCAATTCCGATTGATAACTTTTTTCGTAGGCCCTGGGCAAATAGAGCTCGCGCGGGCCTTTTAGAATTTTTGCAATCCGTGGAAATTGTCTAGCAAAAAAGAAATTGGCCTTCTCCCCTTCTGCTAAAATATTTAACAAAGACAAATCGCCAACTATTTTCATCTCTAAAGTGGCCTTAAGTTGCTTATCATAAATTGTCACATAGGGGGTAACTCTATTGCGATTTTTAGTTTTCTCAATGATAAAATTGGGAATAAGTAAAAAACGATTATCTTTGAGGCCAGTAAAAGATGAAAGTTTATAGTAATTACTAGAATATTGCGCAAAAGCACTAAAATTTGATTCATTAGTTAGTGCATCTTTTTTTTCCAGCATGCGATCTAATAAAATGCCATCCAACACTGTCAAATTTATTAGCATCGGCGAAAATAATGATCCCACTGCCATCAAGGGAATGATCACAAAAGAGACCAGCCAAATAAAAACATTATCCTTGACGTACAACTCGGTAAAAGAGAGCCACTCTTTAATCGTCTTTTTTTTAAACCAGCAGGGTAAATCAAAAAATAAAAAAGGTGCAAGGGGCAACTCCAAAATAACTCGCACCATCCCACCAATGCGATTCCATAGGCGATTGCTCGTTCCTCTGATCCCGATAATCCATTGAGAAAAAGAGACCCCAAAAATTAAAGTGCTATAAAGGCGAAAACCGATATAGATAAAATAAAGCAACACCAAAAAGGCACCCCAATCCAAAAGGGCCAGTGAACTCTCTGCCACTTTTAGTTGGGTTATCATCCATAGCTGAATGTTCTTATTTAAAATCCCAAGTTGCTCATAAGAAGATAGCAAGGAATGAAGTGTGTAGGCACATGCTAAGTCTCCAATCACCGCCATTAATCTAAAAATAGGGCCTCGCACTCTTTGCATTCTAAAATACTCCAAATGTCGATTTGACAGAAAAAATTGGCATTTTTTTTACTATTTTAATTATATTCCATTAGTAAAAAATGTGTAGAAGTTACGAAAATTGCAGAATTTTCACATAAATATTTTTTGTTTTGCAGTATGCATTGTTATTTTCATGAGATCTTTTAACTCAACTACTGCCTCAGAGCATATTTTTTATGCACAAATTGCTATGGGCAGATAAGTTTAAACATAGCTAATAAACTGCCGAGAAGACTAATAGCTTGGCATGTTAATAAAAAAGGAAGTTTATATGAATCAACTGCTAAAAAAACTGGCCGTTTATACATCGGTGATTTCGCTAATAAATCTAAACCCTATCATCATCTCCGATGCCTTCGCAGCAAAGAGTGAAAGGTTAAGCGAAGTAGAAAATCAATCAAACAGTAGCATAAACAATCTACTGGGAATTTTTGATCAAACCATGGCCACCTTTACTCAGATGCAGCAACAGGCGATGGCCAACCAAAACGCAATGTCCATGATGCAGCAGATTCAAGCATACAAACCAACTGTGTATCCTTCAAAATATTTTCCCCAATGTAAAGTGCCGGCGGCCGTTCCTGCTACTCCACAAAATATGTGCGAAAATATAAAAAACGATATGAGCGCCACCGTGGCCACCCAGATTATTACCTTGGCACAACAATACAAAGACGCTTACGATAAAATGCTCTCGCGTGGGCAAACATCTCAGTACCCGATCGGAATGCAATGTATTGAAGAATATGCCAAGCACCAAGACACCATCTTGCAAGATAAAATTAACCAACTAACTGCGGCCCAGGCAGAGGTCAACAAACAGATGCAGGCCATGCGAGATGTGAACAAAAAAATCACCGAAGATATGGCACAAATTGATTCCGAGCTAAACGGCAAAAAAAATGGAGAGGCCAGCATCGAAGAAAAAGGCCGAGATCTATCTAAGTACTTTGCCGGAACTCCCTGCACCCAGGTACTTAATGCCTCCATGCAAAAAAGTGAAAATGGCCTTCGAGAAATAAAAAAATCGATGTCCGAAGCTAAAAACGGAGAAAAAAGTTTAGTTGATCTGGCCAATCAGTTGGTTGCTAACGAAGGAAAAATTCGCGATCAAATTAGTCGACAGTTGGGCCGCTTGGGAAGTTTTATCCAAGCAAATGGAATTACCAATCCCAATCAAGTACCCCGCCTTTTTGAAGGAAGCGGATATGATCAAAGTAAATTTGAAGGAATCATCAACACCCACCTCTCTGCACTAGTTGCCAAACAACAAAATTTAAATTCAAAAATGGCCGGACTTGATCTGGGCCAAGTGATTCCGGAAGTTAACTCTATAAACTTTCGACAAAGTTTAACCGACTTTAGTCCAGACGATCTAAAAGACGGAATTATTGCCAAATGTATCTCCGGTGATAGTAGCAACAGTCTAGGAATGAAATTTAGTGCGCTAATCAAAGGAGTTAAATTAGGCGGCAGTGGCCGTGGCACCATGGTAGAAAATTATCGCAAAGAATTAAAGCTAATTTTAAATCGCGGCAGTTCGCTCGAAGATACGTTGGCAGACCTTCAAAAGCTGGATCGATCTTATAACTACAAAATGCAAATTCAACTAGACACCATAACAGAGGGAATACACAACATCTCCGTATCGGATTACTACACAGAAACAGCTAAACGTTGCAGCAACCAGTACAATCGCTCTTATGCCGATAAAGTGAGCAAGGCCCGTGAGTACATTCACGATATTGCCAACGAGTACGATTCCTTAATGAACAATATTACTGCCGACGTTAGCGCCGAGTTACTCGATTGTTCTAAAAGTACCAGCAACATGTCAGGAAGTTGCAACGAGAAGTTACTAGACACCTCCAGTTCCAGTTTTTGTCTGGCATCTGCCAAAACTTGTGCTGTGAATATAAATCAGTGTATGGCCAAGGTAGAGTCAGTTATCAAAGATCGAGAAAATCTTATCAAAGTAAAGGCCCTGGCCTTTAATCGCAATGTCGAATCTTTACTGGCCGCTCAAGAACAATACTTGAAAGTTTTAAAAGCACAGGTTGGAGTAGATATGGATTGGTTTAAACAATACTTCCCCGGTGCCAACTATAACCTTCTTAGTGATCTCTTCGTAGCAATGCCGGCCATGGAAAAAAAATATGGAGCAGAGCTGCGCGGGGGTGGCGATATGGAGGAACTGCTAAATGGAGAAAACTCTCTGCCTCGGCAAATCGACAAGCTCAAGGAGATGTTAGCTGAACAAAAAGGTAAAATCCAAACAGAGATTAACGATTATATGCAGGCCAAAGAAGAGAGTATAAGAACAAATCAAGCAACATACCAGGCCATACTTACTGAATGCAAAGGTAAATACGACACATACGTTGCAGGCAAAGAAAGAATGATGCAACAAATGCAACAACAACAACAAGAGATGCTCGGCAAGGCCACTAAGTTTTGTCAAAAATATGATCTGCTTACTAGAGGAAATGACCCCGGCCCACTGTGCGATGGAAGTTTTAGTCCTACTGATTTGCTTTCAGATTCTACCGAAGTAGTAAGCTATATTAATCCCGATGCACTAGATATGTTAGTGGAGATAAAAGGTATTTGTAATCAACGAGAAAAAGATGATGGCGAGTTAGCAGATATGAAGGAGGAGGATTCATCCTATGTGGCACAACTTTGTGATAAATATGAAGCCTGGGAAACCGTAAAAGAAAAAATGGAAGCTAGAATTAAAAAAATAAAAGATGAAGAATCTAAAGATGAAATTAAAAAAATAATGGAAGATATTTCTGAAAAAGAGGAAGATGTTAATAACGACGTTAAAAAAATAGACGTCAAAGAAGGCGTTTATGCGACCGATCCAAAAAATATAATTGAAGAGGCCAAAGAACAAGAAAATGAAAACGACGTATGTAAACAATACCAGGCCTTGCAAATTGCAACGAATGAAATCGACAATAGTTGCTCTGCCGCCTCCGATAAAACCGAATGCCAAATGAAGAACCTTGATCGAAAAAAACCGTCCAATGAACATATCAAAGAGATCAATAATGGCCTTTATAAAATATTGCTAGAAACCGATTCTTCCCAATTAGGTATCTCCAGCATTGGAGAAAAAGATGAAGAGATCAACGTCCCCTACTGCTGGGCCTTTAATGCCAATGGACGACAATATAGCGATTCTTCTGATCCATGGGGACTACGAAATTCTAAATTGGATGCAATAATAGACAGTACTCTTAACAGGAAGTAGCGTATTAAAAAAAACATCTTAAAACCACTCTACTTTACTCTGATTCACTACCAAATGACGTTAGCTCTTACTCTCGTCTTCTTAGTCAGCAGTTGTATTGGGCCAGTATCTGATGATACGGCCTTAGGCAAGAGACAGTCCACTCCCAAAAGTAATGATCCTGCCAATGTAGGATTATACGAGAGTCGAGTGTTAGAGGACAATCCGATAATTCTCTCCGGTAATTATAATCTAGATCATGATTACAACTTAAATCTGCTACTTAGTAGTCGGGGGAAATTTATCACCAACAGCAGTACATTAACTGCCGATTGCTCAATGGGAGATGAAGTCGTTGATAGTTGTTTTCAGGTTAGGAAAGATAGCAATGCTGTCTCCTCGATCTATTATAAAAATCAAAAATGGGCATTCCCCGTAGGCAGTGATGAGTTTCATCAAGTGTTGGCCTATTATCACACTTATAAAATTGTTAATAAATTTAACAGTGCTCTCTATTCGGCGATGCAAACCGCCTACGGCCCTGATTTGATCTCCCCACAATATACCCTTTCCGCTCTTCCACAAGATCTTATCTCTATGCATGCCTTCTGGCCCTCTGAACGCAGTTTGCGCATCTATGCCGTCTCTGGGGAACTGGATAACTCTGTTTATCAACCGGCCGATTTTTCTATTTCCTATGGGGAAGATCGCTATTACAACACGCTCAAATGGGTACAAGATCCAACAATTATTTATCACGAAACTGCACATGCCCTAATTCATTTAATGCTAAATCTACGCAACAATGCCTCCGCTGGTATCAGTACGCGCGCCGATTTAGGCCATCTCTACTACGATGAGGCGGGCTCCATAGGCGAAGGCATTTCAGACTACTTCAGTTATTTTATAAATGGACGCAATCATTTAGGAGAATGGGCGGTTGGAAGATATTTGAATCTCTCTCGTCCTATCGATGAGGATGATCCCATTCATGCACTAGGCATTGCCAAAACTCCGGAAGGAAGACTCTCCTATCCTAATTATTTAAACTATGACCCCAATAATAGTTCCATCAAAATTGAAGATGTACACAATAGCGGGATGATTGTTTCACACTACCTAATTGCTCTTACCGAAAGTTTAGCGGAACAATGTTCACTAACCACGACAACCGCCCAATATGCTGTTGTACATATTATGGCCGAAGCATTAGCAGAGTTGGGAGACTTTACTTCACAGGGAAATGATAGCAATATTGCTGAAAACTACTACATCAACCACTCTCCGGCCCACGCTCCAGAGTGGCAGCGAGTAGCAAATCCAATAAACTTCCGCAGCTTCTTTCAGCGCATGGCCAAAGCGACGTATATGATTTTTAACGACTATGGACAAAGCGTTGCTTGCAATGGATCAACATATCCAAAAGATAAAATTGAAACGCTTCTAGATCAGTATGGCCTGCTACTGTTTAAAACTTACAATGAAAACGGCAATGATAAAGATGATGGCCATGATGGAACTTCCACTGCGGTTAATGTGGCCAATCGCCTTCATACGACATTAGTAGCAAAAGATTTTGTAAAACTAGATCCGACTCAAAATGCCACACCTGCTTTTATTTTTGATAAACGCTCAGATATGCTGGGTGCCGTCAGTGACCTGCGGGCCAGTGGACAAATAACAGAAGTTTCGCCCCTAATCCCAGATGATCTCGCTTACAACAATGGCAATGGGAAAATCAGTCCAGGAGAAATCGTCGGAGTTATGCTCAATCTCTATAACGATTCCAACTCTCCCATCGCCGGAGTGCAAGTAATTGCCAACAAATGGGATCATGTAAAAAGCACCGCACCATGTAACAACTTGGGTGATAACTGGCCCACCATAGCAGAAGGAGGGGCCGCGGCAGGAAATAGTGGCACCCCGGGAGATTGTGAATATATTAGCAGAGAAAATGGCGATGAAGACGAAGAAGATTTAGGAGAGGCCTGTTTTGTACAACTCAATGAAGATAATGCCACTAAGTGGGTAACACAGAGTGAGTTTGTGGCCAATAGTGCTTCTATCTCGCCAGAGCAATGTTTAGGGGGGGCCAATAACACTCAAAGCTGTCTAGTTAGAGTAATTCCTAATATGGATCAGGCCTTCTATTCTAAAATGGATGCTAAATCTACTTGGACAAAAACAGTATTCCCCAACGGGCAAGAGCAAGATATTCGCACTTCTCACATAATCATGATGGAAACCAGTCCTTGGATTGCCCCTGGTACTACTTTTAACTGTCGCTTTCGCCTACGTTTTTCTAATTGTGAAGATTGTTACTCTGATGCAAGTTATAGTGGAGATGACTATCTAGATTACGAATACAGTGGCGGAAAACCATTTAAAATTGTTCACTTCCAATTTATCGTTATTAATTAGTCATCAGCGCCTAGGCATATCCCAGGAATGTCCCGCGGGGATAAGGCCATCATTGGCCAATACTTTTTTAATTTTTTCTTCTATGGCATTATCAACCTTTCCTCCTAGATTAATATGGAAGGTGCCCTTTCCCTCTTTTATGGGAATATAATCAATACATATCATTAGCTCTTTGGCCTGCTCTTTGCTTATTTTATCCACCCCCAATCCCACAACTGCTTTGCGCAGTTCCTTCTCTAAATTTTCGGATTTTACAATTAACTCGGAACGAACCTTGGCCGGGATGACGCTACCATCAACATAGTTAGTATCTACAAAAACCAGTCGATATTTGCTGGGATTTTTTTTTGACATAATTGATATTAATTTTTTTTTCTCCTCACTACTCCATTTTCTATCAGGAAGAAAAATTCCATCATCCCCCGAAAAACGAACTGGATTGGCCCCCTCACTGGTAGTGGCGCCAAAATTTTGTAAAGACTGGTTTAATTCTCTTTTTTGCAGGTTAAAATTATCCGTAACTTTCTGAACCTCTCTCCAAATTGCTCCTAATGATCTATCCACCACAACATTGGGGGAAACATTGGCCTCTGTTTCTAACATACCCTTCATTATCGCCTGAATATTTTCCACTCCCATTCCCGAGAAATCTATTGAAACAATTCCATGCTGGGCCTTTTCTAAGTCAATGCGAATACGATCTCGAATAAATAGTGGTGGATTGATAGCATCGCATTTTTCAAAATAGTCAGTCATCGCATCAATCACCTTATCATCAGCAAGTTCTGCCCCTGCATAGATTGATTTGATCTTGGCCCTAATGGCCGCCCGATATTCTGCCGTGGATGGAAAAGATCCACGTTTATTTTTGCGGAGAATTTCTACAACATCATAATCTAAAATATACTTGCCATCTTCAACAAAAGTCATTATCCCAGTCCGCAATAGTTCCCTATTATTTTGCAAAGACTCATGAACTTTTTTTATTGCCAATATATCTTGATGCATTTGTGGCAAATGATCTGCAAAATCTAAAATCAAACCATCGTTGGTATCTTTTAAATGTTGGCGGGCACCTCTTGCTCCCATATTGGCCTTAATAGCATCACTTCCAATCCCACCTAAAAACCATTGCGCAGGTTTGCCCAATTGGCCTTCCATTCCCAAGGCCAATTGTAAAAGCCCGGTTGATTCAAGCGTATTTAAAAGTTTTTGATTGGCCTGCTGATACGTTGCTTTTAGAAGCTGATTTAAATCATACTCCTTTCCGTTCGAGGCAAGTTGCTGTTTGAGCTCATTATAAAAAGCATCGTAGTACATGTTATTAACAGCATCCCCAAATTTTTTGTCTTTGAATAATTTATCATTCAAATCTTTGAGTACAGCATTCTCGATATCAACATAAACTAATCTTTCCACACCATCTTTTTTTTCAATTACGCGAAACCGCAATGATTTATAATCACCATATTCAGCATCCGCAATCGGCCCACCCATTTCAACCATGTCAACGCCCACTGTCTGGCCACTTTCCATCTTGCGCATAAATTCTCTATTATCCAAATCCAAAGAACGTCCCTGCCAGGCATCTTTAAACTCTTGTGCCTTTGCAGAATTTTTAATTTGATGCTCAAAAACTTCTCGCTCTGCTTTTAGCGCAACTAAAACGCAGTCGTTGGCACTGCTTGCCGGCATGGCATGCGAAAAAATAAACAGAAATAAAAAAATCAAAAGATAATTTTGCACAATAAATTATTCACAAAAATGAGCACAAAACAAAGCATAAAACCCACCACACATAAAACTCTGTGGCCAATGCTTAATCAAAAATATTTTTAAACTTATACTTAGCGGCCGCCTCTTCACAGCTATTATTAATAAACTTTTTTCGATAAATTTCTGCTTGAAGTAGTCTAAAAATAAGAGGAGGTGTTCGCCCATCAACTCCTGGTTTTTTAAAATAGTTGCTATCATAATCATCTTTGCTATTATTACTTCGCCCCTGCCTACAAATAGGGTTGTCCTTTAGAGGCATTCCCCCTCTCAAGAAGATCGCATCGGCCCAAATCTCTTCGCTATATTTATGCTCTAAACTTTCAACTTGTTTACTCTGGCCATTTTCCTGACAATAATATTTTTCTTTTTTTGTCTCAGTCCGAGTAATAATTTGACTAGTGCTCTTCTCACGCCAAGAAAGAAAAATGGCCAGAGACTGACAACTAGTCCCCACCTCCTTGTTCCTAAATAGTCTGGAAACCAAATGGCCCATCTCATGTTTTATTCTCTCTTGAACAACCTCCGGATCTGATTTTAAAGATGCCCAAGACACCTTGATTGCACCATTGTTCCCACTTCCTAAATGATCATCTAAGGGCGGCACCTCGCCGTAATTGGCACAAAACAGCGCCATTTCTTTATATCTTTTTTGTTGTAAATCCAAAGATACTGCCCCCAAGGCCTCTTTAATTATCTGTTCACTTTCCATACTAGCTTTTAATAAATTATCTCTCCACTGTTTTATATCTTTTATTTTTTTTTGCTCTAATGCCAATAGTTCTTGCATAAATTTTTCTTCAAACTCTTGGGGAGATAGCGGCACTTGTAGTTCAATGGCCTGCAATTTTTCCTTAATAACCTGAAGACTTTGGACAGACAATTTGCTGAGTGGCCCAATTAAAATTTGCTCTACTGCACTATCTTTAATTTTCTGTAAATAACTAGGCTCATAATCACTCAAAGATAATTTAGTTGTAAAATACGATAGAGAGCAAAACTCTCCAACCTTATTTGCCTCCTGCTGTAGCATCGTATCTGACCTGTTTCCCACACCTGGAGATAGTGACAAGCGTTCCAAATATTGCAACTTGATATTGTGTTCTTCATCCAATCGCGCAACTATATTGCCAAACAACTCCCTCAGTTTATCCCCGACGCCTTCGTTTGCCTTTCTTTGAACCTGCGCTTTGAGTTTATTGAGTTGATTTTCATAACTATTTTCCATGTCACGCTGCTCATATGGGACACAGACACTTACGATACATCGGCCAATGGGATCATCTGCACTTTTTATACCATACGGCAACGGCAAAAAAGATTCTGCTGCACAAGATGAAGATGCCAAATTAGGGTCACCTACTGCCACCCCATCATTGTTGGCCTTTATCAGTAAAGTAGCGGCCCTAATCAACTCTGCATTTGATGAATCGATAGCATCCAGCTTTATAGTAAAAAAAAGCAATAGTGCTATTTTACCTATGTTGAATTGGCCGTAATTTTTTATATCTTGCTCCCGGTGACTCTTTTTTCGGCGGTTTAGTAATATTTTCTACTTCTTCTTGGAACTCTTCTTCACTAGATTGCGGCACTTTGATGGAATGTTTTTTTCGAGCTACACTATGGGCCAAATCACGCGCCTGTTTGCTGGCAAGCTTTGGCAAAATGGTAAGAGGATCTAGTTCTTTATTGGCCACAACGTCCCATAATTTTCCACTTGGAAGAAGTCTTAGGTTATGTGCGGACACAAATCTGATATCTGGTGATGGTGGCGATGATGATTTATTTATATCGAAATATCGAATACCCACTCGATCTAGAAAATCAGTGTTAATAATTATTTTTCCCTCCTTATCTTTTGGAGCGCTCTTCATAAAATCAATATAATCGTCCATGAAATCATATAATCCTGTATTTGCCAGTCCATCTGACTGTGTACAGGGTTTTACTAAAGCAGAAGAAGCGGCCGTGGCATCAAAATATTGTAACACTAACTGTTCGGCCTCTGGAATGTCGATCTCCATTTGGGCAATACTTAGTCCTCCCTCTTGATCTCTGATAATGGCCTTGACCGGAACTGTTTTTCCTCGAAAAAAATCATCAAAGGTGTGAGTTAGTGGATAATCTTCAGAAACAACTCTTCTATCTGGAAAAATCCAATTAATACTTTTTACCACCTTCCCTTCTGGCATATTTAAATCAAAAGTTTTAGTTAAATTGTTTTTCTCCCGCACCGATCCATCCTCTTCCACGATGTATTCTATTTCTGACATCTCAGTGAGATAACTTTTGTCAGAAAATCCTAAAGTGGCAATCGGAAACTCGCTACTTCCTCCCTTTATATCCTGTAACTCTACTTTCACTTCGAAGGCCTTTCCTTCTACACAAATTTCCGCTGGAACTACTAGCGCAGCATTAGTGGTGGGAATATTTTTATTTCCAAATTTAAAAACATACTCCACAGGAGGCTGGGCCGTCTCCGGATCTATAGCGCCATTCACTCTCACCACCACTTTTGCATTAGGGGCCAAAATCAACGGATCAGCTCCAATTACATTAATCAATTTTCCAGTAGCATCATAATTAATTCGCCGAACTTCTTTGCCGTTAGCAGTAATTATTAGGGCGCGAGCAATTGGCGTTTTATTGGCCGGGAAAAATGAACCGGAAGATCGCGTGGCATCAGTAAAAAGTAGTTCTCCAGTATTAATTCGATCATTTGGAGCTTTGGCGGCAAAAACATATTTTGTCTTAGTTTCTTTCAGCAGAGGAGTTCTTCCATAATGATATAACCCTATTCCCCCATCAGACTTATCAAAAGGCATTACACTGTAGGGAGTCGGCAAGGCCAATCGCATATCCGTCGGAATATTAGTTTTTGCCTTCCACTCTAAAAATTTTTCACCATTCTCATCTGTTACCACTTGTATGTCTGATTCTAAAAACCTAGGAACGGCCTCCTTCTTTAAGGTTGTAAAGGTATTAAAATTTGACTCATAAGAAATTGCCGAGTCCATCTCGGCGGTAACATTGCTAACGCAAAAATAATATGGCGTCTCTGGTAACAAATTAGGAAGTAATACAACGTGATGATTAAGATAGTCTCCATGACTGACACTCTCAATATTTTCTTCACAGCTAGCGATTCCATAACTAACCGTAGCATTATCTACCGCGGGATCACTATTCCAAACTATAGTCGCACTAATTGCACTGACATTTTTTTTATAAATCCCTGAAAGAAACGGAGGATTGGCCCCTCTAGATAAAATTCTATCTTCGTAAGGAGTGGTGGGTGGTGGAACAAAGGGCAGAGGATAAACAGCTGGCGGGGGAGGGGGATCTTCAGGGGAAGGAGGAGGGAGAGTGGCCAGCGCCGTATAACTAACCGTTTTAGAATATTCGCTTTCTATATTATGTGCACTACTGATGGCGGTAATAACAAAGGTATATTTATGTCCTGGAGTAAGACGACTGCTGTCAAAACTATAGCGATCTACGTCTCCCAAATCTGCAAATACCTGGTAAAATTCTCCATCAGTTTCATCTTTATAATAGATTCGATATTTATCTACTTGTTCGAGAGGATCATTTTTTGTCCAAGTAAAAGTTGTCGTCTCTGCCAACAACAAAAAAGTAATGAACGGTAAAACAATAAGTGACTTCACAAAAATCTCCTTTGCCTAATAGATGTAGGCCACTCCCACATCTTCTCCTCCGTCTACATTTTCATTTCCCGCCCCAACAATCATTTGATAGGGGGAAAGGCCTACGCTTACTCCAAAATTTCCATAGGACTCAGGGGAAGGTGAATATATTTTTCTAAGCTGCGTGCCAATGCCACTTTCTAATTTAAAAACATAGGCCGAACCACCACGCGAGGCCCTATCAGAGTCTCCAGGTGCCCCTACTGCCAAGTAATCACCACTTAGTGCTAGTGATTGGCCAAACAGATCATAAATACCATTGTCGCTTGGCACCACTTTATAACTCAGGGCCCATTCACTATTAAGATAACGATATAGATAAACACTCCCTCCCATAATTGCCTTAGTATCGTCGCCAGGAACTCCAATAATCAACTGCTCTCCAGAAAGGGAGAGGGCCTGGCCAAAAATATATCCATCAGAGGTTGTGCTTGGAGCAAGCTTCTTTTTTAAAGACCAGTCAGCCGCATTGTAAATGTAAACAGCACCACTGTTAGTTCCATTGGTATCATCACCTATGGCCCCCACTGCTAAAAAAGACGACGACAAACTGACAGCTCCCCCGAAGTAATCTTTCTCTCTACCGGCCGGGATAATTTTTGTCTGTTCTAAAATAGCAGTTCCATCAATTTTATAAACATAAACAGCTCCCATCGATGAGCGATACCCTCGTGCACCAATTGCAATTTTGTTTTCAAATATCGCAACAGCATAACCAAAAGAATCTAATTCTTGCAAATCATTGGGCACTAACTTCGCATAAAAGCGCCACTCAGATCCGTTGAACTTATAAATGTAAACGGCCCCTGCACTGCTGCCTTTTTCCACATCTCCACAAGCGCCTGCAACTATAAACTCTCCGGAGATTGCCACTGAACAACCAAAAAAATGTGCAGTTACCGGATCCGGTGGTGCAATTTTTTGAAAGAAACTCCAACTACTATTAACTTTCCGATAAATTACCACCGCTCCTGCATATAAATCTACCGAAGAATCCATTGAGGCTCCCACCACTGCAAAATCCCTATCGATGGCCACCACAGAACCAAATGATTGATACTCTTCCGTGTTAGGATTTTGCATTTTGGCGGCAGTAGTAGTGGTTAAAAAAGTTGTCGTATTAACATAGTTTGTAGCGGAGGATACGGTGGCCGTCGGGAAAGGCGATGCAGAAGCTGAAGCAGTGGCCGTAGCAGTAGCAGCGGGAGTTGCCGTTCTACTTACCTCGGCAGTGGCACTAGTCGTTGGAGTCATTCCCACCGTGGCCGAAATTTCTGCCTGTGAACTATCACTGCCCAGATCTTCACCTACTGGATTTATTACCACATGTGGCCGACAAGCAAGTATTGCAATAAGTAAATAAATATAAAAAATTAGCTTGGTAACACTCATATAAAATCCTCTCCCTATAAACATATCGCCTACCGCTACATATCGTCTTTTGGTTACCAAGTATTAAATAAAAACATCAAAAAATGGCAAAATAGCAAAAAACATATCAAAGGAATATACTCTGCTATTGCTGCAAGATTAATAAAGCGAAAACTCTCCAATCTTGAAGCAAACGCAATTGCAATGGCCAACAGACTCGATTACAAAATTGATGGCCGTCCTATTAACACTACAGATATTTTAGAATTACAAAAAAACGTGAACAGATTTTAATACTGGCCGGGTTCAGTGCTGATGAACACCAAGTACTAGTCCAAAATGGAGTCATCTCTTCACACGTTGACACAATTATGGAGAATCTAATGGAGTATGATATTCTCCATTCCAACAAAAAATCTATCGCTATCTCCAATAATAAATTGCTCGACGAACTAGATCAATTTACTCCACTGGTTTCTAATTATAGCACAATTGGCGTAACCAAAGCACAAGCAAGAGAAATATATGAGGCCGTATACAACAATCCAGTGGCAAGTATCTGGTCGACTAGTAAATATGATCCTGATGATCTGGGAATTGGTTTCTGTTTTGGTCGGGCGATGGCAGTACATATTGAAGCACTTCACCGCCGAGTTAACCCATCTTCCATCAAAAAAGTTTTTGCTGTTGGAAATTTGGTTGCCGGTAATACCAACTGGGGATTTCACGTAACCACCATCATTCGCGCACAAGATGGTGGTTGGTATGCTATTGATCCAATTATGGGAAAACCAATAACAGTTCGCGATTGGTATAAAACTATGCGCACCGAATATGACCCAAACAAAACGATGAAAATGTATGTAACCTCGGCGAATCGTTTCTCGCCTGATGAGTCGACTCATTATCTTCCACAAAATCTCTTTCTTTCCGCGTATCATGGATACTTCGAAGATCTCATGAGTTTTTTTCGTCAACGCAGCGGAACACCTCATTACAAACCAATTAGCATATCAAATCTTCCAAATTTTTTTAAATCCACTCAAACAAAGGCCAACACGGTAGAAATACTTACCGGCCTATTTTTAGTTGGTGCTATTACTCTAAAGAGTGAGGAGACCCTGGCAAATACCGTTTTAATTATTACCTCAGAAGAAGGAGAATACCTCATCAATCAAGACGATTTACAAAAAATGCAAACAGGTGGGCAACTCTCGGAGATGGCAATTCAATCAGTGAATGCTATTGGCCAAGAGTTACTGATTTCTCCGCAAGAGGCCATGAAAAAAATCATGATAAAAACTTCTTCGAACTAGTATAACTTATTGCTACCTTTCCCTGACAAATCGGATATAGACAACTGTCGCTTATCCATCTGACGCCAAACGTAAGCAATGTAGGCCACTACAAATGGTATGGCCAATGCCACATAACTCATGGCCGTTAAGGTGTAGTGACTGCTTGAAGCATTGTAAATGGTTAGGCCACTTTGTAAATCATAAGTGGAAGGATAAAAAACAGTATCATTTAATCCGGCCAAACCAAATAAGGTAAGGCCCACTAATACAGTCCCTGGGCCTGAAAACCAGATACCACTATTTTTTCCTTTAAAGCGCGTAACAAAAATTCCATAAATAACCAGTCCCAGTCCGGTCAGCAAAAACAACAACAAAAGAGGATTACCAATCAGATTCTGCAAATACTTCCATTTTTGTAAAAAAATCTCTCCATTTTCTGGCCGAATGGCATGGCCTTCCATTAAAAGAAGTTTTGCTAAAACAAAAAGCAAAAAAGGTAGTGACCACATAAAATTGATCCACGCCAAACGTCGACAACCAACATTTATTTCCGCATGTTCAATATTATTTAGAAGATACATTGCGCCCAATACTCGAGCATTCAAAACTAGAAAAATTCCCAGCGATAGATTAAAAAAATTAAGCGCGGCCTCCAATCCATAATAAGGTGTTTGCCAAGTTACCTGATTCATCTCATTAATGCTGAAGCTAGAACCAGTAAAAAAGGTTCCGATCGCTGCTCCAATTAACAAAATCCCCACGCTTCCGTTGATAAAAAGAAACACCTCATAAGTCTTTGCGCCTAAAAAATTTTGTGGTTTTTTTCTATACTCATAGCTCACGGCCTGAATAATGAAAGTAAAAAGAATAAGCATCCAAACCCAATAAGCGCCCCCAAAACTCGTAGCATAAAACTTCGGGAATGCCGCAAATAAAGCTCCGCCAAAAAGAACTAGCGTGGTAAAAGTTAACTCCCACTTACGGCCCAATGAGTTGATAATCAAACTTTTTTCTTTATCGTTTTTTGGAAGGGTAAAAAGTAATGTCTGCCCTCCCTGCACAAAATTTAGAAATAAAAAAAGCGAACCCACTAGCGAAGCAATGATCCACCAGAGTTGTTGCAATGTTGTATAATCAAGTTGTCCAATCATCTTACTTCTCCTCTGGCCCATTGTTAATTTGAGTGGCCATAATCTTAATCTCTGCCACTAAAAGCAGAGTAAACAAAAATAGAAAAATAAAAAAAGTAGTCTGCACGGCCGTCGTTGAGACATTGGAAGTGGCCACACTCACCGGCAACAATCCTTGTATGGCCCAGGGTTGCCGGCCTACTTCTGCTAACACCCAACCGGCCTGCGAAGCAACATATCCCAGTGGCACCGATAACACCGCCAACTTAAGCAACCAAGAAGGATAGTGCTTATTTTTTTTCACATCAAAAAAAAGTATCAGCGCAAAAAAAAGAGGAAAGAAAGAACCAAGAACCACCATCAGATGAAAAGAATAAAATGTAATCGCGATGGGCGGAACTGCCTCTGCCGGATTTTTTAAATATCCATATCCCAAACTATCTTGTACCTCATAAAACGCATCTTTCGAAGAATTGGCCACACTTTCATTACCTGTTTTTTTTGCTTCTTTGTAGTTACGCAATAATTCTATGGCCATCTTTCCTTTTTCCATTCTCTCTTGCACTCCTACAATATTTTGCACAGAATTCCCAAATACCAAATCATTAATACCTGGAACAAAGGAGTTAATATCGCGATTAGAAAGCAGTGATAGAGCACCAGGAATCTTCACCTCAAACCAAAAAGGATCTTGGCCATCGCCTGGTTGTTTATCCCCATTTATTATTCCGGCTGCCACTAACGGCGCACGTGTTTGTCCATCAAATAATCCTTCCATTACCGCTAATTTCATTGGCTGTTTTTGTGCCACTAGATAGGCCGACTCATCGCCAGTAAAAGCAACATAAAGTGAAGCTAGAAGGCCAAAAATGGCGGCCACCATGATACTTCTTTGGGCCAGTAGCACATGACGAGATTTTAACAAATACCACGCAGAAATTCCTATTACAAAAAGAGAGGCCAATACGAAACTAGAGCTAGTGGTATGGGTAAATTTGCTTATGGCCATCGGTGAAAAAAGTACTTCCCAAAAATTTTCCATCTCAAAGCGAGCACTATCCGGATTAAATTTCATTCCAATAGGGAATTGCATCCAGCCATTGGCCACTAATATCCACAGGGCCGATAAGTTAGAACCAATCGCTACCATCCAGGTAGAAAAAAGATGAAATCTTTTAGAGACCCGATCCCACCCAAAAAACATTACCGCAAAAAAAGTTGCTTCAATAAAAAAAGCAAAAATGCCTTCGGCGGCCAGTGGCGCTCCAAAAATATCTCCCACCATCCATGAATAATTCGACCAATTAGTTCCAAACTCAAACTCTAAAATAATACCGGTGGCAATTCCTATGGCGAAATTAACTCCAAAAAGGGCCATCCAAAATTTGGTAATGTTCTTCCACTCTTCATTGCCTGTACGCAGATAAATACTTTCAAAAAAAGCAATCAAGAAAGAGAGACCCAAGGTAAGAGGAACAAAAATCCAATGATACATGGCCGTGAGTGCAAATTGCGCTCTAGACCAATTGACCTGTGATAAATCTACATCAACCATTGAGACCTCCATTAATAATTAGATAGAGAATCGGCCCGCGTAAGATTATCCATTACGTGAAGCGCTCGTTCCTGATCGTTTGAAAAATTGGACGTTAAATAATTAGGAAAAAAGAAAAATTTTAAAATGGCAAACATCACAAAAAGTTTTAATAAAATAATCACCCACAGCTTTCGCCCCACCTTCATTGTACGAAAACCGTCGATATAAAAAGTAATTACTTTTAAAACTATGGCCATGTAACAATCACTATCTTTATTGTTATTGTTATTGTTATTGTTATTGTTACTAAATTGCTAGTGATAGTAACAATCGGTAATAGTTAGAAGGATCACCAAGTTTTAAATTGTTGTCAACTGTAAATAGTTTTAGTCAAAGAACACTCACCATTCAAGTGTCGTAGAAGTTGTATAGTTACTATACTGGGCAACTTTGTTACGTAGACAAATTTCAATATTCGACAATCCACGATGTCGCTCTATATCTGCCGGCGCAATCGAACGATGTGGATTTTCTGGCCGCGGGTGAATATTTCGCCAAAAGGGTTGAGTGTAATCAATTTCTTCAAACTTGAAGATCTCTTCCATCGTGCGATTAATTTCTTGATGGGCCCGATTAAAAGAAAAGCCGATTAGTCCACTACAGTAGTGGCCCACCTCATTTCCACAAAAAGATCCATCAAATGGCAAGTTTAATTTTATCTGTTCTTCTGCTATCTCTGCGGCTCGGGCGGCCACTTCTTCATATGGATAACGTTTAATTTCAAAAAGATCGTACAAATAAGATAATTTGCCTAACGAGGTTTTAACTACACCATCAGATCTGGAAGCTTCAATAATGTACGCTGTTCCATTTTCAATTTTTATGATTCCTGAGTGATAAAACTTAGACCCAGTGGCCGTTCCAATCTCACTACCTACAACATTTTGATTGCCCAGTAAGATTATATCGCCAGTCTGTAAATTGCTTGGATCTATAGTATATTTTCGAGGATTAACGACGGTTGCACCATTTAATAGTGTTACAAAAAAGAAAACTATTAGAATCCAAATCAACGCAAAACTAAAAAATCTCCGCAAAATCTTACCTGCCATATATGCTCTACATATCGAGCTACGCTCAAAATTACTTAACAAAAATTATATCAATTCCTAATTTGTTCGATGAAAAACATTTACCGTCATAATAGATAAATATTCTCAAATTATCTTTAAATTTTATTTGATTGATCCCTAAAATAGGGGTACACTTCCTCAACAAACAAATTTAGTAAGAATAGTTTTACGCTCTCAATGTTTTTTGATGGCCCAAGTTACTGGACACATTAGGCTGCAAGTAAAGCATAGCAAAATGGAGGTCTTCTCATGAGCACGAGTCGTAGGGATTTTATCAAAATTTTGGCCACTCTTCCTTTGGCATCTTCCTCGTTTGCCAGCGATGGCCATTCAGAGAAAAATGGCGATCTAGCTTCCAATGGCACCAGCTATAGCGTTCTTATGGATTCCACTTTGTGTGTGGGATGTCGAAAATGCGAGTGGGCCTGCAACGATAAAAATCACCTACCCAATAAAGATATTAGTACCTTTGAAGACACTAGCGTTTTTGCATTCCGTCGCCGGCCAGAGGTAGATAAATTTACTGTTGTTAATAAAATTCAATCTCTAAAAGAACAACAGACTATCAAGATTCAATGTATGCACTGTCTACACCCGGCCTGTGCTTCCGCCTGTATTGTCGGAGCGCTCAAAAAGCAAGAGTGTGGGGCCGTTACATATGATGCCGACAAATGCATTGGCTGTCGTTATTGTATGGTGGCATGCCCTTTTCAAATCCCGGCGTATGAATATAAAAACGTTCTTACCCCCAAAGTGCAAAAATGCAGTTTTTGTGTGGATAAATTGGAAAAAGGAGAAAAGCCGGCCTGTGTTGAAATGTGCCCCAACGAGGCCATGACTTTTGGTACCAGGGCCGAGCTAATTGAAGTGGCCAATTCGCGCATGCATCAACACCCTGAAAAATATTTCCACCACATCTACGGAGAATATGAGGCGGGAGGAACCTCCTGGCTTTATTTATCGCAAATTGATTTGCGTGGTAGCGAATTCCCGCAACTTTCTAGCGATCCAATCCCTAAACTCACGGAGACCATTCAGCATGGTATTTTTAAAAATTTTGTTCCACCACTGGCACTTTTTACTCTGTTAGGAGTCGCTATGCACTCTCTTAAGGACAAGGATAGGGATTAAATATGAAAGCAAGGCCACTTAATATACCTTTTTTTACACCTGGAGTTTGGATAGTATTCTCACTAGCATTAATTGGTGCTAGTGCCTACCTGTATAGAATGTTTTTTGGCCTAGCGGAAGCTACAAACCTGACGAATAGCTACCCATGGGGTATTTGGATCGCCATTGATGTTGCTTCTGGAGTGGCGTTGGCCGCTGGCGGCTTCACTTCTGCAGCACTGGCCGAAATTTTTCATCGCGAAAAATACCATGTTATTCTTAGGCCAGCACTACTAACGGCCATGCTCGGTTACACCTTTGTTGTTATTGGATTACTTGCTGATTTAGGGAGATACTACAACGTGTGGCATCCGATGATCCCGACAATGTGGCAGGGAAATTCTGTTTTATTTGAAGTCGGTTTGTGCGTAATGGCATATTTAAATGTCCTATATAGCGAGTTTGCCCCTATAGTAGTTGACAGATTTAAAGGGAAAGTAACTTTTAAAAACGAGTACCTCCGACAAAAAACTGAAGGCCTTCTCACCTTTCTAGATAAATTTTTTCGCAAGATTCTCTGGGTGTTGATTATTGCTGGTGTGGTTCTTTCCTGTTTACATCAATCATCGCTTGGAACCCTGATGTTAATTGCTCCAACCAAAATTCATCCTCTTTGGTACACTCCTATTTCTCCACTGCTTTTTTGGCTATCGGCGGTTGCTGTTGGTTACCCCATGGTTATCTTTGAATCTTTATTGGCATCAAAATCATTTGGCATAAAACCGGAGACCCATGTTCTCTCTTCCCTGGCAAAAATTATCCCTTTTACGGTGGGTTTTTATTTTGCCGCCAAAGTGATTGATATAACCATTCGAGAGGCCTGGCCATTTGTCGGAGAAGGAAGTCTTCAGTCCTATATGTTTATTTTCGAAATGGCCCTTTTTGCAATCCCTCTAATCCTTCTTACTCAAGAAAAAATACGACAGTCAGTTCGCGGGCTTTTTATTTCCAGCGCACTAGTAGTTAGTGGTGTCGTTATAAATCGTATCAATGTTTTTTTAATCGCCTACCATCCGCCATATACTGAAGAAATTTATCTCCCCTCCATTTATGAGATTGCCGTCACAGTTGGACTCATCTGTGCATTAGTTTTGGTATATCGTTTTCTAACTATTAATTTACCTATCGTTACAATCGAGGATGGTGAATGAAAAAAATTATTTTTGCACTAAGCTTCATATCCATACAAGCATATATCTATGCTTTCGTTGACAACAGCAATCCAACAAATTGTAAAGAGTGCCACACTTGCGATAAACCCTCAACTCAAGCACTCTGTCTGCATCCGTGCCCCAGACATGAAACAACTAATAGTAACAAGCATAATCTTTCGGAAGGGCCGGGAATTGTTTTCTTTAAAGACATCGCCGAACACTTTACTCCTGTTAAATTTGACCATCGCGCTCACGCTGATATGTCCTCTTTAGGGGTGGAAAAATGTAATTTTTGCCACCACTTCACGCCACCAGGAAAAATCCAACCCTGTCGCGATTGTCATACCAAAAACAGCGAAGACCTAAAGCGGCCTGGCCTCAAGGGAGCTTACCATCGTCAATGCTTGGGATGTCATCGAGAATGGAGTCATGATAATAAGTGTTTTTCCTGTCACGAAAATACCGACAAAAAAACTCCCGTTGATCCTTCTGATAAATCAGATATTATTGCTAATGCTCACCCAAAAATCCAATCACCACAGACGTTGGTATATAAGACCCCTTATCGCAAAGCACCGATTGTAACTTTTCACCATGGCCAGCATATAAAAAGCTTTGGACTGCAATGTGTTAATTGCCACGAAAAATTTACCTGTGGTAATTGTCATGATTCTGATCCAAATAAAAAGAAGAAACGCACCATGCAGCAAGTTCATCAAAGTTGCGACAAATGCCATCGCGCCGATAACTGCAGTAAATGTCATTCGCTTAAAGAAATGGCGCCTTTTAACCATGCAGATAAGGGATGGAAACTAAATTATCCGCACAGTAAACTCGCCTGCAAAGAGTGTCACAAAACACCTGAAGAGAAGCCGAAAAAAGAGTGTAAATTTTGTCATAAAACAGAATGGACTCGTCAAAATTTCAACCACAATTCCACTGGCCTTAAAATAGATGCCGCTCATAGTATGTTTGAATGCAGCTACTGTCATAGCGAGAACAATACCTTTAAAGTATTTTGCAACAAATGTCACTTTGATGGCCGAGACCCTAAGAAAAAACCGGTCGGTGAATATTTAACCCTTTAACCCCATTGAGCACTTATGATTATCCACCTATTGTTTTTTAAACTTTTATTGATTTGTGTTACCTCTGAAATATCCGCTAAAAACGGCCTTGCAAATGATATTAAAACCCATCACCCTATAAATATCATTATTCAAAGCAAAAGCGATCTCCCACTAGAAAATGGAAAAATGACATGCAAAACCTGCCATTCTCATTTTGTAGATTCTAAATTACCTGGAAAAAAAGGTCTTGGGGCAGGAGAACACCTGCAAAAAGAATACTCCGCACTATGCCAATGTTGTCACCCCGAAAAAACCGTTCGGGCCTTTAGTCACATTAGTGATTTAAATAAATTTAACAAAAATTCCAAAGAACCTGTTACCTGTAACAATTGCCACTCCATGCATTTTTCCGACAAGAAGTTAATCGTGCTTCATGGGGCCAATCTCTGTTTGAGTTGTCATGAGAAACAAAAAAAGCTTCCACACAAGGCCCCTATTATCATTCAAGGAAGCAAAGAAATTTATCTCAACGGTGACCATTTAACCTGCCAAACCTGCCATCGAACTCATGGTAGGAGTTTGTCCAAACATTTCTTGGCCGATGAAACTAATCCCATTGTAGATTTTTGCGCTTCCTGCCATGGCAAATCAGCACTAGAACTTTATAAATCTTATCACTCCATCTTGCTCAAAAAAAAATAATAGTTAAGAAGTAAAGGAATGGCGTACCTTTACTTCTTACTATTGACTCGTTACTTTAATTCGACTAATACTTCCTGCAGTCGAACATCGCTGACAAAAGACCGATTGTTTGATGATATAGTCTCATTGTGCATAATAATTCTCTGAATGTTTTGCCTTCTCCAACACCAATCAGGGTGTGAAATATCGTCTGAAAGCGAAACATCTCTCAATGACATACCAATTTTATAACTCTTACAATTTATGTTAAAAAACATCTTCTCAAATATTCCATTATTAAACGTAAAAACAAAATATTTTTTAGGATTAAAACCCGCGTTACTGGCCAGAAAAAGGCCTTGCTCATCGGCCTGAATCTCTGTAAATGCTAAAAATCGATTCTGTCCATGTCTCTGATCGTAGCTCTTTATTATTCTGCGCTCAAGCTTGTACATATTATCTCTACCAAGAAGGAAGTGCTCCCCATTAGTTTCATAATCGGAAAAATCTATTTGTGAGAGATCATCCAAAATGACCTCTTTCTCCTCATTCGTCAAAATCGAAGTTTTAGATAGCGCATCAGAATCTATTCTTGGATAAAGCCACCTAGAAAAAAAATCATCTTCCTTTAGCTTTTTAAACACCCAAAATGACTCCAGCTGTTTATTTGTGGACAATATGTCAATAAAACTATCTAACTTTAGTCGATACGCGGCAGTTATTTTTCGATTTTGTTCATACTCATCTATTAACACTTTTTCACTTTCATTAACGCCCTCTATACTATACATCGAATTGCCATGATCATGTGCGATATGAACCATCTCATGCGCTAAAGTTCCTGCGACAGTAGAAATATCTCGGATATCTTCTCTGAGTAACTCAGGCCCATAATAAATAATCCCTTTTGTTTCAGGATTATTAATAACATATGCTGTTTTAATTTTATCGTCGGAGATTTTGATGCATAGATCATTTTTCTCAATTTCACGATCTTTAAAGAAAAATTCATTTTCATCGTAAATATGATCAACGATTTTTTTCAGCAGTGCCGCGGTTAAAACATAGTTCTTATTATCGATCATTTTGCATGGGTATATTTTCTCAACTGGTATCTGTCCTATTGCATTCAATCTTACTGCGCTAAAAATAAAAAAAATCATTAAAAATCTGAAGAACACTGCTTTGTTCCCTCCCCTAATAACTATATTTAAATTGTCTCATAAAAATACACTAGCAAAAAACTGCTTCCAATCATACATTCGGCGTCAAAATTACACATAATTTCATACCTCTGTAAAAAAATTTAACAACAGTTTTGGACTTTCTAAAAGATGTGGGTAATTGAAAGGAGTTTAACAAGAAGTGCCCTATAAAATGGGCAAACGCATTAAAAATTTAATAATCACGCCTATAAACATAACCTATTGTTTCTATTCCCGCTAATAGGAATACATAATTTTGCTAACTAATTTCCAAGACATATCTGACAATCATAGCGCTATAGAAGTTATTTACTTTTTATAGGCAAACTAGGCATTGTAAACAATGTTATATGATATAATATTTTCTACATCGAAAATCGTACGCCGGCCCTTCTTAGCGATGGCCGAAGGTGATTTTATGAGAAACAAATTCAAACAAGCAGTTCTAATTATACTTTCTTTTGCACTCTCTATAATAATCTCCAGTTGTAACTCAGAAATAAGCCGTGTAACATGGAAAACGACCCCTACTAGCAAAGTTTTACGAACTACTCCTACTCCTACAAATAGTCCGCCCTTGGCCAACTCAATTTCACCAGATAATTTTGAAGAGGAAACACAAACGACAATAACTTTGAGCTATTTTGATTTAGAAGGAGACCTGGCCACCGCTTGTAACATAAGCGGAGAGAATGGAATTATCATAAATGCGCCATGCACCTGCAACATTGTGGGAGTTTGCTCTGTCGAAATTATCGGCGCGATAAATTACACTGGCCCTGGAAGCTTTAGTTACACCGTTTCCACAGGCACTGTAGTATCAAATACTGCTTTAGCGACATTTGAAATAGAGTCCGAGTACATTTCTATTCCACAAAATCTGACTAGCTATACTTCATTAGCAAACAACGAATTATATGGCGCCTCTGTGGATAACATCGGGAACATATATGTAGGAACTTATTCAGGACTCTCTATTTCCAATAATGGAGGGATTAGCTTCTCTAACAAAACAACGGCCCAAGGACTCGGCGACAACAATATATTAAAAGTACATACTGATCCTTCTGGCCGCAATGTTTATGTTGCAACCGCTAACGGACTTTCCATTTCATGCGACGGAGGAATTAGTTTCTCCAATAAAACGACGGCCCAAGGACTTGGAAGCAATTCCGTCAAAAATGTTTTTGTAAATTCTTTAAACACCACCATCTATGTGGCCACAACTGGTGGCCTGGCCATTTCCGGCGATAGTGGAACTAGTTTTTCTAATAAAACTACCGTTCAGGGCCTTGGTAATAACAATACTACCGGCGTCTATCTTAATGCTGACGGCAGCATTATATATGCTGCAACATCCGGAGGACTTTCCATTTCAACAGATGGTGGAGGTAGTTTTACTAACAAAACTACCGCTCAGGGCCTTGGGAGTAATTCTGTACTTGGAGTTTTTATTGATCCAACTGGTGTCATATATGCGGCAACAATAGGAGGATTATCCATTTCTACAAATGGAGGCACCAGTTTTATTAACAGAACTACCGCTCAAGGGTTGGGGAACAATATGGTCAATAACGTATACGTTGATATCTCCGGTATTATATATGCTTCAACTCGCGCAGGACTGTCTATTTCGACGAATGGTGGCCTTAGTTTTTTAAACAAAACAACGGCCAATGGATTAGGCCATAATACGGTCATGGAAACTTTTGTTGATTCCTCTGGAAATATTTATGCCGCAACACAATGGGGCCTTTCAATTTCAAACGACGGGGGAACAACTTTCTCCAATATAGTAACAAATCAAGGGATCGGCCCCTATTACGTAACAGACATAGCTCTTGACGCCTCTAATAACATCTACGCCGCAACATCCGGTGGATTGGCCATTTCGGTAGATGGTGGAAACAATTTCTCTAACAGGACTACGGCCCAAGGACTTGGAAGTAATACCGTATCGGGAGTCCATCTCGGATCTAGCGGAAGTATTTATGTTGCAACAGGTGGGGGCCTTTCTATCTCTACCGATAACGGCGTTAGTTTCTCAAATAAAACGACTGCTCAGGGCCTTGGAAGTAATTCTGTCCGCAATGTTTATACTTCGATCTCTTCCGAATACATCTACGCCGCAACATCTGGTGGCCTTTCTATTTCAACAAACAGTGGTGCAACTTTCTCCAACAAGACAACGGCACAAGGACTTGGGCACAACGATACGTATGATGTCTGCCTTGACTCTTTTGGAAATATCTATGTCGCTAATTATGGCGGACTCTCAATTTCAACAGACGGGGGAACTAGCTTTACAAATAAAACTACGGCGCAGGGCCTTGGAAACAATTGGGTATTCGCGGTATTCATTGATCTTGAAGATAATATTTATGCTGCCACTTTGGGTGGACTCTCTATTTCAACTGACAACGGCATTAGTTTCTCAAATAAAACTACTTCCCAAGGACTCGGAAACGATAACGTGCGAGGAGTATATGTAGATTCCTCCGGGACCATTTACGCGGCCACTGCCGCAGGGCTGTCTATTTCATACGATGGTGGATCTAATTTTATTAATAAATCAACAGATCAAGGAATTGGAACCATTTCGGCAAATAGCGTTTTTATTATGGAATCTTCCAATACCATTTATGTTCCAACAAATTATGGCATCTCTGTACATGCTTATTAGCTTTGAGATACTTTAAGGTACCATTACTTCCTTGGCCTTATCCTCTTAATAATCTGGCTACACACTCTTAGTTCAACATTTCATTAAGGCCTCTAGCTCGCATTCGGGCTTGTTTTTTTATATACTCTTCGACCTGTCTTAATTTTTTAATAAACGAAGCATCGTTGTTGGTCGTTCCATTTATTTTATAAGCAGTGAACATATCTCCAGCAAAATTTGACTCGCCAAGAAGAGTTTTTTCAGTTCCACCGTCTTGATAGACAATTAAGAAGGGATATCCAGGAGCAATGATGTCACTATCCAAAATTGCTAACGGATTAAACTCTCCTTCTGAATTGACAAGATTAAAATCCACTGTCATTTTAGGAAGACCATCGTCATATTTTTTATAATTTAACAAAGCTTTTTTTGCCACCTCTTTAGTTACAGGAGGACCGGCGAAGATCTCTTTTTTTCGCCCCACTCTTTCAGGCAACTTTCTAGCTTCATCAGTATAATTTTCTTGTCTGACATTTAAGCTGCTACTGCTTCCACCTGAGCTCTGCCCTGGCTGTGCATAAGTGGGTGTATTACCAACGTTCCCGTTACTTTTAGGAGAACTGCTTGCGCCACGTTTTACAATTGAATCATTCTTATAATTTGTTGGTGGATTCCGATCCCAATCATCGACGTCATAATATCGGTCTTGACGTGCAACGAAGGGTTTACCAGAATCTCCTCCCCATAAAGGCCGTCGTTTGGCCTCGGCAATTTCCGCATCAAGCTCAGCTTGTTTTGCCTTCATACTAGCAAGATCAGCTTCTAACTCTTTAACCTTGGCACTATTTTGTTTTTCTTTTTGAGAGGCAATTTGCCCTTCGAGATCTTTGATTTTTGCTTGATTATTTCCATTAGCAATATCCAACATCTTGTCATAAATACTATCACCGATCCTCTCGGCGGCCTCCCTTTTGGCAAATCCTTGGCGCTCTTCGGTGGAATTATCTGTACTGGCAACATTTGAACCACTCTGTCCAACACTTGATCCAATTATACTACTACCGCCGCCAATTGATGAAAAATTACTTGCAGATGGTTGCGCTCGCGCTGGTGCATATTGTTTATAATGTTCTTCCACTTGCGAATCGGAGGTAATTTTAGGCCCACGACTACTTTCGCCAGAAGAAGTGCTTTTGCCTTCTACTGCTTCAAGTCTTCCCGCCAGTGAGTCTGCCACCGGGGCAGCTGCTGCTGGTGCACCATCTGGTTGCTTAGTGATAAATGGAACTAGCCAATAATCATTGTGATCATTTTTATCACTCTGTCCGACGCTACTGGAAGTGTTAGAGTTCGAAGCAAGCGAGTCCCCACGACTTAACTTGTTTTCGCGAACATCTTCAATACCACTTTCTACTAAGCCCTTTTTATACTCATACAAAGATACTAGTCCCACCTCTTTATTGCACAAAGGATTGTTTTTTCCTTCAGCTCCAGTAGACACCGTCTGCTCCCAACGTTTCTTCCGCGTTTGTCCTTTGCAGTTTGTCTCCCACCAAGAAATAATTGACTCTCGTGAAGAACAAGCCTGCCCACTACCTTGCTTGGAACAGAGTTCTTTGCATACCTGCTCATTAAAATCCAGGAATCTATCCAACTCGCTTGAAAAGTTTCTTATCATTGCGCTGGCATCAGGAGTCTGCAAAACAATCTTTCTAACTATACCACGAGAAGGTTCCTCAATATTTTTTGATACATTTTGACAGACAAATTTATTATATAATGAAAGATCATTAAATTCCTCAAATGGTTGCGCGATAGGATCAACAACAAAGTCTGCAGATGCTTGACAAATCAAGGCCGCCATCTTTTCAATATTTTTCTCACAAACATCCTGGAGATTTCCCAACTTAGAAGCCGCGACATCAATATATTTACCAATGGCAACATCATCAGAGAATGTTGGTCCCGAGCTCAAAAAGTCTTGAAAATTTTCCCCATCTGATACCACAATATTGAATTTGGGATATTTTCGGGAGACTTCCACTAATGACATCAAATTATCCATAATCTCATTAGACCCTTTTTCCGTTTTCTTCAAACGGTCTATCATATCAAAAAGATTCTCCCCACTCCTAGTTGCACTTTTTATTAGATTTTGGTTATCTTTCATCCAATCCAATGCGCTTTGAATTTCTACAAAAACTACCCTTGGTGGCACCATTTTAGCTCGATGAAAATCTACAAAACTGATGCATGTTTTTCCGTCGCTTCCTGGTTTACTTTTGGCTATGCTAAATAAATCTGCATTTAGCCCGCTTATAAAACTTGCCAGAGCGCTTTCGGCGGACATGGGTTTTAAATATTCAAAGAAAGATTTGATTTCTGTATCACGATTTTGACAAACAGCTCTTTTTTTAAGCTCTGAAAGCGATAGTTTGTAAGTTTGGCAACTTGCAATTTTCCCCGAATTTTCTCCTTTCCCTAAGCTTCTTCCAACGTGCAGATCCAAAATCCCCCTCATGAAAAAGTCGCTAATAAATGCCTTCATCGATTCAAAGGCAATCTTCTTATTTTTTTTAAGATACTCTTCTTTATTGATCACTCCACCAACCTCAATTTTCTTATGACATTCACACACCGAATTTGGATCTTTACTCATGCTCTCTTTTGAACACTCTTTAGTTCCTAGCCCCATTTTGCCCATAACTGACATTTGGTCAGTTAATGATTTTTCAGCTTCTTGAGTACAAATTCCCGTCATACAATTTTCTTCTGCGCGAGCAAAAGAAAACAACAAAACTAATATTGCCACTAATTTTATCTTCATTTTTTACCTTCTTGTAGTGATGCTACCTGCAATAGATCAGCGCTACTCATAGCTCCCATATTGGCGATAAATACAATATATTCTTTCCACATTTGAACTTGAGTTTCTAAACGAGCATTTTGTGGATCTCTCTTTAGCCGCGCTTCTGCTGCTTTTAACTCTTTGTCTACATAATCATAAATCGTATTTCCACCGGGGTCTTTGTCATTGATGTTACATTTATTATTTTTATAAAACTCCACCATCATCCGCTTTCTTCTATTTATTGCTGCGAAAGAAAAAATTGTATCCTCGGCTCCATCCCCTCCAACACAATAGATGGAATTATATATGGCAGGATCGTGAATCTTGTAACAATAAGTGGTATCCCTCTCAATCTTATCCAAGACCCTTGTCATAATTCCGCTATAAACAGCAAGGTCATCTCTCCCAATACAATCACAAATTTTGATCATGGTTACTTCGTTAAAATATTTTGTTAGCGGTGTTACTCTCTTTGCCTTCGGAGGTCGACACGATTCTTCATAATCAGCTTTTGCCAGAGGAACTATGAATTTCTCAATATCACCGGTCGATATTTTTTGCGGATCTCGATAAGAACAATTATCTAAGCACTCAGAATATCCGCCTCCAGGATTTTTGTCGGAAGCCACAAGAATGGGAAGCAGACTAAAAAATAAGAGAAAAAACAAACCAAAAAATGAAACGCTAAACTGTTTCATACAAAACACTCCCCCTGTCGTTTAACCATATAACGCAGCAGCACGACTATGGTATTGACACTTAAATTTTTTCACAGATCATGAGTAAGTCAACTATTTTAAGTTATGCAAAAATTGCCGTTGGATTGATATGGTAGCTTTGGCAGTATTAAATTATAAGTAGTCATACATCCCTCAAGATACGAGGATGTAGTGATGCTTGTTGATGGGGGCCAGCTATGCTGCCGAGCAAATATCCTTAAACTCAGCAGTTTTTTGCACGAATTCTGGTGGGCCATCATGAATAATTTTGCCATTATCAATCAAAATTACTCTGGTAAAGCGATTTAGTTCTTCGTAGTCATGAGTAGTGCAAATTACTAAATCAGAAGATAATTTAGAAAAGAGCAAATCCCAAACAACTTGTTTTATTTTTCCATTCAACGCTGTAGTCGGTTCATCAAAAATATTAATGGCCCCGATGCGATTAATCACGCGAGCAAGAGATAGTCGTTTGGCCTCTCCTCCCGAAATGTTTGAAGCTTTTTCAGCAATTCTTTTTTTCTCATCTTGAAAAGAGTGGTTGAGATCAAGTATATCAAATATTTTCTTTTGCGATTCTTCTAATTTGTCCTGATAAAAGACACTCTCTGCTAAATTACCAGAGATCAAATATGGTGATTGTGGACAATATCTAAGCAAATCAAAATGTGAGCTAGAAGATAGTTTATTAAGGGAGACACCATCCACCAGAACATTGTCACGTGACTCTGCTCGCATTCCTGCAGCAATTTCAATAAAGCTACTCTTTCCTTTTCCAGTTGCTCCTACTACGGCAACTTTCTCTCCTCGGCCAAACGTTAATTCTTTTTCAATGGTAAAGCTAGATAGGCCCTTAGTAATAATTTGTGGTAGTAGTTTTAATTCCTCGGCAGTTGTCAACTTTATTCCATCTCTATCAAATGCAGACATAGATAAAGTTGCATTTAGTCCTTTTATATCCACACTAAATTGATCAAAGTGTCTTATAGATTGTAATAATTGATTGAAGGCAGCGGATAATCTGGCCGTTATGGCCAGAAGTGTGAATAGGTGTCCAATGCTCATCAAATTGTTTTTGATGGAATAAATTCCCCAAAACAGTGTTAGTAATAATACCGCATTGGAGGAATTATAAAATAAATTATCAATGAAAGAACCAGATACTGATAATTTAACAGATTTTTCAGCATAACTTTTAAAGGGGAAGCTAATACGCGACAGCGCGTATTCGGTGGCCTTTTCGATTTTAAAAATTATTCCATTTGTTAATACTTCTACCATTTCTCCTGTCACCTCATCTTCCGCATCATTTACCTCATTTAGTTGCTCGCGTCGTTTTTTTATTAACGCTACAACTATTAACTGATGGGCCATTAATACCAATAAGATCACAACTAAAAGAGTGGATGCTTTTAAATAGGCCAATATTATTGCCGATATCAAAAGTTCTAATAAAATTGGAATAACCGAAGTGGTTATATGGCCAAGTAGTTTTTCATGAGCGGTTATTCCTCGTTCAATAGAGTGGACAACCCTGCCAACTTGCTTGTCATCAAAATTATGCATATCCTTTTTTAGAATAATTTCAATCCATTTCATGGAATGGGCATAAATATTTTCTTGGACAAATTTTGTTAACGCATATGTTTGCAGTGGAGTGAGAAGTAAAGTTGCAAACCAGATGGTGATAAAAATTATAATATTGCCATCTAAATAGCTAAGAGTCTGCCAATTATTATTGAGCTGATCAAAAATTTTACCAGTATAGAGCGGCATTAGCAGAGCAAAAACCTTTAGGCCCGCGATCAAGCTAAGGGCAGAAACAAATAACCCTCTTTTTTCTTTTATGCAGTCATATAAAAAGGCCAATATTGACTTAATTGTTCTCATAGTCTCTCCTCGTGAAATAATAATTTTGTGGAACTACCGGCAAACCACTTCGTATCAGGTGAAACCTATCCATACCAGGAATAAAGACTTGAACAATAGACACTCCTTCATGGTTTAGAATTTCTCGAAACAGTGGTGAAAATCCGGCGGCAAAAAGTTTTTGATTTAAATAGATAACTTGATCTTTTGTACTGGCCGCGGCCATCCGTTTTGAAAAATGTAATGGCGGCGATAATGGTGAAGATATTTTTTTTAAATCACTAAATTCGATATAAATTAATTTTCTCAAAAGGCCATTTGCTGACAAGAAAGCAATTGCTTGTTCATCTTCCGCATTTTCTTTTTCGGAGTTAAGTGCAACCAACTGCAAAAGTTCATCCATACTTCGCAATATTGCTAAATCAAAAGAAAGCGAACTCCCACCTCCGGCCATTGATAATTTAAACTTATATCTGCATCTACTACTATCTTTCAAAAAAGAAAATGCGACAAAAGAGTTAAATGGAGTCTGTGTAAACACAGTCATGACTTCGCTATTGGTATCACCAACAATTTTTTTTCTTGTAGTTAAAATTTCTGGAGTTGCAAATTCCATCTCTGAACATATTAAATGCCACTTGATGCCAGTAGAACGGCCAATAAGATCAAGACAAAGTTGAGAGTAGTAATGCCGTTCAATAGTTTCATTTATTCCATGAAGATACGCATCCTCAAAAGTTATCCCCAAACTTGTACCTGAATTGGAAGAGTATTTTCCCAAGGTCTGCTCTTGCAGCGAGGCCATCTTGGCATAAAATGGATTGACTAAAACATACGGCACCAGACAATTTCTTTGCGTTATAGCATTCGTAAAATTTACACTTTGAAGTCTATTATTTTTATTATTATCGTTTTCGTAACCATGATCGTTATCATTCCTGCTTGCTCTCAAAATTCCATCCAATTTGAATTCATTTTGATCGATAATTTTCGAAAAGGTTGTCGGTTGCAACAATACCTTTAACGTATCTTGCATAAGAAGATAATGTTCAATTGCCTCGGCCTGTGCCCCGATAGAATGATTTTTTCCTTTACCACTTCCTGCGGCCAATTCATTCCCGGCCTCATCAAATATGGCCACATGCGAGACTTGTCGACTAGCATCTTTGACTATAGTTTTAGTTTTTAGATGGTATGTATTTAATAAATTTCCAATGGCCTTGCGCGCCACTTTCGTTGTTGTTGATCGTTCTAGGTTGTACAAATTCATTGGCCCCTACTTAATGGCCCGAGGTAATTACCTTGGGCCATTGATTGAAAATGACTATTTTAAAGTCTGAAAAAAAGTTGACTCGATAATGGTAATAGGCGGTAATATTGCGCCAATATTTATTTCTGTTCTTCTTCCCATAGACTACTCCTTGTTTGATAATGCGTTATTGCACTTCGTGATGATGCACTTGTGCACAACCTATGCCATTCTCGTTTAGTGAGTAATTAGTGAGTTAGCAAAAAGTAAGCGTTAACTGTTCTCAAATTGAGTACGTTGAAATTCAATAATTCAATAATTCGTTATGCAATATTTTATCTTCTAAGCAGAATTTTTTAAGCCGGAGTGTCCAGAATTTGGACGGCCATGAATAATTTACCTTACAGCAGAGTCCTCGACTATATTTTTTTAAAATTATCGCTACAATCAAATTCAACACAAAACGATTTCGACAGTAGAGTGCTTGTTGACTGTATATGATGAATAAGAAAAACAACTGTTCAATGTCACCTTGACTGTCCAATATAAGGAGATAATTTATGAAAAAACTTTTGTTAGTCATTTTAGTAATTGCAATATCCGCGGCAAATATTTTTGCCAAAGATATTTTTGCTGCCAAAAATACTCCAGCGGCGGTTATAGAGTCTGCCAAAACTTTAAAGTTTGATGACACCAGAATCACCGTAAAAAAAGTTCGCAACCTCGACGGAAACCCTTGTATGCCGGCCGGAGAATCTTACGACGCATCATTACAAGTAAGAGAGGCGCAGTATTACCATCCAGAAAAAAACAAAACTATATATAAATGGAAGGTAGTTAAAACAGTCAATATTGATAAAGAAGGCCGCGTTATGGAAGTGTGCGGCGAATAATAACAACTAAATAACAAGGCCAATGAAAAACAAATGGTAGGTGAATATGAAAAAACTAATCCTTTTAATCCTTCTTCTCTCAATATCAACTCTCTTCGCACAAAGTATTAGCGAAGTGCCCTATTACTTCGCATTGCCGGTAAGCGCTCATGCAGAGATCAGCGATAGCGACTGGGTTAAAATTCCGGTGAGGGGAGTAAAAACAGAGCAAGCATATTTACGCGGCTACAGCTTTCAGGAGCGTGGGGCCAATGGTTCCGAAGCACAGAAAGCTGGCCGCCGCGAGGCCTTTCAAGAACTCTATAGTAAAGGCCTACTGCAAACTGGCGACGTAGTATTAAGTATGCGCCCGGCGTGGGAAGGGACTATTCCTTATTCCCATATTCAAATGGGCGTCTCTCATGCCAGCCTAGTAATTGTAGAAGATGGAGTAGTAAAAAATTTGGATATGCCTCTCGATGATAACTACAATGGAAATGGACTCAATGGCCGCTTTGACGGCAGTCACTTTCAAGAGACTAATCACTACCAAATTCTCCGCAATCGCGTTTTTACCGCCGAACAGCGAGAGAACCTAATTGCCTGGGTAAAAGAATTACGCAAAAATTACACAAGCATCCGCGGAAAAAATCTTTTGAAATTTAACTCCAATTATATGGCCCCACGGATTGATAACTATGGCCCTGGATACTCTTTCGTTACTACTATGGCCCGCATCATGCTAGGATACGATAAAACCTCCTCCGACTTAATAATGTTTTGCTCTGAATACGTCTGGGCCATCTTATCACTGGCCAATTGCTCACCTGCTGACTCTGAATTTAAAACGGCCACTCGGGGAGATAGCGCTAGCTGCGTAAAACCCATTTTCAACGCCATGTATCTTCTGGAAAGTGAAAATGCTCCAGGACTAACCGAAGGCCCTCTCACTCTTTTAAAATCTATGAGTGACGTTAATGACCTCGAAAAAAATCCACTATTATTCACCCTTTTTGCACAGGGAGAAATTGCCGCCCTCTCTAGTGGCCATAAGGCCATCGCCACCAATCCGGCAATTAACATGCTCATTGAAATGCTAAAGCAAATTTACCCAGCAAAACTTGCCGGAATGGATAAACTTCCGGAAGTAAGTGCTAAAACCTCTGCCATCAATGCCAAGGGCGGCCGCAACTACTCTCCGACCGCCTTTTTGATAAATACAACCATTGATAGTGCCAACGCTGATCGTAGTTTTGATTACACAGCGACCGTAAGCTTTACTCCGTACTACTAGTCTTAATACTAACCCAACCTCCGACCTTAATATCAAGGGCCAACTCTGCTTGGCCCTTGACTTACGCACAAGTTACGCTTACGATATAAAGCATCCTATGCCACCACCGACACGTAAAATTATTCATGTAGATATGGATTGCTTCTTTGCCGCAGTCGAAATGCGAGATAGTCCACATCTTAAAAATTTGCCGCTTGCCATTGGATCTCCTCCTGGCAGTCGTGGCGTAATTTCCACTGCCAACTACCTGGCCCGTCAATATGGCGTTCACTCTGGAATGCCTAGCTCGACTGCTTATGCCAAGTGTAAGAAACTAATTTTTATTCCCCCTAATTTTGATAAATACAGTGCGGTCACTGAACAGATCCATAAAGTTTTTTACCAATATAGCGATAAAATTGAGCCCCTATCTTTAGATGAGGCATTTATTGATGTAACTGGAATAGATCGCTGCCTAGGCTCCGCTACCTGGATGGCGCAAGAGATTACCCGCAAAATAGTAAAAGAGACTGGCCTAACCGCCTCTGCTGGAATTGCTCCAAATAAATTTTTGGCAAAGGTGGGCAGTGATTGGAACAAGCCAAACGGCATCTTCACTATTGCCCCTTCGGATATATTATCTTTTATGCCTAAATTGACTGTAGACAAAATCCCTGGGGTAGGAAAAGTGACTAGTGAAAAACTAAATGCTCTAGGCATTAAAGATTGTGCAGATCTCCAAAAACAAGATCCTAACTATCTTTCGGCACATTTTGGAAGCTTCGGCAAAACCCTTTTTGATTTTGCTTTTGGCCTCGATGAACGAGAAGTTGTCACTGATTTTGTTCGCAAATCACTTAGCGTCGAAGAGACCTATCCACAAGATATTCGGCCAGTTAGCGAGCTTTTATCAAAAATGGATCAATTAAAAAGCGAGCTCTGCCGTCGTCTGCGCTCTTTTAAAGAAAACGATCAACCAACTAGCGTGCCATATAAACTTTTTGTGAAACTAAAAACTTTTGATTTTCAAACTCACACCGTTGAAACCTCTTTCAATTCCAACGACGGTAATAACCTTTGGCATAACTTCCACTTCTCTCCAGCGCTATCCGATTTGGCCAGAAATCTTTTAGAAACGGCATATCAGCGTGGCCAAAAGGCCGTTCGTCTGCTGGGAATAGGCGTTCGCCTAAAAGAGATTCCCACGGGCCCAATCCAATTGCGTTTTTTATAAAATTTCTAATTTTTTTCCTGACTTTATGCAATCGCTGAGTTAGACTACCAGCTTTCTTAAAAGGCAAATTTATTCACCTGACACGGAGATTCTGAATGAGAGTTTTAAAGCATTTTTTGAGTCTGTATGCGTTTTCTTTCACTTCCATCTTTGCTAGCGAAGCGGAGTTGGTTCTACCTGATTTGGCCGGCCAAACATTTTTAGGAGTAACTGGACACAATCTACTACTTGCAGGACTAGTGATCTGCTTTTTAGGGATTGGCCTTGGCATCTGGCAATCCACAATACTAAAAAATCTACCTGTACATAAATCGATGAGAGAAATCTCCGAATTGATTTATGAAACCTGCAAAACTTATCTTTTAACCCAAGGTAAATTTTTGGCCATTTTATGGGCCTTCATTGCCGCTGTAATGATTGTCTACTTTGGATATCTCCGCGACTTCACATTTGTGCAAGTTTCCATCATAACATTTTTTTCCATTGTTGGAATTTTGGGAAGCTACGCTGTTGCTTGGTTTGGTATTCGCATCAACACTTATGCCAACTCTCGCACGGCATTTGCTGCGCTGAAAGGCAAGCCATTCCCCGCCTATTCCATTCCTCTCGCGGCCGGAATGAGCATCGGAATGCTACTTATCTCGGTTGAGTTGGCCATCATGTTGGCCATTTTGCTTTTTGTTCCTAGTAACTACGCTGGCCCCTGTTTTATTGGTTTCGCAATAGGTGAATCACTAGGCGCTGCTGCCCTACGTATTGCAGGCGGTATCTTTACAAAAATTGCTGACATCGGTTCTGATTTAATGAAAATTGTTTTTAAAATTAAAGAAGATGATGCCAGAAACCCTGGAGTTATTGCCGACTGTACTGGCGACAATGCTGGAGACTCTGTTGGCCCAACTGCCGATGGTTTTGAAACTTATGGCGTAACTGGAGTAGCACTCATAACCTTCATTCTGCTGGCAGTTCATGATCCGGCGGTACAAGTTCAACTGCTGGTTTGGATTTTTGTGATGAGAATCGGCATGGTACTAACATCTGCCATCTCTTATGCCGTCAATGATTTTTTTGCTAGAGCAAAATATGAAACTGCAACTAAGATGGATTTTGAGCAACCGCTAACTTCACTAGTCTGGATTACTTCTCTTATTTCTGTGGCCGCTACCTATGTTCTTTCTTATCTTCTTATCCCCGAGTTGGGTGGTGACTCAACCTTATGGTGGAAGCTATCGACTATCATAACCTGCGGAACTATTGCTGGGGCATTAATTCCTGAACTAGTAAAAGTCTTTACCTCTACAAACAGCAAACATGTTCGAGAAGTTATCACCTCTTCTCGTGAAGGTGGGCCCTCATTAAACATTCTATCTGGCCTTGTAGCTGGATACTTCAGCGCTTACTGGATGGGAATTGCCATCGTAATTTTAATGGCAGTGGCCTACTTGGTTGGATTGGCCGGACTAGGCCCACTCATGTTGGCACCTGCCATTTTTGCCTTTGGATTGGTTGCGTTCGGCTTTCTAGGAATGGGCCCGGTTACTATCGCTGTAGACTCCTATGGCCCTGTGACCGATAACGCTCAATCTGTTTACGAATTATCTACCATTGAAAATATCCCTAACATCTCCAGCGAAATTCAAAGAGATTTTGGCTTTAAACCAGAATTTGAAAAAGCAAAAATGTTCCTGGAAGAAAACGATGGCGCCGGCAATACTTTCAAAGCAACTGCCAAGCCAGTACTTATTGGTACGGCCGTAGTTGGCTCTACCACTTTAATTTTCTCTATCATCGTACTACTAACCAACGGACTAACAACTGGCGTGGAAAAACTTTCACTTCTAAATCCTCCCTTTATGCTGGGATTGGTAACTGGTGGCGCGATCATCTTCTGGTTCTCTGGAGCGGCCATTCAGGCGGTAGTTACTGGTGCCTATAGTGCGGTAGAATTTATCAAACGCAATATTAAACTAGAAAATAGCGAAAAGGCCTCCGTGGCAGATAGCAAACGCGTAGTAGAAATTTGCACTCAATATGCCCAAAAAGGTATGTTTAATATCTTCTTGGCCGTATTTTTCTCTACTTTGGCCTTTGCCTGTCTTGATCCTTTCTTCTTTATCGGATACCTGATCTCCATTGCTATCTTTGGCCTATATCAAGCAATCTTTATGGCCAATGCTGGTGGTGCCTGGGATAACGCTAAGAAAATTGTGGAAACAGAGCTTCACGCTAAGGGAACAGCTTTGCATGATGCTTCTATTGTTGGTGACACTGTAGGTGATCCGTTCAAAGATACCTCTTCTGTTGCCATGAACCCAATTATCAAATTTACTACTCTCTTTGGACTATTGGCAGTAGAGTTGGCGGTTCAGATTGAGGCCAGCAACCCAGTAGCAAATAAAATTGCGGCCGCCATTTTCTTCTTGATCTCTGTTGTATTCATCTGGAGATCTTTCTATAAAATGAGAATTGTAGAAGATAATACTGCAGCAGACGCAGATATGAAGGCCGTGGAAACAGCAGCTAAATAGATAAAAAAGGATATATTGTACAAAAAAAAGGCCCAGAGATACTGGGCCTTTTTTGTATGTAAAATTTATGGCCCCTAAGAATCTTTCTTCGGGCAATGGCCATTAAATGCTATAGGTAGTTATGAAAACAAATTTATCGCCTAATAAAACTTTAATTCTTCTGGCCTTTTTTCTATCAATTTTTCTTGTTCAAAATCCTCAGGCCTTTGAATCATCATGGCAAACTGCTAATATCAACGCTAATCCAGATTCCAACGCAATCCCAGCTGAAGAAATCGCAGCATTAAAGAAAGTCCCTCGCCTACAACTTCCACTTCTAAAACAGTGGCCGGCAAATGCTGGAACTATGCCCATGGCAGATTTTATTTTTGTTTCCAAATCAAAAAAACTACTCTTTCTTATGAAAGATGGCATTGCCTTCAAAAGCTATCGCATAGCTTTAGGACGAAACCAATTTGGTTCAAAGCTATACGAAGGAGATATGCGAACACCTGAAGGCCTATACACTATTGATTATGAAGAACTTCCCAGCAACTACCATCTATCACTACACATTGACTATCCTCACTCTGATGATATTGAACGAGCACAAAAATTTGGCCGTCCGCCAGGTGGAGATATTATGATCCACGGCGAGCCAGATCACTTAGGCCTAATTTCTTATTTTTTTGAACTTATTGGATGGGAAAACTATCGCAATTTCACAAACAATATTCTCTATACTTTCAACTGGACACGAGGCTGTATTGCTGTTCGCAACCACGAAATAGAAGAAATTTTTCGCCATGTCCCTAACGGTACCAAAATTTGGATTCAGCGATAATTTATAACTTTCAAGATGTAAGTTTAAATTTTTTTTGGCCACTAAGTAGTTTATCCAAAAGTGCCAACAAGCGATCTATATCTGACACCGTAACATCCAAAACTGGCCGCAAACGTATCGAATCACTACCAGCTCCTAGCAGCAGTAAATTTTCCTCTTGCAATGCTCTCTCTATAAATGGCCCTTTTGCTTTGCCGTTTTTAAAAGAAAATCCAAGATAAAGGCCCAGTCCCCTTACATTAGTAATTTGTGAAGGGAATTTATCTTGTAATTTCTTTAATCCATTAATCAAATGATTGCTCTTGAAGTCCACGGCCGTTAGTAGGCCTTCCTCCGTCACAATCTTCCACTCCTGACAAAAGCGCACCATGTCGGAAAGAGTTCCTCCCCAGGTGGAATCCAAAACTCCAAGATCGTCCATCGAACGGCGCATATAGATAACTCCGTTACCAAATTTTTTAGCAGTTGCCACCGCATCAGGAGGATGAGGAAGATCATAATGATCGATACAAAAAATTTCCCCGGTCTGGCCGCCAGCGGTTTGCACTTCATCTACGCCCCAAAGAATTTTATGCCGGTGGCACAGTATAGATAGTTCACGATAAAAGTCTGGCAAGGCCAAACGATGGCCTCCCGCCCCCTGAATAGGTTCTAGAATCACTCCAACAATTTCATCTTTGTGCAAGTCCATCATAGTATCAATTACACTCAAGGATTGTTGCATGTTTTTCAAGTTAACACTTTTACTTTTACTATTATCAAACGCCGGAAAAGGGACTCTAATGTTGCCTGGAATAATTCCCTTAAAATCCTTAGTGATCATTGGATCATTTTCGACGTTGGTAACATTTAAAGCGAACACTGTTCTTCCATGAAAGGCACCATCAAAATAGATAAACCGATTGGCCTTGGCCGCAAGTTTTTGTTTTTTTATTTTATGCCGATGCAAATTGATGAAATACTTCATCATGTTTTCCACTGCCTCAGCACCAGAGTTTACCGTATAAACTTCTAGCTTTTTATTACGCATACACTTGGGCGCCAGTGAATAGATTAATTCGTAGTACGCCAAACACTCCGGAGTCAAAAAATCTGGATTGGCCAATTTGTTATTTGCCGCTACTTGCAAATGTGTTAGATAATCTTTCTCATAAAGGCGAGGATGATTGTAACCTAAAAGTTTAGAACCATATAATCCGGCCCAATCAAAAATCCGATCGCCATCAACCGTGGCCAGATACATTCCTTGTGAATTGGCCAGATCGATAACAAATGGATATGGCCCGACAATAACACAGCGATTAAGACGCTCGATAAATTGTTTACTTTTTGTTTTCGGATAACCTATCTCCTTCTTATTTTTCTTCATAAAATAAAATCACTCCTCGCAAAAACTGGAAATATTATAACTATATTGTCACAATTTCGATCATACCACTCTTTTACTTACTTACTTACTTAAACGACTACTATCATAAGCATCTCTAACCGTTTTATCGGCCTTATTTCTTGCTTCATCTCTTACTGCACCATGACGTCGCGAGGCCTCCAAAATAGGTTCAATCTTACAAACTTTAATGTGTGGTTGTCCCTGCAGTAAATCTTTTACTAATGCTACTTTATCTGCCGGCACAAAAACGGCAGTAATCTCTTGAGGAGATGCGCCTTTTTGTAAAAAATATTCGGCATGTTCTAGTTGTCGATTATAAAAATAACTTAACTTCGGAAATTTGGATAATAGATCACCAGACTCAAAATCATACTCTTCTGGCAATCGCATATCCGCAGGCCTTATGGCAAAAAACACCGGAAAGCCTTCTTCGACCAGTTCCTTTTCTTCCGCATTAAGTTTTTCCCATAAGGCCAATCTCTTTTCTCCATTGGCGATTGCCTTTTTAGCGATGTTGTAATCACTGCGACGCTTGTCCCAATCACCGGCCATAGCATCTTTTAACTTCTCAATATGTTCAAGCTCCGCCTCCGGATTCCATTTAGATGAAACAGCATATTCTACTGCATAATCAACTTGATCTAGTGTTGCCACAGAAAGAGAATACTTGTTAATCCCAGAAAGGCCCTGCAACTGCTCTCCACCAAACATTACGCTCTTACTTTGTATTATTTTACCCGCAGGAACGAGTCCCTGCGGAAAATATTTTGAACCAGTAAGACCTAAAAGAGAACTGGAACTTGCGCCATGGAAAACAATTCCACCATTTGCCTCCTCAAGCAAATAATTATGCCTTCTAATGATATCCTTTGTACGCTCCCAAGTTTGTTCTGCAGAATAATCGACACTCTTACCATCATAAGATACATTGTTAATTAAAAAGTCATCATGTAGTCGCAATCGCAAAGATGCCTCATCTTCATCAGTAATAGATAGAACTTCTTTGGTTGAAATAATTGAGTTAACTGCTGAGTTACAACTGTAAGCATCTGGAAGTGTACTAGCAATTGACCTGCTATGAAATATGCTAGAACAGCTATTTGACAATAAAATAAAAGAGTACATAACTACTAATTTTAACAAACTCATAACGATCTTCTCGGGATTTTAGAGAATTAATTTAACTCCATGAAAAATGAAGCAAATGTGATTTTGCTCGGTTGAACTGTCAATTTATTCGACAGTGTATGTAACTTTGTTGCATGTATAGGGCCACGACTAGAATACTTACATCCTTTTGTGCTATGATTTTTCTATGAAAAAAATAATCCCCACAATACCCCATTTTGTAAAAACTATCTCCCTAGCTGCGATTACCTGGGCCTTGGCCACAGGAAGTGTGGCCTACGCTAAATTTGAAATACCTCCCAATTGGACTGGAAAGGCCCGCGGCGAAATGCAGTATCTAAAAAAAGTTACTCCCAGAGAGTTGCCAGAATTAGTAGAAGAGCGCTCTCCTAATCAGAAGGCCGATTTGATTTTTATTTCTAAATCAACTCGACAACTATTTCTAATGAAAAATGGCGAAGCATTTAAAGAGTATCGCATTTCCTTGGGACTAAATCCCACCGGATCAAAATTATATAAGGGAGACTTTCGTACTCCTGAAGGTTTATACACCATCTCGGCACATGAACCCAATAGTGACTATCACAAGGCGTTGCGCATAAGTTATCCAGATAAGAATGACATCAAACGCGCCAACGATCTTAGTAAATCTCCCGGCGGTGATATTATGATTCACGGAGAGACAAATGATCCGGGAATTCTGGCCAAGATTCTTGAGGCCTTGGGTTTTGAAAACTACGAAGATATATCCAATGATTTTATCTATCGTTTCAACTGGACACGCGGTTGCATTGCTGTTCGCAACAATGAGGTTGAAGAGATATATAACGCTGTAAAAGATGGGACAAAAATCTGGATTCAACCATAGCACCTAATATTTACTTAAAAAGAAAAATTGCTCTCTGGATTTGGCGCATGCTAATAGTGCTTTTGGCCTACAACGCTTACGCTGATAGTTGTAAAAATGATTGGCAGAAACTATTTGTCAAATTTAATAAAAACAATTTGCGCTGCACCCAAGACAGAGAGAATCTTCAACAAGATTATGCAACGTATGAATCAGTATCAAATAATTTTTCCTCTCTTCTAACAAGATGTTCATCCTTTTTATTAAATGATCTATCCGATAACAATCAAACAAATGCGCTCTGGCATTTTCTTCACAACCAAAATCATCCGGATCATTCGGCCACTACCGAAACGTTAGAAAAAAACATTAGATCTCTTCTACAACTGATATCCATTGGCACAATATATTCAAACAATGAAATACTCTTCAGTCCACTAGATATCGAAAGCGTTAACGAAAAAAACAATGATGCTGTCATTGATTTGATGAAGCTAGACGCCGTCTTGGCCCCTTTTAACTCTGGGCCAATAGTTCCTCTGCTGCGCCAAAAACTGGCCATTTATATTGCCATCAAATATGCAGATCATCCTAAAATGCAGAAAGATTCTCATGATATAATCGCCACCATTTTAGAAGGAAATCAATCCGAACTCTACTCTTCTATTTTGGCCTACCTAGATTATCCTTCTAATGAAGAACAAAACCTTCTGGCCAAATATGGAACAAGTAACCTCGCCTTTTATGACTTGGCCATCAGTGAATCGGACTACGAAACGGAAAATCTTTTTTGTTCGTCAAAACTCAAAAGTGAACTGACAATGCAAGAACTCTATCGGATATGCAAAGATCGCCATAATCCGTTAGGTGAGACGACTCTATTTAATCGAGGCATATTAGAATGTCTGACAAAAAAAAATGAACGCTATTTCCAAGGATTACCTTTTAATGCAGAATCACTAGAAGAAATATTTGCCATACCAGCGCTTAAAAACAACTCCATCCAAAAATTAGCAGGTAGTAATTACCAAGACCAATTAGTCGGCAATCAACATGACTTTATTCGGACAAAACTTAAGGACTTTTTGCGCAAACATGAAGTTCCTATAAGTAATTACGAAGACAACAATCAGAATAGTTCTTTGGCCGCTCAAACTCTGATCACTCAGCTGCCTAACTCTAACGGAAACTACAACATTCTTATTGCCAATAGTGATCTAGATTTCGTTTCTGCCAATTACGCCTTAAAAAAAGATGGCAGCAATTCCTGGCATCTTGGGCCTGTTCTAGACGATACCTCTTGGTCTTCACATCGTAATGGCAATGGACTCTATCATCCATTGTCTGTTTCAATTGATAGTTCAAGCATTTTAAAAATTCTCTTCCGTATTCCCAACAAAGATCTAATAAAAGAGGAAGAAAAAAACTTTATATTAGTTTTTAAAAATATAAAAAATGGCCAACATGAACTTCTGCGACTTCATTTCCCTTTAGAAGTTAAAAATCAAAATAGCGTTAACAACTTTTCATCGGCCTTACTCCCTGCAACGGCCCCGCCATACAACTTTTTTTTGCTTGACGGGATTATCAAAGGGGCCCTAGTCGGAGGCCATAAGTTAGGAGAAAGCGACGAACGTGACTGCAACTACTACGTGGAGGCATTGGCCGAGCTTGGTTATACTCCAATCTCTATAAAAAATGATATTGGAGTTGAAGAAAAATTAATGAATCTGATAGAAAAAAAAGATATAGATTTTTTAATCAAATCAGCACATGGTAACGGCAGTGATTTTGAGGATGGATTATATCAAAGCTGTCCTCTCGTTCATTACTACACATTTACAAAAGAAAACAACAAAGAAATGCATGTCCTCTGTCAACCGGTCAAATGTTCAGAAAAACCGATCTATCTATCTTACAAAAAATTTTTTGAGGCCCTTGCCAAAAGAACACACCCTCTCTTTTATGGTAATATCGCTTGTTCCTCGGAGGCAAAATCGGCCTTTGAAATGGCCAGTATCTCTGACTTAAATAAACTTCAGGAGATTTCCACATATAAAACAGTAACTTTCTCTGGCACTTATTTTGATGTTTCAGATTTTGATACCTATCTTGATATGGCACTTTTGCGCATGATTGATAATCAATGGAATTACGCTAAATTCCGGACTCATGCCGCCCAGATAAATCCCGACACTCAAAAACCATATTTTACAAACTATGTAGTTAATCTTCCAGATGATCCTCAGGCCATAGAACGCCTACGTATCCATATTCAAGGCCAATTGGCCGATGGAAAGATTTTACGTCAACCGAAAATATTTGATATCCCTTCTCGTTAGTATTTAGCAATGGCGTAATTTATAACTGACTCCATGAAAAATTTACCGACTAATATAATGCACATATCTTTTTATTTCAAAGCGCATTATATTCATGCCAGTTTTAAATACTCAAAAATCAGGAATTTTTTTATGAAACATCTAATGCAATTATTTTTAGCACTTTCAGCTTTTCTAATTTCTACGCAAATCTCTATTGCCGCCAACCTACAAGTAGTAAAAACTTTAGACGGAAGGGCCGTTTACTGCCAAGATGATCGAGATGAACAAATGATGAAAGGTAATAAGGCCGTCTCCGTTAACGTTGCCTCTTTTCAAAATTTAACGCAAGATTTGGCAGACATCGAACTACAAATACGCTTTGTTAAATGTAGTGATGCCAGCTGGCATTTAGACAGTAATCCTACTTCTGAAACATACACCACTATCTCTTTAGATGATGGAAATGAAGTGGAAGTAACAACCACCTATGAGCAATTTAAATTAATTATCACTGATGATGAAAACCAAGTACTAATTCAAAAGGCCCTAACTGGCGCAGAATCTTCCGGCCAAGAATTGATTAACTTTCAAGTTCCACAATCTATTTTGGCCCTTGGCGTAAACGTAACTATCTTGGCCGTAACTGAATTTTTTAGCAGCGATAGAACTCCATCCGAAGGGAAACACTTGGTAAACTTTGGATCTTTCCGATTACACAGCAAATAGTATTGCTACTTTAAAAACGAAGTGGCCCACCATAGGTGCTATTAGGCTTTTACTCTTTTGATACACATACCCAAGAAGAAAACCCAAAAATAGTATTGGTATGAATTGAATAAATGAAAATCCCAAAATAGCGAAGAAAAATGAACTTAAAGCAAGAGATATGCGCTCTCCATACTGTTTGCTCAATCCGGCCAAAATAATTCCGCGAAACGCGATTTCATAAACAACAACGTGGCAAATTGTGGCCAAAATAGTTATCCAACCCATCTGTTGGCCTATAGAAGGAAATCCCATTTTCTTTTCTAATGCATGTGCCCAAGTCGCGTAAAAATAAAAGAGAGCTGCTACCGCTAGAAAATTACGCAGGTCCTTCCATCCAATCGAAAAAAGATCGTCTATGTTTAAATTATACTTTCTACTCATCAAATAGATAATTATGGCCATTCCTATTATCGTCACCCAAAAACTATTAACGTTATAAAAATAAAATTTAGAAAAAAAGCTAAAAATAAATAGCACCAAAAAAAACAAAATCGCCACTCCGGCAGTTGGGCCCTGCCCATTTTGCGACATAACATTCATCGCATTTGCAAAAATGTCCTCTGACTTTTTGGCCTTAAACTCTTTCAATATAGATCCGCGCGTCAGACCTAAAATTATGCCTGCAGGAAGCCAATTGCTCATCACAACAAAAAATAGATGGTACCAAGCAATCTCTTGCACAAAAAGATATTTGGTCAACAAGATAGCATTAACATAAGGCACGACAAGCACTATGCCCTGAAGTGAAATATTTGTAGATATGGCCAAAAGGCCAATCGGCAACAAAAACATAATTGAATAAGAAGCAATTATTTGCGCCTGATGAGCACTACTGGCAAAGGACACTAAAAAAACAAGTGCGGCAGTAATCAACACTACTAGTGAAAAAATACAAAAAATCAGCAAAAAAACTTTTGCCATAGGTATCGCAAAAATAGAGCTACTACCCGATTCTATTTTGGAAAAATAGACAACTACAGTGAAAGAACTAATTCCATAGGCAAAAAAACTGGCCATGGCCTGAACAACCACTGCAACAAATTTACCAACAGAAATATCTCCTTCACTGATGGCCGTTAAATAAAGCGAGTAAATCGTATTATGTTCACGTTCTCGAACAAAAGATAAAATAAGTGGAGGTAAAATTGTTGTGATTAACATATATATCACCATAACAGAAACAATCTTGGCAACCTCCCAGCTACTTTTTTTATCTACTCCACTTAAATCATATTCGCGAAAAACAAGATCACGCCAATCACGCGTTGAGATTTTTGCCTTCACCATTTTTTCTTCCATCTGAAGTTCTCTAAATTGTCGCAATTTATTTTTTAGCTTATCAACTTTGTTTAAACTCTCTTGATCAATTTCATCTAAATACAGTTCAAAGTGTAAAAGGGCACTCCCTTCACTTCCACGCATTACTAATAAATTGCTGAATTGATTTTGCTTTAGTCCCATGCGTAATTGGTTTTTAACAAAATTTAATTCTTGCACAAGCAGATCTCTCAACATTGTGTTCTGTAAATATGCACGAAGATCTGTACTACATTCTAAATCAGCTTGATTCCTATTCCGCTGAACAATTAATTCGCCATCTAATCTATTTAATTTTTCTATCTGTGCTGACAGTTCTTTATTAATAACTGGTACGACTTGATAGTTTTTCGATAACTCACTTATAAAATCGACACTCTCTGCTTGTCCGGCACCAGCTGTCAGAAGATATATTTTTTCTACATCTACCGCCGATGGTATAAATGCCTTTTTAAATATGCTTGCTAAAAAAACTCGATCAGATAATAAGGCCAATATCACCGAAGCAAGAACAAAAGGTAAAATATAATTAGCAAAGATTAAATATTTATCACGGATCGCATATTTAATCTCTTTTTGAATAACTAAGTTGAGATGAGAAATATTCATATGAACTATGCGGCCTCTCGATAATTTCTTACGAGATTAATAAATCCGGCGGTAAGATTGAGCGCATTCATTTCTTTTTTTAAGCTATCTGCACTATCAAACGCAATTAAACTTCCCTTATCTAAAATGGCCAAGCGATCTCCACAATATTCTGCTTCACTAACAATATGAGTTGAAAAAATGATTGTCTTACCTCGTCCTCGCTCCCTGCGTAAAAGTTCCATAATGTAGTTACTACTAATAACATCTAGTTCTGCTGTTACTTCATCTAAAATTATTATCTCCGGATCATGAAGTAGTGTAGAAGCAATCAAAGATCGCTGTTTTTGGCCAGAAGACAGCTTGGAATAACTTCTGAATAAAAAGCTTTCCATTTCTAATTCATAGGCCATTTTCTCAATTTTTATCTTTAGTATTGGCCGAGGGATATCACGCAACCGACCTAAAATTTCTAAATTTTCGTAAACTGAAAATCTATCATACAAAGACATACCTCTCGTTAAAAATCCCATATTCCTTACAATCTGCAAACGGCCGGAGTTAAAATCTAATCCATTGATAACTATTTTACCCATCGTGGGAGCAACAATTCCTGAGAGCATCTTAAGCAAAGTCGTCTTGCCAGCTCCGTTACCACCCAATAAGGCCACAATCTCTCCAGATCTAACGCTAAGAGATAACTCATTAACCACAGCTCTCTCTTCATAAATTTTACTAATACTGTGAATATCGATTGTCATGGCCACCACCTATCCACTCTATCGGTGAAAGGAAGTAGTGATTTAATAAGCAAATTAGTCGGATTTTATTAGGGAAATTTCCACCTGTTTTTTGGAATTTTAACTATATCCTTGAATGAATTCCTTCAACTAATAAAGTTTTGGAGGAAACAAAAGGTACAAAGGAGAACAAGACATCCCACCATCTATTTTTAATGGTAACTTTTAGTGCAGACAGCTTATCACAATTAATTCCATCTTCTCGCAAAAATGATTTCAAACGCACTTCCTGTGAAACAATATGGCCAATTGGCATCAAAATGGATCTCTCATATCTAAAGTAATTTTCATCTTTAGCATTGATCTGATCACTCCAATCTGCGGTAGTAGTACAGCCTCGCGGGGTTAAACGAATCCCAGAAGCACACGATGCAAAAAACAAAGAGAATAAAAACAGAAAATATATTAAAACTATCTTATGGATATCTTCTCTCCTTGCCCAATAATTTTATAGTTAACTGGAAAATACATTCCAAAAGAAATAAGAGTCAAAAACAAACTATACATTGTTTGATATTCTTCAATAACCAGATGTGCTCCGGCCGTCATCGCATTTTCTCTTATCTCATGGTCAAGCCACACTGTCCGCTCTGCTGGCACAACTCCCCAAAGATAAAAGTTTGTAACCCCTTCCACCACGAAATTATCCTTACAACAGGAACGTTTTGAAATTGCCACTGGAATTTCACTAGAAGATTTATAAACAACGGTGCTACACGAAGTTAAATTAACTACCAAAATAATATATCCAAAGGCCAAGCACTTTCTCATGAAAAAAATTCCAGACTAATTCCCGATCGCTGATGCATCTTTTCCATTATACTGGGGACTAGGCCACTTTCCACTAAAATACCATTCTCTTCTACCCCAATATCTTGTAAAAGTAGATTATCACCTTCCATCCCGGTTAATTCCGAAATAGAAGAGACTATTCGATGGCCATTACGGTCGCGGCCCAATTGAATAATAATATCTACTGCCGCAGCAATTTGTCTTTTTATCACCGCCGCGGCCATATCCATTCCGGCCAAGGAGTATAACGTTTCCATTCTTAACAAGGCCTCACTGGTAGAGTTAGCATGGATAGAACTCATACTCCCTTCATGTCCAGTATTCATTGCTTGCAACAAATCAAAGATCTCTCCACCTCGCACTTCTCCAATAATTATTCTATCTGGCCGCATTCTCAGCGCATTTTTTATAAGATCCCTCATTTGTAGATGAATTTGTTGCTTATCACTTCCTACAAAATTCCTACACTCTAGTCGCACACAATTTGGCACCGCAATAGATAATTCAATCGTATCTTCAATAGTAACAATTCGATCAGTGATTGGAAGTTCATGCAACAACAAATTCATAAAAGTTGTCTTCCCCACCCCTGTTCCTCCGGCCACAATACAATTAATTCGAGATGAAACTAATGCTCGCAAAAACTCCACCCATTTACTATTGAGGCCAAACACATTATGGCCTTCTTCAAAGGAGGAAAAATGAGGAAGATATTTGCGAATCGTAATTGCGTCATGGCCAACGACGTATGGCGGACGAATAATATTTATTCTACTACCATCTGGAAGTTTACCATCCATAATTGGAGAGATTTTATGATCATCTCGCCGATTAAAATCATAAACATCGTTAATAAAATCCTGAATATCAGCAAAGTGCAGATGAATATTTAGCTGAATAAATTGTCCAGCTCGTTCCACAAAAACCATATCAGGAGAATTAATAACTATTTCAGTTATTCCTTGCTTGCGTGACAGATCATTTAACATCTTCCAGACTGAGTTATTACTACTTTCATGATTCATAAAAAAGCTCTGAGCTATTCGACCATATCATTAATAAAGTTATCTTCTTCATTGATTGAATATGCATAATTCAACATATTCTTCATATAAATGTTTTTCTGTCCAATATTCAATTTTGCATAAATTTGAGCAAAGCTAAGCTTACCCTGCAAACTCTTCTTTAGTTCGGCCAGTCCTAAAAAAAAGTTGAAATGGGCCATGGCCAGTAGTATCCAATCAATTTTAATTATCTTACTGCTTGCCAACGGTAAAAGATCAATAACGTAATCTGGTATAGAAGCAATGCAATGTTCGCTATGCAAGTGGCCATTATCAATCAACTCAATATCTACAAACTTCAAATAAATTGCTAACAACAATCCACGGGAATACCCTTCTACAGAATATTTTTTTAACTTCCCTTCGAAAATCAAAAGATCTTTAATCAAAGAATAATCATCTATCTCGGAGAAAAAATTATTAATCTTGTAATATACATATGCCGCAGACATACGATTCCGGATCCCCGTCCAACCTAAATTTTTTATCAACACTTCTGCAGTAAGTGGGCCACTACCATTACTTTTAAAAACAAGATTAGAGACTGCCTGGAAGGATTCACTTTGTGCCCATTGAGTATTTATATTTTTTGAAACAAAGTCTGCAGAATTCATATTTACTTTTAATAGATGAGTAAAATAGTCCGGCATCTCTAGCGCTAAACACTCTATCATTTTGTCTCCTATCCACTTATCTCTAAATTCTAGCACCTCATTTTTTTACATTCAACCTACATATTTGCATACGGCCACTTTTTATCTACCAAAGTAGTTAATCATTGATATAAAATAGAAGAAGTGAAAGCACCTATCATGCAAAAGATTGATTTAATCAAATGGCCAGAGCAAACATTGGCCTGCATCCTAAAGGAATATCCGCTGGGAGAAATTCCCCACTATTTAGATACCACTGACTTAATTCCGGAGAATTTTGAAATGTTTTTTCAACAACTCCTAGACGCCATCAACGAATTAAAAATTGATACTAGACTATCATATCCCACCTACCTGATCAGAAAAGACTTTAAATCTGATGCTATTCCAGTGCTTAATAGTGTTGATGGCCTCCCTAGTTTTTTTATGAAGCGCGCGAGAACATTGAAAGGTGCTGAACTATCATTACTTGGAAAAATAAAAATATTATTTCTTAAGGCCAACGATCGAGATTTAAAAGAAAAAGTTAAAGCTATTGGAAACATAAAATCACATCATAAAAACTTATACTCTGTTTGCAAAAAAACTCTCTTTTACGATAAGCTTTATCAAAATCTAAAAAAATCGGGCAAATAATTTATGGCCAAACTTAAAATACATTCTTCCAAACTTAAAGATGTTGTCACCGAAGAAGACCGCAAATTCATAGAAGAAGTTGCCGACGAATTTACTACTGAAGAAATTGAAAATGCCAGCGGAAAAAACCTAGTCTCCAAAGATAATCGTGGCGGTTTTGAAATCTACGGAATGCTGGAAACAGAGGCAAATCGTTTGGCAAAGCTAATTTCTTTTTGCAGCTTTAAAATTGAAAATGTCACCAACAAAAAAATGCTAACAAATTTAACCAAAGAACAAGAAGGCGTTTTTAGTGATTTAGAAACCAGACTAATCAAAGGACACTCCAAAGACGACTCTACCTTCAATCGTAAAATGGGATATATTTGGGATCGTGGATTTTCTGGAAAAGACGGCAATTAAAATACTAGAGCAGCTCGCTTAAATAAGTTCTAAGATTTGTGCTTGAATTACTTATTTTTAGTTTTCGCCGAATATTCTTTTTATGCGTAGTCACTGTTGCATAAGAAATATTCATAATTTCTGCTATTTTTTTACTCAAATTTCCAACTTTTACTAACCGACAAATTTCTATTTCAGTAGGCGTTAGATTGTATTTTAAATTAACAATTTTCCTATAGAAATCACTTGTTATATTGTTTAAGTTAGATTTTAAAAGTTCCACATCCGAGGCAACCGGCCCATCAATTAATGGAATAATATTTTTTTCAATATTCAAAGCAATATTCTCTTTAATGGCGGCCTTTTCTTCTTCTAGTCTAGACAAAACGTTTTTCAAAGTGACATTGGCATCCTGTAATTTTTGGCGTTCATCAATAATCTCTTGAGCATTAATTAAACGCTCAACTGTTTTGCTAATATTATCGCTGATTGCATCAAGTAAATGAACCTCTTCTTTAAAAAAAGGTCCCTGATCTGCTTGGGGGAAATTGCGCTCGTAATAAACTTCAATCCGCCCAACCACGGCCCCATTTACTATTAAATTTCGTGAAAGGCCCCAGCGACTTTCCACAAAATTGTCAGTATTGTAGCTATGATCTTGAAATGTAATTTTACAAGAAGCAAATTCCTTAAAGTTAAGGCCATTTATAACTATTTGCGGAGTATCTTTTAAAATATCCGAGGCCGTAACCTGCGGGCGTTGTACTAACTTAGAAAAAGCATACAAACAATCAAGTTCACTATTTCGCTTTTTGAGTTTGTAAATCAATTGATCTTTTTCTATCTCTGCCATTTTTCGCTCAGTAATATCGCGGCCAGTAAGCACTTCCCCTATAATTAGTCCATCATCGTTACGAATTTTTTTACGCCACCAGGACATTAATCTAGGGACTCCATCTTTTCGTTCCTGCCAATTAATTACACAAAAAACTTGCTCACTATCTTTTAAAACTGGCTGAATGTTTTTGTAATCTTCGGTTGGATTATGTAAAAAATAGGAAATCTCCTTACCAATAGCATTCTCTCCAAAGAAATTTATACCAGCACGATTCATCCAGGTATAAACTCGATTGTTATCTACTGTGCAAATTATTTCCGCCACTGAATTTAATAGAATTTTTGTATCAAATGGGAACATACAAAACAAAATAGTCTGCTTGTACAATTTAGTCAATTACCATAAAAAAATTGCCCCTAATTTGCCTCCTCCCCCCATATTTAATTATACATACCCTGGACTGATCTCTACAATCACCCTCGGAGAAATTATGAAACAAACTCATTTAGAAGCATTGGCCAAAGAATACTCCTTCGGAGAAGAGTTAGTTAACAGTATAACCCATGGATTCGGCACTATCTTTGGAATCATTGCACTCGTTTTAATGTTACTCCGAGCAATAGATATGCAGCAAGGAGCAGTACTTGCTAGTGCTATCATCTACGGAACTTCGATAATCCTTCTCTTTCTAGCATCGACCCTTTACCACGCAATACCATATCAAACAGCAAAACAGTTTTTTAAAAAAGTTGATCACGCAGCAATCTACCTGATGATAGCCGGATCATATACTCCATATCTTCTTATTACACTTAAAGGAGTGTTAAGTCCGGTCTGGCCACTTTCAGTTTGGGGTCTGGCCGTAATAGGTGTTTTTTACAAACTTTTCTTTATTCACAAATTTCGTCGCCTTGGACTTATCAGCTATCTCGGCATGGGATGGATCTCCATCATGATTATTCGCCCTCTCTATTCGCACTTAGAGCTTTGGGGGTTCTTACTGCTCTTTATTGGTGGACTAATATACAGCCTTGGTGTTTTTTTCTATGTGGCAGATAATAAAATTCCCTACAACCACTCTATATGGCATTTCTTTGTCCTCGGCGGATCAGTTACACAGTTTTTTTCAATCTACAAATTTGTGATGTCTGGCCGATAAAAGATCACCTTCCTTGACTGCCTTGCTGTATTCCCTATCGTTTGCACCAATGAACTAAAGTTCCTTGGCAGAATTTTCCTCCTAATTCAACTTTAAGCATATTCATTTATACTTTTATTGTACTCTTTTTACTGGAGATAATTTGCTTTTAAAAATTTTTCATCTCCTTATGGTGGCCACTCTTTGGATTACGCTTACGACGGCACATGCCCAGAGCATCCTCGATAGTGCCCAATATCTTTTTTTTGAACCAGGAGATAACACCCGTCTAAGCGTTGATATAGGGTTTAAAAACATTTCTGTAGATAAATCAGCAGAAATAGTTGCTCAAACGTTAGGTGGAAAAATAGAAAAAAGAAACACTGTTGATTATATTTTGCAAGAGATAAAATGTAAGGCTTTCACAGCAGTCAGTGATTTAGTCTGATTTATCTGCCATCCTTGAAAAATAGTTA
>MEQL01000026.1 GCA_001770205.1 Bdellovibrionales bacterium RIFOXYD12_FULL_39_22
GGCCTCCCATCGCTGGGCCTCTCCGGGTTATTGCTAACTTGTTAAATACAGCTTGTGCCTAGCGCACATAAGCTTGAATTAAATTAGCATAATCTATTTTATTTTAAAATGGTTATGTCAAAAAGGTGTTTCGCTTGAAACCAATACGATTTTAATAATATCGTCGACTTGAAATTTGGTTATTAAAAATAAAGCTCAAAAAACTCTGGCCATGTAATACGGATCAAAAGTAAAACGCTCGTATCCAGACGTCCCTCATACTACCTGGTATGCACAAGGTCACTGCTCGTTTTTATTAAACTATCCTTTCTCCATAAGCAACTGATCAATTTCGAATTTTTCTTACCGACTTAATTGGTTGTGACCATTGGATCTCGGACATCCCAGAATTGAAAAACCTCTTCTTCCGACCAAGGATAAGGTTTGATATTATCAAACGTAATGGGAAGCGATCGACTAACTAAAAAATCTGGGCCATCCATCAAGTGATAATGCAAATGTGGAGCAGTTGAATTACCTGTGTTCCCAAGTAAGGCAAGTCGTTGTCCTTTTTTTACTTTATCTCCAATTTTTACCTTGATCGAGTTATATGCACAGTGGGCCAAAAAACTATATTCGTTGTTCTTATGCTTGATGATAATTATATTGCCAGCAAGCGCGTGTAATAAACCAAACTTGCTAATTTTATCCTTCGATAGTGGTGGAACGTCTCCCAGTTTTTGGTTTTCTTCCATTCCATCACTGGCAACAAGAACGATTCCGTCGGCAGGAGCCAGGATTGGCTTTTTAAAGCAAAAATAATCTTCATTTTTTAGACCCTTTCCTTTACAAATTTTCCCTTTCTCATCAAAGAGTAAAAAGTCATACCCAAACTCTTGCGAAGCAGCCTGCCGATGATGGCTGGTTCCCGCGGTTGGCCCCAGCAATCCCCAGGCCGTGCCTCTTAGTGGTAAGCAGTAGCTATTTTTCAAAGAACGCTCTCGCAACGGAAATGATCTGCTTACAGTTTTGTTTTTACTTCCTTCAGCGTATAGAACTTCAACAACCAATTTAGTAGGCATAATATTTCTTAACGATAAAAACTGATTTCCAATAACAACTCTACTAGACGGCCTTAGCGATGTCGTTGTCATAACGGGATTAAGTGTTTTTGCGCTTCGAGAGAGCCAAATTTCCACGGATGGCGGGAAGTGTTTAATGGACTTATTTATTTGCGTTGAAAATTTTCTAATTTCTTCTTTGAGAATCCCTTGCGTTAAATACTGGGTGTGTACTCTATTTTTCCCCCTAACTAAAGTAAGAGAAATCTCTTTAATTTTAATATCGCTATTTGAACTATTGTGAAATTCCAGTGCATGAACCATCAGCTCAACAGTGAAGCAGTTAGGGAGTGCCGTACTGTATTTAAATGGAATCAGCGATTTTGATAGCAATTTTATCTTCATTTTATTCCCTTGGCATAGTGGAGCGCTCGCATGGCTTCTTGGTAAGATTATATATAACAATAGAATCACTAAATTCGTCAATCAATGCTTGTCCTATACGGTAATATTTAAATTTCTTGGCGGTAATATTTTTTCATAATCTCTTAGCTGGCCTGGGGAGAGGTGTGCACTTACTTGATATTTTTAGAGTACCATCAGAGCATACTTGAGTTGAAAGAACGCTCAACTGAAAGTAAAACGGTTTTATTCAAGACGTCCCTCATCTGGAGCATAGTAAGTCTAGTTGACTGTTTATCAACAAAATCTTGAAGGATCTCGATTATTCAAAATAAAGAGCTACTATTGCCCCGTCCTTTTATTTATCTCAAAAGTCATTATCCAAACTTCGCGACCTTCATCATCCAATTTAGTATCGACAACTTTAAAGCCTGCGGTTTCATATATGTGACGCGAGCGATGGTTGTATGTATAAATACCACTAACTGTCATTTTTTCATAACCAATCTCTTTTGCTCTATTAACCATCATTCTCAAAACTCTTTTCCCGAATCCTTTTCCTCGAAACTCTTTTTCTCCTATCACTATGGGTATGGAATCTTGAGTTATTACAGCATCTCCAACTTGGAACCAATTTCCGCCCCTTAGGACTTCGATAATGTAAACCTCTCCTCGTTTTAGAAAATAGTTATACATCCCCATCGTTAAAGTTTTGTCAAACGGCACATCTGACGCTTCTGAAAAATATAGCACTTCGGGGTCGCTATACCATCTCAAAGCATTCTCAAGGTCTTGCTCTAGATCGATCGGCCTCAATCTTAAATCATTATCTATTATTATATTACTCATGCTTAATTTTAACATTTGTTATATTAACTTGGAATATCAATTAGCTCGAATACCTTCTATACAGACTGTTAAGCTTAGGATTTATACAAAACAAAGATATGAAATAATACTTATAGTTGACTTAAGTGGACCTATGCAAGACGTCCCCATAATGACAAAAGGCCAAAATGGTTGCATGACACATATCCTTAAAATGTAGCCAGGTGCCTCTCCAGTATTATGCTATTTCATCACTTATCTGTTATTTTTATAAATTACTCTAGTCCCAACATGCTCGCAACCATTTTTCATGAAAGTCTTCTGCATAGGGATATTTGACTCTAGAGTTCCTCCCTCATAAATGGTTGCCCTGCCCTCAATGAGCATATCGATTGCTTTTTTGTGCAGAGTAACTCCTAATCCTTGCTTTCTAAATTCTTCCAAAAGACAGATATAGCTAACAATCCCAATTTGACCAAGGTGAATTCTAACTGTAAACATCCCAATAGGAGTACTTCCTTTGTATAAAAGTTGCCATTGCTTTGGATTAAAATCATCTTGCATGCTAATGGCCTCATTTTTAGAGTTGAAACAATTTGGTGAACCAATTTTCTTCCTAAAAGATTTTAACATTTTCGAGTACTCAATCGACGAATAATTTGGAGTGCGGGCGTTTCACTGGAATCGATGTAGCTAAAGTGTGAATCTTGGCCGATCATTCTCCTTTCCCTTTAAATCGTTATATCCTATTTTAATCATCTCTTCAAATTCTTCCGGCGGAATATATCCCAAACTAGAGTGGAGGCGTTTTTTGTTATAAACTTCCTCGATAAAATTTGGGAGATTTTCTACCACATCCAGGTACGTTTCATAATGGCCCATATAGATCTCGTCATATTTTAAAGTTTTCATAAATGACTCTAGCCAAGCATTATCGTAAGGATTACCTCGACTGGAGCACGATATATGGAACCCAGCCTCCTTCAAAATCTTTACATAGTCGTCACAAAGATACTGGACACCACGATCACTATGATGAATCACTTCTCGTGGAGGCTTCCTGCATAGTATCGCCATTTTCAACGCATCGATAGTAAGTGCAGCGTCGATTCTCTTTGAGATAGCGTGGCCAATAACTTTCCAAGAGTAGAGGTCTAGAATTACAGCTAGAAAAACAAATCCGTTATTGATTCGAATATAGGTTATATCCGCGGCCCACATCTGATTAATATTATCAATGGTCATATCTTTTATAAGATTTGGGTGAGTAAGACAGTCGTGGTTAGAGTCAGTCGTTTTAATAAACTGTTTTCGGGGACGGATTTGAAGATTAAATTTTTTTATTATCCGCCGGAGCTTCCTTTCCCCAATGAAAATTCCACTTCTTTTCAGGTGATGAACTAGCGGGCGGTACCCGGCACGTTTGTAAGTTATCCTCAACTGCTCTATTTTATCTCTGACATCTGCATCTCGTTCTTCTTGTTCTGCCCTAGAGATTTTAGGATCGGCGTAGTATGTTGACATTGATATTTTCATTATTTCACACGCCCTTTGTTTCGTCCCAATTTCTTGGTAGTGGCGATCAATCCAGTCAATTCGCTCTCCGGTGCTGAGATCCTCGGGAAGTGGAGTTTTTTTAAAAGGTCTATGATAATTGCTTGCTAATTGCTTGCTCTGCAACTTTTTTTTGGTATTCCGCAACTTCGTCCTCTAGTTGCACAATCTTTTTTGTCTGCTCCTTTGGATTACCACTGGCCATAAGCTCATCAACTCTAATACCCTTCGTCTTCTCTGCTAAAGATGTTCGCCAGGCATAAATGGTTTGTGGTGCGACGTTAAGTTCCTCGGCAATTTCATTGGCCGTTCTAGCACCAGAGATATAATCATCTACAGCTTGGTGCTTAACTGTGTCTGATATTCGTTTTCGTTTTTCTTTCATCTGATCAACTCCTTCTTGTATTCCTGTTATTATACACTACAGAGAAGTTGATCGATCAAGACTGGTAATTTACGCTACATTGACTCCGATTTTACGCCCGCACTCCAGTCGTTGATGAGTACTTTTAATTGTCGCTTGACAATCTCTGTCAGTGGAGTTCGGTCTCTCAGAAATTCATAAAGCAAATCCTCTACTTTTTCTTTTTGAAAAGAAGTTGAAACTTGAGAACTTTCGTTAATAATAATAATTTTTTCCACGCTATCCCTCCTGGATAAAAAATAATTTTCCATCGCCTAATTGCTATGGAAATATTATTCTCTCTTAAATCTGAAAAATTGATTAGGTTTTAGAAGAATACCCGCTTTTTCAAGGCTTGATTTATTTACGTTTATGGGTTATACTAAGTATAACTCATAAATTAGGAGAAGTTATGCGAACAACGAAAGTTTTAGCATTTTCGGTGCCTCCAGAAATGGAAGTAGAGATAATAAAAACAGCAAAAAAACAGCATCGCACGCTAAGCGAATTTATTCGAGAAGCATTACGACAATACATGGAGCACTCGGAAATTGCACAAATCAAATCAAAATTACGAAAAAAGGCAAAGAGCTCTGGCCTTCGGCCATCTGACGTCGAAGATCTTGTGGATTCTTATCGCAAATGAAAATCCGAGCTGTAATCGATACCAACGTAATTATTTCTGCACTCCTTTTTGGCGGATTACCAGAAAAAGTGCTGAGCCTTGTTATTTCAAAAAAAATTGAATTAATTCTTTCCCCTAGTATTCGGGATGAAATTGAAAGAGTTCTTTTAGATCCTAAGTTTTCTCTTTCAACAAAGGAAGTTTCAATCTTGCTTTCTGCTATCGACAAGGTGGCCACTTTTGTGCTTCCTAGCGAAAAGATTACTTTAATAAAAAGAAAAGATTCCGACAATCGGATACTCGAAGCTGCCGTCTGTGGTAATGCCAATTATATTGTGACTGGTGACAAGCAAGACCTTCTACCTCTCAAGAAGTATTTGAATATTTTAATTATTTCTCCGAAGCAATTCCTTGAAGCATGCCAAACGCATTAAATTTCATGCTTTCAGTATCGGGCAAGTGACATTCCTGATAATTATGCTTTTGGTTGAAATAACCAGCAAGTTAAAAGCAAAACGGTTGTTTTCAGTAAGTCCTTCATAGTGACACCTGGCTAAAATGGTTGTTCCGTATATTTTCAGGTTTTAAAGCGTTGCCATGGGATAGTACTTAACGAAGAAGAAAAGCAAATCATGAGTGAAATTGAGACGATTGAATCTATTAGATGTGGAATAAGTTTTTTATTTGAAATTGATCTTAATAAAGATTCGAGCCTGGCCTCTAAGCATTATTTGAATAGATTTCAGTCTTTGGGAGAAAATAATCCTGATGTATGGGCATACGATTCATTTCGTAGTATTGATCCATTTTATGTTCATAACTACGTTATTGCCGAATTAATAGGGGCTGATATTATCTCCAACCTTAGGGAGCAATTCTGGTTATCAACCATTTATGGGTTAAGGAAATAGTACAAAAGTTATATTCAATCGGAGGAAGTAGTAAATTGGCCCATTCACTTAAGCCTTATCTATCACCAAA